>NZ_JBAGJD010000003.1:0-740933 GCF_036864815.1 Paenibacillus sp. A14
GTGTTACTCACCCGTCCGCCGCTAACCATCAGAAGTGCAAGCACTCCATCAAGTCCGCTCGACTTGCATGTATTAGGCACGCCGCCAGCGTTCGTCCTGAGCCAGGATCAAACTCTCCAATAAAGTTGAAACTCATTGAATAAGCTGATAGCTCATTTTGAATCTGACGAGAATTTTACTTCTCATTTTAATACTCACTCGTTGTTCAGTTTTCAAAGATCAACTTCATTCATTTCGTTATCGCCTCATCATCGGCAACTTTTATATCTTATCATATGAGCAAGCTAGATTGCAAGAACTAATTCTTACCATTTCGCTTGCCACCATACCGTCGAAGCGGCAGGAATAATAATATAACATATTCAGCTAATGCTTACAAGTGATAAATTGTTCCAGGATTTCAGCTTTCATGCTTCAAGTTGCTATAAGCCTCGCCAAAACCGACTGGACACTTATCTTACCACGAAGAAAAAAGGATATCCATATATAAAGATATCCAAGGAAAAAGCTTCTTTATTTATTGGGACTTTGCTTTCTCATCTTCCTCCTGCAGCTTCACGATGGTATCGCGAATCGCTTTTTCGTGAGGCGTCCAGATGAGAGGTCCGATGTGTCTTTCGTATTTCTCCCCGCTCAACACAAACGGCTCTTCCGTCAAATATAGCATCTCGACAACCTCTTTCATCACCGGATTAAACCATCCCGCCATAGTCAGACTAACCTTCCCCATTGGAATCACCGTTTTCTTCCGCCCGCTGGCTTGCTGGGCAATCCGGACCAACTCGTGCCCCGAAAGCAGTCCCGGGCCGGGGATGTGCCAGTTTTGTCCATAAGAGCTATCCCGTTCCGCAATATTTACAATCATATTGGCCGCGTCTGGCAGATATACATATTCCCGGGGAACCTTCATGTTTCCGATAAAAGCGGTGCCCTTACCGGCCGCAATCGCCTGCATGGTCAATGAAAGGTAAGAAGCCTGGGCCGAAGGCCCGTAATAATCGGGGAGCCGGACGATCAACGGGCGGGCTTTTTTCCACCGCGAACTCAGGATCATCTTTTCATAAGCGAGACGGGTTTTCCCTTTACGAGTATGCGGAGTTTTAGGATGATCTTCCGTCGCTTTCTCCACGGTTCTCCTCCCATAAGGGTATATTCCATCCACCACTACCACTTTGGTCCCCAAACGTTCGGCCGCCTGCATCACCGCCTCGCCCAAAGGGAGAAGCCGGGTCTCCATCTCGTGATAAGGAATGTTGGCACTATGAAAAATAACATCCGCCCCCTCGGCGGCTTTCACAATGTCCTCAGGATGAAAAGCATCCCCTGCATAAAGACGTAACAACCGGTTGTGACCGATCTCATCCGCTAATTTCTTCAATTTATCCATGGATCTCCCGAATGCAATCGTCTCTACTCCCCTTTTGACCAACTCAACGGTTAATGGATGGCCTACACCCCCGGTTGCACCCAATACGATCGCCTTTTTCATCATTTTAATACTCCCTCCAAATTAATAATATTATTTTTGTTATTGATTGATCAATCACAAATACTCGAAAAAGATCTCCCTCAACCAAGATCTTTTTTCATAAGCTGAGGCAGATTCAAAGCCATCGTCACATTGCACAGCAGACCTCTGGCTATAAAATTTTCGGTTCGCCGTTGAGGATTCCCGATCCCCGCTTTCTCAAACGCATTTAGCACCATTTGATGTATTTCTGCCATCCCTTTTCTCATGGCCTCGCGAATCGGCTCTTCCTGAATGGTCTGCGCTTGCATCTGAAGCAAGATTTCGTTCCGGTGCAACTCCATAATCCCTTCGTATTCCCGGATCAAACCCGCCTCCAGATGCTCCTGATCCGCCGATCGAATGATGCGGTCGAACGCCTGCTGAATCCTTTGAAACGAAACTTCCAATGCCGCGACCATCAATGTCTCTTTATTAAAAAAACGAAAAACATACGGCTGCGAAATTTCGGCCCGCTCCGCCACTTGCGCGGTAGTTGCTCGGTAATATCCGATTTCCGCGAACACCTCAATCGCAGCGTTGACAATGTCGGTTCGCCGATTGGCCGAGGCTGCTCTCTTTGTCATAGGTTGGTGCCCCCTTCACCCGTTGTAGACTATCTGCACAACAAATGTTATTGATTGACCAATTACTAACTGAACTTAGTCTATCGCATCCTACCTGTTTTATCAAGCCTTATTTTTCCTTGTTATTCAAAAAAAATCGCCAAATCAAAAATCCGCGGTGTCCGCGGATTTCCTTACATCAATTTCAGAAAAGCCCTAATAACTTGTCCTGCCGTCCTGTCTTACTGGAGGCCCTTGGTGAAAATTTGAAACAGAACGCCGAACTTATCGGTGACCATGCCATATCCAGGGCTGAAAAATGTATCCTGCAGCGGCATTTCCACCTCGCCGCCTTCTTGGAGCGCACTAAAGATCCGTTCGGATTCAGCCAGATCATCCGTTGTAACACAAATCGAGAGCATGCTTCCTTTTTGCGGGGAATTGCCGGGAAAAGAGTCGGAAAACATCAGTACAGAATCTCCTACCTTTAAGGTCGCATGGGAGATACGGTCCTTCATTCCTTCGGGCAGCGGGAACTCAGGGTTTTCCGGCATCTCTCCAAAGCTTTGGGCGAAAAGCACCTCGGCTCCCAACGCTTGTTTGTAAAATTCGATCGCTTCTCTCGCATTGCCATCCATCGTTAAATAGGAATTTAAATGTAAAGCCATGAATTTTACCCTCCTTCTTTTAAAGTAAAGTTTCCACGGCTATCATACATTTATTTAAACTGATTTTCCACCTGTTCCAAATCGGCGCGGTCTTGTTCCAGACTTTCCTTCGCCCGCTCGATCGGTTCCTGGTTCATGCGCCCTTCGGCCTGCGCGATGGCATTTTCCGCTTTCTTAATAGCGTTACGGGCGTTTTGAATCGTTTCCTCCCTTGGATGGGATTGGGCCTGATTCACGGCACGGCGCACATTTTCCGCGGATTCCTGCGCTTGAGAGATTGGATTTTGCGACTGCAAACTGGAGAAGGGATTTTCTTTCATCTTAGCCTCCTTAGGAAATGATCTAATTCATCCTGCAGTCCTAATTTGAGGCAAACATGCCCGGATTATACCCTTTAAAACAGTACAGTGAACCACACTTTAACCGCGGTGGCAGCGATGATGGCCACCAGGCCGTACCGAAGGGCGCGGGTATCCATTTTGGCCGCAACCCGGGAGCCGAGCGGTGCGCCGATCAGACAGCCGATCACCGTAAATAGAGTGGGCAGGACGGGTAGCCCGCCCGTTGCGAGTTTCCCGGCAACACCACCTACGGCCGACAACAAGACAATTGCCAGCGAGGAGACGATCGCCGTCCGAACCGGAATGTTCAGAACAGTCAGCATGATCGGAATTAACAGAAAGGCACCGCCAGCCCCGACGATCCCTGAGACGATCCCCACGAGAAAGGCCAAAACAACGGCTAAAATTGCGGGAAAACCCGCGTTTTCCCCGGTCTCCGGAGCGGTTCCCCTTGGTGGAACGAGCATCAAAACGATGGCCAAAATCGCGAGTCCACCATATGTTATATTGATTAGATTTCCGGCGATATATCCGGAGGCTAGTCCGCCCAACAAGCTTCCGGCCAGAATACTACCTCCCATATAAAACACTAGTTTTCGGTGAACTCCGGGAGCATCCGGCTTTCTTTTGCGCGTCAATTGCGTGGTCAAAACTCCCGACAAGGCGGAAAAGAACACCTGAAACATACTGATCGCCGACACTTCCAGCGTAGTGAACCCGGCAAGCCCCAGAGCCGGAGGAACAAAAAGCAGCAAAGGATAGTTGATAATCGCTCCCCCAATTCCAAACATGCCCGCCAGAAAAGATCCCGCCAAGCCAAGCAGAACCATGACAAGTAGTAATAAAATGCTGATCACGTCCTTCATAAAACCCGTATACGAACCGGATCAAATCCGTTATAATAATACCAAGTAAATTAATCTGAAAAGAGGAATTAATGGATGGCCGGTCTGTTTAAAAAATGGTTTACTCCCAAATGTCCCGTATGCCAAAAGCCGCTCGCAGCAGACCGGGAACCCGATTGCCACGTCAAAAAATGCCCCGATGGCCATTACCGCGAGGAAAGTTACTACACGCTCGGTGTCAGGGTTACTTACCATTATAACTCCAATCAACAACAGGAGTAATTACTAAATGTCCCTTTTTGCTCCGTGTTTTCCCTTTCCGATATAATGGATTGGATAGAGCAATTATCGGGGAGGACAGAACTTTGAAAAATTTTGAGGTTTTACTGGAGAAATATGCCGAACTGGTCGTAAAAGTGGGCGTTAACATACAGCCCGGCCAGGTTTTGATTGTGCAGGCACCGCTCGAGACCGTGGAATTCACCCGTCTGATCGTCGCCAAAGCTTATGAAGCCGGGGCCAAATACGTTCAGGTAGAATGGGACGACGAGACGATTGCCAAGATTCGGTATGAGAAAGCACCGGACGATTCCTTCGGTTTTTACCCGAAATGGCAGGCGGATATGGTTGAGCAGCTCGCTGAGGGAGGCGGTGCTCTACTGCACATCAAAGTGCCCGATCCGATGCTGCTCAGCGGTGTGGACGGCAACAAAGTAGCTACCGCTGTGAAGGCGGCCGCGGTGGCCCGCGAGAAATTCCAGGGCTATATCCGGACGAATAAAATCAGTTGGTCGCTGATCAAGGCTCCGACACGAGCCTGGGCCGACAAAGTGTTCGCCGACCTGCCCGAAAACGGTCGGATCGAGGCGATGTGGGAGGCCGTATTCCAGATGAACCGGGTTAACGGGAATGAAGATCCCGTTGATGCTTGGCGGAAACATATCGGCAAACTGAAGGAAAAGCAGGAGTATATGAACAAAAAGCGGTATAAAAGCTTGCATTACCGCGCACCGGGTACGGACCTGAAGGTTGAACTGCCCGAAAGACATCTTTGGCTCGGCGGAGGAGACCATAATGAATCCGGCGTGTACTTCGTGGCCAACATGCCTACGGAGGAAATTTACACGATGCCGCTTCGCACCGGGGTAAACGGGACAGTTACGAGCACGCTCCCCCTGAATTTGAACGGGCGATTGGTCGAAGGCATTCGTCTGACCTTCAAGGACGGAAAGGTTACGGAATATCACGCCGAATCCGGGCGAGAACATCTTACCGCCCTGTTGGCTACGGATGAGGGAGCCTCCTACCTGGGCGAAATGGCCCTGGTGCCTCATAACTCTCCGATTTCTTTGATGAATCGGATTTTTTACAATACGGGGATCGACGAGAATGCATCCTGTCACTTCGCCCTGGGCAGCTCCTATCCCGTCAATATCGAAGGGGGCACAAAGCTCTCCAAAGATGAGCTGCTCCAAAAAGGCGCCAACGTCAGTCTGACTCATGTAGATTTTATGATTGGCTCGGCCGAGCTCGAAATCGACGGCGAGCTTCAGGATGGAACGATCGAACCCGTTTTCCGCAAAGGAAACTGGGCATAATGCTTAAGTCGTTGTTCTAACAAAAAGATCATGATTGACGCCTGATCCCGCCGGACTTCCCGTTAACCATGATCTTTTTTATATGACCCGATTTGAACCCGTTGGTGCATCCGGGTCGGCTTATGCATATCCTGAGAAAAACAAATGCAAAGGTGATATCGATGCTAGCGTTTATATTCTCCAAAGACACCCCACCTTACCTTTGTCGGCAAACCGAGCGCTCCCTGCTTTCCGTATTGCCTCAGGTCACGATCATGACCCTTTCGACGGGTCCTGGAAGGGGCGCCGCGGAACTTATCAACAGCGCCTTGGCTGCCATCCCGGAAGACTGGTTCCTTACACTGATCGCCGGCGAAGTCGTTAAACCGGAGCTGGCCCGGCAATTGGAGCACTGGTTTCGGACTGTTCCGGACGATACGGCCGGAGCCGTTCTGGACGACGCTTCGGCCGGTTCCGCTAATTTCCTTCCCGGCTCCCCCGCTCCCCGCGGCCCTATACTATGGCGCAAAGAAGCGGTTTGCACCGGGAGTTTCCCCGGATTTCCAACCTGGCCCGAATGCCCGTTCGATCAATACCTTTTGATTGATAAACAATATCAACTCGCACAAACATGGAAATGGCATCCGCTCGGTGGAGAGGTGCTTATCCCGAGTCCGATGCAGCCGCCTCCCTGGCTTAAAGAACCTGAGACGCGGAGGTTTATTCTCCCGCTTCTGTTCGCGAAGCACCACGAAGAGGAGACGGAGCGCCCGGACTTCACCCGACAGCCTCCGCGGATCACCATCGTCATCGCCTCCTACAACGACAGCGACTATTTGCCTTGGGCCGTACGTTCCGTAATGGCTCAATCCTTTTTGGAGTGGGAGCTAATCCTCGTGGATGACGGATCGACCGACGATACGACGCAAGTCATAGAGCGGTTTTCCCGAAGCTCCAGAATCCGCAGTCTTATCCTAAATGAAAACCAGGGCAAATCGTATGCACTGAATCAAGCTCTCCGGATGGCGCGGGGAGAATGGCTCCTTGAACTCGATGCCGACGATTGGCTCGCACCCGAATGCTGCGCCGCTCTGCTTGAAGGAGCCGAGACTATGCCGGAGGCTGCCGTCATTTGGGCCCAATATGCTCAATGGCAGGAACGGGCGAACCGGCAATTGCTGTTGCAGACCGTTTCCCGGCACGCTCCCGTCATGACCCCTGACGATCTATTGAGCCGGGCGGAACCGCTGGCTCCGCGACTGCTAAAAACCGCGGTTCTAAAAGAATTAGGCGGCTGGAATACGGCAGCACCCTTTGCCGGAAGACTGTACGAAGATTTGGAGCTGCTCATTCGAATCGCGCGCCAATTCCCCTTTGCTTTTGTACCCAGACCCCTTTATCACAGACGGATTAGAGGCGGCAGCATTACGCACCGTCAGCAAAAGGAGACGTACGAAATATGGAAGTCCTGGATGCGGGAACAATTGAAATCGCCGATGACGAGCCTTCATTAGGGGCTACTGCGGAATGCGCACGAAAATGACGTTATCCGAGAACACGGTTACTTGACGGGGCTCGGGAATATAATTGGAGCTCTCCGCCTGGACGACAAACGAGTCGTCGGAAACGCTCAGAAGCTGGCCCTGCAAAAACTGGTTAGCAAAAACCACTTCAATGAACCTTCCGATAAATGCACTTAACCTCTGTTCAAAATCCATCGCTTAATGCCCTCCTATACTCCATTTGCTTAAGATACGGATAAAACTTGATCGAGCGGAATGAGAACAATGCTGCCGTCCGGTTCCACAATTTCTATATAGTCCAATCCGATAGCCACCAATGTACCGAAAATCGGGCCGGCGGCGGTATCGATTGTTACGCTCGTGTTTAACAAAGGGGTCAACAAATTAATGATACCCTCATAATTTTCCGTTGGCCCGACATATTGCTGAACCTGTTGTCTCAAGGCGTTAATGTTGGAAAAAGCGTCATCGATTTGCCGCTGCTGCGAATTGATTTGGCGCAGAATACCGTCGACTAGTTGATGCAGGGCGGTAATCCGGGCATGCGCACTTTCCAGCGAATCCAGGGTCCCGTCTCCACGGGCCGAGCTGTCGTTCACTGTTTTATGAATCGTTGTAACCGTATGTTGAGCGGCGTTTCCGCCGGTAGACGTCCCCACTCCGGTTCCTGTCCCGCCCCCCGGACCTGCTCCAGGGGCTGGAGGAGACGGCGGCTGCGGTTTGGCTGCGGCTTGGGATGCAAGCTGGTTGACCTGCGTTTGCAAGGTGTTTATCCGAACGGTCAATTCGCTCACATTGCCGGTGAGCCGACCGACTTGCAGCTTTAGGCGGACGATTTTGCGTTTAAGACTATGGCGTACCTTGCCGCGTTTTCCCGTCCAAGTCCCTAGTTTGGGTTTTCGTTTTACTTTCCACTTTTTTTGTACCGGTTTTTCGTAATCCGGCAGTTGAGTGTTCCCCCATAAAATCCTCACGTTCCCTACCTCCTCACTTTGATACGGTAACTTATGTCATTCGCCTCCGTGCGGCAACCTATCTTCGCAAAGATAAGAAAAAGGCCTATTTGAGGAACGGAATTCCATAATTTTAGGCAGGCGGGCTTTCGCCCCATGCGGAGCGGCAGCTTCTCTCATACTCTAACCATAGACATTTGCTTAGGGAGGAGAGCTCTGTTGAAAAAAACAGGAACTCGCATCGAAAAACCGATTCGAAGCCTAGCGTTATTGAATGCCGGACCATCAACACCTTTAAGGGAAGGTGCCGGAGAAATGTTTCCGCGGGAGAACGCCGCGCTCGCCGCTCCTCCGGTAAAATCTCCCCCCCATTCCCCGAGCCGTACCGGTGAATTATATGATATATTTCGTTTTCCGGTCATTGATTGGCATTTCAGATGGCAGCGTCCGCAGCAGATATCCCGGCAATTTGCCGACCGGGGGCATCGCGTCTTTTATGTAACGACCGAGATGAATCCACTGCCTATGGATGCCGGAGGTAAAGAAGATATTGCGCGCTATGTCAAAATCAAAAAAATCGCGCCGAGGGTGTGGAACGTAACCCTTTGCTCAAGTTCCAGGCTCAATCTGTACCAAGATCAAATGAGTCCGCGGGATGTGGAGTTTTTGAGCCTGTCCGTCGAAGTCGTCAAAGAAAAATTCGCCATTACCGAGATGGTATCCATCGTAGATCTTCCGTTTTGGTCACCGCTCGTTGAAAATTTGACTGAGCACACGATCGTTTACGATTGCATGGATGACCACGCCGGTTTTTCCACAAACGCTTCATCCATGCTGCATCAGGAAGAAAGAATGATCCTCCGTGCGGATCTGGTGCTTGCCTCTTCTCAAGGACTTCAGGAGAAGCTTCAAAGACTCCGCCCCGATGTATCTTTGCTTCGCAATGCGGCGGATGTCAGCCATTTCGCAAGGTCCGCCCAAGTTCCGACGGCGGCCGAACTGGAGAAGCTCCGCGGCCCGGTGATCGGCTACTACGGTGCCATCTCCGACTGGTTCGACATTGATCTGATTCGGGAACTAGCGGAAAAAAGAAAAGATTGGACCTTCGTCCTGATTGGGCACACCTTCGGCTGCGATATTTCGAAGGTCGAACATTTGAAGAATGTCTTGCTGCTCGGCGAAAAACCTTATCAGCAGCTCCCCGGTTATTTGCGCCGATTTGATGTTGCGTTGATCCCTTTCAGACAGAACCGACTGACGGAGGCGACCAACCCCGTCAAGCTTTATGAGTATCTGGCGGCAGGCAAACCGGTCGTTTCCACGGAACTGCCCGAGGTCGCTTCGGTGTCTCCCCATCTTGTCGGGATGGCTTCGGACCCGGTTTCTTTCGAGCAAGCCATCGAATCCGCTCTAAGAAGCAAAGCCCCAGAATTGGAGGAGAAGCGGAGGGAATTTGCCCGTCAACATTCCTGGGAGCAGCGTTACCTGGATATCCACGAACTCATTCTTAAGCGGCTGTATCCCAAAGTAAGCGTCATTGTCGTGACCCATAACAATTGGACGTATACCCAGCAGTGTTTGCGTAGCCTGCTCCGTCCCGGACATTATCCGAATCTGGAGATCGTCATAGTTGACAATGCTTCCACCGATCAAACTTCACTGCGATTAAGAAGAATCCGGGACAGCAGAATCAAAATAATTCTTTCGGAGCGGAATTTGGGCTTCGCAGCAGGCAATTCACAGGGGATCGAGCAGGCGACTGGCGAGTATTACATTTTGCTCAATAACGATACGATCGTGCCGGACGGCAGTTGGATTTCCCGCCTACTTCGCCCCATGCAAGAAAATCCTTCAGTCGGGATGACCGGTCCGATGTCCAACTTTGTCGGCAATGATCAGGCGTTGGACCATTTTGTCGCGGACCCGGTATCCGGAGCCCATCCCGATTGGCTGCAGGATTTTTACCGGTTTAATCAAGGACGCGTCAGGACCACCGAATTGTTGGGATTTTTTTGCGTCGCCATGAAAAAGGAGGTTTGGGAGAAAATCGGTCCGCTGGACACCGGCTACGGCATCGGGATGTTTGAGGACGACGATTACTGCGAACGGGTGAGGGCTGCCGGATACCGGCTGCTCGTCGTTGAAGACGCCTTCGTGTATCACCACGGGAGCGCCACCATACGCAAAATGCAGCCTGAGGTATATAAAGAGCTTTGGGAAAAAAACAAGGGGTATTTCGAGCAAAAATGGGGGAAATCCTGGCGAACTCCTTTGCGGCCAGACAACCTCTTCTCGATAACGGAAACGCCCCGGCAGGCGGCCGAGCGAATCCAGGAAGCCGGGGTTCCCTGCATTCTGATTTTGGGCGAAAAAAAATGGACGGCGTATGCCTCGCGCTGGCAATACGTGGTCAGGGAGCTCGCTTCGAGCCAGAACTTCCTCCTGATCATAAACGCCCTCCGCCATTATAACCGGCCCATCACGGGCTTCCGTAAAGGAGGGTATCTGCTATATTTGACGAACCGGGTGGATTTGCTGGCGGAAGCGGAACTGGACGCCGTGATCTATTGCGGCGAATCAGCACCGGTCCCCGTCAACGCCAAACGCCGCATAGCCGATAGCTTTGCCTATCCGGAGGATCAGCTTGGACAGCTCTCGGCGGCCCTGCCCGACTTGGAGCGGTGGACGTTCCGGGATCCGGCCGAATTTGCCCGGCGGCTGAAGGAAGAAGTGCTCGGTTCATGCCCACTGCTTCAAAGTTCCACTTAAATGCGAAAATGCGAAAGCCCTCTAGTGCCTACTCGCCATGCGGCAAATGGAACGTAGAGGGCTTATTGTTTTTTCGATCAGGAGGAGGGCTTCGTCTGCTGCAAATAACGCTGAATCACTGCCGGATGCTCCCCTTTAAACTTGTTTGTGGCGATCGCATATTCGGGATGGGCGTAATTCCAATCCGCTTCGCCTTCATTTTCAGGCAAATTGACGTCGCCTCGCCGGTTATCGTTAAACTTGATTTTTTTTCCCAAGGCATAATGGTAATGGTAAATATTGATATCCACTCTGCCTCTGGGAATCTGCCAAATGCTTTGACCTCCCGGCCCTTCCAGCGTGCAATGATGCTTCTCGTCGCGATATCGGATACCGATGCCGGAACGCCACATCCGGGTAATGTCATTCGACCATCTTTCATCCCCGGGACTATTCACGCGGAGCGTTTTGGGATCTCTCCAGAAATTCACAAAGGGAAACTGGTAGATATGCACACCATGGCGGCTCATCAATTCCGGAAGCAACTCTTTAAAGCGGTCCTCCACAATTTCATCGATATCCAAATTCATAATCCAGTCTCCGGAAGCCTGCTCGATCAAAAAATTGCGCACCCGCGATTCATCCCAATCCTCCGAATAAGGAAGACCGGTTTGCGGCATGGTAAACAGTTTGATCGGATAACCCCGTTGTTGGAAAGCTTCTATCATTTCAAGCGTCCCGTCCGTGCTGCCTCCATCCACCATGATGATCTCATAGGCATAGGCACCTACACTCTCCAAATATAGCGGAACGAATGTAGCTTCATTAAGGACAGGAACAATCACCGACAATTTCATTCCCATCTTCTCCATCTGCCCCTTTTCCTTTACATATTTTACGTTTCTCCTCGAGCAGCCGGTACATTTCCTCAGGGTTGCCCCACGCGGCCTTATAGCGTAAGTAAAGCTTGTAATTCTCGTCATAATGCGGATTCCCGCTCGGTCCGACAAAAGGGTGCCAGAAATGAAACAGCTCCCCTTCCAGCCGGACATGCTTCCCTACCATCGTATCCAAGGAATAGGCGAATGCTTCATCCTCACCGCCCCAACCGATAAATCGCTCATCATACCCGCCAACGCTTTCAAAAGATTGCCGCAGCAGCACGTTCATCCCGCCTACGAAATAAGTCGCTTCGGCCGGCTTCGTGTCCGGCTGAACCGGCAGCGGCCAACTGCCGCTCCCTTCCTGCACGATTCGGTGGGAGACGGCCTCGGACAGACGATTGATCCGCGCAAACGGAATAACCCAGCGGTCTTTGCCAAGCCGTTGAATCGACTGGAGCAACAGCGCGGGATGATAAATCAGATCATTGTCCGCGATGACAAAAACACGTCCTGTGGCTTGAGAAGCGGCGCGGTTAATCGCCTTCGATCTGCTGAAAGGTTCATCCAAATCTTCACCGATGCATAACTGCGCCCCCGGCAGCATGCGTTCGTAAAACCGCCTGATATAATGAAAGGCCCGATCTCTAGGTCCGTCATCCGGCTTATACGGCATCAGTACGGATACTTCCTGAAACATATGTCCACACCTCCAAACTTATCTCGGCCGCTTCAAAAAGACACCGAGTTCGCGGTATTTTCCCGTTCCGAACGTATCCGCCAGCTTTACGTAATCCTCAAACCCCGTATGCTTGAACAGCAGGGACTTCTCTTCCTCGATCCGGTCGCCGGATTCCCAGAACAATAATCCTTGAACCGCACAATCTACAATACCAAGAAATCGTTCGCTGAGGTCGGGATCCCCCATGAAATGGTAAAACACCGTCAGCAGAAGCCCGACCTCATATCCCTGAAGTCCCACGAGACGCTCCAACGGCTCGCAAACCAGTTCAAAATCGGCCCGCTCCAGCCGGTTCAATTGCATCAGCAAATCCGTATGCTGCGGGTCCGGCTCGATGCCGGTAACCCGAGCACCTTCACGCGTGAAGTGACGGGCATAGTAGCCGATATTGCAGCCGATATCAAGCACCTTCAATCGTTTCAAGTTCCGGGGGCCCAAATACTCCAGGATCACATCCAGCCTGGTTTTATAAAATTCATCCCGCTCACTTCTCATTTCGTAGAAACGGGGATGCAGGATCGGCGTATAAATGAGGTCCCGTTGCTGCACTGCCATCGTATGCAACGTGTCCTCCAGCGCCTCCGGGTTCATCCAGCGCTCATAATCCGCACGCGGCATCCGGACGGGAATCCGCCTTAAACCGGAACAGTACAGAAAAGCAGCCCGATGATGTCCGTCCTGAATATTAAATCTCCCCGGCGTCCGATAGGTGACCTGCGGGGGATGATCCGTAAAATAGCTTGGGTCGTTCTGCAAATAGAAACGCATATTTTCAAATTCCATCCGTTTCTGGTTCAGCAGGCCTTCCCGTTCCATCGGCGGCACGATGCCTCTAAGGCGATGAATGCCTTCGTACCAATCCAAATAAGGTTCGGGAGAGGCTAAGGTCTCTCCGTAAAAATAGCGGAACAACTCTTGATGCGGCTCCATCCGCATGAGCGATACATCGGAGTAGACCTTATGGTGGGCAAACCATTCTTCCGTAAAAGAGGGAATTGTGTGCTCCTTATTCGCCGTGCGTACATCCACATCCGTAAAAATCAGCTCTATAGGTACTTCGGTCGTAACGTATAGTTCGGCAGTCAATGTCATCCTCCCCGTTTCCTTATCGTTATACGTCGTTAGCCGTCATAAACCGAACAGGACCCGGAACCATCGGGCCACCCCTTGATCTATCCTCCAATGGTCTTCGATCTGCTGCCGGCATTTTAATCCCAGGCTTTGAAGTGCCGTTCTCTCTTTCTTATACCGGTCTACCACCCGGATAAAAGCCTCGGGGCTGTCACTTTGAAGAATCAGTTCGTGAGCCTCGGAAGGCGCCGCTTCCCTGATGTAACCGACATCCGTTGAGAGGACCGGCTTGCCGCAGGCGAACGCTTCCAGCGCCGTGGCCCCGCCGCCCTCGTTCGAAGACGTGATGAGAAGAAGGTCGATGGAATGATAAAAGGAGGGCATATCCTCATGGGCATACCGCCCGGGGGTATCTAAAAATCGAACCTCGGCATCCTGCTCAAAATGGCTGCGTATGGGGAGGAACAAGGTATCATAGTTCTTGGATCGTTTATTCCGGTCCCCCGCCCACCCGACGACCAAAGGTTCGTCCGAAGCCCGAAGACGCTCGGCGGGATGAAACAGGCAATGGTCCACGAAATGACCGATATACTCGATGTCCGCCTTGGGCGCGAGCTGCTTCAGCTTATCCGTGAGCCTGCGGTTCATGCTGCCGATCTTACGGATTCTCGGAATCAGCAGCCGCAAAAATTCCGGATCCGGAACCAGTTCATCCTGCCATTCCCGGTAAGTGTCGTAATTTTTACTGAAATAGTAATAGGAGACCGCTGCGGCGGAATCGATCCGGACATGCTTGAAGATAGCGTAAGCGGCGATGCCGAGACACATAGCGGAAATCGTCCGATACTCCGCATTTAAAGCGGTGGTGCCCTTTTCCCGGATATAGTCGTCCAATTCTCTGGCGGACATGATATCGAGGGCGGGATGATACCGTTGGATCATTTTTGCCGTTTTTCCTAGGATCCACCACTCCACGTCATATAATAAAAGATCTTTCATCTCCCTTGATACTCACCTCCCGCTTCCGTCTGAACCGCCATATTTGATCATATTCGAGCTTGCCCCGCCAAGTTACGGGAGCGGCGAAATTGATGCATTTGCCTCGTCCTGCTCTTCTGCCCAAACAAGAAGAAGACCCCGCGATTGAAAACCGCGGAGTCCTCTGTTGTGGGAAGCGATATTTAAATGTTAAGCAATCTTCCAAAGGCTAGGGTATTCTACCTGACAAGAAACGAAGCAGTTTCTTTCGTCTCTTCCTTTTTGCAAGAGAGTTCATGGTAAATCAGCTGCCTTTCCGGATCGACATGGAACATGACATCCGTCTGGTGTTTTCCTTTTACCACTTCCCACTTGTTATTACTTTACCCGGCCTATGGGGATTGAAACGGAAGAACCCAAAATTTTATTAAAAATCTCAGATTGCCGCCTGCTCAGCCATCCGCCCGGCGATCTTCCCGGCGATCTGTTCCCCGTTCGCAATGCAATCCGGAATACCGACCCCGTAATAAGAGCATCCCGCCAAATAAACCCCGGGATAGGCGGAGGAAAGTTTTTGCTCCAGCGACTGCACCAGTTCGTGATGACGAATATGATAATTCGGCATGGAATCCAGCCATTTGGTAACGACGTGGGTGACCGGTTCGCTATGAATCCCCAGGCTGGCGGCTACATCTTTAAGGGCTACGTCAAGAAGTTCGTTCTCCGAAAGACCTTGAAGCCATGCAAAGGACGGTCCCGAACTTTTGTAAAACAATCTTACCAGCAGACGGCTCGTCCCGGAAGTATGCTTCCATTTCCGGCTGGTCCATGTGCAGGCATCGCAAACGACATCCGGGGACTGCGACACGATAAAGCCGGTGCCGTCGGCCTTCAGCTCCCCGTCGGAGAGATCGAAGCCCAAATAGACGCTGATCATAGAGCTGCTGCGCATCCCCGCGAAATCTTCGTCAAGCATGGCGTCCTTAAGCAAAGCCTGTGCCGCGGTATGCGGCGTGGCGATCACCACGAAATCGGCTTCCTTTTTGCTCCCGTCGGAAAGTTGGACTTGATATCGGCCTCCGGTACGGGATAGCGCTTCAGCCGAGATTTCCTTCAGCAATTCCACATCCTCCAGCCTGGATTCAATCCGATCCACCAACGCGGAAACGCCGTCTTGAAAGGAGAAGAATTTCTTGTCCCCGGTTCCTTTGAAGGTCTGACGGTTTTCGGCCAGACCTTTTATAATGCTCCCGTACTCGTTCTTATAATCCAGCAAGTATGGTAAAGTGGAAGCGAGTGTGAGATCGCTCAGGTTGCCGGAATACACGCCGGACAGCACCGGAGCGATCTGCTTCTCGACGATTTCCTTGCCGAGGAAGGCCTCCAGAAAGCCGCCCACCGAGTCATTTACCGTAAACGTCCCGTTCGGGGTGTAAAAATCCTTCAGCGCTTCAACCTTGCCCTCAGCCGAGATCAATTCGCTCTTGGCCAGCGATTCCAGGCTGAGCGGAATGCCGAAAACCGCGTCTTCCGGAATCAGCTTCAACCGGCCTTCCGTATAAATATAGGATTTGCCAGTTGCGTTATAGACGACCTCTTCGCTCAGGCCCAGTTCTTCCACAAGAGGGGCCACATTCTTCTTCCGGGCGACGATGGAATCGGCGCCGGCTTCCATAATAAAGCCGTCTTGGCGGACCGTATGGATCTTCCCGCCAAGCCGTTCGCTCGATTCGATCAGCGTAATCCGGGTCTCAAGCCGCCGGGACCGTATCTCTTTCTGCAAATAATAAGCCGCGGACAGACCTGTGATTCCGCCGCCGATGATCACGACCGTTTTCAATTGACTTCCACCTCGATTAGAGAACTCTTTCACAATATAATTATAATGATAACCCAAGTAAGGAGGCGGAAACAATGATTTGGCGAACAATCCGTCGGCGGGTTACCGAATCGTCAGCTTTTTTTCCCGGTGTAAATGAGCACGGCATCGCGCAGAAACTCGGCCGTTCCGGGACCATTTTTATCATAGTAAGTTTTAAAACGTTCATCGGCCACGTACATCTCTGCCAATCCGACATGCGCTTCCGCGGAATACTGGTCCCAGTAAAACGTAAGCCACCGCTTATGCAAATCCGCCGCTTGTTGCGCCGCCTCGCCTGCTGGATCCCCGGCCGCCATTCCCGTTTGCAAGGCCGAGAACATCTCCCGCTCCAGACGCTGCAGTTCTTGATGCTCCTCTTCCGTCATATTTAGAACCTTGGCATTGGAACGGTTCACCGCATCTTCTCCGTATTTTTCGCGAATTTCCTTGCCAAATTTCACTTCATTATCCTCAACCAGCTTCTGTTTAAAGCCCTCGAATTTTTCCCGATCCGTCATCTTCGTTCTCCCTTCCTTCATCGCAATCGTTTTGTCCACATTGGCAATCAATGCGTCCAGTTGCTGTCTTCTTTCCAGGAGTCGTTCACGGTGCTCCTTCAAAGCGCGGGCCCCGTCGAATGACGGGTCATTGACGATCGATCCGATCTGTTCCAGGGAAAACCCGAGTTCCCGGTAGAACAAAATCTGCTGCAGCCGATCCACTTCATCCTGACCGTAAATCCGGTATCCCGATGAATTGATCCTCGCCGGCTTGAGAATCCCGATTTCATCATAGTACCTTAAGGTCCGGGTGCTGACTCCCGCCAACTGCCCCAGCTTTTGAATCGTGTATTCCATAGAATCTCCTCCTGACGAATCCAATGTACACCTTAACGCCGCGTGAAGGTCAACCCCGTTTTAAGCTGTGACGGCAAAAAAAATAAGAAGCCCCTTCCGTCATCCATAAGGATGGCCGGGAAAGGGCTTCCTGACACGCGCTAGTTCTGTCTGCCGGGATTATCGCCTACCAGGCGTACGCCTGTGGCGCTTCCCCGCCCGGCCCCGGGAAAATTTCATCCAGCCGCTGGAGCTCCGCTTCGCCCAGCTGAATGTCAACCGCGCGCAGCGCGGTCTCCAGCTGCCCGAGCGTCCGCGGGCCGATGATCGGCGCGGTCATCGCCGGACGCGTAAGCGTCCAGGCCAGCGCCACATTGGCCTCGCTTTCGCCGAGCTCGCGGCAAAAACGCTCGAACGCCTCGAGCTGCCCGCGATGCTTCTCCACGCGGGCGGGATTGTTCGCGCGTTTCGAGCCCGGCGCCGGGCGCAGCGCATGGCCGCTCAGCAGGCCGCCGTCCAGCGGGCTCCAGGCGATCACGCCGATGCCGTGCTCCTCGGCGGCCGGAAGCACCTCCAGCTCCGGCAACCTGCAGAGCAGGCTGAATTTATGCTGCTCGGAAATCAGACCGAGCATGCCTTTCGCCTTCGCTTCGTATTGCGACTTCACCAGATCCCGGCCGGCGAAGTTGCTGGAACCGATGTACCCGATTTTCCCCTGGTACAGCGCTATGCTGAAACCTTCCCAAAGTTCGTCCCAAGACACGTTGCGGTCCACATGGTGCATTTGATACAGCTCGATGTGATCGGTTTGCAGCCGCCGGAGCGATCCCTCCAGATGGCGGCGCATCTTGTAGGCGGACAGCCCGGGAGCATTGTTGGGCCCATCGTTCGAGTCGCTCATCTCCCCGTAAAACTTGGTGGCCAGAACGACTTTCTCTCTCCGGCCCCCTCCTTGGGCGAACCATTTCCCGATAATTTCCTCGGTTCTGCCCGCATTTTCACCCCAACCATAGATATTGGCCGTATCAAAAAAATTAATCCCCGCATCCACGGCGGCATCCATTATTTTAAACGCTTCGCGTTCTTCCGTATCCACGCCGAAATTCATCGTCCCCAAACAAAGCCGGCTGACTTTTAACCCGGAACGGCCCAAATAGCTATATTTCATACTTGTTCACTCCTCATCAATTGAATGAAAACAAAATGCCCATGCTATCTTTCGTTAGGACAAACTGCTGACATCACCACCCTTCCATCTCGCCGTGTTTCTGGTAATATGATATAGTGTCAAAATTTCTGGTTTTAAGGAGGGTACGCCCATGAGCTCACCCTTAACCGAGCGGCTGATCAAGCTGCTGTGCGGACGCATCGCGTACGATCGCGGCGAGGCCTACTTCCGGCAAAAAAGAGTTACTTTCACCCACACCGATCCGGAAGCCGGCCACTACCAGGCCATCGTCCGCGGAACCGACAGTTACCGCGTATTCGTTCACATCGACCTCAACGGCGATGTATCCGCCGAATGTCAATGTCCCGCTTACGCTCTATATAACAACAATTGTAAACATATCGCCGCCGTCCTGTTAGGGATTCGGGAACAACAAGCCGGCTCCGGCTTTCCGACGCGTTCCGTCTCGCTGTTGTATCCCGAGGGCCGCCCCGCCGATGAGTCCTTCAACGAATTGGCGGACCGTCACGCCTCGCCAAGACTACGATCCGGGGGCTCCTCCCGGGACGTTTGGCTAACCCGGGACGTGATGGGTCTATTTGCAGAAGGCGGAATACGCAGAAAAAGCGCAGGGTCCCGCTTTGACTCCCGGACCCGCCTGCAAGCCGAATTTATACTCAAACCATCGCCTGTCGGCCCCAATCAGTACGTCTTCGGCGTCGAACTTAAGATCGGCGGCAACCGGCTCTATATTGTCAAGCATATCCGCGACTTTCTAAACAATCTTGAACGTGGAGAAAACTACCCTTTCTCCGAACAGTTCACTTATGATCCGGCGATTCATAGTTTCGAACCGGCACAGGATAGCATTCTGCGCCAACTGGTCGAGGTATCGCGAAACGAGCGGCTTTATCAGGAAGATGCCAGATTGAGCGTTGGAGCCTCAAGGCGAAACAAAGAGACAAGGACCCTGCTTCTGCCTCCTTACGCTTGGGCCGAACTGCTCCGCAGCTTCCAAGCGTCCGCCCCATCCGTCAAGCTGGATCTCGGGTTCGGAAAACCTCGGCCGTTCGCGATTTCGGACGAACCGCTCCCGGTTAAATACAGGTTCGACCGGGCCGAAGATGGCGGCTATCGTCTGGATGTCGACGGGCTCGCCGATTTAAAAATCCTGGAAAACTACGGGCTGGTTCTTACGGACGACGTACTTCGGAAGCTGCCGGTCGACCGGTGCCGGCGATTGCGGGAATTCAAAAACATGCTGGATGCTTCCCGCAGAAATCATATCTATATCGCCGCCGATCAAATGGAGCCGTTTATGCAGAAGGTTCTCCCGGGTTTGCAAAGAATGGGCTCCGTACAAATCGCGGAAACCGTCACCGAGCGGATGGTTAGATCCCCGCTGAAAGCCCGGCTTTATCTGGACCGGGTGCGCAACCGTCTTCTGGCCGGATTGGAATTCCAGTACGGCGATATCGTCCTCAACCCGCTCGAAAGCGGAACCGCCCGAGGCAGCGATCTCATCCTAATGCGCGACGAAGAACAGGAAAGCCGGATCCTTGAGATTATGGAGGAAAGCTCTTTCGTCAAGACGGAAAGCGGCTACTTTCTGGATGAAGAAGAGGCCGAATACGATTTCCTGGTGCATATCGTCCCCCGGCTTGAACAACTGCTCGATGTTTATGCCACTTCGGCGGTCAAGACCCGGATCGTTCCGGTTTCCGCCCCGCCGAAGGTTTCGGTCCAACTGGGAGAACGAACGGATTGGCTGGAAATCTCCTTTGACCTGAGCGGGATCTCGGAACAGGAAATCCGCGGAGTGATTCAGGCCCTGGAAGTAAAAAGGAAATACTACCGGCTTCCCGAAGGCGCCCTGCTGCCGCTCGACAATGAAGAATTCAAGCAGATCGTCAACTTGATGAACGATTTGGGTCCGCATATGGTAGGCGAGGCCGGAAACGGATTTCGGGTCCCGGTGACCAAAGGCCTTCATCTGCTGGACGAGCACAAGTACGGCAGTTCCATCAAGCTGGACAAAAGCTTCCGCCTGCTTCTGCATCACATCAAAAATCCTGACGGCCTGGATTTCCCGGTGCCGCGGCAGTTGGCATCCGTTCTCCGCGATTATCAGGCGTACGGATACCAGTGGATGAAGATGCTGGCCCATTACCGTTTCGGCGGCATTCTCGCCGATGATATGGGCCTTGGCAAAACCCTGCAAAGCATCGCCTTCCTCCTCTCGGTCCTGCCGGAAATTCGGGACCAGCAGCAGCCGGCTCTCATCGTAGCTCCGTCTTCCCTCGTTTATAACTGGAGGAACGAACTGCGAAAATTCGCTCCGGATATCCGTTGCGCCGTGGCCGACGGCAGTAAAAGCGACAGGCTGCAGGTGCTGAAGCAGGCCGCGGCAACCGACGTGCTGATCGTCTCCTATCCGGTGCTGCGTATGGATATTGAGCATTTCGCCAAACACGCGTTTCACACCATGTTTCTCGATGAAGCGCAAACGTTTAAGAATTACGCTACCCAAACGGCGCAGGCGGTTAAGGCGCTGCAGGCCAAGCACCGCTTTGCCTTGACCGGAACGCCGGTGGAAAACAAACTGGAGGAGCTTTGGTCGATTTATGACGTCGTTTTCCCGGCCCTGTTCCAAAACCGCCAGCAGTTTCACGAGTTAAGCCGGGAGCAGATCGCCAAAATGATCCGCCCGTTCTTGCTCCGGCGCTTAAAGACCGATGTTCTTAAAGAGCTTCCCGAAAAAATCGAAACCGTGCAGACCTCGGAATTGCTTCCGGAGCAGAAGAAGCTCTATGCCGCCCTTCTGGCCCAACTGCAACAGGAAACTCTAAAACATCTGAACGAAGAGAGCTTCCAGAAGAACCGGATCCGCATCTTGGCTGGACTGACCCGTCTTCGCCAGATATGCTGCCATCCCGCCTTGTTCGTCGAGGATTACGGAGGCAGTTCGGCCAAGTTCGAGCAACTGCTGGAAATCACGGAGGAATGTCTCAGCTCCGGCAGACGCTTGCTGATTTTCTCGCAGTTCACCGAAATGCTCGGCTTGATCGGCAAGGAACTGGGTTATCGCGGTGTCCCCTTTTTCTATCTGGATGGTAAAACGCCGCCTTCCGAGCGCGTTCAATTGTGCTCCCGTTTCAATGACGGCGAACGCGATTTGTTTCTGATCTCTTTGAAAGCCGGAGGTACCGGGCTCAATTTGACCGGCGCCGATACGGTGATCCTTTACGATCTCTGGTGGAATCCGGCGGTCGAGCAGCAAGCGGCCGATCGGGCGCATCGCATGGGACAAAAAAGTGTCGTACAGGTCATTCGGCTCATCACCGAAAATACCGTTGAAGAGAAAATGTACGAGCTTCAGCAAAAGAAAAGAGATCTTATCGATGAAGTGATCGAGCCCGGACAAGAAGCGCTGTCCAGTCTGACGGAACAGGAAATCCGTGAAATTCTGATGATTTAGGTCCTCTTGGGAGGGCCTTTTTTATATGTAATCATATTAAGAGGAACTAGCGATTACATCCTGATTATACTGAGCAATCAGCCCCAAAATAAATACCCGGATGTTGTATTTTCATGGCATAATGTAATTGTACTTTGAGAACAGGAGCAAAATATAATGACGACCCAATACTCGATATCTTACTGTTATCACGGCAAGCAGCATTGTGAACGGGGATACTGCTGGGGCCCGGGCATCAAAGAACAGTATAAGCTGCTGTTTATCCATGAGGGTAAAGGCCGGTACGATTTAAACGGTCAACAATACGAGCTTGAAAAAGGGGGCGGCTTTGCCGTTTATCCCGGGCAGATCTGCTGCATGAAGGCGGACGAAGCCGAACCTTGGGTGTACTCCTGGATCGCGTTCGAGGGTGAAGATGCGGAAACTTTGCTCGAAACTGCGGGATTGAACCGGGATCGGCCCGTGTTCGAATGCTCCCGTCCCACCTGGTTCGATACGTATTTGGACGAGTTTGAGCAGACCTTAGGCCGGCCTGAACCGATCTGCGGATTGGCCCTGCGCAGCGGGTTATACCGGTTTTTGGCCGACTGGCTGGGAGAGATGCTCTCAAACCGCGGGGCCTCCTCCCAACCGGCTCTCAAAACACGTTACGTGGACCGGACGATCGAATATATCCGGATGAATTACTCCAATCCGGTCAGCATCACCGAGCTTGCCCGGATGATCGGGATCGATCGGGTTTACCTCTCCACGTTGTTCAAAGAGAGAATGAACCTGTCGCCGCAAAAATATCTGCTGCAATTTCGCATGAACAAAGCGAGGGAACTGCTGGAGTCCCTCAGCCTGTCGGTCGCCGACGTGGCGCGCTCCGTCGGCTACAGCGACCCGCTGCTCTTTTCAAAAATGTTTAAGCGCGTGACCGGTTTGTCTCCGTCCCAATATCGTGGCACTCGGGTGAGTACAAAACCCGGAAACATTGCCGCACATGCCAAGGAAGCCGGACGATAAGCGTCCGGCTTCCTTTTTTTTAAAATGACCTCAGTTTTCACCGTATACTTCAAACTCGTACAAAGAATAACCGTACGATGTCCCCCGCTGCGTCCCGTACATTCTTACGTATCTGGCGTTCTGGGGGGCGAAAGTGAAAGAATCTTCTCCTCCATCCCCGTTGGTGACCGTTGCGACATCGGTCCAGTTGACCGGATTTCCGCCGGTCTCGGAAGAAACCTGAATTTTGAATTGGGTGGCGTGGGCATCCTCCCATTTCAGCTTTACTCCGGAAACGGACTGAACACTGCCCAAATCGACATATATCCATTCGGGATCCGTCCCTTCGTTGCTGGCCCAGCGGGAAACCAGGTTACCGTCAAACGCTTTACCCGCCTCAAAACCCATTCCCTCGATCGAGCTGGACACCGCCGGTTTATTCAGTCCCAGGTTGACTGCCGGCTCCGGAGCTTGTCCGGACGGAATCCACCAGTTACCGGAAAGATACAGCATGCATAAAAGATTATAAGTGTCGCTAAAATAATCCTCTTTCTTATTCTTGATCCAATCCCAACCCGCGTTCACCCAGGCTTGATTGGCACCGTCCGCCGTTCCCGCGGCGATCAGCGGGGCGACGAACACGGCGGTCGCGTAGTCGCCGATCGGCGTTCCATCCATCTTGTATCCGTTCTTGATATTCGCCGGGTTATTGTTGCTCTTGGACTTGATCCACTTCGCCAGTTTATCGGCCGCGGCCTTGCCCCTGGAGTCGCCGTATAAGGCGTAATCCATCACAATCCGAAGCGGGAAGCGGCTCGCGTTATAGTAATATTGGTTTGTTTCCTTAAATTCATCCAAGTAATATTCCGGGGCTGGTTTGGGCGGATCCTCGACGACAAAATCGGAAATCAGTCCGGTAGAAGAAGAATATTTCGTGCTGAACTGATTGTATACCCGGTAGAGATTGTCGATCACATCGATCCAAACCTGGTCCCCGGTGACCTCATGAAAAGCCCGGAAATGGCTCAACATCCAATCGGATGGGCGGGTATTTAACGCATTCTTGCTGTCCCAATCCCCCAGATTGATCCGGCGCTGATTCGTCACATAGCTCGCTTTGATCCCGCTGTTAATCATTTTCCGGGCTTCGTTCAAATAGTTGACCTCGCCGTCCGATCCCCATTGATGATGAGCCAGGATTAACGAATAGGCGATATCCAGGTCACCATCTGTCGCTGAACCGAAATGGCCCTGGGCCCGAACATCATCGGCCACGACCCAACCCATCAGATTCGAATTTCCGGAGCTTTTATAAGCGCGTGCAGTTTTGAATAATCCATTATAAATCGTCTGCGCCTGGGGATCGTATCCCGCCATCAGGGCGGAGATGACCATCCCGTAGCCTTGGCCTTCGGATGAGCCCAAAGCTTTAAATCCGTCGGGATTTCCGGTAATATTTCCTTTAACGTAATACCCGCCGGGTAAAGACTTCAAATCATGCTTTAAATACTTGGACTTCCAGTAATCATAGTAAGCGGAAACGGATTGATTCATGTTGTCCTGACTGACGTGGGAGGGTTTGATGACGCCGGGGTAATCCACTTGCTGGGGAAACGGCCGGTTTGGCGAAGCCGCATAAACCTCGCTGTCGGGTAAAAAAGATACCGTAGGCACGAGCAGCACCACCATCAGCAAAAAGTTGATCCACTTCCATTGCCTCTTGCCGTGTCTTGCGCGAATCGTCCTTGACCTTACCATGATCATTCCTCCTTAAGTCTTCATAATAGAAACTGCAGGCCGGAATTCTGTGTTAGCAAGGATGTCCTACAAAGGCATTATATACCATTTTTATTAAAAGTTAAAGCGCTTTTATATTCTATCGAAAAAATGTTTGTAAATAGCGGTAACGGGTAACTATAAATAAGGAATCACCCCAGAAACCGACATCTAAAGGAGGATTTGACCATGCCTAATCAGGACAATAACCAATACCGCGATGAAGCCGAACTGCGCAACAAACCGCATGAAGGAGATTCTTTGGCCGAGAAGAAGAAAATGGAAAACGGCGTTGATATCGAACCGGAAGCCGATGAGTGGGTTGCCAAACCGGCAGCATTTACAGATTCCAAATCGGCAAAAGAATAAGCCTTTCGCCAAGCCGCCCCGGAGATTCGGGGCGGTTTTTTCGTCGCAGCAAAATGCCGCTAAAAGGTTTAAAGCGTCGTGTGCGCGAATACCTCTAGGATATGCGAAATCGATTCCGAAAGGAGAGCTTGGGGATGGGGATCTTTCAGGAACAACTGTTGGAAGGAAAAATTATCTTGGTGACCGGAGGCGGAACCGGGCTTGGTCTGGCGATGGGCAGCCGTTTTTTGGAGCTGGGGGCGAAGCTTGCGATCTGCGGCCGCCGTGAAGAGATTCTTCGGCAAGCGGCTGCAGGGCTGGAAAAAAGAAATGGCAGCCCCGTATTCTATAAGACGTGCGATGTGAGGGATCCGGAGCAGGTCCGGGAATTGGTGGAGGCGGTGGAACGGCATTACGGCGGTGTGGATGTGCTCGTGAACAATGCGGCGGGCAATTTCATCAGTCCGACGGAGCGCCTGTCCCCCAGAGCGGTGGACGCTGTGCTCGGCATCGTGCTGCACGGAACTTTTTATATGACACTGGAAGTCGGCAAACGCTGGGTTGAGCAAAAGCGCAAAGGCGTGATGCTGAACATCGTCACGACCTATGCCCTGACCGGCTCGGGCTATGTTGCCCCCTCCGCCGCCGCCAAAGCCGGCGTACTCGCGCTGACCCGGTCGCTCGCCGTCGAGTGGGCGCCCTACGGCATCCGTCAAGCCGCGATCGCTCCCGGGGTCTTCCCGACGGAAGGCGCGGGCTCCCGCCTCTCCCCGACCCCGGAGCTTGAGGCCAAAATGATGGCGCGCCTTCCCCTCGGCCGGACCGGCTCTCCCGGCGAATTGGCGGATCTCGCCGCTTTTCTCGTGTCCGACGCCGCTGCCTATATCAATGGCGAAGTCATCACCGTGGACGGCGCCGAATGGCTGCGGGGCGCGGGCCAATTCAACGACCTTGCCGAGTTATCCCGGGAGGAGTGGGACCGCCTCACGGAACTGACACGAAAAGGTAAATAACTAACCGGACAAGGCGCCCGTTATCCCTGCATTCTTTTTTTCCGCCGCAGCAGCATGACGGTAAGCAGAACAAGCGGTAATCCGAACTGGAAGTATGGATCCAACTTGTTTAAAATCACATCGATTCCGACCCAAAGATGGTGGGAGAAATTAGGGGAAAGGAAACTCGCACCAAAGATAAGCGCTCCTATGGGAAGAACCCATTTCCTGTATCCGATTTTTGTGATCTGGGCGAGTCCGGTGACTGCTCCGATGTAAAACATAATGACTTTGGTCCCTAACCCGACAAATAAAACAATGACAAACAGCACGTCCATCCGCTCAAAAACCTCCGCCGCCTCGATTAATTGCACGACTTGAAGCAGCGGAAATAACGTTAACTTGGTCAACGTCGGACCCAACACCAAAATATTGATCTGATTGATCACCGTTAAAACAACCGCAGTGCAGATATATGAGATCAGCATGGCTTTTCCCAGGTTTTTATCCTTTCTTACCATCGGGAAAAAGACAAGAAACAGCAGGCTTTGCCCGAAAGGAAAGGAAACCGTCTCGGGCAAGGCGGCCGATATGACAGGGCCGAACCCGTTTTCCAGAACCGGCTGCATATATTCAAAATGAAGCATCCCTTTTCCTATGATCATAAAGATGAGCAGCATATAGCTTAGAAGAACGGTAGGCAGCATGGCAAGACAGACTAAAAACACAATGTGGGCCCCATAACGAACGCTGTTGCCCACGACAAGAATACCGATTAACATGAGGACCGCCAAGGGAGTCCGATTCAATAGCGCAAACGCGGCAAGTTCTCCGAGGTCCCGTAAGTTCCGTGAGGATTCGTAAGCAAAGTAGAACACCAATATAAAACCCACGCCCTTACCCAGCCACTTTCCGTAAAAATGGACGCACATCTCGTAAAGGCTTCGATTCGGATTCATCTTATGGATCCAGAGGTATAGCAGGAGTAGCATAAAACCGACGGCAGACCCGATCAGCATGGCAAGCCAGGCGTCCTGGCCGGCATCCGCAGCAATCTGGAACAGAGTGGTGCTGCCGATCTCAAAGAGGACAAAACAGGCGATCAGCTCGGTTAATCGGCTCTCTTCGTTTTTCATGCTCCCTCTCCTCTCTATTTTGTTAACTGTCCTGCTCGACGGTTTCTTTTTGAAGCTGATCGAACGATTTATTTGTTAAACCCGGCCGCTGCACGGACACTTTGATATCCAAATCAAGCTCGATGCTTGCCAGCTCCTCTTCCCAAGAGGCTTTTTTCTCTTTCCATGCCTTCGGATATTTGCGGTGAACCTTATCGGCAAATCCGGGAAGATCAACACGCATCTTTTGCGCTGCCTTCCAACCGCTTTGAATTATCGACTGAATTTCTTCTTCCAATGTTTTCTCGATCTTGCGGATCTCTTCAGGTTTGGTCAAATCCCCTTTACACTGGAATTCCAACAAGTCCCCCTTGACCCTCACCTTAATTTTCATTTTAAAATGCTCCCCGGATTTCACCGGTTTGACGGTTGTTTTGGCATTGGTAACCCGAAAGGCCGATTGTCTGCTTTTATTATCGGTTTCCGGGCAGCCGAACGCCAAAGTACTGCCTTTCACTTGATTGGAGAGCCAGGAGATCCCGAAGCTTTCCTCACGGTTCATCCATCCGATAAATTGGTTGCGGCGAAAAACGCCTAACTTGGTCAGTTTAAGCTTACTTGACGATGAAATCGTTTTTTCGGTTTCCATGGACTCCATCCCATGATCATCCTTACCGCTAAACTGGATTGTGGGAACTCCCGCTCCTCCGGCATCCGACAGTATTTTTTGGGCCAGCTCATATACTCTGATCTTGGGAAAAATCGAAGAGAAGGTGCTTTCTTTCTGGATAATATCGGCCAGGGCCGGACCCGGCATCTTCTCCGCGGGAACCAGCTTTAATAAAATGTCTCTTGCTTTTCCGTCCGTCAATGCGACCAGCACGGTTTCCCGCGCATCGTTGTTTCGAAAATAAAGCCCCAAAATCTGATTTATACCGTACTCGGCCGCTTCCCGGCCAATGATGAGAATATCCGTATGCGCGAAATAGAGTCTTCGTGGATTTTCGACATAACCCATATCAGCAGCCTCTCTAATTGAAGTGCCTTCCGTCGTAAATACATGCACGCTTGGCCGGCCGCCGCCCCCACTTCCCCCGCTTCCGCCTTGCCCCGTTCCCATTGCCGAAGGTACGACCATTTGATAGGACATTGACCATTTTCCGTTCTCCCGGTCAAATCCTGTCGCGACGGTAATGCCCAATTCATTCAGCTCCGTACGGTTCCAGCATCCTGCCAGAAACAAAGACAATAACAACAACAAAAAGCAAGCTTTTAACTTACGCATCTCGGTTCTCCTTAGTTCGTTTTCTTCTCTCTCTTCGTGGAGGATTGACGAACCCGATTGTTGGCACTGAAATGGGACGGCCGTGTTTTAAGCAAGGGCCATGGCGCCCTAATCAACACATCCTTCAAATTGTTGAAGCTTAACGGAGAAAGGGGCAGAAAATAAGGAACTCCAAACGATCTTAGCGAAATCATGTGCACCAACAAGGGAATTCCTCCCGCCAGAATTCCGTACAGTCCGAAAGTGCCGGCAAGCAGCATCAGCCCGAAACGAACGAGCCGAACCGCCGCAGACATACTGAAGTACGGGATCACAAAATTTGAGATCGCCGTAAAGGAAACGATAATGACCATCGCAGCGGACACGAGCCCAGCCTGTACGGCGGCCTGCCCTAAAACGAGCGCGCCGACAATGGAGATGGCCGGCCCGACCACCCTAGGCATGCGCACGCCGGCTTCGCGGATGACCTCGAAAGTCAGTTCCATCAGCAGAGCTTCAAGCAAAGCCGGCAACGGCGTCCCCTCCCGTTGGGCGGCGAGACTGATCAGCAGCGTGGTCGGAATCATTTCCTGCTGGAATGTCGTCACCGCGATATAGAGCGAGGGCAGCAGCAAAGCCATCAAGAAGGAAAATAGCCGGATCAGACGGAGAAAGCTGGAAATATCATACCGTTGGTAATAGTCTTCACTCGCAAGAAAGAACTTGAAGAAAGTTACGGGAGCAACCAACACAAATGGACTACCGTCCACCAGAATGGCGACCTGGCCGTCCAGGAGATTTCCCGCGACGGCATCCGGACGCTCCGTGTTAATAAGGGTCGGAAAAGGCGTAGCCGTCGTGTCTTGGATATACTCCTCGATATACCCGCTTTCCAGAATACTATCGACATCAATACGATCGAGCCGTGTGAACACCTCTTTTACGACTTCATCTTTAGCGATCCCCTTGATATAAGCCACCGAGACCCGCGTTTTTGTAACGCGTCCGATCGTGCGGTCTTCAAATCTTAACTCCGGGGATCGAATTTTTCGCCGGATTAACGCAATGTTGGTCGCAACGTCCTCCGTAAAGCCTTCCTTAGGTCCGCGAATCACCGTTTGCGAGGAAGGCTCCTCCACGGCTCTCCTCTTTCCCCCGGGAAGTGAAACGATCGCCGCGCTAGGGAGCCCGTCGATCAGCATCACCGTTGAACCATCAAGCAAAGCTTGGATCAGGTTATCGATATTGCCCGACTTTCTCAAATCCCCTGGAATGATATCCTCAATGGAAGAAGGCGAAGGATCCCCCTGCTTTTCTCCCAGTAAGTAATCGTTGACGGTGGCTATCATTTTGTTGATGCTCTTCAGATCCACCAGCCCGTTGAAATAACAAATCGCCGCGACAGGAGAGCTTTGCCCGGGCAATATGATCTCCCGCGCTTTGAAATCGGAGCTTTTGCCCAAACGATTCCGGACAATCTCCACGCTCTGCGATAGATCCGAAGGAAGGTTTTTGTCGGAACCTTGGTTTCCTTTGTCCACCATTACCCCTTACCCTTTCCGTATTTGTCGTATTTTGTAATATACCCTACTCTTTCAACGGTATTCTTCATAAGTTAAGCTCTATCAATGTTATAATCAGATGGAAACAACATAAGTCAAAGGGAGAGAATGATCCGTGATTGAAATGCGCAAAGGCGACAGTTTGAATTACTCCAATCAGATTCCGGGCTGGGCGAAAATCGCACATCTCGTGATTTTCTTCTTTCTGGCCCTGTTGAGTCTCGGCGGCTTCGGACTAGGCGCTTATCTGCTGTGGACGGGGTTGTGGGGCGGCGCGCTGCTGTCCCTGTTTACCGGTGCCGTTATCTCCTGGGCAGCCTGGTTCACATGGAAGAACAGCAAATTATACACCGATCATCAGTTTGAGACGGGGCTGAATGACGAGGGATTCTTCAGCAATTATAAAGATCTGAAAAAAGGAACGGAAACGAAGCGGCTGATTCCCTATGGCAGCATGAGAGAAGTTCTGGTTGCCAGAAAAACACGCTATATCCCCACCGCCGGGAACAGGCCGGGATCTTACTGCATAGGCGCCCAGATGATCATCCAGTGGGAGAATGAGCGTGGGGAAACGGATTATGCTTTTTTCGGGATGGAGAACAAAGAGGAGGTTCTTCAATGGGCCGGGCGATTTTTGAGCCAAGAGGTGACCGTGATGACTTCCACCGCAAATGTCTCCCTGGCCGCCCCTGCGGATTACATAACCGGCTATGGGCAATTGGAGAAAGAACCCTACATGGGAGAAGGTTCTTTGAGTGACATCGGAACTATGACAAGAAAAGAGCCTCCGGCTTGGCGCAGCCCGGAAATGGAGCGCGCCAGGGAAATAAAACAAGAACAAAACGATAAGAAATGGTTTAAACCTTTGTACGGGGGGCTTCTTCTGTTCAACCTGCTGATCGCCGCCGTCTGGATGCCGAACTGGGATTTGGAGGGTGATCTTTTTTCGGACCATTCGCCATCCTTCACGTTCATTATGATCAATGTGGCTGCCCTATTTATCTTCGGCAGGTATTGGAGGATAACACGGCGCTGGTTCCGCCCTCTCTTGGATACACTGCTGCTTTATGCCTTCCAGGCTGCGGGTCTTGCTGTCTCCGGGCTGTTCCGGAAATTTCCTCCGATTTATTATGAGGCCGTATGGATCGACACGCTGACCATCGGCGTGTTTATCTGCATCTTCTTCGCCATGGCCCAACTCGGCGCGAGACGAAGCAAAGCCCGCCGGGCCAAAAACGACAGGCACACGACGGGCGGGTGATCTTAAAATCAAGAGGACTTTCTTCTCAAAGTAAACACATGGAAAATAACAAACAACACGAGGAAAAGAATCATAAATCCGGCGGAATAACGGTACATAATCGCATAATTGGTCGCGGAAGCGATCGCCCCCAGGATTATTGCGCCAATGGCCACTCCAAAATCCGTGGAATTGTAAAACATGCTGTTAGCCGTGCCGTACTGCTCGGGTGCGGAAGAACGAAGCATCCAGGCTTGTATCGTCGGCTGGATAGCTCCGAAGCCAAGGCCGTATAGGAGCGCCGACAGAATCAACAGCGGCATCGATGCCGCATACGACAGCACGGTCATGCTCGCCACAACCAGGATAGCTGCCGGAATCAACACGGCCGCGGGGCCTCTGCGGTCAAACACGCGTCCCGAAATCGGGCGAATCACGATGACCGTCACCGCATTGAATAGAAAGAATAATCCAACCTGCGCGAGGTGCATGAATTCTCCAAATAAAGCGATAAAGCTTAACAAACCGCTATAAGTAATCGATAACGTCACATTGAGCAGGGCCGGCAACAGCAGCTTTGTGTTGAATTTGGCAGGCTTCTTTTCACCCGCCTCCCCGCCGGGGCTCTGGATTTGCGGGGCTGGCGGAATAGATCGGCTGAGCAGCAAAATCGGCAGAATCAAAGCGACCGTGACCGTACCGGCCGCGCTAAGCATACCGAATCCGGCCTGCTTCATCATATTCAACCCGATCATCGGCCCGATCGACATCGCCAGGCTCGTGGACAAACCAAAATATCCGATCCCCTCCCCCATACGGCGGAGAGGAATGATTTGCGAGACAAGGGTCGGCAGAATGGTGCTGGCCATCCCGAACCCGATTCCGTAACCGGCGCGCATCAGCAGTAGGCTTCCGACCGAGCCGGCCAACACATAAATGCCCGTCGTGATGGCGGCGATGACCAGACCGGCATATAGCAGCAGGTTTCTGGACCATTTTTTTAAGAGCGCAGCCGTCAAGAAACGGGTAAGGATGGCGGAAAGCGCAAAAACGCTCGTCACCAGACTAACCTGCAAGTCCCCGGCTTGAAATTCATTTTTGACATAGGCTGGAAACGACGACAACAGCATTTGCAAATTCAAGAACAGTAAAAAGGAGCATACCGTCAAGGATATGAACGATTTGCCCCATAACCTGTCCCCGTGTAACTCTTGATTCAAGTTGATCTCTCCCACTCTATCTTGTCTAAGAAGTACTTTCGGCATCGATCAGGCTGCCGACATGACGGTTAATCCGCAGGAGAAGTTCGAGCAATTGCCCGTATTCCTCCTCGGTCATACACGCCTTTACGTCCTCGGTCACTCCGGCTTCAATACCGATCGTGTCCCGGATCAGCGCCTTGCCCCGTTCCGTGCTGAAGACGAGAAAGGAGCGGCGGTCCCGTATTCCCGCCTTCTTGAGGACCAGCCCCTTCGTCTCCAGATGATCGAGGATCCGGGTGGTGGTTGGCTTGTCTTTTCCCGTGCGGCTGGCGATTTCCCGCTGAATCAGGCCTTCGGCACGATCGATCTGAAACAGGACGGACCACTGTTCCGGCGTGATATCGTATTCCCGCAGCCTGCTTTGCAGGAGGCCGGCAATTTTCCGGTAAGTGACGCCCATAATAAAACCGATAGCCAGATGAGTATCCTGCGCTTCCATACAGAACGTCCTCTCTAATTAGTTGCTTAAACAACTATAACAAAGGCAACTAATTACGTCAATGACGGAAATGCCAAAAAAAAGACCCGTACGGTATACTACCGACGAGTCTTGCAACGAATGAATAAACGGATAGTGACCATAATCGGATCTAGGTTATCCGAAACGTCCCCGTACCAAAGGCGCACAAGTCCCCATCCCTCGTATGCAGCGATGCTTGGGCGGTAACCGATTTGCGCGAAACATGGATCGCCTCGGCCGTGACGGTAACCGGCCCCTGTCCGGACTCCGCCTTGGCCACATAGTTAAGATTGAGATTGGTCGTCACCACGCTCGCGCCCGGTTTTAAGATCATGGCCAGTAGCCCCATGGCCGAGTCCATCATCGCCGCGTGAACCCCGCCGTGTAAAATCCCGATCATGTTCAAGTGATGCGGCTGAATCTCGAGCGTAACGACAACTTTCCGGTCATCCGCGGCTTCCAGCTCGCAGCCGAGCAAATCCCATAAAGTCCCCTTTGCGGACTGGCTCCATGCCTCCCATTCCGGATGCCGTTCCTCTGTATTCGCTTTCATTTCATCACCCTCCTTTCCGCCCCGTCTCATCGTCGACTGGTCTGCTTTGCAGCCTTGTGGCCTCTTCTTCGACCAGTTTACGGCGGAGCACCTTTCCGGCCAGCGTCTTGGGAAGGCTCTCCCGAAACTCGTAGATTTTGGGGACCTTGTAAGCCGCAAGCTTGCCTTTACACCACAGCTTCAACTCTTCTTCATCGGGAACGGCGCCGGCCCGCGGTACGATATATGCTTTGACCGTCTCTCCACGATAGGGGTCATACACCCCTGCCACGATGGCTTCCGCTACGCCGGGATGCTCGAACAGCACTTCCTCCACTTCTCGGGGGTAGATGTTGTAGCCGCCGGCAATAATGAGATCCTTTCTCCGGTCCAAAATATAGAAAAACCCGTCCTCATCCATCCTTCCCAGATCCCCGGTCAGCAGCCAGCCGTCCTTTAGGCATTTGTAAGTTTCCTCCGGCTGGTTCCAGTACCCCTTCATCACTTGCGGGCCTTTCACGGCCAATTCGCCGATCTCGCCGGGCATCACTTCCGTTAATGTATCCGGCTCGACGATTTTCGCCTCCGTGTCGGGGAAAGGAATACCGATAGATCCATTCTTCCGCTTCTCCCAAATATTATTGGCATGCGTGACCGGCGAGGCCTCCGTCAATCCGTATCCTTCGATCAGCTTGCCCCCGGACAGCGCCTCAAACCGGGACTGCACCTCGAGGGGCAGCGATGCCGCCCCGCTGATGCACACCCCAATCGACGACAAATTATAGCGGGCGATGTCGGGGCGATTGATCATGGCCACGTACATGGTGGGCGCCCCGGGAAAAACCGTCGGTTTCTTGCGGTCGATCATCCTCAGCACCTGCCCGACTTCGAATCTCGGGACAAGCAGGAGGGTACAGCCCAGCGAAATGGCCTGATTTAGGAGAACGGTCATCCCAAATACATGAAAAAAGGGAAGCGCCGCCATATACCGTTCGCGTCCCGCCCGGGAGCGGTAGAACCATAGCCGGCTCTGCAAAGTGTTGGCGACCAGGTTACTGTGGGTCAGCATGACCCCCTTGGCATACCCGGTCGTTCCGCCCGTATACTGCAGAAGAGCCAGGTCCTCGTCCGGCTTCAGCGCCGCCTCGACAGGGTCGGGCGAGGACTGCCTCAACAGGGCCGTGAAAGAGAGTACATTATCGTCGTAAGCAACTTCGGGCTTCATCCCTTCTTTACGGGCCTTGATCGGGTATAGGGCATTCTTGGGAAAAGGCAGATAGTCCTGCAAACGGGTAACGATGATTTTCTCCAGCGGACGGTGCTCCATGGACGACTTCACTCTGGCGACCAGAACGTCGAGCGTCACGATGAGGCGCGCCCCCGAATCCGTGAGCTGATGCTCCAGTTCCCGGGGCATATACAGCGGATTCGTCATGACGACGATGCCGCCCATCAGCAAGGTGCCGTAATAAGCGATTACAGCTTGCGGGCAATTCGGGAGCATCACGGCAACCCGGTCCCCTTTGACGATTCCGAGACGCAGCAGCGCCCGGGCAAAACGGTAACTCTGCTCCAGCAGACGGGCGTAAGTCATTTTTTTACCGAAAAAATCAAGCGCGCATCCTTTCGGATGGTCTGCGGCGGATTGCACAAGAAACTGGGCCAAGTTTTGCTGAGGATAAGCGTAGGTCGGTGGTACTTCGGCGGGATAATGTCTTAACCATGGCTTGTCGGACAACATCGCCTTCCCTCCCGTAGATTAGCTTCCTTCTACACCACATATTTCTCCGCGCGGATGACCCGTTCGGCGATCGAACGTTTCAAATGCAGGAGGTCCACGGCCGGCTGTTTCGCCAGTTTTTTGAGGATGGACAATTGGGTCCGTAAGGTATCCCCGCTTTCCATGGCCGACAGCACCTCCCTTGCTCCGTTTGCGATCAGCCCGAATTGATCATGAACGAAGGCGGTCGTCATCTCAATGGCCGGTCCCGCCTTATCCTCACCGGACCGGTCGATCATTTTCCGGGTGCGGAAGAGAACGCTTTCCATCGCGTAGATGGCAATCATCATATCGGCCAGATGACTCAGGATTTCCTGCTCCCGCTCCAGCTTGGTCTGATATTTCTGCACGGCCTGGGCTCCGGCCATCAGGAAGATTTTTTTCGCCATGGCCAGCAAATGCGCTTCCTGTTCCAACGTTCCTTCAAAGGTCTTGGCGGGCATCGGCTCCATCAGTTCGGCCTGAAGTTTCATAGCCTTTTCCATCAAAGGAAGTTCTCCCTTCAAAGCCCGTTTGATCAGCGTTCCGGGAATTAACAGGCGATTGATCTCATTCGTCCCTTCGAAAATCCGGTTGATCCTGGAATCGCGATAGATCCGCTCGATCCGGTATTCTTGGGTAAACCCGTACCCGCCATGGATTTGAACCCCTTCATCCGCCACGAAATCCAGCGCCTCCGAACCGAACACTTTATTGATCGAACATTCGAGTTGATATTCGGCTATCGCTTTGGCCGACTGGTAGCCGACGTCCGTGCTTTCATAATTCACTTCGGCCAGCCCGATATCGAACAGACCGGCGGTCCGGTAGACCATGCTCTCCATCACGAAGGTACGGATATTCATCTCGGCCAGCTTTCTCCCGATGAGCGGGAATGACGAAAGACTCCGGCCGAACTGGGTCCGTTCGTTCGCGTAGACGGCGCTGAGCTCGATGGCGTCCTTCGCCGAGCCCACACAGCCCGCCGCCAGTTTAAAGCGGCCGATGTTCAGGATGTTGAAAGCGATCAAATGACCTTTGCCGACCTCCCACAGCAGGTTCTCCGCAGGCACTTTGACATCCTCCAGAATCAGCGGGCACGTCGACGAACCTTTGATGCCCATCTTCTTTTCCTCCGGCCCGATGCTGACGCCTTCCATTTCCCGCTCCACGATAAACGTGCTGAAATCTTTCCCGTCCACTTTGGCATAAACGATAAAAATATCGGCAAATCCCGCGTTCGTAATGAACTGCTTCGTTCCGTTCAGCACGTAGTGGGAACCGTCCTCGGCGAGCTTCGCCGTCGCTTTGGCCCCGAGGGCATCCGAGCCGGATGAGGGTTCGGTCAGGCAGTAGGCGGCGATTTTGGCGCCGGCGGCAAGCTCGGGCAAGTATTTGCGCTTCTGCGCTTCTGTTCCAAAATACACGATCGGCAGCGTGCCGATGCCGACATGGGCGCCGAAGGATAACGCGAACGAGGAGCCCTTGGTCAGCTTCTCGTTGATCAGCGTGGTGCTGACCTTATCCAATCCGAGCCCGCCGTAGGCCTCGGGGACGTCAGCGCCGAGCAGCCCCAAATCGCCCGCCTTGCGCAGCAGTTCGACCGTCAGCCCATAATCGAGCTTCTCGATCTCCTCGTCTCTGGGAACGATCTCCCCCTCGACAAACTGCAGCGTCGTATCCGCAATCATCCGCTGCTCCTCGGTAAAATCTTCGGGGGTGACGACACTGCGGTAATCGCCTTCTTCAATAACAAAGCTTCCGCCAAGCACCTTGCTCATCGTCTCATGACTCATCGTGATCCTCTCCTTCGTATCGGATTAACCGTGCACTTCAAACACGCCGGCCGCTCCCATGCCGCCGCCGATGCACATGGACACCACGCCGTATCCGCCCGCGCGGCGGCGAAGCTCCTGGATCAGCGTGGCGCTCAGCTTCGTGCCGGTGCAGCCGAGCGGATGGCCGAGCGCAATCGCCCCGCCGTTGACATTGACTTTGTCCTCGTCAAGGTTCAACTCGCGGATAATATGCAGGCATTGGGAAGCAAAAGCCTCGTTAATTTCGAACAGCGAAACGTCTTGTAGCCCGATGCCCGCCAGCCGCAGCGCCTTGGGAATCGCTTCGACCGGCCCGACGCCCATCAGTTCCGGCTCCACTCCGGACAAGGCGAAGGAGCGGAAGGTCGCCAACGGCGGAAGTCCCAGCCGGTCGGCCCTTTCCCGGCTCATCACGGCGACCGCCGCGGCGCCGTCGCTCATCTGCGACGTATTGCCCGCCGTCACCGTTCCGCCCGCCTTGAACCCCGGCTTTAGCTTCGTCAGGGCTTCCAAGGAGGTGTCCGGGCGAACGCCTTCATCCGTGTCGAACATCAACGTATTCTTGACCGGCTTTCCGTCATCGCCGATTTGCGTATACTCCGCCTGAAACGGCACGACCTCCTCCTTGAACTTGCCTTCGGCAATCGCAGTGGCGGCCTTCTGGTGCGAGCGGAGCGCGAACCGGTCCTGATCCTCGCGGGAGATGCCGAACCGCTCCGCCACCCGTTCCGCGGTATGCCCCATCGCCATATAAACTTCCGGCATGTCGTCCACGATTTTCGGATTCGGCGACGCTTTGAACCCCGTCATCGGCACGTGGCTCATGCTTTCCACCCCGCCGGCAATAACGACCTCCGCATGCCCCAGCATAATCCGCTCGGCCGCGAGCGCGATCGATTGCAGACCCGAGGAGCAAAACCGGTTGATCGTCATCGCCGGTACGGTGACCGGGAACCCGGCATACAGCGACATGATCCGGGCGAAATTAAGTCCCTGCTCTCCTTCCGGCATCGCGCAGCCGATGATGATATCCTCCACGTCAGCCTTCTCCAAACCCGGCGCCCGGTCGATCACCGCTTCCAGTACCGCTTTCCCCAAATCGTCCGCCCGCGTCTGCGCCAGGCTGCCCCGCTTGGCTTTCCCCACCGCGGTCCGGGCCAGCGAAACAATAACCGCTTCCTTCATCTCATCACTCTCCCCAAGACTCAATTAATTCCGCAGCGGCTTCCCCTTGGTGAGCATATGCTGCATGCGCTCTCTTGTTTTCGGTTCGCCGCAAAGACTCAAAAACGCCTCCCGCTCCAGATCGAGCAAATACTGCTCCGTCACCAGGGAACCCGCGGGCACATCCCCTCCGGCTAACACATGCGCCAGCTTGCCCGCGATCAGCAGATCATGGTCGGTGATAAACCCGCTTTCTCTCATGCCGAGTGCGCCGAGGCGAAGCACCGCCTTGCCTTCGGAACCGATAACGCGGATCTTCTTTTCGGGGATCGGCTCGTAACCCGCGGCGGCCATCCGCAGCACCGCCCGCTTCGCTTCGTAAATGCGGTGGTCCGGATGCATAACGACCCGGTCGGTTTCCCGCAAGTAACCGAGCTTGATGGCGTCATGGCCGCTGGTGGACACCTTCGCCGTCCCGATCGTCTCAAACACTCGGCTCAGATAGGGCTGCAGATCCGCTTCGGGAAGTCCGGCCCGCTCGCTGGCCCGCAGCGCCATTTCCTTGCAGCCGCCTCCCGCGGGAATGAGGCCGACGCCGACCTCCACCAGGCCGTAATAGGTTTCCGCGGCCGCGACCACCTGGTCGGCGGGCATGCAGGCTTCGACGCCGCCGCCCAGGGTCATGCGGTGCGGGGCGGCCACGACCGGCTTCTCGAACCGCTTCAGCCGGTACATCGTGTTCTGGAACAGCCGGATGATGTCATCCACTTCATCCCATTCCTCGTCCTGCGCTTCCATCAAGAGCAGCATCAGGTTGGCGCCGACGCAGAAATTTCTGCCCTGATTGGCGATGACCAGGCCCGTGAAATTCCGCCGGACCTCTTCCACGCTCTGCGAGATCATCGATAATATATCCGCTCCGATCGCGTTGTTCGGCGAATGAAACTCCAGGCAAGCCACCCCGTCGCCCAAATCGATGAGGCTCGCGCCGCTATTCGCTTTGACCACCTTGTTCCGCTCTCTCAATTCCCGCAAAGAGATGACTTCCGGCGGAAATTCCACCCTGGTGTAGCGGCCTTCACTGACGTGGAACAGCTTGCCGTCCTCCCGTTTGTAGAACGAACGGTTGCCGGCGGCCATCCATTCCTTCACCCAGGCGGGAAGGACCGCCCCTTCCGCTTCCATTCGCGCGGCGGAACGCTCAAGGCCGATGGCGTCCCACAGTTCGAACGGACCCATCTCCCAGTTGAAGCCCCACTTCATCGCCTCGTCGATATCCCGGATGCTGTCCGCGATTTCTTCGAGTTTCCCGGCGGCATAAATCAGCACCGGCTTTAGCACTTCCCAGGCCAAGTCCGCATAGCGGTCTTTTCCGGCCAGCAATGCGGCGGTTTTGGCCGCGGCTCCTTTCGCCAATTTGGCTGCTTCCAGAGACCCCGAGGCCGGCCTGGATTGCGGCCGGTATTCCATGCTGTTCAAATCGAGCGCCAGGATCCGGCTTCCGCCCGGTCCCTTTTCCTTCCGGTAAAACCCTTGCCCCGCTTTCTCCCCAAGCCTTCCCTGCGATACCATGACCTTGAGCAGCTCCGGGACCGCAAATGCATCTTTCTCGCCCGGGTCGGCTGTATTCGTGTGCACATTATCCGCTACATGAAGAAACGTATCGAGCCCGACCAAATCCAGCGTGCGGAAGGTCGCGCTTTTGGGCCGCCCCAGCGCCGGACCGGTAACCGCATCGACCTCCTCCACGGTGTAGCCTTTTTCCAGCATGATTTTCAGCGTCATCAGTAAGCCGTAAGTGCCGATCCGGTTGGCGATGAAATTCGGGGTATCTTTGGCTCGCACCACGGTTTTTCCCAGCCTGGATTCGCAAAAAGCGCTCAATTCCTTGACCAGACCGGGATCGGTCGACTCGCCGGGAATGATTTCGAGCAGTTGCATATATCTCGGCGGATTAAAGAAATGCGCTCCGAGAAAATGCTTGCGGAATACCGGTGACCTCCCTTCCGTCATGGCATTGACGGAAATGCCCGAAGTGTTGGTACTGACGATCGTGCCCGGGCGCAGGTGCGGTTCCAGTTTGGCCAAGAGCTCCTTTTTGGCGTTTATGTTCTCCACCACCGCTTCGACGACCCAATCCGCTTCTCCGATCCGGTCAAGATCGTCCTCCAGATTCCCCGGGGTGATGCGTCCGGCAAAATCGTTGTCGTACAAGGGAGCGGGGGACGTCTTTGTCAATCGCTCGATCGCCGAGATAGCCAGCCGGTTTCGCACGGCGGGATGCTCCTTCGTGTATCCCCGGGCCGTCTCCTCCGGGGTGAGCCGCGACGGTACAAGATCGAGCAGCAGGCAGGGGATGCCCGCGTTCGCAAACTGGGCGGCGATACCCGAACCCATAATGCCGGACCCGATAACGGCGGCTTGACGAATTGTTCTCATCATATTCATGAACCCTCCGTTCTAATGAATGGACTCATTTGGTTTGGCGCTTTCACCGAATATGGACAATTCCAGCAGTTCGGCGATATCCTTCGCTTGCACTTTCATTTCCACCTCCTTCATCTTTGTCCCGTCCTCCAGCATGGTCAGACAGTAAGGACAGGCGCTGCTGATGACCCCCGGATTCACTTCCAGGGCTTGCTCCGTACGGGCCAGATTGATCCGTTTGCCGCCGGTTTCCTCCATCCACATCAATCCGCCGCCGGCTCCGCAGCACATGGCGTTTTCCCTGGTGCGGGCTATTTCGACCAATTCGACGCCGGGGATCGCCCGCAGGACGTTTCGCGGCTGTTCATAGATGCCGTTATAACGCCCCAGGTAACAGGAATCATGGTAGGTAATCCGCTCTCTCACTGCATAATCGGGACGCAGCCGGCCTTCCCGGATGAGCTGTTCCAGCAGCTGCGAATGATGCAGCACTTCCACCCCCTCCAAGCCAAATTCGGGATATTCGTTTTTGAATGTATTAAAGGTGTGCGGGCAGGCCGTGACGATCTTTTTGACGCCGTATTTCCGGAAAAGATCGATGTTCTCCCGGCACAGCTGTTGGAACAGCAGTTCATTGCCCATCCGCCGCGGCGTATCGCCCGAGTTCTTCTCCTCGTTCCCGAGAATGGCGAAACTCACATTCGCCCGTTGCAGAAGCCGGACAAACGCCCGGGAGACTTTGCGGCTGCGCAGGTCATAGGAGCCCATTGAACCGACGAAAAACAGATACTCAAAATCCGGTCGTTCCTTGACGGTCGGCACTTTGACGTCTTCCACTTCTCCCGTCCACTCGGCCCTGGCGCTTCTGCTGATGCCCCAGGGGTTGCCCTGACGCTCGATGTTCATCAGCGCCCGCTGCCCTTCCTGGGGGACGCTTCCCTGCATCAATACGAGATGGCGGCGCAGGTCGATGATTTTATCGACATGCTCATTGCCGACGGGGCATTGATCTTCGCAGTTGCGGCAGGTGGTGCAGGACCAGATTTCGTCCTCCGTCATCACATCGCCGATCAGCTCCAGACCAGCGGGATCGGTGCCGGGTTCCCGTGCCGTCCAGGTTTGCTTCTGCCAGGCGAGCGTCGGCCCGATACCCGTCATCCCCGCCGGCTCTGCCCACTCTGCGGCCGCGGCGTTTTCCGCCGAAACGCCGTGCGTGACGGCTCCCTCCGGCGAGAATACAAATCCGGGCGACCACGGCGGCTTGCCCGTCATCACCGACCCTTTTTCCGTCAAATGATCCCGCAGCTTCGTGATCAGGTGCATCGGGGACAGCGTCTTCCCGGTGTTTGAAGCGGGACACACATTGGTACACCGCCCGCATTCCACACAAGCGTAGAAGTCAAGCATTTGCTTTTGGGTGAAATCCTCGATTTTTCCTGCGCCGAAGCTCTCCGCTTCCTCATCCTCGAGATCGAGGGAGGCCAATCGGCCGGCCGGTTCTCTCCGCCGGAGCCAGATATTGAGCGGAGCCGTGATGAGATGAAAGTGTTTGGATTGCGGGACATAAACGAGAAAAGAGAGTAGAATCAGCAGATGCAGCCACCAGAAAACATAAAACCCGATTTCGGCGCCGTGTGCGGAAATTCCGGAGAAGAGTTCTGCAATGAGTGATGAAGTCGGTGCGAGCGCGGAGTGTTCCAATCCAAGCCACAGGCGTTCAAAACCCAGCGACAAAATGACAGTGAGCATCAAGAAGAAAATGAAGAGGACGACGATGCTGGGTTTCCAGCCTCTTTTTAACCGGGGAAGCTTCTCCCCGTAGCGGCGATAAGCGGCGTAGCCCATGGCCGCCAAAACAAGCAGGACGGTGATCTCCTGCAGTAACCCGAATACATCGTAGGCCGGAAGCGGGAGATGCCCGCCTTCCGTCAATCCTTTGACGATCAGGTCGACCGCCCCAAACTGCAAAATAATGAATCCGTAAAAAATCACGGCGTGCATAATCCCGCTCTTGGGGTCTTTTAACAGCTTTCTTTGGCCAAACACCTGGGAAACGAACTCCATCCCCCCTCCTTTCATTCGACTGCGGAAATCAACGGGCCGCCCCAGACGCACATACAGATAGCGGTGATAAACGACCCTCCAGAACAGATAAATCCCAACTCCCGTAACGCCCAGAAACAGCGCCAGATGAATCAACGGCCACACCATTTTTGCTCCCGCCTTTCCCCTGAAAATAAGCCGACAAAAATGAATGCAATTGGACACTGAGATAGCCAAGCTATAGTAAGCGTTTACAAGCTCTTGGTTTTATAAAGCGCATTCTATTGACAAAGCGCTCGGTTTCTCCTAAGATATAGAAAAATGAATGAGCATTCATTCAGTTGCTTTAAATTTTAGCATTGAGGTGTCGTCATGACAAGTAGAAAACAAGAAAAATTTGAAATGATTTTGGATGCCGCGGAGAAAGTCATCGCCGAAAACGGGTTTCACGGCTCACAGGTATCCAAAATCGCCAAGGAGGCTGGGGTTGCGGACGGTACGATTTATTTGTACTTCAAGAAAAAAGAAGACATTCTGATTTCGCTGTTCGAAGATCGGCTGGGTAAACTGGTCGCTTTGTTTAACGCCAGCATTGAGGAATCCGGCACGGCGGACGAGGCGCTGCGCAAAGTGTGCGAAATCCACTTCACCCGGCTCGAGCAAAATGTCAATCTGGCCTATGTGACGCAGATCGAGCTTCGCCAAAGTTCCCTGGAGCTGCGCAAGGCGATCGGGTTGTCGGTGAAGCCTTATATCCAGCTGATCGAGCAGATTTTAATCCGGGGGATCGAGGAAAAGAGCTTTCGCGCCGATCTCGATACGAAGCTGACCCGGCATCTTGTGTTCGGCGCGATGGACGAGGTTGTGACCTCCTGGCTGATTTCCGGACGGAAATACTCCCTGTCCGCCCAGGTCGACAAGACGGTGGATTTTTTCCTGAGGGGCTTGAAATAACCCGGTCCCTCCAAACGAGGTTGAGAGGAGAATTGGCGATGGATCTTTACGTAATCCTGAAGCAAACCTTTGACACGGAGGAAAAGATTGCGATAGAAAGCGGCGAAATCCGCGAAGACGGCGTGAAGTATATCATCAATCCCTATGATGAATACGCCGTGGAGGAAGCGCTCCGCTTGAAGGAAAAGCACGGCGGAACCGTGACGGCGGTATCCGTCGGCCCCGAACGCGCCGCGGAAGCGCTGCGCACGGCTCTCGCGATGGGCGCGGATGAAGCCGTGCTGATCTCGGACGATGGTTTCCGGACCGACGAATCCGGAATCGCCGCATTGTTAGCCGCCTACTTCCGCGATCGGCCCTTCGATTTCATTCTTGGCGGCTATTTCTCGGTCGACAACGGCGCCGGTCAGGTAGCCGTCCGGCTGGCCCGGCTGCTCGGCGTCCCCCATGTCTCGGCGGTCGTCAAACTTGACGTTTCCGACGGCCTAGCGGTCGCGGTCCGCGACGCGGAGGGGGATACGGAAACGGTCGAACTGCCGCTGCCGGCGCTGCTTACCGCCCAGCAAGGGCTCAACGAACCGCGCTACCCTTCCCTGCCCGGGATTATGAAGGCCAAGAAGAAGCCGTTCCGCCAACTCGAACCGGATGACCTTGGGGTAAGTACGGCGGACCTCGCCCCGAAAACGGAGCGCACGCTCCTCTTCGCTCCCCCGAAACGGCAGGCCGGACGGGTGCTGCAGGGAACGCTGAACGAACAGGCTGCCGAGCTGGTTTCGCTGCTGCAAACCGAAGCCAAATTCATTTGAGCCGATTTACGGACTTTAGCGATAATCTAGGAGGGACTTACGATGGGTAAAGTGATGATGGTCGTGGCGGAGGCACAGGGCGGAAAACTGCGTCAGGTTTCTTTGGAAGCGCTTCAGACTGCTTACACTCTAAAAGAGGAAGACGATGAAATCATCGCCGTCCTCCCCGGATATGAACTGACCGATGCGGCCCATGAACTCGCCGGGCACGTCGAAGGCCGGGTGATCACGCTGGAACACCCCGATTTGAAAACTTACCTTGCCGAAGCCTACGGCTTCGTCTTCTCCCGGCTGATCGCCAACCTTCAGCCCGATCTCGTGCTGCTCGGACATACGGCGGTCGGGCGGGATCTCGCTCCCCAGCTCGCTTCGCTTCTCGATGCCGGTCAAATCTCCGATGTGACCGCGCTCGAAATGACGGATGAGGGCGCCCTGTTCACCCGCCCGCTGTTTGCCGGTAAAGCTTTCGAGAAGAAACGGCTCCTCGGCAGCCGGGGTGTCGTTACGCTGCGGCCCAATAATCTTCCTCCTGCCGCGCCGGTCAACGCTTCGGAAGAAATCGTGCCTTTCGATTACACAACTCCGGAAACTTCGCTTCGCACCGCGATCCGGGATGTCGTCCGCAAGGCGTCGGGCCGGGTCGACCTCAGCGAAGCCAAGGTTGTCGTGTCGGGCGGCCGGGGCGTGAAGAGCGCGGACGGCTTCAAGCCCCTGGAGGAACTTGCCGAAGTGCTGCAAGGCGCGGTCGGAGCCTCCCGCGGCGCCTGCGACGCCGGCTACTGCGACTATGCGATGCAAATCGGACAGACGGGCAAGGTTGTGACCCCGGAGCTTTACATCGCCTGCGGCATTAGCGGGGCCATCCAGCATTTAGCCGGAATGAGCCAGTCACGAATAATCATCGCCATAAACAAAGATCCCGAAGCCCCGATTTTCAAAATGGCCGACTACGGGATCGTCGGCGACCTTTTTGAAGTCGTACCCCTTTTAACCCAAGAATTCAAACAGGCCCTTTCACGCCAATAACCGTATCCCGAAACCTGGTGATCCAGGTTTTCTTTTTTTTCGGCCCGGGCCTGTCCTTCCCGATCTTTACAATATCAAAAGCAAACGGCTGATTGATGGCATTATGGAATTTCTTTAGCTCCAGTTCCCTTCGAAAATACTCGTCGTAGCTCATTGCTGCCCCTCCCCTTCTTTTACCGGCCGGGTGTGATTGACGTCCCCATTATCCGCTTTAAAAAAGGGAAGAAAAAGTGTACAGTATGAAAAACGCCTTTCCCCTTTTAAGGAGAAAAGGCGGTGTACCGGAGGTGAAGTATGCCATGCTGTCGGCCGAACGCTACATGGCCTTGATCAATCATTACGTCGGGCCGGCGCCACGGGAGCAGGAAGAGTACGAAGTGGCGCTCGAGGAGTTAACGAAGCTCTTCCACTGCACGGAACGGAATGTCAAATTGATCGTCCGCAAGCTTCAGGATGAAAGCTGGATCACATGGCTGCCCGGAAGAGGGCGGGGAAACAAATCAAGGATCCGTTTTCTGGTCAAACGCGACCATTTCTTGCTCGAATTCGCCAAGCGGCTGGCGGAAAAAGGGGAATACCGCTCCGCTTTTGAATTCCTGCATCAATACGAGGAGGACCGGACAGTATTGGATCAGTTCCTCCAATGGCTGAACGGACAGTTCGGCATGGAAAAATTCGGGGCCGAACTTCATGCGAAAGATGTGTTCCGCCTCCCGGTCTATCGCGCACCGCTCACGCTCGATCCGTCGGAGCTATACTTCGGATTCGATTCCCATCTGGTGAGACAATTGTTTGATCGCCTGATCGAGTATGACTCGGAACAGCAGAAGATCCTGCCGAAGCTGGCGCACTATTGGGAAAGCGATGCCTCGGGCAGACAATGGACGTTTTACCTTCGCAAAGGGGTTCTGTTTCACCACGGAAAAACGTTGACAGCCGAGGATGTCGTCTTTACGCTGGAACGGTTGCGGAATGGAGCCATGAACTCCTGGATGATGGAGACGATGGAATCCGCGACAGCGCTGGATTCGCGGACGGTTCGCATCATGCTGAGCCGGCCGAATTGGCTGCTCCCCCGCCTGCTCTGCTCTTCCTGCGCCTCTATTATCCCGTCGGACCTGAACGGGCTGGATGAGAGCCGCTTCTGGCAGCTCCCGAGCGGAACGGGCCCTTTTCGGATTACACATTGGGGCGGCAATGGAATCGAGTTGGAGGTCCATGCGCGCTATTTTCTCGGCAGGCCTTATCTGGATGGCGTCAAATTGATTTTTATGCCGGAGAATATCCCGAACCTTTCCAGACTAAAGTGGGAGCAGTTGATCGCCAATGACGCCAGAATACCGGCCGATGCGGGAGGCGACTGGCAGCGGATCGAAACGCTCAGCCAGGGGTGCAGTCTGATCAGCTGGAACCGGAACAAAGGCGGACCGCAGCAATCCCTTTCGTTTCGTCAGGCCGTCAATCTGATCATCGACCGTTCCGATTTGATCCGGTGCACGGGGAAACCCGGCTACCCCGCCCGCGGCTTCCTGCCCATGGAGGAAGCCGCACACGGCCACCGCAGGCCTGATCCTGAAGCAGCCAGGCAGCTGCTGGCGCAATCGGGTTACGACGGCACCCCCATACTTCTGGTCGCAGCCGAAGCGGAGTGTGAAGACGCCGAATGGATCGCCCGCCAATGTGCCTCGATCGGGATTCCGGTCCGTATCCGTTACGGGAACAGGGGGATTCTGTCGCGGATCGAAACGGCCCAGGAAGCCGACGCCCTGCTGATGTGCCTCGTTTTTGCCGATGATGAGATCTGCGAGCTGGAGACCGTGCTGCAAAGAAACAGCATTATTTTCCAGCATCTTGACCCTGGGCTCCGCAGATGGATTCATCAGGTGGTGGACGATATTTACGCGAGTCCCATCAAAGAGAAACGCCGGGCTCTTCTGGAGCAGATTGAAATCCGCCTGCAGGAAGAGGCACAGATTTTATTCCTCATTCACCAGCAATTGAACACTTATGTCCACCCTTCCATCCGGGGAATCGTCATCAACAACTTGGGGTGGATGGATTTTAAGGATATTTGGCTTACGCCTGCGGAGGAAATCGCCTCCGAACGCAAATAAAGAGCCTGCAGGATCTTTACGGATCCTTGCAGGCTCGTACTTTTTATGATTTATTTGAACACTTTCAAACGAGAATCCAGCGGTGCAAACTCTTTGTCGCCCGGCGCTGCGGCGATTCCGCCGAAAGGCATTTGCGCGATCAGCTTCCAGCTTGCCGGCACGTTCCATTCTTTGCTCACTTCTTCGTCAATCAGCGGGTTGTAGTGCTGCAGGGAAGCCCCTACGCCCTCTTGCGCCAATGCCGTCCATACCACATACTGAAGCATACCGTTGGATTGCTGCGCCCAGATCGGGAAGTTTTCGGCGTAGGCCGCAAACTGATCCTGAAGTCCTTTGATGACGGTTTGGTCTTCAAAGAACAAAACCGTTCCGCGGGCATTGCGGAAAGAGGCCATTTTTTCTTCCGTCGGTGCGAAGCTGTCGGCCGGTACAACCTTGCGCAGCGTTTCTTTCGTCAAATCCCACAGCTTATGGTGCTGCCCGCTGAACAGTACGACCGCTCTTGCGCTTTGCGAGTTAAAGGAAGACGGGGAATGCAGCACAGCTTCCTTTACAATTTCTTCGACACGCTCTTCGGAAACCGGGATTTCCTGGTTCAATGCATACACGCTGCGTCTTTTCTTGATCGCGTTCAAAAATTCGCTCATTTCTTCAATCTCTCCTTCGATATTTTAGGTTAGTTTATCCGCTGAACCCTGATTTAATCGGATGAACTCAGTCGGATAATTTATACTTACATTTATTTAGTAGCTGACGTTATTATATTACATAAAAATATTTTGGTTTGCAAGCAAAATTTTGAAATTTCTTAATCTTAAACGACGATTGGTTCATTTGGGTTATAATGGGAGAAATAGCCATGGAAGGGAGCATGCTGGGTGGCAAGAACTAAAATATTCATCAGCTCCGTCAATGAAGATGGTCTTAAACCGCTTCGCCGCAAGGTATTCAAGGAATTGGAAGCGATGGGGCATGAACCGCTGATGTGGGAGGAGAATCTCGGACCCTGGCCGGCCCATGTCGATCCGGTCGTCCGCTGCCTGGAAGCGGTGGCGGAGTGCGACATTTATCTGCTGTTTATCGGCGGCAAGGCGGGTACATATGATGCAAAGGCGATGAGAACGATAACCCACATGGAGTTCATTAAAGCTTACGAACAGGAGAAGACTATTCTCGTATTCGGCGATGTCGAGGTAAAGTCCGCTTTTTTCGGGCGGGTTAAGCCGCTGCTGGACCAGTACATCGATCATTATATCGCCAAGGAGAACCTTTTTCCCTCCCCGCCTCATATGATGGAAATGCTAATGCGGGATGAACGCGTTCCTAAAGAAATCGATCCGTACGTATGGTATTTTCTCCATGATATGACGATGCGAAAGGTCTATATTGATGACTTGTCGCTTGGCGTAACGATTGACTGGAAAGCTTACTTCAGCGACTTGCTTCGCCGTGGCGCCCTCCTGCTTCCTTTGGAGGAATCGATCGAGCAGAATGCCGCCAGGCTGGATGGTTTTGACGCCGCCTTTGAATTGATGACCGCCTTGCTCCCCTGCCTGAATATCACCGGGCTTAGGCAACCGGATAAATTCCTTGAACTCGTCGTCGACACACTGGAGGGCGGAGACATCGAGCAGCGTTACGGCCCTTATTTGTCCGAATGTGTCGGCCATTATGAGGATTGCAATGCCGCAACCCTTTACGCCCTGCGGGAAAGAGAGCTACATCTGGTCGCCAAAACGGGCGATGCGGCATCCATACCGATTTTTTCGCTGGACGATAAAAGTTCGTACGCCGTATTGACGCTGGATCTAGGGGACCCCGGTGAGCAAGTGTTCTTCAAAGAAGCGAAAAAAATGTTCTATCATTGCATCCGGTCGGGCTCCTATGTGATCACCCTGCACTATCCGGCCGATCCGGACTGGAATTATAAGAAATTCATCCACTACAAAGAGAGTATTAACCATGCTATAATGAGTAAAAATCCGCTCCTCATCGAATTGATCAAATTATGCTTGGGAGGAATGCAGCCATGAGTGCCGGAGTATTCGTATCCAAAAACGGTCGGGTGAGCAAGGCCGTTGGAGCCCAACCTAAAGAGGCGCTATTGTTCGCTCCCGCGTCGAAGAATTCGTCGCAAATCCTTCGCGAGCAGCGCACGGCGATGAAGCGCAATAACAAGCAAATTAAGGACCGTTTCGCCCAGGCCACGAAGCGAGCCTAGCCGCAGCCATATAATAACCCGTCCGGGAAACATCCTGGACGGGTTATTTTTGCCCTTAACGACAAGATAATATTATGCAGGACTTTAGGCGATTAATTTCAACCCTACCGCCGCAGACAATACCATAGCGATGAACAGCAGTCTTTTTGCGTCTTTGGATTCGCCGTACAAAAACATCCCGACCAGCGTGCTCCCCACCGTTCCCATGCCGGTCCAAATCGCATAAGCGGTTCCCATCGAAATGAACTGCATGGCGATGGACAGGAGCGACAAGCTTAGAACAAAACCGCCAATCAGCAGAATAAACGAGAGCAGATCGCGGGAACGGTTCAATCGGCTGATCCCGGCTACGCCGATCACCTCACCCATGCCCGCCAAAACCAACAACAACCAAGCCATCTTATCTTCCTCCTCCCGAATCAACCTCAGGGCCCGCTTCCCCACCGCTTTCGGCGGTAACGATTTTCAACCCGATCACCCCGGATACGAGCAGCAATATCAGTAAAATTTTCAGAATTCGGAACGGCTCGCCGAAAAGCACCATTTCCGCCAACACCGTCCCGGCCGTGCCGATCCCGGTAAACACTGCGTACGCGGTCCCCACAGGCAGCTTGGCGGTCGACCGAATCAACAGATAAGTGCTAAACCCCAAGGCGAGAATCGTGCCCACCCAAGTCCAAACGTTATAGGAATGCTTGAGTCCAATCACCCATCCGATCTCTAAAGCGCCCGCGATCCAGATCAAATTCCAGTATCGATTCATTTGCTCTCTCTCCTTGTTGTTTTTGGGGATTGTTCTGTAGCGCAGAACACCTAAAAACCCGGGAAGATATCTCCTTCGATATCCTCCCGGGCTTTTATCCCTCCGTGTCCGCGGCGTATTCGCCGCGCGCTCCCTCTCGGACCAGACCGGCGCGAACCGGCGCCACGGAACCCTAGGGAACAAATTGAGCTTTATTTTACACAAATGGGCATCGAAGGTCAAGGCCTTTCGGATAGTCTTCTTTCGGGCAGCCAACCCTGCGACTTGTGCAAGCATTAGGTTTGATCTAACATAGTACAAGGAGAAGAAGACGAAGGAGTGTTAGACTGATGAAGGATTCCACAACGCAGGAGACGGCAGCCCCGCGGGGCATTTGCCCGCGGCGCGTGCTGATCATGACCGCGGTCGAAGCGGAGCGGAGCGCGGTGCTGCGCGGGCTGAGCCGCGGCGGCGCATCGGCGGCCCCCGGCCTGCCCGGGGGGCCCGCCTTCGACGTGCGGCTCGCCGGCGTCGGCCCCGCGCTGGCGGCCGCATCGACGGCCGCCGAGCTCGCCGCGGACGGCGGCTACGAGCTCGTCGTCAGCGCCGGCATCGGCGGCGGCTTCCCCGGCCGCGCGCCCGTAGGCTCGCTCGTCGTCGCGAGCGACATCGTCGCCGCCGATCTCGGCGCGGAGACGCCGGACGGCTTCGCCAGCGTGGACGAGCTCGGCTTCGGCACGGCCCGCGTGCCGGTCGCCGAAGCGCTGGCGGCGCGCTGGACGGCGGCGCTGCAAGCCGCCGGCCTGCCCGTCTGCAGCGGGCCGGTGCTGACGCTGTCGACGGTCACCGGCACGGCCGTGACCGCCGAACTGCTGGCCGCGCGGGTGACCGGCGCGGCGGCCGAAGCCATGGAGGGCTTCGGCGTGGCCGTTGCGGCCCGGCGTCTAAACCTCCCCGTGCTGGAAATCCGCGCGGTTTCCAATGCCGTCGGCCCGCGCCAGCGTGAGTTGTGGAAGATCGGCGACGCCCTGCAGGCGCTGGAACGGGCCTGCTCATACTTACCGGAGGTGCTGCAATCATGAATATCGCGTTTTCCCCGTGTCCTAACGACACGTTTGTTTTTCATGCCCTGGTGCACGGGCTAATCCCTGATGCCCCGGAGTTCCATGTGACCTATGCGGATATCGACATTACCAACGGCCTGGCGGCGGAAGGCCAAGGTCCCGAAATCCTTAAGATCTCTTATGCCGCCCTCCCCTGGGTGCTGGACAAATACGCCCTTCTCCCCTGCGGCGGCGCGCTGGGCCGCGGCTGCGGCCCGCTCGTCCTGACCCGGGAGAGCGGGCAAGGAGCGGAGGCGCTTGCCGGAAAACGCGTAGCGGTACCAAGCGAGCGGTCCACCGCTTACCTGCTGTTCCGGCTCTGGGCCGCACAGCATGTACCCGGCGGGATCGGAGAAATCGTCGTCCTTCCTTTCGACGAAATCATGCCCGCCGTGCAAAACGGATTGATCGACGCCGGCCTGGTCATCCACGAGGCACGGTTCACCTATCCGTCGTACGGTCTCCAAATGCTTGCCGACCTCGGCAACTGGTGGGAGACCGATACGGAGCTGCCCATCCCGCTCGGCGCGATTATCGCCCGCCGGGACCTGGATCTCGCGTCCCTTTCCGCCTGGATTCGCGCTTCCGTCGAATATGCCTGGGCTCATCCTGAAGCCTCCGCGGCTTACGTGCTGGAGCATGCCCAGGAAATGTCGCCGGACGTGACCCGTGCGCACATTAACTTGTACGTCAACGAATACACGGCAAACCTCGGAGAAGACGGCTATGCGGCGGTAACCGCGTTGTTGGAACGGGCCGCACGGGAGGGTTTGGTGCCTGAAGTGGACCTCGCCTTGTTAAAGTAAATTAAAAATTCCCCTTAGATGTTAGATATCCAGGGGGAATTTCATTTCGATTAACCTTTTGGCATTATATAGTTTAAAGTATTGATTTGCATACTAATGCCCCGTCAGACAATCTTGACTAACAAGAATTCCTGCATATCAGTTTTTTTCCTGTTCGGAACAAAAATTTGAAGATTCCTGCAATTCTGCAGGAATTTCCGACGAAACCGGCTCGTTTCTCTAAAATCGCTAGAAATACCTGCAGATTTGCATCTTTTGGAGTTGGAGTTGGTAGTTCGCTAGGCACCTTGATAGCGTGGGCCTAATACGGATTCGGATATCTGTCCGGCTTGAGAATGCGTATTCGGGTACCTCACTCACTCCAAATTATAGTTGAAGTAGCGGATTCTCATTTTCTCCTACTACGATGTCTGACGGGGCACTAGACTTTTCACACTCTTCACCTGCAACTCATTGAATTAAAGGGAATTCTTCCCGTTAATGATGTAGACTCTGACGATGAGGCTTTATATCTACAATTGTGGATGTGGGCAACGTATCTCCGAAACCATTTCATATCCTTACCCAACGCCAATTCTTTAGTTCAACTTATTTTAACGGGAATTTCTCCCGTTAAATTAGCTCATTCAGCCCACTTGGCATATTTTAGCTGTAATTTCTCCAGTTAAATCCGCCGGAAGGGCCGAACAAGGCCATCGCCTCGTTGATTAGCTGGAAGTTTTCCAGCTAAAAGCGAATTTCGGGCGCCACAGCCGAAATTACCGGGAGGTTTTCCCGTTATTTGTCGGCTGCTGCCAGCGGTCTTACTCTTACGGTAATTCCCTTCACTCGGCTCCCCCAAAACGCTTGCGATATCCGCACTTCCGGCATAATTCCTCCACGGCAATTCGCTGGGAAAAGCCGTCATACAAGCGGTTGGCACGCTCGCCTTCGATAATTTCGGAGAACGGGGTATTGTGCACATTCCCCAAATTGATCACGCCCTCCCCGTCCAGACAGCAGGGGATGACCGTACCGTCCACCAGGATTCCCGCCTGATTGCGAAGCGCGTGGCAGAATCCCCGTCCGTCGTCTTCTGGGGCGCTTAAACTCGGCCAATCAAATTCGTGGTCCTGGTTCAAGTAGACGCGTTCGGCCAGTCTGATGCCGCTGCCGGGGGTGACTTTTTCTTCAATGTGAAAGTCCAGTCCAAATTCCCGTTCAATCATCTCCAACGTGGCGCGGTTTCGGCTCCGCTGCAGGTTGGTTTCATTATCCTGCGTCAGATTCCATAACCGGAATGAAACGATAAGATCGGATATGGCCGTAGCCTCCCGTACAAAGGACAAGACGCTTGTAATATACCCTTCCCGGTCCGTGGAGCCTTCATGCCCGTCAAAGCTATGCAGTGAAAAGTTGATCTGCCTAAGGGCAGGCTTGCCCAGCAGTTTATGGGCAGCTTTATGCAGCAGCGTTCCGTTTGTCGTAATATTGACTTTAAACCCTTTTTCATGGCTGATATCCAGCAGTTGATCGATTTTGGGATGCAGCAGCGGCTCCCCTTTGACGTGAAAATAAATATAATCGGTATGAGGCCTGATGTCGTCCAAAATTTTGCGGAAATCCTCAAGCTTGATAAATTGGGCCTGACGCTGTGTCGGCGGACAAAAGCTGCACGCCAAATTGCAAACGCTGGTCGTCTCGATATAGAACTTTTTGAACTTTTTCATGATGGCAATAACCTGCTTCTTTCATAATGGGTGGTAGACTGTTACTTTACTATCTAATTTGAACGTTCAACCTTATATAGTTTAGCTTATTTTTTCCGCTTGTCCCAGCGTCTAATCGAAAAGCTCAATATGCGGCTTGTCCGCTTGGTAATAGGCGAGCCTGTCGGCAAGGGTCCCTGTGTGAAACTCGAACATATGCCCGTCCGGATCCAAAAAATAGACCGACTTGCCATCCCGCTCGTCCCGCGTTCGTCCGGGCAGGACTTCCGCCCCCGCTCTCTGGAGCCGTTCCAACATAACCGCCCAGTCTGCCTCTTTAACGGAAAAAGCGATATGTGTATAAGTGCGCGGGCTTCCGTTCCGTTCTACGTCCTCCTGGTTGAGCGCCAGCCAAAGGCCGTTCAGGTCGAAATAAGCCAGCGACCTCCCCTTCGCGAGAAGCTTAGCCTCAAATACCTGCCGGTAAAACCTGATGGACGCCTCCAAGTCGGAGACGGAAAAGCAAAAATGATTGATGCCCTGAATGCTCATCGTTTACTGTGAATCTCCTTGTCTTCTCCAGGACCGGGAAACCCCCGGCCGCCGGAGTCTGTATCGGTTAACCTGATTTAACAAGCACTTTCAATTCCACGTTCTCTATAATAACAGGAGTCCCTGCGAGTATGATATCCGAACCGAGGTCCAGCGTCAAAGTGGTGGAAGAGATGGTATACAGGCGTTGTTCCTGCAATACGCCATTGATAAATAAATTAGTGTAACTGCTTTCGGATAACCCGGCAAAATCCAAGGCTGTCTTCCCTTCATCATCCGTAAATTGACTGGCTTCGATAGTTACTTGGGATTGAAGATTTTCCTCCGGCAAGTAAAAGTACCTGTAGACGACAGGCACAACGCTGAAATCACTTCCCGGCGAACCGGGCGGTCCGGGTGGTCCCGTTGGACCTTCAGGGCCTTGCGGCCCAGGCGCTCCTTGCGGCCCGGACTGACCCGCGACTCCCGGTGGCCCTTGCGGTCCCGGCAGACCCGCGGCTCCCGTCGGCCCGGCCATTCCCGGTGGCCCTTGCGGTCCCGGCAAACCCGCGGCTCCCGTCGGCCCGGCCATTCCCGGTGGCCCTTGCGGTCCCGGCAAACCCGCGGCTCCCGTCGGCCCGGCCATTCCCGGTGGCCCCTGGGGTCCCGGCAGGCCCCCCTCTCCCGTCGGCCCCCCGACTCCCGGCAGGCCTTGCGGTCCTCCCAGGCCTACCCCTCCCACCGACCCCGCGACTCCCGGTGGCCCTTGTGGTCCCGGCAGACCCGCCTCTCCCGTCGGCCCCGCGTTTCCCGGCTGCCCCTCGGACCCTCTGCTCCCCGGAGAACCCGGAACGCCGGGAGGGGCGTAATGGCCGACAGCACCTTGTCCTTCGCCACTGTTCGGCGCTCCCGCCGGACCTCCCAAATTTTTTCGGGATCGTCTGACACGGCATGATCCCGTCTTTTTCGGATTACGCATTTTGGGGCAGCGGCGCCGACGGCGCTTGCGGGGCTGTTTCATCCTGCATCTCGTGCTCTTTCTTAACATGTGGCCACCTCCATATGTGTCTTCTGATGGTTATCATATGCGGGTCACCCGACTACGAATTAGGCGGGGGTACCATACGTTAAGAAAGAAAAGGACTCCTGGCGAGGGGGAACCGCCGTCTCACAGCCAGGAAAGAATCACTAAAATAAAGGGAATCGAATTACCCTTCGATATCCCCCGACAAGGAGGTGAATGACAATGCCTGTAATCAAACCCGTTTTTACGGCCGTAGCAACCGCTCCGGTAGCAACCGGCGGAGCTGTCACCACTACGGTAGCTCCCGAAACCAGCCGATTTTTTGTAACGATCACGGCGGGAATGATTGGAGCCACGGAGACGACCATTCCCGCCGCCAGCTTTGTCGACGATGCGGACGGGGCCGTTACGACACTCCCTGCATTGACGGCCAGCGATTACTTCAATGTGTATATCAACGGCGTCCTTCAGCAATCTTCCCTTTCGACATTGACTACGGCAAGCCTGGTATTGGCAACGACGGATCTGACTCCCGGGGTCCCGGTTCAACTGGAAATCTCCAGCTTTGCCGGCGTAACCTCGGCGATTACGACGCAGCCGACCATCTCAGCCCCTACGATTACCATTATTACTTGAATGGATGACGTCAAAGTACGGTAATAAAAAAGGATCCGGTCTCGATCGGATCCTTTTTTCAAAGCTTTATTTATCTTTTCTGCTTTTCCAGGCGGCCAGGGTAATTCCCTCTGCCAGCGGCCATCGTCCGCTCTTGGGGGTACCGATTTGCTGCGAACTGTAAATCCCGCTGTGTCCGGAGAACGCATAACTGACCATGCATGCGATGAAAAGATAGAGCGCCCCTTCGGAACCAAACAGCTCGATCCCCATAATAAAACAGGCCAGCGGTGTATTTGCGGCCCCGCTAAATACCGCCACAAACCCTAATCCGGCGAGAAATGGAGCATATAAATGCAGCCACCCCGCCAAGGTATGACCCAGGGTCGATCCGATGGCAAACAGCGGAGTTACTTCTCCCCCTTGGTATCCGGTGCCCAAGGTTAACGCAGTAAACAGAAGCTTCCAAAGAAATGCGAGCGGGGATATGCCCTCACCCTCGCTATGGAACGAATCTGAGATCAACGGAATCCCCAGCCCCAGATAGTCGCGGGTACCCAGTACATAAACGAAGCCGATAATCAGCAGACCGCCTAACGCGCTTTTTAACACCGGATTCGGCAGCAGCCGGGTAAACTGGCGCTTTAAAGCGTGGGTAAGCCCGCTAAAACATAAAGCCGCGAGGCCGAAAAGGATCGAAGCCAAGACCACTTTCAGCAGTACCGCTCCAGACAGGGCAGGGACGGGCCCCATTGCGTAGTGCAGGTGATGCACTCCCCAAACTTTTATAGCGACTAGGTCACCCACAAAACTGGCAGCAAAGCAAGGAATTAAGGCACGATGGCTAATCAGCCCGAACACAGCCACCTCCAGCCCAAAAACGGTTCCGGCGAGCGGCGTGCCGAATACCGAGCCGAACCCCCCGCTAATGCCGCACATCAAAAGAATTTTCCGTTCAGTCTCATCAATCCTTATGACGTTCCCGAACCATTCGGCCAGACTTCCGCCCATCTGCACCGCTGTTCCTTCCCTTCCCGCCGATCCGCCGAACAGGTGGGTCCCGAGCGTACCGATCAGCACCAATGGAGCCATGCGCAGCGGAATCCGTTCCGTTCCATTTTGAATACGTTCAAGGATCAAATTATTTCCCTTGCCGCTATTTTCTCCGAATTTCATATACATATGGCTGATCAGCGCGCCGCCCGCCGGGAGCAGATAAAGCAGCCAACCATGCGTCAACCGTTGTCCGGTAACAAAATCCAGACTGAGCAGAAAAAACGCCGATGCGCTCCCCGCCATCACCCCTACGGCGCTTCCAAGCAACAGCCATTTTATAAACGAGCCGGGGTAAGCCGCATATGGAATTTTGTCCGTCACTTTCCTTCCCCAGGCAAGCCATTTGCTGCGGTTCATACAAACGCCCCTTCGTATCCCTCAAAATTAAATTCATAATAGCGCAGTAAACCAGAATAGTTTATCCCAAGCCTTCCGACCCGTCAATAAACTTGCTCCCTTCTTACCTCCACTGCTCTCCAAGCATAGAATAAAGCAACTCCAAAGAAAAGGTGATGCAATTGACCAGCTATCGAAAAGCTTACTTGCTCAAACAGCGTTACGCCGCGCGGATGCTGAAACAGCGTGGTGTACACGGGATCGGCGTCGGTTTTAAAGATCCGACCAAGCCTCGGAAAGGGGCGGCGATTATCGTATATGCGGATGCCGCCACCGCCGCCTCCGCCGGGAGAAAACGGAGAAAATCCAGATCCGCTCCCGCGGTGGTCTTGCCCTCCAAGTTGAAATCGACGGTCCCGGTTCGTATCGTGCGCGCGAGCCGGTTTCGTAAGAACGGCACAGGCGGATTAAAATTTAGGCGGCGCATCCGCCCGGTGATTGCCGGATACAGCGTCGGCTCTCCCAACGTTTCCGGCACGGCGGGACTCATCATCAGCGACATAGGCTGCCCGGGGAGCCGTTATATTCTTAGCAATAATCATGTACTCGTCAATGAGAACACGGACCGTTCCTCCGCAACGCTGCAACCCGGTGGCGCCGATGGCGGAACGGTGCCCCGCGATCAAATCGGCGTAATGGACCGGTTTGTCCGGCTGCGGAAAACCCGCCCCAACTTTCTCGACGCGGCCACTTCGAAACCTTTCCGCCGCAGCCTGCTTCGCCCGGCATACGCCGTCTACGGGCGAGTCCCCGGTCATGTGCGGACCTACAAAATCGGAGACAAATTTAAAAAGGTCGGCCGCACGACCGGAGCCGTCACAGGAACAGTGGAATCGATCCATACGGATATCCGGGTCGATTATGGGGATTACGGAGGGCTCGGAACTATTACCTTCAAAAATCAAAGCGTCATCCGCGGAAAATACCCCGTCTCCTTGAGCGGGGACTCCGGGTCCGTCTGGCTGACAAAGTCCGGGAATCTGGCTGCTGCGGTCAACTTTGCCGGGTCGGATGAGGGACGGTTATCGATAGCTTACCCGGTGGATTGGTTCATGCGGGTGTTTAATACCCGCGTCGCCTCCGCCGGCAAACGCCGGCTCAACGCCCCGGGACGGGGCGGCAAGCATAAATTCATGTGCGTGCAGCCCCTATCCGCGAAGGCCCTCAAATCCCTCCGTCCGCGGAAATGCCGGTTAGGAGGCAAAAAAACAAAATAAAAAAAGGAAAAAGCTTCTCCTGTGGTCTTGTCCGCGGGAGAAGCTTTTTTCCTATCAAAACTTACGGGTTATTCCATAAAATCCTTCAGCCGCTTGCTGCGGCTCGGATGTCTCAGCTTCCGCAGCGCTTTGGCCTCTATCTGGCGGATCCGTTCGCGGGTAACTCCAAACTCTTTACCGACTTCCTCGAGTGTGCGGGTCCGTCCGTCATCCATGCCGAACCGCAGGCGGAGTACATTTTCTTCCCGCTCGGTCAACGTGTCCAGCACTTCCTCAAGCTGTTCCTTCAACAGTTCGTAAGCGGCCGCTTCCGCGGGAGCCGGAGCATCGTGATCCTCGATAAAATCACCCAAATTGGAATCGTTCTCCTCGCCGATCGGCGTTTCCAGCGATACCGGTTCCTGAGCGATTTTCATAATTTCACGCACTTTCTCCGGGGTAAGTTCCATCTCCTTGGCGATTTCCTCCGGTGTCGGCTCCCGGCCGATTTCCTGCAGCAATTGACGGGATACCCGGATCAGTTTATTGATGGTCTCCACCATATGAACCGGAATCCGGATCGTTCTGGCCTGGTCCGCAATGGCCCGCGTGATCGCCTGACGAATCCACCAAGTGGCATAGGTACTGAATTTAAAGCCTTTGGAGTAGTCAAACTTCTCCACAGCTTTAATCAATCCCATATTCCCCTCTTGGATCAAATCCAAAAATACCATGCCCCGGCCAACATAGCGCCGGGCGATGCTGACAACAAGCCGGAGATTCGCCTCGGCGAGACGCCGTTTGGCTTCCTCGTCCCCCTGCTCGATGCGCTGGGCAAGCTGGATTTCCTCATCCGCGGACAAAAGGGGGACACGCCCGATTTCTTTAAGATACATTCGAACCGGATCATCAATTTTGACGCCCGGCGGCAGCGTCAGGTCATCTGTAAAATCAAGTTCATTGCCTTTTGTCAAATCCTCTGTCATGGCTCAGACCCCCACCCTAATAATGGAAAACAGTAACAAATTTTTCTCTAACAACGGCATACGCTATTTGACAAATTAGTGCTATTATGCTATTATATAAGCAATGTTGAATTGATTTGTCTTTGATTTGGCTATCCGTCATTTTATCACATTTAATGTTATTTTACAAGATTATTTTTTATGAATAATAATGAACGCTGGTCCTCCGGGCCAGCGTTTTTTTGTTTAAGCCTTCCTTCGTCTCCCTGTACGGGAGGTCCATTTTACAACGAACTATTACCGAATCAACCCCAACTCCCGGGCCTGTTCCTCTGTCAGAATAAACTGTTCCGTCTCCCAAACCTCATCCTCGGAAGTGATCCCAAAGGCTTTCATCACCTGGTTCCAAATCCCTCTTTCCACCGCTTCGCTTTGGGTGATGATAATTTTCATATTTCATCGCCGCTCCTTTTATGATCCTTTACCTCCATGTATAACCGGCCTGTGCGCCTTTGAAGCTGATTTTTCAGGATGTCGGCATCAACCGGACCACCGACCCACTTTTCCAGACAACCAGACCAAAAACTGGATACCGCTGTTAATATTGCTACTTTTTTAGCAAAAATAATCCTATAGTCCTATGTCAAAATTCGACATTTGCGACGAAAATATGATCATATCCCTTTCTTAAGTCGCAAATCATCCTGTATTACCGGGATTTCCGACCTAATGCGCGGATTAGTTTATTTTGCGGGAGGTAAGGCCTGGAGTTCCATATGTTCTGATCCGTGTCGTCCGCTACTCCTACAAGCAATTACCAACAACCCGAATCTCAAAGGAGTGTACACCTACGTGAAAACTAACACTGCCCCCCGTAAGTCCGCTATGTTGCTTGCCTTCGTTCTGCTTTTTACGCTTTTGTGCGGCCCGTCCGCCAGTGCGGAAACCGGCGCTGCCTCCAAATCGAGAACCACTTGGTTATGGCATACCGCACTTATACAAACAAACTCATCGGAATTGCTTGATTTCGCCAAGTCCCAAGGCGTCGGGATCTTATATTTGCAGGTCAGTACGAAAGTCGATCTGGCTTCCTACCGCAGCTTTATCCGCCAGGCCACGGAAATGGGCATCGAGATTCACGCCTTGAACGGCGCCCCCGACTGGGCCCTGACCACAAGCCGTCCGAAATTGGATGCCTTTATGAAATGGGTTCGTGATTATCAACAAACTGCCGCTCCGCAAGAAAAGCTGACAGGCATCCATGTCGACATTGAACCTTACTTGCTGCCGATTTGGAAAACGGACTACACCACTCTGGTAACCCAGTGGCAGGCCAATGTCGATGCGCTGGTTAAACAGGCTTCGGACTTAGGCCTCCCGCTCTCGGCCGCGCTTCCCTTCTGGCTTGATAATTATAAAGTACCGAACAGTGAGCAAACCTTGAGCTCCTGGATGATCTCAAAGTTTGACTCCGTTACCCTGATGTCCTACCGGGACAATGCCAAGGCGGTTTACGATACGGCCAAAACGGAATTTGCCGAAGGCGAAAGCATGAACAAGACAATCTACACCGGCGTGGAAACGAAACCTTCCCAAGAAGGGGATCTCATTACTTTTTATGAAGAAGGGATCGACGTTTTGAACGACCAGCTCGTCCAACTGGAGCAATTGGGCAGTTCGCAATCCTCATTCGCCGGAATCGCCGTCCATGATCTTGTGGGTTGGATGGATCTTTCCAATCAAGAACTGGCACAATAAGCTAACCCACCCCGTTCTTAGGGCCGGACCTTCCGGCGGGAGCGGGGTTTATACTATTATCTATGCTTGACAAAAAAAGGACAATTTAAGGATATTGCATCAACAAAAAAAGTACAGCACAATATTACAAAATTAGATGTTGGAGCGTATCCACTATCTTTCATATCCCCCTTACGGAAACAACCCATGCTGCCGCTCCGGAAAGAGAGGGTTCCTATGCCAAGACGTGAACAGGTTCCACATCACCGTTTATCCGGCGTCTTTCGGTTCAGGTGGTTGTCGTCTTTTCTTTTCCTCTGTTTCGTCCCTCTGATCGCAATGCCTGCTCCAAGCGTTTTTGCCGAATCCAGGCTGACTCTTGATTCCCCCTTGGAGGGAGAAGAGGTGTCCCCCGGCATAGTCAGGATTAGCGGACAATATTCCGAAGCCTATGATATCAAGCTGCTCGTTAACGGGATCCGGCAAATCCCGACCGTCATGGAAGCGACGTATGGTCCGGAAAGCGGCACCTGGTTTGCCGATCTCGACACCTCCAGGTTCGACGGAACGGTCTCCCTGGTTGCCAAAGGTACGCAGACTTCAACCCGTTACGGCGTATCCAGCGTCACCACCTCCGTTTACGTGGATAATCCGCAGGTCAGCGTCCCTCAGGTCCGGATCGTCAGTCCCGAAGACGGATCAAAAATCAAAAGATCCACGAAGCTCCCCGTTAAAATCCGGGTAGACGCCAAGAACGACATCGATCGTGTCGAGGTCCGAATCAACGGCGGTCCCTGGGAATCTGCCGTACAACGTAAAGGGCAGTACGAGTACCTATGGAATACCAAGAAATTCAAGAACGAAACCTTCAGCATTGAAGCCAGGGCAATCGATGAATACGAAAACGAAGGCCGTAGCACGACCGCTTATGTTTACACGGGACAAAAGAATCAAGAACCTATTACGCTCGACCCTCAAGACCGGGCGATGTGGATTTGGGAAAAAGCCGCGTATAATCTCTTTTTGAATCCCGGCTCGAAAAACGCCTTGAAAGCGCTTGCGGACGACACGGATACCTTTGGGTCCGATCCGATCACCACGTTTTACATCGGAGTTTTCCCGTATGAGGGGATGGATATTCTTGAGGATGAACCGGAACGGGTCCGGGAATTTGTGAAATGGGCCCATGAGAACGGCTATCAGGTTCATGCCTGTATCGCCGGAGGTACCGTACCTCCCTACTATGGCGCGCTCGCTCCGTTTCATGGCTATGCCATCCGCGAGATGGAGAAGGTGATCAACTATAATCTTTCCTCCGCCCCCGAAGAACGGTTTGACGGGGTGAATGTCGATATCGAGCCTTACATTTTGCCCGAATTCCGTGCGCAAAAACCGGAAGTGCAGCTTCAATACCTGGACATTCTGCAAAAAATGATCGAGCGCAGAGATACGGCCGGGATCGATCTTCCCTTCGGGCCCGCTATTCCCCGCTGGTTCGACAGCAGCGACGTGGCCCAGGATATTACCTGGAACGGGGAGACTAAATGGCTCTCCGAACATGTTCAGGATATGAGCGATTACATCTCGATCATGGATTACCGGGACACCGCGGACGGCAGCGCAGGCATTATCATTCAAGCGCAAGGCGAACTGGATTATGCGGCTTCCATCGGGAAACCCGGTTCGGTCGTAGTCGGCGTGGAAACGCTAGATATCGCCAACAGCGGGGACCCCGAAACGATAACGTTCCGCGAGGAAGGCAGAACGTATATGGAAGCGGAGCTGGATAAGGTCTACGCTGCATTTGCGGATCATCCGGCGTTTGGCGGAATCGCCATGCACCATTACGATTCCATTCGCTGGCTTCCCTCCGAGTGGGGGCCCGGCGGCTTCAAATGGATGATGGATCCCCGCGACGTCTCGCCGCCATCTTCTCTTAACGGCGAACCTGCTGCGACGACGGTCGATTACAGCTCCATCGACTTGAGCTATGGGCGAGCCACCGACGATTCCGATATCGAAGAATATATTATCTATCGCGGCACAGAGCCCGGATTCGTACCGGATGAATCCAACGTCGGGGGCAGGTCCCGCAATCTGTCTTACCGGGATTCCGGACTTCTTCCGGACACCACGTATTACTATAAAGTGGCGGCGGTGGACATCAGCGGCAATATCGGCCCGGTTTCCGCCGAAGTTGCATCCGTCACCGCCTCCACCTATCTGCGCCCGATGATCGTCGGCGATATGAATTTGACGTTTGACGGAACCCGGGCCAAAGTCACTCTCCAGGTTATCGATCTGGAAACCGGCGAGGGCATTCCTGCCGAGGTGCATGGCCGGTTTGTTTATAACGGCGGTAAATATGTGGATCTGAAGACCGATGCCGATGGGGCAGCGACGGCGACATCCGAAGCGCTTCCGCCAGCCTCCGGCATGGTCGGTTTCTGGCCGCAGCGGATCGTGGCCGGCGGATATTATTGGGCCTCCGCCTATGACCGTCCGCGGATCGCGACGGTATCTTGGCCGGAAAACTGATCCATCGTGTAATCCTATATTTTGAGAGTTTGGATCGCTCCGTTTATAATGGAAAAGAGTGTAATCATTTTTCTCAAAGGAGCGATCCATGATGAAATTGACCTATTTCGGCCATTCCTGCGTGCACATCGACACAGGGCAGTACCGGTTGATTATCGATCCTTTCCTGACCGGAAATCCTGCCGCCAAAACCAAGGCTGAGGAGATCGAAGCGGATTACGTGCTGCTCACTCACGGTCACTTCGACCATCTCGGGGATGCCGAGGCCATCGCCAAACGCACCGGAGCTACGATCGTGGGCATCGTGGAGCTGGCAAACTTTTTTGAGGCGAAGGGAGTGACCGCGGTCGGCATGAACCTTGGCGGATCGTTTCAGTTTCCCTTTGGCCGATTGACATTCACACCCGCCCTGCATAGTTCCTCCGTAGTGATAAACGAGACGAACGTTTACCTTGGCGTTGCGGCGGGCATCGTGCTTGACCTGAACGGCTTTATCATTTATCACGCGGGAGACACCGCTTTGTTCAGCGACATGAAGCTGATCAGGATGCGCCGTTCGATCAATCTCGCTTTTCTCCCGATCGGCGACTACTTCACCATGGGGCCGGAAGAAGCGCTCATTGCGGCCGAATGGCTGGAGCCCAAGCACGTCGTCCCCGTTCATTACAACACGTTCGGCTTGATCGCCCAAGACGGAGAACAGTTTGTGAGCCGCCTCGGCATGCTCAATATTGAGGGTCACGCTCTAAAGCCGGGCGAGAGCCTCGATACAGGCTCCTTGAAATAACATCACATGTAAAAAGTCTCCACGCTCCTTTTTATATGAGCGATGGAGACTTTTTAGCATTTCTTTTTTAATCGGCCAACTCCCGGCCTTTAGTCTCGGTCCCGAGCCACAGCACCGCCGCTGCCCCAATAAGAATCGTGCCGAAGAAGAGCCAGAAGATCGCCCCGATCGCCACCTGCCGGGCCACGAGCATGCCGACCAGGTAAGGCCCGATAATCCCGCCAATCCGGCCAAAGGAGGCGGCCAAGCCCACTCCCGTGGATCGCACGCGGGTCGGGTACAGCTCCGGGGTATAGGCATACATGCCGCCCCATGCCCCCAGGTTGAAGAAGGACAGGCAGATGCCCGCGGCGATCAGCATCCCCTCGCTGGTCGCATTGCCGAACCATGCGGCGCTGGCCGCCGTGAGGATCAAGTAAACGACCAGGACGAATTTGCGGCCAAATTTCTCGATAAAGTAAGCCGCCGTAAAGTAACCCGGCAATTGGGCCAGCGTCATGATGAGCACGTACTCGAAGCTTTTTACCAGACTGAAGCCTTTAAGCAGCATCACATTGGGCAGCCACAGAAACATGCCGTAATAGGAAAAGACCACAGTAAACCAGAGAATCCACAGCATGATCGTCGATTTCCGGTGTGGGCTGGCCCATACCGACATGAAGCGCTCCCGGACGGACAAACTTGCCGCAGACCCAGAACGGGCTTGTTCCTTAAACCGCGGCGGGTCTTGAATCGATTTGCGCAGATAAAGCGCATAGAGTGCGGGAACGGCACCGATGATAAAGGCGGCCTGCCATCCATATCTCGGAATGACGAAATAGGCGATTAAAGCGGCGGCGATCCATCCCGCGGCCCAATAGCTTTCCAGCAGCACTACCGCCCTCCCCCGGTCTTTCGCCGGGACGGATTCGGAGACGAGCGTGGAAGCTACCGGCAGCTCCCCGCCAAGACCAAACCCGGCAATGAAGCGAAGCAGCAACAGTACCGCGAAGCTGGTGGCCGCTGCGGATAATCCGCTGGCTATGGAGAAAATCAGCAGCGTCCAGAGCAGCACCGCTCTTCTCCCGTATTTATCGGCCATAATTCCGGCGAACGCCGCTCCGACGGCCATCCCTACGGAGTTCATACTGGTGAATAAACCGGTTTGCTGGGGCGTCAAGCTCCACTCGGTCGCCAGAGCGGCCGCAATAAATGAAATGATACCTACATCCATCGCATCGAACATCCAGCTGAGGCCGGCGCTGAACAGCAGTTTTCGCTGGGCCGGCTTAGCCGGCTTTTCTGCAGAATCCATAATTGTCTCCCCCACTTGTCAACATGTTGTAAAGGTATGTATAGCTTGCTACTTATTTTAACAAATAATGCTATTATCTTCACAAAAAAATACACCCGGTCAAATAAAAAGGCACGTCCCGCTTCACGGAACGCACCGGCTATTCTATTCCACGGACTTGATCTTTCTTCACCAGCAACCGCTGCCGCACAAAGAACAGCATCAGCAGGACGATCAAAAAAACGACGTAAGAAAGAATCAGAACGCGCAAATCCATACCCGGAAAAACGATGGAGGCGCTAAGAATACCGAACAACCAGATGCTCGACAGATTGCCGACGATATTGGACCAGGTGTAAGAACGTGTCTTGATGTTGGATATGGCGGACATGAACGAGATCAGGTTGTTGGGCATGATCGGGATGGTACGCAGAAAAATAATAGCCCACACGCCATACCGGTCTATGCTTTTTTGCCATTTCCCATATTTGTTCAGTTTGGAAAACCACCTCCGCTGAAACCAGTCGGTAAGCAGAAATTTGCACAGCAGGTATACGACCATTCCGGCGAAAGATCCGGCAACCCAACTTACCAGTAAGCCCTCTTTGACACCCAGCACGGAGATGTGCAGCATCACTAGAGTGGCAAACGGAAAAATACCGACGGTTCCTTGAACCAAGGTCAAGGGAAGCGTGATCAGCAGAATGCCGTAGCCCGTAAGTCCCGTGATATCCAACAGCCAGCCGTTGAATTGTTCAATGAATTCGTTCAACGCCTTCGCTCTCCATTTCGTTATCCGGTTCGACCCGTCTCCCCAAAATGACCAAATCTCGTTCCACCCCATCCAAATTGGCTACCCGGGGCAAAAACGCCCAGTCTTCAAAGCCGAATTTCCGCAGGAGCGCCAGGCTCGGCCCGTTATGCGCAAACACAAAGCCCAGTACCGTTTTCACGGCGATGCGGGGACAATGCGCCAACGCTCGCTCCAACAGGATACTGCCGATCCCGCGGGAACGGTATTCATTCGAAATATATATGCTGATTTCCGCCGTTGCCGAATAAGCCGGCCTCCCGTAGAAAGATTGAAAACTGAGCCAGGCTATTGTCCGTCCGTCCGATCTCATCACCCACAGCGGGCGTCTTTCGGGAGAATGCTCCTCAAACCAGCCCAATCGCTTCTCCACCGTAACCGGTTCCAAATCGGCGGTCACCATCCGGCTTGCGATCGTTTCGTTATAAATTCTTACGATCTCTTTTAAATCGTCCAGCGTCGCGTCTTCAATAATGTAGTCGTTAATTTCGTATCTGTACATAGTGTTCCACCGTCGGGAAAGGGTCGTAAAAATGATGCAACAGCGCTTTCCACTCTTCATATTGCGGCGATTTTCGAAAGCCTACTTCGTGATCGGTAATAGAGTGCCATTTTACGAGCAGCAGATACTTATCCGCCGTTTCCACACATTTGTGGAGCTCATGCTCTATGTATCCGGGCATTTGTGAAATGATTTTGGAAGCTTTGCGGAAATTGCTCTCAAATTCATTGATCAAACCCGGCTTGACATGCAGCACGGCTACTTCCAATATCATGGTCATCCCCTCCGATTTCTGATTATATCACGGACGCAGCGCTTTATGAATCCAAATTGCGGCAAGCGAGCCCTCCCCCATGGCGACGGTGACCTGCTCCGCGTGAATGCCCAGATCCCCGGCAGCATAAACGCCTTTAATGTTTGTTTTCTTGCTTCGCGGATCGGTCACCGCATGCCGGTTCCCGCTAAGCTCAACGCCGAGTTGCCCCGCCAATTCCGAGTGAACCCGGTTGCCTCCAAATGCTATAAAACCCCGCTCGGCCGCGAAGCAGCGGCCATCCTCAAGCACAACCGTATGGATCCTGTCCCCCTCCTTCGCCACGACTTCCGAAATTCTCCCGGTCTCATATTGTACCCCGGCCGCTCTTAGCCTTGCCATGCGGTCCGCCGTAACCGGAATGGCTTCGTGGTTAATATATACTAACGACCGGGCACGTTCCGCCAAAATCAAGGCCATGTCGGCTCCGGCATCTCCGGCGCCCATTAGAACCGTATCCCGGTCCTGAATCTCATGGCCGTCGCAGTCCGGGCAAATATACACCGTGGAGCCCAGCACATCGGTTATACCGGCAATCTCGGGGATACAATCGGTGATCCCGGTGGCGAGCAGCAGCGTTCGCGCGCTGTAAGTGTTTCCCGCCTCATCGGTCAGTTTGAACGTCTCCTCCATACGCTCCGCCTTGATCACCTCGGCTCTTTGGAAAAGCACTCCCAGCGATTCGGCCTGCCGCCGGCCTCTTTTCCGAAGATCCGCACCTGAAATCCCTTCCGGGAACCCGAGAATATTCCGGTAATTCCGGCAGAGCACGGATCTCCCCCTTTCAGCGTCAAGTACAAGTATCCGATGAGTGTCGTAGCGCCCCAGTTGAATCGCCGCCTGCAATCCGGCAATGCCGCCTCCAACGATGATGCAATCGTGTTCCATATTATCCGCTCCTCATAAGATCATATTGCCGCAAAGTCTATTTGACTTTACTAATATTGTTTTTCTCCGCCCTGTTTCATGCATCCCGTATACGAGGTAATGTAGCAGGGAAGCCTATGTTTAAATAGACTTCGGCTGAATTAAAGGAGGTGAAATTATGGATAAAATTTTGGTAAAGCTGCTCGGAAACGGAGTCATCGTCGTCGCCATGTTGATGGTTCTCAGCAATGCCTCTTTTATCGGTTCGCTCCTTACGGCCCTTGCGCTGTCTGCATTGGCTTATTTGTTGGGCGATTTGTTCGTGCTGCCGCGCACCAACAATATCGTCGCTACCCTGTGTGACTTTGTCCTCGCGTTCGCTTTTATTTGGGCGATTTCGGCCAACGCGGACTGGACGCTCTCCATGGGCGAAATTTTCTCGATTGCTCTGGTCTTGGGATTGTTTGAATATGCTTTCCATATCTGGCTGCTCAAAGACGGGATCCGGCGTGATGAAAATGTGCGTGTCCGTTAAGGATTCCGGCTTAAACGATAAAAACAAGCCTATCGTATGCGGAGGGATTCCCCCTCGCATATAATAGGCTTGTTTGTGTTCTCAGGTGCCGAGAACGACGCGATCGTCGGACAGCTTGTGACCGCTGATCCGTTCAAACTCCCCGATCAAGCGCTCCATCGTCAAATCGCGCTTCGTCTTCTCATCGATATCGAGGATGATGCGACCGCGGTCCATCATAATGAGGCGGTTGCCGAGCCGGATGGCCTGCTCCATGTTGTGGGTTACCATCAGCGTCGTCAACTGCATCTCGCTGACGATCGACTGGGTCAATCGCGTGACCAGCTCGGCCCGGGCCGGATCGAGCGCGGCCGTATGCTCGTCAAGGAGTAAAATTTCCGGCTTCGTGAACGTCGCCATCAGCAGGCTTAGCGCCTGGCGTTCCCCGCCCGATAACGTGCCGACCTTCGCCTTGAGGCGACCTTCGAGGCCGATCCCCAGGCGGCTGAGCTCATCGCGGAACATGCCGCGGCGCTTGGCCGAGACGCCGATCCGCAGGCCGCGGGATCTGCCCCGGGAATAAGCCATCGCGAGATTCTCCTCGATCGTCATGTGCGGGGCCGTCCCGGCCATCGGATCCTGGAACACACGGCCGATCCAGCGGCTCCGCTTGTATTCCGGCAGATGGCCGATGTCCTGACCGTCGATCGCGATCTGTCCGGCATCCGGCCTCAGAACGCCGGAGATCATGTTCATGAGCGTCGACTTGCCGGCCCCGTTGCTGCCGATGACGGTCACAAAATCACCCGGCCGCAAATGCAGGTTCACGTTGACCAGGGCGATCTTCTCATCCGGTGAACCGGGATGAAACAGCTTGGAAACATTCGAAAGCCGCAGCATCAGAGACCACCTCCAGCTTGTTTTTGCTCCGCGCCGGACACGATTTCCAACGTTCGCTTGCGGGCCAGGCCTTTTTGTTTCCAGGAGCGGCGGATGGTCGGCAGTACGAGAGCGAACACGACGATAACGGCTGTAATCAGCTTCAAGTCGGTCTGCTCCATCCATTCGATCCGTAAGGCCAAAGCCACGACGACGCGGTACACGATCGAGCCCAGCACCACAGCAAGCGTAGCGAAGAATACCGTTCTGGCACCGAATATCGCTTCGCCGATAATGACGGAAGCCAGCCCGATAACGATCATGCCGATCCCGGAAGAGATGTCGGCAAAGCCGGATTGCTGGGCAATCAATGCGCCGGACAAAGCGACCAGTCCGTTGGAAAGACTAAGACCCAGAATGATCGTGTTATCCGTATGCGTGCCGAAGCTGCGGATCATCCGCTGATTATCGCCGGTGGCCCGAAGTGCAAGCCCCAGCTCCGTGCGGAGAAACAGGTCGAGCAGCACTTTGACGAGGATGACGATCACCGGCATCAGAATGAGCGGCTTCATCGATTCAAAAACCGTGCTCTCCCCAAGCAGGCTGACATTCGGACTGTCCATGATCCGCATATTGATGGAATGGAGGGCAATCATCATGAGGATCCCGGACAACAGACCGTTAATCTTGCCTTTTGTGTGCAAAAGACCCGTCAGCGCTCCGGCCGCAAGTCCTCCTAACATAGCGCCGATAGAAGCGATCCAGGGGGAGCTGCCCCCCGAGATCATGACCGCGGCGATCGCGCCGCCGGTCGTAAAACTGCCGTCCACCGTCAAATCCGGAAAGTCCAGAATCCGGAAGGTAATATATACGCCAAGTGCCATCAGCGCATAAATCAAGCCGGATTCGACGGCTCCAAGTAATGAGTTCATCATGTTGATTACCTCCTAAAAGTTCAGCCAAACATCCACACCTATTCGATGATGTTATTCTCCTTGTCCTGTACCTGGTCTTTCATGGCGTCGGTCACTTCAATGCCTTGTTCGGAGGCCGCTTTCAGGTTCATAATCACGTCCAGCTTATCCGGCACCGTTACTTTCATATCACCGACTTTCTTGCCGTTCTTCAAGGCTTCCACCGCCATTTGGCCGACCTGGTAGCCGTGATCGTAATACTTGAATCCGACGGTGGCAAACGCTCCGTTCTCAACCGTATCGCGATCGCTGGAGAAGAAAGGAAGATCGTGCTCGTTGGCGACCTGAATGACCGTATTGACCGCTTCAACAACGGTGTTATCGAGGGTTATATAGATAGCGTCCACGCGCCCCACGAGCGATTCGGCCGCTTGTTTGACCTCGGACGTGTTGGTAACGGAAGCTTTGACGAGCTTGATCCCGTGCTTCTCCAGCGCCTTCTCGGCCAAACCGGTCATGACGACGGCGTTCGGCTCCCCTTGATTCATAATGACGCCGACATTTTTGACATCTTTGAAGTTCGCGGCGATAAAATCCATGAGTTTGGAAATCGCCTCCGGGTTTGTATCGGAAGCGCCGGAAATGTTGCCGCCCGGCTTCTCCAAATTATCGACAAGCTTGGCATCGAGCGGATCGGTGACCGCCGCAAAAAGGATCGGCGATTCTTTAACCTGACTGGCTACCGCAATGGCCGGCGGCGTGGCGATGGCCAGCACCAGATCATACTTTTCTCCGGCGATTTTTTGCGCGATGGACATATTGTTGGTCGAGTCGGCCTGGGCGTTGTTGTAATCCACCTTCAGGTTTTCGTTCTCAACCAGCCCGGCATCCTTAAGCGCCGCCATGAAACCCTCGCGCGTAGCGTCCAGGGACGGGTGTTCCACATATTGCGAAATCGCTATTTTGTACGTTTTGCCTTCCGTCTCCGCCGCGGTCCCGGTGTTCGCCGGAGCCGATTCTCCGCCCGAACCTCCCGGGGTATTCGCCGTGTTTCCACCATTGTTGCCGCACCCTACCACACCTACCAACAAAGCCGATACCGCCAGAAACATGCTGAGCTTCTTCCTGAATTTCATTCTAGATCCCCTCTCCTTTGTGGAAATTTGTCGCTTCAATCGTTTAGACTGTAGAAGCATGACCCTATCACCGCTTTTATAGATGAAAGTATTAAAGCAAGTATTATTCCTATATTAAATGGTGGTCAATTATCCGTCAACGGGTTTGCTTATTCATATCATAAGAAAAAAGAGCCCCGCCAGGGCCCTGTTACTTCGCTTCAAAATAGAGATGCTTGGCCGTTAATCCCGAATCCGTCAAATGTAGAATTCCGGCCGAATAGTATTTCTGCCTCCGTTTGTCCGTCGGAGATCCCGGATTAAACAGCAGCATCCCGTTCGCCCGCTCCAGCAGCGGCTTGTGGGAATGCCCGAACAAGACCGCGTCCAGGCGTTCGTTCGGAAACGCCCGCACCGCTTTTTCCCGGGCCGTCCCCCGCCCTTCCGGCAAATGCCCGTGGGTCAAGCCGACCCTCACCCGGCCGGGGCCCAAAGTTAGAATCTTCCGGTAGCCGAAGCGCGCGACGATTTCTATGGGGTCGTTGTTGCCCGCGATTCCTTCGACCGGGGCCAGAGCCGCCAACTGATCATACACCATGAGCGAGGTCCAATCGCCCAGATGAATGATAAGATCGACGTGCCGAAATGCCGCAATAAGCGCAGGCGGCAGCATCTTTCCTTTTTTCGGCATATGCGTGTCAGAAACAACTCCGATTTTCATACGCACCCCCTATAAACTCTTCATAGCTTTTGCAAATAAACCCGCGCCTCGAACGGGCGCAGTTTCAATCGGGCCAAGTCCTCTCCCTTTCTCGGCTCGTAATTGGCGATCAACAGTTCCACCCCCCGGGGATCGAGTCCTTCGGGCATTTCGAAGATCGGCTCTTTGCCGAAGAAATTCAAAATGACCAGCATCACCTCATTTTCGAGCGTGCGCGTATAGGCGTAAATCTCTTCATGCAGCGGTAAAAGCAGATTATACTGCCCGTAAACGATCACCTTGTGCTTCTTGCGCAGTTGGATCAGTTTTTTGTAATAATGATAGATTGAATCCGGCTCTTTCATGGCTTGAACCACATTGATTTCCATGTGGTTGGAGTTCACCTTGATCCATGGCGTCCCCGTCGTGAAACCCGCATGCTCCGTGGCGTCCCATTGCATCGGCGTCCGGGCGTTATCCCGGCTTTTCCTGTGAATCGCTCGCATGATTTCTTCTTCGGGCACTCCGCTCTGCCGCTTCTCTTCATAGTAATTCAGAGTTTCGACATCCCGGTATTCATCGATGGAATCGAAAGCCACATTGGTCATACCGATTTCTTCTCCCTGATATATATACGGCGTACCTTCCAGCGTATGAATAAAGGTGGCAAGCATTTTTGCCGAAGGTACGCGGCATGTCATATCGTTGCCAAATCGGGAGACCGAACGCGGCTGGTCATGGTTGCAGAGATAGTTGGCGTTCCATCCCCGGTTATGGAGCACCGTTTGCCAACTGCTCATTACTTTTTTCAGCTCGATCAGACTCCAGGGAACGGCGTCCCATTTCCCGCTGCCCGCGGAAGCGGCGTCGAGGAACATGTGCTCAAACTGGAAGGTCATATTCAGCTCGCGGCGTCCGTCGCCCACATAATCCAGCGCCTGTTCGGGACCTAATCCGGAAGTTTCGCCCACCGTCATAATATCGTAAAAATAGAGCACTTTGTCATACAAATTTTGCAGCAGGGTATGCACATCATCCAGATTGGAGAACATCTCGTACGCCCGCACCGTCGTGGTCTGATGCGGATTTTCGGCATCGGGAAGCCCCTGCTGCTTCACAATGTGCGCGATGGCATCGAAACGGAAGCCGTCCACGCCCTTTTTCAGCCACCACTCGACCATATCGTGAAGCTTATCGACGACTTCGGAATTTTCCCAGTTTAAATCCGGCTGATACTTGGAGTACAGGTGCAAATAGTATTCATCCGTAGCTTCATCATACTCCCAAACCGAACCGCTGAAATAAGATTCCCAGTTGTTCGGTGGAGCTCCGTGCTTTCCTTTGCGCCATATGTAGAAATCCCGCTTCGGATTATCCTTGGATTTCCGGGACTCCTGAAACCAGGGATGTTCGTGGGACGTGTGATTCAGCACCAGGTCCATCATCAGCTTCATGTCGCGGATATGGATTTCTTTCAGCATCAGGTCAAAATCCTCCATCGTGCCGAATTCCTTCATGATGTCGCAATAATCGCTAATGTCGTAACCGTTGTCATGATTGGGGGATTTATAGATCGGGCATACCCAGATGACATCGACGCCAAGGTCTTTCAAATAATCCAGCTTGGAGATAATGCCGCGAAGATCCCCGATCCCGTCCCCATTGGAGTCCATGAAGCTGATCGGATAAATCTGGTATGCCACGCTCTCTTTCCACCATTTCGGGTTCATTGCCGCAACGCCTCCTTCGTCTCGGATTCCATATGTATAACATACCCGAAACAGCCCGATATCCTGCATTTCTTTGGAAACCGACCGCTTCCCGGAGCAAAAAAACGGGTTTATAATGGATGAATAACCGAATTACAAAGGTGTCGCCTCAGGCGGTTTGGACCCCTGCATCTCCTGGCCAACACTCCCAACTCCAAAAAGATGCAAATCTGCAGGTATTTAAGCCGATCCCCGAAGGAATGCGGGAAAAGATGCAAATCAAGTTAATTTCATATGCTGGAATTTCGCTGTTATCAGTTTTTTTGAAGGTGCATTAGCTCAACGATCAAAGAAAAGGACCGCGCCCAGCCGCTTTTACGGCTTGGCACGGTCCCTCTTTTTAATGAATCTGATCCAACAAGCTGAAAGCTTCCTGTTTTGACTTCACTTTTATGAGCTGTTCTCTAAAATCATCATCCATCAGCTTACGGGACAGCATCTGCAAAATTTTCAAATGCTCATTGCCTTTGTTCTCGGCAGGAACGGCGATCATAAAGACCAGCTTGGCGGGCTCGCCGTCCGCACTGCTCCAATCCACGCCCTCCGGCTTCAGCCCGAATACCACACTCGGCTTCAGTACCGCGGCCGATTTCCCGTGAGGGACAGCTACGCTCATTCCGATGCCCGTAGAGCTTTCCGCCTCACGGTTCAAAATGGCGGTCTTGAACTCGGCAGGCGATGTGAGCACTCCCTGAGCATCCAATTTCGCAATCATTTCATCGATCACTCCGTCGCGGGTTTCCGCCGCGAGGGATGTTTCAATCAGATCCAGGTTGATGATATCCGTCAGCTTTTTAACCGGCTGATGCGGCTCATCGGATATAACAGTGCTCGTGCGTTCTGTTTTCACCTCTACTGCAGGTTCAAACTTGGCAGGTTCAACCACGGCCTCTTCAATCCCGGCCGGTTGAAGTTCCACTTGGTCTTTTTTCAGCAACTTAATCATCAAGGCCGTCACAATCGAACCGACAATTACCGCCACAAAGAACATGATGATATTATCCACCGCGCCCAGGACGGCAACGATCGGTCCGCCATGCGCCACCCGGTCTCCGACATTGCCGAACATGGCAATCACGGAGCCTGTCATGGACCCGATCATGATACTCGGGATAACGCGCAAAGGATCTTGCGTCGCAAACGGAATCGCTCCCTCGGTAATCCCGAACAGGCCCATCGTAAACGCCGCCTTGCCGGACTCTCTTTCCGCATTATGGAACTTACGTTTGAACAGAAACGTAGCCAGACCCAGACCGATCGGCGGGATACAGATCGCCACGGCGATCGGACCCATGATCTCATAGTTGCCTTCCGCAATCATGGCGGAGCCGAACATAAACGCCACCTTGTTGACCGGTCCGCCCATGTCGAACGAAATCATCGCTCCCAAAATCAAGGCCAGCAGAATGGAACTCGTTCCCTGCATACCGGCCAGCCAGTTGGTTAACATTTCGAATACTTGCGCAATCGAACCGCCCAGCAGGTAAATGAAAGCCAACCCGACGATTAACGAAGACAGAACCGGAATAATGATGATCGGCATAATCGGGGTAATCGCCTTTGGAACTTTCCATTTCTTGATCCACAAAGCTACATAGCCCGCGAGAAACCCGGCGACAATCCCGCCGAGAAAACCGGCTCCGGCTTCACTGCCGTAGAAACTGCCGTTCGCGGCGATGTAACCGCCGATAATCCCCGGCGCCAGCCCGGGTCTGTCCGCGATACTAAAGGCGATGAATCCGGCCAGCATAGGAACCATGAACGCGAAAGACGCAGCGCCCAGCTTTTCAATCGTTTTCCAGAAGGAATCTTCCGGAATTTGCAACCCGCCCGGCGTAGGTACGCCGCCGATCGAGAGCGCGATCGCGATCAGCAGCCCTCCGACCACGATGAACGGAATCATGTAGGACACGCCGCTCATCAAATGCCGGTAGAATGTATTCTGCTGTTTCGCGGCGGCCTGCGGGGCACTTCCTTTCTCCCCGTCTCCTTGACCGCGATACACCGGCACCTCGCCGTTCATCACTTTTTGAATGAGCGCTTCCGGGTTGCGAATCCCCTCCTGCACGCCGGTGACCAGCAGTTTTTTTCCGACAAACCGGCTTTTGTCGACCGATTTATCCGCGGCGATAATGATAGCGTCCGCCTCGCGGATTTCTTCTGCGGTAAATTGATTTTCCACCCCGATCGAACCTTGCGTTTCGACCTTCATGCTTACGCCTAATTTATCTGCGGCTTTTTGCAAATTTTCCGCCGCCATATACGTGTGGGCAATCCCATTCGGACATGAGGTAATGGACAACAGTTTCATATCTCTATCCCCTTATTCACATAATAGTAACCGCTTGCAATGTTATAATACCGCAGAAAAATCAGCTGAAAATCTTTTATTATTACCGCAGCTCCGGAAAAAAACGTTTTTTTTGCCGGATGTTCAAAGAGAACGTATCAATTCTTCGGGGGTGGCGGCCTGTACCAACCGCTCGATCGTTGAGGGCTGTTCGCTGAGCAAGGATAAGCGCTGAAACAATTTCTTTAAATGTTCCTGATCCCCTGGCCCAAGCGCGAGCATGAACACAACGGACACTTTCTCTTCCTTCCAATCCAACGGCTCCTTTAAAGTAGCGACCGCGATCCGCGACTCTCTGATCAATTTCGGGTCCCCATGAGGAATCGCGATGCCTCCGCCGATGGACGTGGACGAAAGTCTTTCCCTTAGCAGCGCCTGATGGGCATAGTCCTGCTCGACAAATCCCTGGGAATATAGCTCGTTCGCCAACATTTCGATCAACTCGTATCGGTGGTCCACCTGTACATGCGGGAAGATCAACGACGGAGAGGTATACATTTGCAATATGGAGCCCGATGAGTTTGTCGGAACCGCGGATTCCTCCAACGCTCCGATAAAATTAGCGATTTTCTTCACCTCGCCCGCTTCCAGCAGGGGGGACACTTGGATGTAAGGCACGCTTGTATTTTCCAAGGGCGTTGTAGAGACGATAAAATCAACCCGGTGGCGGGGCAAATACTGCGGCAAATCGGCTTTGCGGACCGAATCCAATACGAGCAATTCGGGAAACTTGCGTTCCAGTTTGCTCCGCAAAATTTGTGACATCCCTACGCCCATATGGCAAACGGTTATCACTTGTTTTACCCGATTTACCGGCTTGTTTATACGTTCGGCCGCCGCCTGGAAATGGAGCGTCAGATACGCCGCTTCTTCCTCGGGAAGTATGAATGGGTAGCCTCCGCCGATTTCTTTTGCCGCGTAAATCACCATATCGAACATGTAAGGGTACATTTTCTTGATATCGTGAACCATCGGGTTGGAAACGGTAAGCCCGTAAACCAGCCGGTTGATTGTGGAATACAAATGAATGCTCAGACCTTCCGCCAAGTCGGCATCACCGGCAAATTCGATCAAAGTTAAAGCGGATACTTTTCTGATTAATCTCTCCGCAAACTCTCTTGCCTGAGTTCTGTCCCGGGCCGAATCCTCCCCGGGATCCACAGCGTCGATACGGGCCTGGGACCGGATTTTGGCGCCCATCATATGCGCCGTCAAATAAGCGACTTCGTCTTCATTGAAGCGAACGGCGAACCTGCGCTCCAGTTTCCCGGTGAATTCCTCCATTCTGCTGAACTCTTTTTTGCCTTGGGCAAACCTCTTCTCTTGATCGGAAAAATTGATCGGCTGCTTCAGCTTGGTTCGCCGAATCATCAGCAGAGTATGAACCAGCAAATTATCGAACGCCTCATCCGTAAAAGACAGTTGAGCGTCTTGTTCCAGCTCCTTGAGCGCCCCGGCAACGAGCTCAACCTCATGGGCGGAGAATTGTTCTTTGATAAAAGAATGGCCCGTGCCGGTTGTCAACTGGGATAGCCTGGACAGTGCGGCACGTCTGTCCCTTTCCTTCCCTTCGAGCGTAACCCCTACCTTTTGCTTGGAAACGGCGGCAAGGCAATACTGTTCCAGCCAGGGGCCCAGGCTGTCCAATTCTTTCTTGATGACCGATTTGTTAACAAAGTGTGCGTCAGCAAGCTCCTGCAGAGTCACCGGCTTCGTCTCCATCAAAAGCCGATAAGCGATAGCGGCCGTCCGGTTTTTGTCCTCCGGGTATTCCTTACCCCGGGCCGACCAAAGGAAATAATCTGCGATTTTCGCCCTTTCCTGCTCCTCCGCCTCCAAGACCACCCCGATCCCGGGTTTCCGGATGATTCTGGCATGGGAGACCTCGGATAAATCCCGCTCGATTTCATCGAAATCGTTGCGGATCGTCTTCTCCGAACAATTTAACCGTACGGCAATGTCCCGTACTACGAAGGAGGTACGGGGTTCGGAGAGCAACATGCGGAGAATCTCTTTTTGACGGTTATTCATAGCTAAGCATCAGCACCTTCATTTCATATCTTCTTAAGGATGTCAATGAAAAATCGCTCTTATTATAGCACACTTGCCGAGAAGTCAATCCCCGTAGTGAGACAGACTGAACGGGCCGCTGTAGACTTCCTACAGCGGCCCGTTCAAGTTTCACTCCAAACCCATCACTTCAAACCCATAGATTCGCGCGGCGGTGTCGCCGCCTTGAGTCGGTTTTTCCACGATCAGGCGGGCATAGCGGGCTTCCGTCAGCGTGATCGCATGCTTGCTTACGCCGGACTTGTTATCGGCGACCTCGACGGCATCGGTCCAGTTCGTTCCGTCCAGGCTGAGCCGGATACGGAACGAACGGGTATTGAAAGCCGCGGGTTCGCCCCCCGCCTCGGCGTGCTTCACGATGAACTGACTCACCTTCCGGGCTGCCCCAAAATCAACGGTCAGCGTATGCGGGGGCTCGCCCACCGCACACCATTTCGTTTTGTCGTCTCCATCCAGGGCAAACGGGGGCGCTTCTTTCTCGTTAACATAACTGGAAGCGGTAGCCTCCTTTCCTCGTGCCAGATCGGTAACGCCGCCGGCGGCTTCCCGCGTCACGGTAATGTACTGCCGTTTGGCCACATCCTCCCCGACTTCATTTGCCGCCCGCAGAATCACCTCATACGTGCCTTCCTGCGAATAGGTGACCTGCGGGTTTCGGTCGGTGCTGGAGGACGGCTCGCCGCCGGGAAAGCTCCATGCCCAGCTTTCCGTGACTTCGGAGGACCGGTCGGTAAACCGGACCCGCCCGCCTGGTGCAATCAAGGTATGGTCCGCCTCAAAGGCCGCGACCGGTTTCGGATAACTCGGCCACGCAAAGTTGACGAAGGCGGATTTGCCCCGCTCATATCGCCGGTTTACCGGAATCACCTCAAGCTTCGTCTCGCTTTCTTTTTCCAGCCGCTTCATTTCCGGTACATAATAAACCGTGTTCCCCGTTACCCCCATCAATTCCCGGCGCCCATCCGGACGAACGCGATAAATTTCATAGTGCAGCACCGCCTCTTCCTGTTTGGGAGCTTCCCACGCCAGCCGCGTGTCCCCGTAGATGCCGTCCCGGAAATCGTTGTCCGTGACCTTCAATCCGTGAACCGGCCGGAGCGGCTTCCCAGGCTCCTGTTTCCGTGTCACGGCCAACTGGCCGATATTCACCCGGTACTCCGCAATCGTGGTATCGGCCGAAAACTTAAGCGACAGGCTGCTGATCGTTCGCCCCTTGTACTTCTTGAGCCGGACGGTTCCCTTTTTCCAGGTGCCGTCTTCACTTACCGCCGTCAGCCGGGTCGGTTGAAAGAAGATCACTTTATCGGGTTGGTCCGAAAAGGCGGCTCCAATTTCAATCCGTCCCGCGTTCCCGTCCGCTTGATAGATCACCGACAACTCCGTGGCTGCTTCTAGCGGAATTGCGGTCTTGTACAGCTTCACATGAGTCGCGGTGTCCTGCTCCAAGGTTCCCGCCACCTTCAACGAGCTTCCTCCATAGAAAGATGTCGAGAAATCGAAGGAAGGTTGGAGCGTCTTCCCGGAGCCTATGGACTCCGTAATCCAGCGCCATGTAGGCAAAATGTCCTGAAGGCTGCGGTTGCTCCAATCTTGTTCTCTGACGGGTTTGCCGTTCACCGCAAACCTGTGCCCATTCCCCGTATTAAAATGGGTGATGAACTCGGGACCGGCAATGACACTCTTATCGACGATAAAGTGAGCGATTCCGTCCCATGCCGCACCCGCCGGCTTACCGGCGGATGCGGCCGGAGTGTTATCCATCCCCACCCAGAACCGTTCCTCCCGTTCAAGATATTGTTCATGATCGCCGGCTCCATTAAACGCCCAATCCGGGCGGTAAATGCCAAGGGATGTCACAGCCTTCGCCCCGTCCGGAAACAGGACCGGCCAATTGTAAGTGCCTTCATAGCCTCTCGCCTCAACATCGATACCTGCGTAAAGATCATAAGGGCTGCGTCCGAGCTCAGCCGCTTTGGCCGGAGAGCTCTGGTAAGCGCTCCGCTCTCCATGATTCCCGGAAGCATGGTTCTGGCGCTGCCACCGGAAATCCAGGAACATCGCATCAGAGACCCTGTTCTTCCCGTCTTGGAAGAACATTTCATTCTTCCCCGTCAGAGCTCCCTGCCACCCAATCCGACCTTCGTCAATCATCGAATCGTACCAAATGATTTCCATCCCCGGATCCTTGATCCGTTGCAAATAGGTGAGAAACGACTGCATGTTCCGGGCGTCCTCCGGCGTGCCTCCCTGTGTCTCCTGATTGATAAACCAACCGTCGAAACCATAATAACGGGCGACCTCAATCAGCTTATCCGCCACCGGGAATGTACCGTCTTCCCGCTGACGCAGAAGATCGCGCATCCATTCGATCTTCCCACCATGCTCGGTCTGCGGTAAGAACACGGTGCCGTAAACGGGAACCCCATTTTTGTGAGCGGCATCGATCACATCCGCACTGGGCGGGACAATCAGTCCTTCTCCGGCCGAGCCGCCCCACATGACAAGCTTGTCGATGTACTGCCAAAAACCGAAGGTATAGGTATGAAACTGGTCCGAACCCTGTGACGGAGCTCCGCTCGTGCTCGGGTACATGGAGGAAAGAGCGATGACTTTTGCCTCGGGTCTGGCATGGGGATTGACGCGTTCCCCGATAAAACGGCCATTTTGCAGTTTCACTGTCCCCCGGTTGAATGCCGCGTCCGGATCCGCGGCCGGCGACCATTCCAGCAGCGTGTCCGGATACCAGTAGGACGAGTGGGGCTGCGCCGCCTGCGCGGGTGTCGGAACTCCAAGAATCGCTACCGCCAGCAGCGTGATGCCGGCCTTTTTTGCCCAACCTGCTCTTCGCTTTCTCATTCATCCTGGCCTCCCTTTTCGCGTTAAAAGTTTATTTTTGCTCGGCTTTCCAGGCATCAAATTGCTTTTGCGCCTCCGCGATGACCTTGTCGATTCCCGCGTCTTTGAATTTCTGCAGCGCTTTGGGCAGATATTCGTCCGGGTCCACCGAACCGGTATACAGGGCAGGAATAAATTCTTTAGCCACATTGGTGACCGCGGCCACCTCCGTCTTCACCGGAGCCGTATCAAAATTAAAACCAAACGTAGGCGCCACGATGGCGGAGCTATTGAACTCCTCGAACGCATCCCATTTATCCTTCGGTTCGCCTTCATGCAGGTAGGTCAGAAACATATTCCCGAGCGCAAAACCCGGCATGGCATAATTTTCGTGCATGGCCGGAAGGTCTTCGATATAGGGGGCATCTTGCTTTTTGTAGTGCACGCCTTCTATGCCGTATTGAATCAGATTGCGCAAATAAGCGTCGGTATTCAGCAAGTTCAGAAACATCATCGCCCGTTCGGGATTTTTTGAGTAAGACGAGATGGCATGCATGGAGCCTGCGGCGGAACTGGTGTAGATAATCGGCTGGTGCATCGGCCTCGTAACAATGTCGTATCCGGCGCTTCTTGACCATCCGAGCTCGGCATACGGCTGTGTAATTTCCCGGTCGACCAGCCATTTGCCGGTCTTCATGTTATCGATGCCCTCCAGCGTGGCGATATCTTCCCGGACATAGCCGGCCCGATAATACTTCCGCATCGTCTTCAGGGCCGCCTTTAATTCCGGTGATTCCAGGATATTAACATACTTATGATCCTTCGTATCGATATACATCCCTACCGGTACTTCGTCGCCCAAAATAAAGTCAAACGGCAGGTAGGGCTTAAACGTTTTGGGTACCGCCAGCGGCGTAATGTCCGCGGGTTCGTTGTCTTTGATCGTTTGGAGCAGCGGCTCCAGGTCCTCCAGTGTCGTAACACCGGAGATATCGAGATGGTATTTATCCAAGTACTTCTTGTTGAACCGCCAGACGAATTGTTGGGCCAATTCCTTATTGGCGGGAACCCCATAATTGACTCCCTTTACTTTCGTGCCTTCCAGAAAACGCGGGTCCAATACCTCTTTGATTCCTTGCCCATATTGATCCAGCAGATCATTGAGCGGCATAAATGCCCCTTTGGCCGCATTCGGCAAATAATCGAAAGCCCACGATGAAGTAAACGCGATATCGTAATCCTCGCCTGAGCTGGTAATAACCTGCATGCGCTGACTATAGTCGCCCCAATCGATCATGGTGATTTCCACCTTGGCATTGATCTTTTCGGTGAGGTATTTATTGATTTCCTCCTGCACTTTGGGCAGATCTTTCTGCGTGGGACCGATCAAATACAGCTTCAAGGTTACCGGATCCAGTTTGGAGACATCCACGGTCCCGTCGCTCTGAACGGCTTCCTGTTCTTTGGCCGGACCGCCGCGGCTCTCCTTCCCGCCGCCACACCCCGTCAGGACAACGGACGCTAGGAACATCAATGTTAACAAAGATAACAACATCGACTTTCTGCGCTTCATTCTTTTTCCCCCTCCACATCATTTGATTGTCATCATGGGTACCGCACCTAAACCATTATCCTTTCACTGACCCTACGGTCAGACCTTGCACGAAATACCGCTGGAAAAACGGATATGCCAGCACGATCGGAAGAGTAGCCAGCACCACCATAGCCATTCGAACCGTTTCGGTCGGAAGGCCGGCAGCCGCATCAAAGCCACCCAAGTTTTGAGCATTTTTCGTTAAAAAGTCCATGTTCTTCTCAATCTGCATCAGCATGTATTGCAGCGGCGGAGTTAACTCCGGTTTGTTGTAGTAAAGCAGGGCATTAAACCAGTCATTCCAGTAGCCGAGCGAGCTGAATAATCCGATCGTGGCGATGCCCGGCAGCGATACGGGAAGCACTATGCCCGCAAATGTACGCAGTTCCCCGGCTCCGTCCATTTTTGCGGACTCGATGATCTCTTCGGGAACCGTCGTCTGAAAGAACGTGCGCATCACAATGATCGAAAAGGCGCTCAGCGAAAGCGGCAGGATCAGCGCCCCGATCGTATTTTGCAGATGCAGATACTGGGTCATGACAATATAGCCGGGCACCATCCCGCCCGAAAACAGCATCGTAAAAAACGCCAAAAAACTGAATATTCCCCGAAATTCAAAGCTGCGTCTGGAAACGGCGTAGGCGTAAGTCGTTACGAGTGCGAGGCTTAGCAGCGTACCGACGACCGTAACCAGCAGAGTGACGCCGAACGAAGCCAAAAGTTCATTTCCGCTTTGAAAAATGTAACGGTAGGCCTCCGTACTGAATTTGCTCGGCCAGAGACTGAATCCTTCCAACGCCAACGTCTGTTCATCGGTCAGCGAGATAAGGATCACGAACAGAAACGGAAAGACGCAGGAGAAGGAAAAAAGTCCGATCACCGCGTTAAACACTCCATTCCAAAAAGGAGAAATGGCGTTATAGTCCCGATCCCGACGTGCTCGGGTACCCTGCGGGTTTTCACTTCGCATCGATGGTAGTGTGGTCATGAGGATCATCCTCCCGCGATTTAAAAAATGGCATGCTCTTTTTCAATCTTTCGGACGATGGCATTGGCGGTTAGGATCAGAATAAGACCCACCAGGGATTGGTATAGACCAGCGGCGGTACTCATCCCGATATCCCCCATATTAATCAGACTGCGATAAACGAACGTATCGATGACATTGGTCACCGGATACAAAGCCCCCGCGTCTTTCGGCAGTTGATAAAACAATCCGAAGTCGGAGCGGAAAATTCCGCCGATCGCCAAAATCGTCAAAATGATCATAAGCGGCTTAAGCAAGGGTACCGTAATGTAGCGGATCTGCTTCCATTTGGTCGCCCCGTCGATGACAGCCGCTTCATAATAGGACTTGTCGATTCCCGTAATGGCGGCAAGATAGATCACGCTGTTATAGCCCACTCCTTTCCAGATGCCAACAAACACAAGAATAAAGGGCCAGAACCGGGGCTCCGCGTACCAGCTGACCCGTTCCCCGCCGAAATGAACGAGAAGCTGATTCAAAGTTCCCTTGTCCACGCTCAGGAATGTGAAAGCAAAGTAGCTGATAATGACCCAGGACAGGAAATGCGGGAGGAACATCCCGGTTTGATATATTTTCGCGAGCCGCTTGTTCAGCAGTTCGCTCAACAGGATGGCGAAACCGACCGAGATGACAAGCCCGAGAAAAATAAAGGCCACATTGTACAGAATGGTATTTCTGGTGATGACATAGGCATCGCTGGTCGTAAACAAATACTCGAAATTTTTGAACCCGACCCATTCGCTGTGGAACACGCTGGCAAAGAAACCGTCCCTGCTGATCCGGAAATCCTTAAAGGCCAGGACCGACCCGAACATCGGCAAGTAAGCAAAAATGAGGAACCACAAGGTTCCCGGGAAAACCAATAACAGCAGCGTCCGATTTCTGACGACTTTCTTCCAAAATGCCGACACGTTCTCTTCCTCCTTCGCCGTCCGAACTACCTCCATTGTCGCAAGTAAGCGCTATCATTAACAAGTTGAAAAACCTTAAATTTCTATGGAGAAATTAAAGGATCAAAAAAAGCGGGCCAGCTTGGTAAGCTGCGCCCGCTGCGAAAATCACGATCGGGAATTTATTTATTGTACATTTGTCGGAGTTCCGTCGGGGATACCCCCGTATATTTTTTAAACTGGCGATAGAAATAAGAGGTGTCCGGATAGCCGACCGCTCGTGCGATGTCCGAGGTTTTTTGCTCTGTATGCACCAGAAGCCGGGCCGCTACCTCGATCCGGTAGGTGTTGACGTAATCCGGAAAGCGGGTCCCGACCTCCTGCTGAAAGAGCTGCCCCAAATAATACGGATGCAGTCCGGCTTTTTGGCTTAGCGTTTTTAAAGACAGTTCCTCGGCGTAACGCCGCTGCACCTGCTCCACCAGAAAAGCCACGTGCGGAGTGTAGCGGCTGCGCCTGTCCTCCTGCTTCCCGAGCGTTTGCTTCACGACCTCCTTCACATGCCGAATCAGTCCCGGCAAAGTGCGAATCCGTCCCAGCGGGGAAAAGATCTCGCTGTAATCGGGATTCCCCTCCCTTTCCTTAGCGGCTATCATAAGCTGAATCGCTGTATTGATGCAGTGTTTCCTGAAGACAGGCTCTCCGCCGCCCGCTGCGGGAAATGCCTCCTCGATAAATTGCCGCACCCGCTCTGTCCATCCTTCCGCCAACAGCTGGAGGTAAGCGCCCGGATCCCATACTCTTCCGACCGGTTCCGTTTCCCCCGATAGGTTGCCGGCCTCGGTGATACAGCCCGGTTCACCGCCCGGCAGCAAATAATGACGAAAAACCGACTTGGCTTGTTCATAGGCGGCGGGCACGCTTTTATAATCGCTAACGGTCTTGGCTTTAGCGATCCAGAATCGCGGCTTACCCGGCGAGTCCTCTTGTTCGGCCGCTTCCCGCAGCCCGCCCGGCACGATGCCTCCCAAAGCCGGCTCCCGGGAGACCTCAATGAGAATCAGATCCCCGTCAGCGTCCATAAAACAGACGGTTTCTCCGGATTGCGCACTCTCCAGCATCCGTCCGGAGCCGAGATGGTTACTATATGTGTAAAAGTCCGGATCATCGGCAGAAAGGGGGCTTACCGCGTACAGGGTAAACCCCGTACTTTCCAAAGACAGGCCCAACAGTTCCGCCCGCTGTTTAAATTCCCGGCTCCCGATCTCTCCCGCAACCCAGCGCTGAAAAACATGGCTTCGCAAAACCTCCCAGTCTGTATGAAACCGGGTTCTGCGCTGATCGTCCATGTCCCATTCCGTTCGGATTTGCCGGATCGTACCTTCGAACTCGTCGAGATTAATCGGTTTTAAAATATAATTTTCAATGCCTAGCCGAATGCCGGCCTTGACGTACTCGAATTCCTCATACCCGCTCAATACAATAAACTTGGTATGAGCTCCCGACTCCTTGACCTCCCGGATTAACTCCAATCCGTTCATCCGGGGCATCATAATGTCCGTTACCAGCAAATCGACCGGTTGTTTTCGGATTAGCTCAAGGGCGCTCACTCCATCATTGGCGCTTCCGGCGATCTCGATCCCGTATTGCCGCCAGTCCAGAATCGAACTCAGCCCTTGCGCGATCAATGGCTCATCGTCGACAAACAGCGCTTTTTTCATCGCACAACTCCCTCTCTGATCATCGGCAGTTCCATCCGCACCAAGGTCCCCTGCCCTTCCTTGCTATGGAGCGTAAGACCGTACTCTTCCCCGTAATTCATCCGGATTCGCTCATGCACGTTCACCAGTCCGATGGACCCGGCCCCCCCAGCGAGCCGCGAGGAGGGTGATGAAGACAGGCTTTGATGAATTCCGGCGAGCCGCTCCTCCGCGATTCCCTTGCCGTTATCCCGCACGGTAATGACGATTCGGCCCCCGTCCTCTCCGGCATCAATCGAAATCTCATTGTCATCGTCGAGCGATCGGAACCCGTGGACGATATAGTTCTCGATCAACGGCTGAACGAGCAATTTCATCATTCGGCAGTCGGCAATATCCGGTTCCGCGGCGATGTTTACCTTCAGGCGCCCCTCATACCTGATCCGCAGGAGATCCAGATACAAGGAACACAACTCGATCTCTTCCTCCAGCGATACGACCGTATCTTTTTTAACCATACTTTTGAACATGACGGATAGACTGTAAATCATCCTCCCCACCTCCCCGGCTCCCTGGGTATATGCCTTCATCCTGATAGATTCCAAGGTGTTGTACAAAAAGTGCGGATTGATTTGGGATTGCAGGGCTACCAACTCGGCATGCTTTTGCCTGATTTCGGAACTGTACACTTTGTCGATGTAACTCTCCAGCCGCTCACACATGTCGTTCACTCTTACGGAAATTTGCTGCAATTCATCCTCGCCGGGCATATGGATTCGGGTGGACAGATCTCCCTCCCCGATCCGGCTCATGGATCGGATAATACGCCCCACCTTTTTGGAGTACCGTCTCATCATCGTAAACGTGACCGAAAATCCGACCGTCATAAACAACAGGGCCGCAACCGTCAGGGCGTTCCTTAATTTCTTGAGGTTTCCCTGAATCACGGACTCGGAGACAACGCCGACCACGGACAAAGCCGCATTCCCGGCACTTAGCACATTCACTCTGGATTTCTCATCCAGCTCCACCCATTTCGCTGTAGGATCCAGCCTGGACAAGTGCGGGTATTTTCGGCCGAAGTACCCTCCTGTGGCCTGCGAATCATAAATGACGATCCCCTCCCCCGTGATGACCAAAAACCGACCGCGTCCATCCGTTGCCCGGCTGTTAAGCCAGCTCGTCAAAGCTTCGGTGTCGAAATCGATCATCAGCATCCCTACCTTTTTCAAGGTCCATGGGTCCTGAAGCTCGCGTGTGTAGGAATAGCTTCGTGGATAGTTCTCGCCAGGTTGCCCCGGAAAAGCGCCATAAGCTTGAAACGTATCCCACGAAAAACTCCGGCGGCGTGCGTACCAGGCCTCCCAGTCCGTTTTGGAACCGTTTTCATATTGGAGCTGCTGATTCTCCTCCCGTATTTGCATATAGAAGTTCTCGGAATAACTGAACACCGTCGCCCCCTTAGCCTCGGGGTTCTGTTCCAGATAGGATTTCAACAAGCTCGCAAACGAAGACGTCCGCGGCTCCCCCGGCCTGCTGAACAGGTTCAGCCTGTGACTTAAATAGGCTTCGTATCGGTTATTCAAAAAATAAACCAGATCATCGCTTAGTGCGGCATCCCCGTATATGTGTTCCACCATGTTTTGGATGTTCTCATACTGGCGGTTCAAATAGATGCTCAACATATGCGCGGTTTTCAAATTCGCTTCTGTTTCCTCCCGAATGACGCGCTGCACCTGGTACTGGTAAACCATAACGGCCGCAATCAGAAACAGTATCACGATGATGGCGGAATACAGCAAAATGATCCGGTTAAACATTTTGCGCTTTAAATGATTCCGATAGAAACGGAGAATGGCATTCATCTGGCGGGACACGTCCTGTCCTGACAATTTGGATACGCGTACCAGTGTATCACTGCCTTTCTTGGGGCGCAATCCATTTTTGCACCGCTCCGGATCAGACTGGCGGTAGGCGGTCGTCCCTCGCCTGAAACGCCGTTTACTCGGACCTAATAGCCGCTATTTGCATCAAAAAGAGGGGATTCAAACTCTAACGGAAATCGTAGGGGCTATTTCGGTCCCATGACATGGAATTTGCCAGGGGTCGACCCGATTAACGGGAATTCTTCCCGGTAATCGTACGCACATGCGGCTGCATAGACAATTACCTGGAAAAACTCCCGCTAATTCGCCCGAAAATGCAGATATCACCGGTTGTGCCGAGAAATAGATGGAGCTTTTCCCTCTATTTCGGATCCAAAGGGCAAAAGCGGAAAAATATCGGGAGATTTTCCTGTTACTGAGCGAGCCATGGAAAAGCCGCTGAGGTGCTCTCCCCTCAGCGGCTCTCTATTGCGGCGGCAACGTCCCTCGCCTTATCCTTCTGCAACCGGATACGCCATTACGCTCATCAAGGCCAGCTCGGGCTGCGTCGTATCGAGCCGGCTGTACTGCACGATCACCGGAACATTGCTGGTGAAGGTCATCGCATACGGCACCCCGGCCGGAATGCGTTCCTCCCCGGCTTGAAGGGAGGCGGTGCGGATATGCTTGGTGCGCCGGCCCGGGACTACACATTCGATCCTTTCGAGCGGTTCGCGGTCCTCGAAGTATACCGTCACTTGAAGCACGGCCTCCTCCGCCCCCGTATTCAGCACGCATACGCTTTCATGGCTTTCCAGGCTCCCGCTGCTGTCCGGGGGGATGTACCCGTCTGGGATCACCCAGTACGTGTGGCCACTTGCCCTGTATCCTTTATCCATACGGATTCTCCTTTGTTCGCAGCAATTGGGCCAGAAAAGCCAGCGCCAGCCCTTGCCCCCATCCCTGAATACGTTTGCAAGGCACGTTTCGGTACCCTTCCGCATCATGCATGACCGCGGTGCCTGCGGACACGCCGGTCACCGTGCCGTCCGGCTTGATCCGGGCAAGGATGCCGTCGATCGCCTTTTGGGCGTACTTGTTGTACAAACGTCCCTGCATCAGCAAAGCGGTCGCAATTCCGGCGGAGCCGGAGGTTTCCAGGTAGGATTCCTCGTCATTGACGATGGTGTACCAGAGACCTTCCGGCGACTGCAGCCGGACCAGCGCACTTAATTGGTCTCGCAGGGAGCCGTCGATGATCATATAGGACGGATGCTGGACCTCGATCAATTGCAGCGCCTTGGACATCGTCAGCGCGGCCCAGGAATTTCCCCTGGCCCAATACATGCCGGACATCCAGTTCTGATTCACATGATCCCACCCGTGATAGTACAGATTGGTATCGGGATCTTGCAGGTATTTCTCATGCCCGTGATACTGGTTTAATCCGTCCTCGAAATACTCCTTATTGCCGAGACGTTTACCGATTCGCAACAGAAAGTACCCGGCCATAAACATCGTATCCACCCAGGCCTGCTGCGGAAAAACATCATGCAGCGAATTCACGGTATGCTGAAAAACCCCCTCGGCAAACCGCTCCGCTTGATGCGTCAGAAATTCGGCCATCTCTTTGGCGATATCCATGTACTTCTCTTCCCCGGTAGCCTCGTGCAGCGTCAGCAAGCAATGCCCGATGGACACGCCGTTCACCGACAGCTTCGGCAACCCGTCCTCGATGTTTTCGTCCACCCAGGCCTTGAGCCGATCCAGGTAGGCTTTGTTCCCCGTAGCGTCATAAGCTTCGCAAACCCCGTAAAAAGCGACGCCCCCCGGCCAATCCCAGCTGAAGTCCATCCGAAAGGTACGGTCTACGACGCGGTCGATGATCTGCTTGATTTCTTCTTCGTCAAATTGAAGTGCAGGCATTCCATCTTCTCCTTCCCTAAGTACAAGATTGCATATCCCGAATTACCGCAAAAACATATGCAGCGGCTGCAGGCGCAGCTCACGGATGGCTTCCGCTACCTGCACGGCCAGGCGCCGGGCACCCCGCTCCTGAAAGTGTGTGTTATCCTCCACGCCGGCCGGAAAGTTCATAAACTCCCCGGGAAGCACCCACATGAAGTCATCCTTGCTGCCTTCAACTCCGGCTTCCTCGAACAGGCGGCGGCTGCGCTCGGCGAGATCGATCAAAGGAACCGCCTCCTGGGCGGCCAGTTCGCGGATCGCCGTGATGTAGTCCCCGTGCGTATCCTGCAGCGTACCGTCTTCCTGAAAGTACCGCCGGTGGACGGGGGTGATCAGCACGGGAGTCGCCTGTTTGCTCCGGGCGGCCTTCAAATACATGTTAAGCTGGTCCTGAAAGGTGCCAAACGGCTCCGTGCGGCGGGACGCGTCCGGTTTCTCATCGTTGTGCCCGAATTGGACAAACAGGAAATCTCCGGGCTTGATCCGTTCCATGATGAGATCCAGAAGCCCCTCCTTCACAAAACTCAATGAACTTTGGCCCGAGCGGGCATGGTTGTCGACGGCCACGTCATGCTTAAAAAAGGCCGGAAGCATTCGCCCCCTATAATATAAACGCGGGAACTCCCGGGTTTATCCCTTCAGACCGCTGGTGCTCATCCCTTGGACAATTTGCTTTTGGAAGATGAAGAATACCGTCACGACCGGAACCAGGCTCACGATGGACATGGCGAACATCGCGCCCCAGTTAGAGGCGGACTCGCTGTCGAGGAACATTTTTAGAGCCATCGAAACGGTATATTTCTCCGGCGAGTTTAGGTACAAGACCGGGCCGAGCAAATCCTCCCAGCGCCAGTAGAACGAGAAAATGGCGGCGGTCGCCAAAGATGATTTAATGAGCGGCATTATGATTTGCAGATACAATCTGAACTTCCCGCACCCGTCGATCGTGGCCGCTTCGTCCAGTTCCTTGGGAATCGTCCGGATAAACTGCACCATCAGAAATATGAAGAACGGCATGCCGAAAAAGGTAGGGACCACGATCGGTAAAATCGTATTCAGCCAGCCCAGCTTGGTGAAAATGATATATTGCGGCACCAGTACGACATCATGCGGCAGCATCAGGGTCATCATCATGAGAGCAAACCAGAGGCCGCGCCCCCGGAATTTCAACCTGCCGAAGCCGAAGGCGATCAGCGAGGAAGAGAGGACCGCCCCGATTGTGGAGATGACCACAATGACCAGAGAGTTGCCAATGTAATGCCAAAACGGGTATCCCGCCGTTCCCGCCCAGCCTGTGGCATAGTTGCTCCAGATCCAGCTATCCGGAATCAACCGGCCGGACGTGACGAAGATGGTCCGGCTTTCCTTGAAGGAACTGAACAACATCCAGAGCACGGGATACAGCATCAGAAAAGCGAGGGCCGCAACGAACACGTGGTATACCGGCCATTTGATGTTTTTCCAGGTACGCATCGTCACTTCCCTCCCTCATTTTCATAGAACACCCAGAACCGGGACGTCAGGAACAAAACCGCCGTCAACAAACTGACGATCAACAGCATCACCCAAGCCATGGCAGACGCGTAGCCCATATTGTTGAACATAAAGGCCTGCCGGAACAAATAAAGCGAATACAGCATCGTTCCGTCCATCGGCCCGCCTTCCCCTTTGGAAATGATATAGGCCGGGACGAACGTCATAAAGGCGCTGATCGTCTGCATGATCAGATTGAACAATATAATCGGGCTCAGGAGCGGCAGTGTAATGCGGAAAAACTTGCGTACCGGGTTCGCGCCGTCGACGCTGGCCGCCTCGTACATCTCGGGAGAGATATTTTTCAGCCCCGCCAAAAAAATCAACATGGACGAGCCGAACTGCCACACCGACAAGGAAATCAGCATAACCAGGGCCGCGCCGGGGTCTCCGAACCAACTGACCGGACCGATGCCGATGACCGTCAAGGCGCTGTTAATGACTCCTTCATTGCTGAAAATGTTCCGCCACATGATGGACACGGCGACGCTTCCTCCGATGATGGACGGCAGATAATAGAGCGTTCGGTACGTGCCCACCATTCTGGAGCCCGTATTCAAAATCATGGCGACGAACAAGGCAAATACCAGCCTTAGCGGGACACCGACAAAAACATACAGCAGCGTGACGCGGACCGAATTCCAGTACTTCGGGTCGCCCAAAAACATCTGCTTGAAATTCTCCAGGCCGATCCATTCCGGCGCGGTAAACAAGTTATAGCTGGTAAATGACATATACAGCGAAACGAACATCGGAATGAGCGTGAACGCAATGAAGCCGATGATAAACGGACTGATAAAAGCATATCCCGTCAGATCGCTTCGCAAAGAAGAATACCGCCTCAAGTCGAATCCCTCCCCTGCGGAGGGCTCCCGTTTCCGGGAGCCGCTGCGCTATTTGTTTTTGGCCAGGATGGCGTTCGCGCTGTCGCGGAATGTCTTGGCCGCCTGCTCCACCGTGATCTTTCCGAAGTTCAGCTCCTCCACGATATCCGTCAGGGAAGCGATCACCTCGGGGGAACCGACCGGCGGCGGCGGACTCATCGGCGAAGCCTTAGGTTCCATGGCCGCTACGAAGTCGAAGACCTGGCGGGTCGGTTCGCTTAGTTCCGATGCGATGGCCTCCTTGATTTTGCCGGAGATCGGCACCCCGCGTTCTCCTTTAATCAGCTTGTTGGCTTCCACGTCATTCACCCAAAAATCGATAAACTTGGCCGCCTCTTCCTTTTGCTTGGAGTTGGAGGTCAACGCCCAGTACATACTTGGCTGCATGTACAGCCCTTTCTCCATATCCGGTCCCGGCATCGGCGCGATTTCAAGCGGACGGTTCGCGACCTGCTGCAGGGCGACGAATTGATTGGACCACTGCCAGATCCCGATTCCTTTGCCTTTGACCAGGTCCGACTCTTCAATAATGCCTTTGGTCTGGTTGGTCAGATCCGGAGACGGAACGGCCCCCTTTTCGATCAGACGGGCCATGCGCCCGAAGAAATCCACAAACAAGGCGTCGTCCTCATACCCTAGAGCCGTTCCCTCGGCGTTATACAGGGATTGTCCCTTGGTACGGAGATAATAATGGAAAAAGATATCGGGGGCCACCCCGCCGTCAAAATAGATCTTGTTCGCGGCCGCCTTAAGCGCGGTCTCTTCATAGGTGTCCCAGCTCATATTTTCCGGCAGCGCGTCGATTCCCGCCTTTTTCAGGATAGCCGGGTCATAATGAAAACCGAGCACATTCACTCCGGAAGGAATGCCGTACTGTTTGCCGTTCACCAATCCCGTGCTGATCACGTTCTCGCTGACATCGCCGAGGTTGATCTGCTTGCCGACATAAGGAGCCAGATCCTCCAACTGGCCGTTTTTCGCGTACTGGCTAATATAGGAAATATCCATCTGAACGATATCGGGCAGTTGGTTGGCCGCCGCTTGAGGAGCCAACTTTTTCCAGTAATCATCGAACGAAGCATACTCGACATCCACTTTGACATTCGGGTTCTTCTCATTGTAAAGATCGATGACCTTCTGCGTATATTCATGCCGCGCGTCCGAACCCCACCAGGCGATCCGCAGGGTGGTCTGACCATTGGCGGACGTGGCGCCCTTTCCGCCGCCCGAGCTGCAGGCTGTGGTCACCGCCAACAAAAGAGCCAATACAATCCAACTTCCTTTCTTCCTCATGCCATCTCTTCCTTTCACGTCGATTTTCGCGTTTTTTGACAGCGCTTCCAATTTGGTGATACCGTCATTTTCGCAAAAGTACGCGTCCGGTTGAATACAAAAAACCGGCTTGATCGTTCAAAAAACAGAGGTGTCGCTTACCTCTCCTCCATTCCGCCTTTTCGGTATTCGGTCGGGGTCATGCCGGTCCATTTTTTAAAAACCTGGCTAAAATACTGGGCATTTCCATCAAACCCGTACTTTTCGGCCAGCTCGAACACCTTGACATCCCCGTCTCTGCGGATTTGCTCGCAGGCCCGTTCGATCCGGTAGCGGTTCAAGTAGTTGGAGAAGGTCTCGCCCGTCCCTTTTTTGAACATCTTTCCGAGGTAATCCGGGTTCATGTAAAGCATTTGATGGGCTACTCCGTTCAGGGTGAGATCCGCCTCCCGGTAGTGGCGGGCCACAATGTCGATCATTTTCTCCACCACTGAAGTATGACGGCTCAACACGGTGTCTTCCTGCATGATCAGTCGCCCCCCGCCGAGTCCGTAATAACGGTCCAGACACAGCAGCGCCTGTTTATACAGCATCCGGGAGTGGACGATGCGGTCCGCCTCGCTTAAAACCGCCGTCACCTCCAGCTATAGAGCTGCGAGAACGTAGTTCTCGTAAGCTCGATCTCCGTCTTCAGCCGGTCCAGGCCGCTGTGGTCGGCCAGCAGCAACAGCAATTTTCCCTCCAGCGTCGTGCTCAGCAGTGCGCTTTGCAGCAGATCGCCGGCGATATTTTTAAGAGCGAACAAATGATTGTAGTCGTAACCGCCGGCAATCCGCAAGAGCAGCAGCCGGATCGGATGATCCTCCAGCTCGAGATTGAACAGTTCCTGATAATACTTGACCTCCAAGGGACCGTACGTCTGGTTGGTGATGAACTCGAGCAAAAACTGCTCTTTCACATGGGGAAGGACGCGCTGCAGACGCTGCTTGATCACTCCCGCCGCCTGCTCCTGCCGCTCCATTCGCCGCCGTTCCTGAAGCAGCTCCGACAAGGCGCTCTGAATCTGCTGCTCGTTGCAGGGCTTGAGTAAATAATGCTTGACCCCATACCGCATCGCCCGGCGGGCGTAATCAAACTCCTTGTAGCCGGACAGCATGATAAACCGCGTCTGCGGATAAGCGGCCGAGGCCTGCTCGATCAGGCCAAGCCCGTCCAGACCCGGCATGGAAATGTCCGTGATCACGACATCCGGCCGTGAAGCGCTCATTTTGTCCAAAGCCTCCAGACCGTTTTTGGCCGTATCCACCAGTTCGGCGCCGACGGCTCCCCAGTCCACCACCTGGGACATGCCCTCCAAAATGACGCGCTCATCATCCACCAACATGACTTTGTACATCGGTATCTCTCTCCTCGATCCAAGGTATGCTGATCTTCACGGTCGTCCCCTCTCCAGAGCGGCTTTCGATGCTAAACGCCCCTTCTTTGCCGTAGGCCAGCTTGAGGCGTTCCCGAATGTTGGTCAAGCCGATTCCCTGTCCCCGAGTTTGGACGTTTCCGACACGCAATTGCTCCATAAATTCGGCGGTCATGCCCGGTCCGTTGTCCATCACCTCTAAAATGACCCGCTTACCTTCGGTCGTTACCCGAATCCGAATCCTGCAGGGCTCCACCCGGGGCTCCAATCCGTAATGAATCGAATTCTCCACGAGCGGCTGCAATATAAGCTTAGGGATGAGGACACAGGTGGAACCGGGGGCGACCTCCATGCCGAAATCCAGCCTATACTCATAGCGAAAACGCTGAATGGTCACATAATTGCGTACAATTTCCAGCTCTTGCTCCAGCGTGATCCATTTCTCGGACATATTGGAGGAATGCCTCAACAGGAAACCCAAGGCTTCCACCATTTCGGAGATTTGACGCTGCTTCTGCATTTTGGCCAGCCAGTTAATCGATTCAAGGGTATTGTACAAAAAGTGCGGATTAATCTGGGCCTGCAGCGCCTTAAGCTCCGTCTCACGGATGACCAGCTGCTTGGCGTAATTCTCGAAGATCAGCTCGCGGATCCGCTGAATCATCATCGTAAAGGTGCGGTATAGCTGGCCGACTTCGTCCTGAAGGGAGACCGGGAGGGTTCCAAAGGCCGCCTCCTCAAGGTTGTCCAGATCCCCTTTTTCAATCTTGCGCATCTTCTTGATCAATTGAGCGATCGGACTGGTGATGCTGCGGGCAAATCGGGCGCCGACCATCAGGGCCGTCAACAAAATCAGCACGAAAATAACCATCACCAGCCGCTTCACCCACTGGGTCTGCTTGAACATTTCGTCGTAGGGCGTCATGTAAAAATACACCCAATTCGTATACGTGGAAAAAGCCCGCGCCACAAAGTAACGTCCCTGCTCAAAATGCGCGATCCCGTACGGTTCCGTCCGCTTCATTTCGGACATGATTTCCCGTTGCTCCACGGGAGGGTCCGACGGATAGAGCACCTCCGCGCCGTCGCTGATGACCAGCCGGGAACCTTCCCCCGGCTCCTGCATCTGATCCTGCACAATCCGGTCGACCCGGATTCGGATCACCAGCGTGCCTAGCTTCTCCAGCGTGAAGGCGCCTTCCGTAAACGACCGGATTTGCCGGACCGACAGCAGCCGGGCCTGGCGGTCTCCCCCGGTGTACCAGGAATTGGAACCGTCGTTCCTCTGTCCGAGCGATACCAGTTCAGGAAGCATGGAGACCGGGAGTCCTTCCCGGTTGCCCGCGGCCATGACCGTATTTTCATTATCGATAAGCAGCATGGAATAGACGTATTTCTCCGACCCCGCGTAAGCGACAAGGCGGTTTGTGATCTTTTTGCGCAGCGCCGTTTTGGCATATACCGTGCCGGCTTTCTCGAGCTCCAGCAAATAACTCTGCAGCTGCTCGTCGGACATGACTTTAAACGACAGATTCGCCATCTCGCGCAGTTGATTCTCGATCCCCACCGAGGACAGATTCAAAACCTGGGAGGATTTCTCGTAGATTTGTTTGTCGTAAATCTTGAATACGTATTGAAGGACGGATATGTAGAAGCCAAAACAAAACAGCATTAAAATCGAAATAAGAAATATCATTTTGCGATGAATCGGCAAACGAGTGAAAGCGCTTTTAATATTGATCATCCCAATTGCTCCTTTGACGGATTGAAATTGGAACACTCTCCTGCTTACAAATAAGTCTCCACTTCCTGCGCGTAGTTCCGCCGCACGTCACCCAGTTCCTGTTCCGCCCGGCGTCTGGCCGTCTCCAGTTCGTAAACCACACTACTCACTTCGGTCAGACGCTGCGTCACCTGATCATGCATCTCTGTGATTCGGCCCTGCACAAGCCAGTCGGCGATCAGCCCATCAAAGAAATAATCGGAGAAGCGGAGCATTCCCGAAATCTCCAATCCGGAGGTGAAATCACTGCCGCCTACATCCTGAAGCTCTTTCTCGAAGCGGCGCAAATTGGTCTGGGCGGCATAGATACGCTCCATGGCTTCGTCCAGCCGGCTATGCTTGATATGGGTGGACAACATCCCCCCGCCAAACATGTCGTAAGTCCCCCAATTCTTCGCGGATTGCAAACTTTCCTCCGCACGCTCCAAGTCGTGCTGTACGGATTGCCCCGCCCGGATCGCTTCATCCAGTTCCTTCACTTCCACGGTCAGAACCGCTTGCCGTTCGGCCAGTTCCCGAAGCGGCTCGTTGTTATCGAGCACAATCTTCTCTTTGGCTCCAAAAATCGTGTCGTATTCCCGCCTCCAGTTGCAGATCTCGCCCAACCGGCGTTCGAGGGATTCGATTTGCTGCCGCGTATCCCGAACGGCGCGGTCGGTTTGTTCATATATCAACCGGGCCGAGATGACCTCGCGCTCTTCCTGCTCCAGTTTCTCCGCTTTTTTACCCGTCAACGTAAACAGCAAATTGGAGAACGACATTCGCGTGAAACGTGCAACATCCTCCTCTTCACCGGCAAGCCGGCTTGCCGCGGCCTCCCTGGCCTGCTCCAAACCGGATAACTCTTCCTTCAACTTTTGGAGCATAAGCTCCCATTTTTCTTTGCGGCGCCCCTTCTCCTTCACTTCCGCCAAACGTTCGTTCAGATCTTCAAACATGGTTTCCTCCACCTTCCGGATTCATAGTCCCGCCCTACTCCTGTTGATCAAACGCAAAGAACCGGCCGCTTCCGCCCGCCGCACGATAAGCTCACAAACCCAATGGCTTTCCAGAGCATCCTTCAGCGAAATGGATGGCGGTCTGTTCTCGCGAACGCAGCCGATAAAATGCTCGACGATCTGGACAAATCCCCTGCGGAACAGAACCGGGTCCCAATCCTTGAAGTGGTGGTGCCGCTCCTCTCCCGCGGAAAAATGCACCGTTGTGTTAAGCCCTTGCACCACCCATTTATTCCCCGGGCTCATCACTTCCACAATCTCGTCGTTAACTCCCGAATCCCGGTTCATCATCCCCGTACAGATAAAGCCGTCGCCCTCCAGCTGCAGCTGCGTGTGCACCAGTTTCCCTTCCCGGACGCGGGTATATATCCGGGGTTCCCCGGTGATAGGTCCCGGGGCCAAAAAGCGGATCGTATCCACGACATGGATAAAATCGTCATATATGAAGCGGCGGGCGAAGTCCGGCGAGAACAGCCTGTTCTTTTGCAGCAAAATCGCGTGCCTGTCCCTTTGCTCCTCCAACGCGGCAACCATCGGCGCAAAACGGCGGTTGAACCCGACCATCAGGATGCGGCCGGCCTGCTCCGCGAGCGCCGTTAGCCGTTCCGACTCCTCATAGTCATAGGATATCGGCTTGTCAATGTACACGTGAATGCCGCTTCGCAGCAATTGTTCCGCAATAAGGGCATGCGACTCCGTCGACGAATGAATAAATGCCGCATCGATATTTAATCCGATTAATTCCTCCACGCTCTGAACGGCCTCCGCTACCCGATACTTGGCCGCAAGCCTCCGCAACGTCTCCCGATGTCGCGTGCATAGTACCGGCTGGATGTCCTCCATTGCGGCAATGACCGGCAGGTATGCCTTTTGGGCGATATCGCCGAGCCCGATAACTCCGATTCGCATGAAGATTCCTCCTATGTAAAAAATTCCTAATCCTTTTTCATTTTGGCATACGGGGGTATCCGTGTAAACTCGTGCGGTAATATTCGCTGCACGTTCGTATGCGCATAAAAATGATTAAGGATTAAAAAAAGCCGGAATAACTGGAATTATAAACCTCTTCCGTTATTTCCGGCTATAGGATTTATTTGCTTTCCGCTACAAACCGTCCGATCCGCTCGCGAATTTCATCCCGGACCCGTCGGAACTCGGCGAGAATTTCCTCCTCGGTGCCGGCAGCCTTCGCCGGATCGTCAAATCCCCAATGCCACCGGGTGGCGTTCGGGTTGGAGACGGCCGGACAGTGCTCGTCCGCATGCCCGCACAAAGTAATAATGTACTCCGCCCGCTCCAGAACGGTCGGATCGATTACCTCGGACCGGTGCCCGCTGATATCAACCCCGGCTTCCTCCATCACCTTTACCGCCCGCGGGTTCAGACCGTGCGCCTCCAAACCGGCGCTGAGCACTTCATAGCGGTCACCGCCGAGTTGCTTGAGAAAGCCGTCCGCCATCTGGCTGCGGCAGGAGTTGCCTGTGCAAAGAAAGTATACCGTCTGTTTGTTCATGGATGTTCTCCTCCTTTAAAATTACCAACTTGTTATGAGACGATGACCAGCCATATATAAAGCCCGGTTAACGTGATAAAAAGGGTGGGGACCGTCAGCAGCAGACCGGTTTTAAAATAACGCCCCCATGAGATACGGACTCCTTTTTTGGCCAGAACGTGGAGCCACAGCAAGGTCGCCAGCGATCCGATCGGCGTAATTTTCGGCCCGAGATCGGAGCCGATCACATTGGCATAGACCAAGGCTTCCCTGACCATGCCGGAGGTTTGTGTGCTCTCGATCGCCAGCGCGTCGATCATTACGGTAGGCAAATTATTCATGACGGAGGATAAAAGCGCGGCGATAAAGCCCATTCCTACCGTTGCGGCATACATACCGCCTTCGGCAACCCACTGAATTCCGGCTCCAAGATAATCGGTTAAACCCGCATTCCGGAGCCCGTACACTACGACATACATCCCGATAGAGAACACAACGATCGACCAAGGGGCCTCCTTGATCACACGGCGGGTTTGCACCGCGGGGCTGCGCCGGGTTGCCAATACGAAAAACAGCGCTACGGCCCCTGCGGCCAGTGAAACGGGAAGGCCGATAAACTCGGCGGACAAATATGCGGCCACCAGCAATCCCAGGATGAACCAAGACAACCGAAACATCGCCGGATCCTTGACGGCTTCGCGCGGTTTTCTCAATTGCCGCAGATCATAGTCGACCGGAATGTCTTTCCGGAAAAACAAATACAGCACCAGCATACTCGCACCCAAGGAGACCAGATTGGGCACAATCATGCGTGAAGCATACTCCATAAACCCGATGCCGAAAAAGTCGGCGGAAACGATATTGACCAGGTTGCTGACTACTAGCGGCAAAGAGGTCGTATCGGCGATAAACCCGCCCGCCATAATAAACGGCAGCACTTTCCGGTCATCAAAGTTTAAGGCCCGAACCATCGCCAGGACGATCGGGGTCAGGATCAAAGCCGCCCCGTCATTGGCGAACAAGGCCGCGACGGCCGCACCAAGCAGAATCACGTAAACAAACATACGCCGCCCGCTTCCTCGAGCCAACCTTGCCATGTGCAGCGCCGACCATTCGAATAAGCCGATCTCATCCAGCAGAATGGAGATGATGATAATGGCCACAAAAGCCAGCGTCGCATTCCAGACAATCCGGGTCACGTCGCCGACATCGGCGAAACTGACAACCCCAAAAATCAAAGCCAATGCAGCCCCACCGGCGGCAGACCAGCCGATGCCAAGCCCCTTCGGCTGCCAAATGACAAACACCAAAGTAAGTAAAAAAACGCCCCCTGCGATATACTCCACTCTAATTTCTCTCTCCCATCAATTACAGCAGCTACTGTCCGTACTCGGTTTTTGCAGCTTTCGCCGCGCTTCTGTCGTCGGCACCGCTTCCAGAGTTGCTTTGACATAAGGCAAATGATCCACCGTTAATTTGTAATAAGCCCAATGTCCCCGGCGCGTTTCCTGAACCAGACCCGCTTCCCGCAGCTTTCGAAGATGCTGACTAATATTGGGTTGCGTCGTCTGCAGCGCCTCTACCAAATCGCAAACACAGCGTTCGCCATCCCCCAAGATATCCAGTAGGGTAAGCCGTGTTTTATCGGCAAGCAGTTTTAGTATTTTGACCATTTCATCCAACCGATCATCCCCTTTCCGCTTGCTCATTATATAATCAAACAATTATATAATCAATAACTTATTTGAAATAAAAAAACAGGCATGCCGCAGCATGCCCGTTCCTTCCCAATTAAGCATTCGGCGCCGTTTCAAAGGATTTCCGATGCATCCAGCCCACTCCGGCCGCCAGCAAGCTTATGACCGCAGCGAACAGATACATATTCACGATGCCGAACCATTCGGCTACACCGCTCATAAACAGCAGCGACAGGCCAAAAACCGTATTCAGCAGTGTCGATTGCGCCGAAAAAACTTTGGGCAGCATCTCCGCTCCCACACTGCGCTGAATGAGCGTTCTCCGGGACACGGCGGCCAGCTCCGTAAACGGCCCGGTCAGCAGAACGATCAGCAGTGTCAACGGAGCATACTGATTGAGCGCGAACCATGCCGTAAACGCGGCATAGCCCAGCATTCCCGCCAGCATCGCCGGAAATATCCGCTTCTCCAGCCGCTCCACGAGAGCGACGACGACCAGCCCGCCGAGTACGGCCCCGGCAAAATAACTCGCGTTAATATAGCCCCACCACTTCTCATCCTTCATCAGAATTTCGTTAACGAACACCAGCAGAAACGCGCCGGCCCAAACCGAACCTCCCAGCATATCCGTGGCATCCATAAAAGTCAGCGAACGAAGCCGCGGAGATTTCCACAGCGTCACCCATCCTTCCTTTAAAGTATCCCACCGGGAAGCGGATTCGTCTTCAGCCCCTCCGTTCGAACGAGCCCCTGTTCGGATATCCCAGAAATTCCGACGGGCGGGTTCGATCGGATCCTCGATCCAGATCGTAGCTAACATTGCCGCCCCGTAACATAGCGCAACGCCAAGCAGAACCGGATAAGCTCCGAATGAGGCGACCAGGACGCCGCTGATCGCCCAACCCGCGAACTGAACGATCTGATCGGTCGTGGCGATCAAACCGTTGGCTTTCATAAGAACCCGGTCGTCGGTAAGCCGCGGAATCAGCGCATTCCGAGCCGGTGTCGTCCAACCGTCCAGAAACGAAATGCCGATGATGAGCCCATATACCGGGAGCATCTCTTCCCCGCCAAACCATGGAGAAATATAGCCCGCCAGCAAACCGAAGAGAACAAATTGCCCGAACTGCGACAAGGTCAGCAAAAAGGGCAGCCTATACTTGTCGATCATCAGCGGGGCGGCGAACCCGCTAAATAATTGCGAGGTGACTCTCAAAAAAGGGACCAGCGTGGCGAACACGACCGAATTCGTCCGTTCCAGTACGAAGGTGGTAAGCGCAACTAAATAGAGCACATCCGCGCTGTTCGACAGCGTCTGAGATCCCCACAAAACGTAAAAAGACCGTTTGAACATTTCTATGTCGCTCCTTATGCATTTTCAGTTGTCTAATTTTCTAAATCCAATTGCCAAGAGTCGCAACTAGAACATCAAATCGGTCTCATCGTAAAACCCTTTCTAGTAATTCAGATTATATTAATGATATTAATCTTACTATAACTTGGATCTGCGTTTACAGTCCAGTGCTATAATAATTCGGATCTTGACCTTAAAGGAGCCACTCATGGACAAAATCACTTCACCCCGTATCCCGTTACCGCAGAAAATCCGCCGTTACGGCGAAATACTGGCGGTCTCCGCCAAGTTGGGGCTGACCTCTTTCGGCGGGCCGATCGCGCATTTGGGTTACTTTCACGAAGAATACGTGAATAAACGCAAATGGATGAGCGAGGAAAGCTATGCCGAGCTGGTCGCGCTGGCCCAGTTTCTGCCGGGACCGGCGAGCAGCCAGGTCGGAATCGGCGTCGGCCTGCAGCGCGGCGGGCTGGGCGGAGCAGTCGCCGCCTGGCTCGGCTTCACCTTGCCGTCGGCGGCGGCCATGGCCGTGTTCGCCCTGGCGCTGCGGGGCGCGGACGTGAGCGGCTCCGCCTGGCTGCACGGCCTGAAGCTGACCGCCGTGGCGGTTGTGGCCCATGCCGTGTGGAGCATGGGCCGCAAGCTCGCGGCCGGGCCGAGCCGCGCCGCGATCGCCGTGCTGGCCTGCGCGCTGACGCTGCTCTGGCCGGGCGCTTTCGGCCAGGTGGCCGCGATCGCCGCGGCGGGGCTGGCCGGGCTGTGGCTGTTCCGCCGCGGCGCAACGGAAGCCGCGCGCCCGGACGGCGGCGCTGACGCGCCCGAGCCGCAACCGCTGCGGAGCCGCGGAGCGGCGCTGTTCAGCCTGGCGCTGTTCTTCGCCCTGCTCCTGCTGCTGCCGCTCTTCGTGCGGCTGGCGGGCGCGGGAGCAGGAGCGGGCGGCGAGGCGCTGCAGCTGTTCGACAGCTTCTACCGCGCGGGCGCGCTCGTGTTTGGCGGCGGCCATGTTGTCCTGCCGCTGCTGGAAAGCGAAATCGTCCCCGCCGGAGCAGTCGGCGGGGACGATTTCCTGGCCGGGTACGGCATGGTGCAGGCCATGCCTGGCCCTTTGTTCACGTTCGCCTCGTATCTCGGCGCCGTGTGGGGCGGCATCCCGGGTGCGCTGCTCGCCACCCTGGCCATCTTCCTGCCCGCGTTCCTGCTGATCCTCGGCGCGCTCCCGTTCTGGAGCCGCCTGTCCCGGCATGCGCGGGCCCAAAGCGCCCTGCACGGCATTAACGCCGCCGTGGTAGGCCTGCTTCTCGCCGCGCTGTATGATCCGATCTGGACGACCTCGGTCCGGAATGCCGGCGATTTCAGCCTGGCCTTGCTGCTGTTCGCCATGCTGGCCTGGTGGAAGCTGCCGCCCTGGACCGCCGTCGTAGCCGGCGCCGCGGGCGGCCTGCTGCTAAGCCTGCTGCCTTCCCTTTGATCCCTTTACTCCTCGTAGATCATCTTGCGCGTCATGCCGCCGTCCACCATCAGGTGGGCGCCGGTCACAAACGTGTTTTTATAACCATATAGGTTGAACTATTGATTTGCATATTAGACAGCGGTGTAAGGGGTTCTTATCACACTCTTGACCTGAAACTAATGGTTTGGTTCGAATTAAAGGGAATTCTTCCCGTTAATTTGGTGCGTAAGCGGCTGGAGAGGCGAATTAGCTGGAAAACCGCCCGCTAATTCGCCTGAAATGGTGTATATCGGCAATAGGCCGCAAAATAGCTGGAGCTTTTCCAGCTAAATCCGATCGAACGGCCAAGCGCGGTACATTAACAGGAAATTTTCCCGTTAATGGTGTAGACTCCGACGGACCTATATAGAAGTGATGGATTCGAAGAAATGAGGTTTGATTAAAGTAGCACAAATTGACTATGAAATATGATTGTGGAATCATGAAATGGGGTGATGAAATGACGAAGTTAGTGAATACGGAAAATACGGATCGTTCCGCTAGCAATAGAGGAGGTAACCGGAAAGGGGCAGGCCGCAAGCCCATAGGCGTAACTAGAAAAATTTCATTGACTTTACCGCAGAATTGCTGGGAAGAAATAGACCGGTACTGTCACAGAGGAGATTATTCTGTCTCCGAAGTATTACGGTCCATTATCGAAGACAACCTTCATAATGCCGATCTGTTATGAACTCGTGGTAGGAGGAGGTTCATGTAATGATAGAAAACATTTTAACCATGGATGGCGGGCACCTTTTTTACCAGGTTTCCGGAGAAGGTGATCCCGTTGTCCTGATCCATGGAAACTTTAATGATCATCACATCTGGAATGAACAAGCTGACTTTTTTTCCGCACATTACAAATTAGTCCGGTATGATTTAAGAGGATACGGTCTTTCCAGTACGCCAAATACCACCTTCTCCAATATAGAAGATTTAAAGACACTGATTGATTTTCTGGAGCTCCGTAACATTACATTGGTTGGCTCTTCCATGGGGGGTGGCATTGCTACAGACTTTACGCTGACTTATCCTCATTTAGTCAAAAACCTGATTTTGGTTGCACCTTCCATAAACGGTCTTCCATATCCAAAAATGATGATGTGGCAAGGAACAAAAAATTTTATCAACCTGCGCTTGAAAGGACGGAAGAAGGCCATTGATTCATTCATAGCCAATCCTTACTGGCAATACTTATTTCCTTCCGCAAGAAAAAAAGAGGCCCGAACAAAATCGATCCATAATGTCAATAACCCTAACAACTTCTGCAGATTCTCCCCCAGTCTTTCAATTGCAGTTAAGCCCTATGCTTTTCATCGATTGCATGAAATAAGCATACCGACTCTTATCATCATTTCGGACCAGGATCATTCATTCAACAAGAAGACTGCGGAAACTTTACATAAAAATATTAAATCCTCATCAAAAATAATTATGGAAGACTGCGGTCACCTCCCATTTATTGAGGCATCGAATGAATTTAATCAAGCGGTTCTTGGTTTTCTGTCAAAAAAATCGCTGAACTAAAAAAGGGCGCTTTGCCGACGCAAAGCCCCCCCTTCCAGGTCAAGCCCGACCTTGGGCAATATCGCGAATCAGGCCCGGCAGCCAGTCCAGCAGCGAACTGAAACGGTAACCCGCCGCCCGGGCTTTGGAAATATCCATATACCAGGAGGCGGTAACCCCGAATGGCGATGCGTCGTCCGGCTCCGTTTCTTTTTGGATCAGCGCCGTCTTGCCGGTTTCCCGCTCGATCAGCTCCATTAAGCTGCGCAAAGTGATCGTCCCTTCCGAACTTGCATTGATCGGCCCCCGTAGGTCCGAGCTGCCGAGCCATTGCATAAAGGAAGCCGTCTCGTCCGAAGAAACAAACGACATCGCCGCCTCCGCATTCGGCATCCCGATCGGCGTTCCCTTCATCACCCGCTCGATGTGGAAATGCAGCCTCCGCGTGTAATCATCCGGACCGAGAACGATCGGAATCCGCATCGCGGCCACCGGGAAGTCCGCCAGCTGGAAAAAGGCGGTTTCCGCTTGTCTTTTTCCTTCCCCGTAATCGAAGTCTTCCCGCTTACCCGTCTTCCGTTTATAGGTATACGGGTCGAAGTCCTCCTCCGCCAGCGGGGATGTCCCAGACCCGTAAACCGACAAGGTGGACGTTAATATGTATCGCCTCACGTGCCCGTCAAATGCCCGAATCGCCGCTTCGGCTTCACCGGGCGAATAGCAGATATTATCGAACACCATATCCCAAGGTCCGGCCGCGGCCACGCTCCGAAGCGCGCCCTCATCCGTGCGGTCTGCGGCTATCCGGGTGACCGTGCGGTCAAACTCCGCCATCGTTGTTCCCCGGGTCGCCACCGTAACCTCGTGAACGCCTTCTTGCAAGAGCAGATTCACCAACTTTTTGCCGAAATACCGCGTTCCGCCAAGCACCAACACTTTGCCCATACGTGTCGTCCTCCTGTAAATTCCGTTTTCTCAGCGGCTGCCGAACAGACTTTTCATCAGACTGAGTCCACACAGCATGGCTATATAAAATTGCCCTTCATGAGCCGCTATACTTTTATATAACGAGGAATAAGGCATGTTTAGATACAGGTCCGCCACCGGGTAAAGCAGCAGAAGGAGCGCCGGGAGAAATACGAAAAAAAACAGCGGGCGCGTAAAAGTCCGGCGGTTCGGCAATCCGCCCAGCAAGCTTACGTAAGCGCCGAGCACCAACCCATAAAGCAAATTGCCCAGTTGCTTGTAGCTGATTTTAAGAAGCTTATCGGGATTTTGCTCCATCATCCCCACGAAGCGATTTCCGTAATAGAGCAGCACAAGCGCGCCGAGCGTCCATAGCGCGTAGTAAAAATACCCCTTGGATTTATTCATAACCTGACTCCTCTATCTATGGATTTTCGCTAATCCCCGCTTTCACCCGCTTTAATTGGGCGACGATAATGATGCTGATGACCACCAGCAGAAACCAGGAACTGATTTTGCCGAGGTGCACCACCCGCCAGATCTGCTCTTGGTCGGGATAGCTCCAGGCCCCGAGAAACGTCGATATATTTTCGGCAACCCAGATAAAGAAAGCGATCAGCAAAAAGGACAGGGTCATCGGCAGCCAATACGTTCTTCCGAGCAGGGTGAAATAAACCCGGGTCTTGAAAAAAACGATAATCAATAACGCCGTCAGCCACCAGCGGTAGTCCCCGATAAAATGATGCGTGAAAAAATTGAAATAAATCGCCGCGCACAGCGGAACGACATAGTAGGCCGCGGGCCAGCCGGTCATCTGCAGGTCCAGCCTCCGCCAGGCCTGGCAAATGTAACTCGCCACACTGGCGTACATGAACCCGCTGTACAGCGGCACCCCGAACACTTTGCTCCAGCCAGCGCCGGGATAAGACCAAGAACCCATATGAACTTTATAAAGTTCGAGAGCCAAGCCGATCAGGTGAAATACGCAGATGACCTTCAGCTCATCCATCGTTTCCAATTTAAAGACAACCATGCCGACTTGGGCCAGCAGACAAACGATCAGAATCAAATCATAGCGGGGCACACCGGGAATTTCCACGATTTTGGTCAAGCCTAGGGTGCCGAAAATGATCACCGGAAAAATGCATGACAGCGCCTGAAGCCAGGCGAATTGCAGCAAACTGCGGATAAAAAGCATAGGACCTCCCCGTATTCCGCCGCGCTCGCGGTCTTTTTTCTAAGATACCATACCTTTGCCGTAGGCGACTATATCAAGGTAAGGCGGGGCCAGATCCGCAGCCAGGCTTTGTCATGAACCCGCTTTAGAAAAAAATTCCGGTCTGAGAACAAGGGACTTTGCCGCACCCTCAATTGTAAAAGATCTTCCAAGTCGTACGGAGCCAGGAACTCCGGCCGCCCCGTCCGATTCCAGCGTGCGCTCACCGCCGTTGCGGTTTCCGGCCAATACCGCATCGCATCCTCCACGGATGCGTAAGGCGGGTTTCCGTTTCTGATATGCATCCGGGCCTGGTTTTTTACCGACCAGTTACGTTCGGGCACCTTTAGGCGCAGCTGTTTATCGTATTCCTTCTCGGCTTCCTCATCCAGGCAATAGGGATCGTAATAAAGGACATCGACATCCTGAAGCGGAGTTCTTTCCTCATACCCGTGCAGCACATCCCAAACGAAGTTGCGCAAGTACCCCGCAGCGATGCAGCCTTCGGGGAGATCCAGATCGGCTACCGCCTTTAAATCCTGGATCATTTCCGGCCGGGCACAAATTTTGGAAGCTAAAAATTCCGAATTGGCCATAGAAATCATGTTTCTCACCTCCTCATCAACCTGCTTTAACAATAACGTTTGTCACGGCACGGTTTAGTACTCAGTAACCGGCTGGGCTCAGTTGCACCATTACGCTGCTTTCAGGCAGAAAAAAGAGCCACAACATATGTGACTCTTGGTTCCTTGCTTCTCCGCGCTTAGCTCGCCGTCTGTCCTCAGGCTCTGAGCGCCGCATCCTTCGGAAGCAGGACGGTCAACAGACCGATCAGCGGTAGATACGAGCACAACTGCATGATGAACTGGATGCCCCATTGGTCGGCAAAGTGGCCGAGTATGGCGGAGCCCAGTCCGCCCAGCCCGAAGGAAAGGCCGAAGAACAGTCCGGACACCAGCCCCACTTTGCCCGGCAGCAATTCCTGCGCGTAAACGACGATGATCGAAAACGAGGAGGACATGATGAAGCCGGCCAACACGACGAGGACGCCGGACCAGAACAGGTTGGCGTACGGCAGCAGCAGCGAGAACGGAGCCGCGCCGAGAATCGAAAGCCAGATGATGTTCTTGCGTCCGTAGCGGTCGGCCATCGGCCCGCCGAAAAACGTTCCGACGGCGGCCGCGGCAAGAAACGCGAACACATACCATTGCGCCGCGCTTTTGCCGACGCCGTAGTGGTCGATCATGAAGAACGCATAAAAGCTGGAAATGCTGATGGAGTAGACATTTTTGGAAAACAGCAGCAGCACCAATACCGTGATGGCCAAGCCTACCTTCCCTCGGCTCAAGCCGGTCCGCGGTTCCGCCGCGGGGCTTCCCGCGGATTTCCGCGGCCGCGGGCGAATCTCAAGCGAAGCATACCAACGGGCGACGAAAAACTGAATCACGATCGCCGCGATCGCCGCTAATGCGAACCAGACGACGCTGTGCTGACCGAGCGGAATAAAAATCAACGCCGTCATCAGCGGTCCGAGCGAGGTCCCGATATTCCCGCCGACCTGAAAAATCGACTGAGCCAGCCCCCGGCGTTCCCCCGCCGCAAGGTATGCGACACGGGACGATTCCGGATGAAAGATCGAAGAACCGAGCCCGATGCACGTAACGGCCAACAGGATGATACTGTAAGCGGGCGCAAAAGCCAGCATGACGATCCCGACCAGCGTAAAGCAAACCCCGAGCGGCAGGATGTAGGGACGCGGACGTATGTCCGAATACAGTCCCACCAGAGGTTGGAACACCGAAGCCGTAATGTTCATGGCGAACGAGATCCAGCCGATCTGTCCGTAGCTGAGCGTCAGCGAATCCCGCAAAATCGGAAACAAGGCGGGGATAGCCGACTGCATCGTATCGTTCAGTAAATGTACCATGCTGATGGCAAACAGAATGGGAAATACCGTTGCCGTCCGCGGTATGGACTTGTCTGCTGTGGCCTGACTCATTTTTTATCTCCCCATCCGTCTCTATATAAGTTGAACGCAGTCTCGCCCGGTACCTATTAACGCAGTCGCAGTTAACAGGAATTTCTCCCGTTAATTGGCTGCACATCCAGCAGGAGAGGTGAACTATTGATTTGCATACTAGGTGCCCCGTCAGACAACCTTGACTAACAAGAATTCCTGCAGATTTGCATCTTTTGGAGTTGGAAGTGCACTAGGCACCTTGATCGCAGTGGGCTTAATACGAATTTGGATGTCTGTGAGCTTGAGACTGCGTACTTTTTCGAGCATCCCACTCACTTCAATTTATAATTTTCGCAGCGGATTCTCACTTTCTCTTACAACGATGTCCCATGGGGGCAAAAGGCAGCGGTGGAGAGGGTTCTTTCACATTCTTCACCTGCAGCTCATTGAATTAAAAGGAATTCTTCCCGTTAATTTGGCGCGTATGCTGCTGTAGAGGCCAATTAGCTGGAGAACCTCCCGCTAATTCGCCTGAAATTGTGTATATTGGCAATAAGGCCGCGAAATAGATGGAGTTTTTCCAGCTAAATCCGATTCATGGACCTATAGCGGTAAAATAACAGGAGGTTTTCCCGTTAATTAAGAAAAACATCTCAGATATAACCCTAGAAATTTTAGAAATTGAAATTATCCGGGTCGGAACCGAACCGTTTGTTTTGATTCAGGCCATCGATAGCCGCGATGTCCTCGGCTCTCAGCTCGAAATCAAAAATATCGGCGTTTTCGATTATCCGCCCTTCGTTGACCGACTTTGGAATCGTGATGACGCCGACTTGCAGGTCCCAGCGCAAAATGACCTGAGCTGCGGTTTTGCCGTATTTTTGGCCGATGGAGACCAAAGTATCGTGCGTCAGCAGGTTTCCTTGGCCAAGCGGGGACCAGGCTTCAAGCTGAATGCCTTTCTCCTGGCAGTAGGTCAGCAGTTCTTTTTGCGTCAGCTGCGGATGCAGTTCCACCTGGTTGACGGCGGGCACCACTTCGGCCTCCGGCAGCAAGTCCTCCAAATGATGAATCTGGAAGTTGCTGACGCCGATCGCGCGGACTTTCCCTTCCCTATACACTTTTTCGAGGGCGCGCCAGGTATCTTTGTACTTGCCTTTGACGGGCCAATGAACGAGGAAAAGATCGATATATTCCAGGTTTAATTTGTTCAGGCTCGCTTCGAACGCCTGCAGCGTCGTCTCATAACCTTGATTTGAGTTCCACACCTTGGAGGTGATGAACAATTGATCCCGGCTGAGGCCGTTCTCCTCCAGCGCTTCCCTTACCGCTTGTCCGACGCCTTCTTCATTGTTGTAGGCGGCGGCGGTATCGATGCTGCGGTAACCGGCGCGAATCGCCGCTTTGACCGCCGAAATGACTTCTTCGCCTTCCCGGGCTTTGTAGACCCCTAAACCAAACCACGGCATGTGCACACCATTGTTGAGCTTTACAGTATCCTGCAAATTTTTGGGCATGAATCATTTCCTCCTTAGGTTCTGGGTTCACTTTCGGGTTAACTTTTTCCAAATATATATTATGAACGACTTTGTTACAAATGGAAAGCCGCTTAATAAACTCCGTATTCATGGATGGCCGAGCGCAGCCGCTCCGCCTCGTCTTCCCGCATATCAAAGCCGGCGATATCATAAAAAGCCTCACTGGGAAGCATGCCGCCCGCACCGAGACAAGTCAGCAGCCGCAGTATATATTTGTCCATGGGCGGTGTAAAGACCGTCCGGGCATAGCCGTCCACCCGGGCGGACAAATCCATGAATCGCGCGTAATCCCGCGTCAAATAAGCGGAAATCAAATCGCTCTGAATGTTCGGGTAAGCGGCGCCCAAACCGACCAGCGCTGCGGTCGCTCCGCACATCAGGGAGTAGCCGAACATGCGGTCTTCCCCGGTAATCAGCAGCTTATCGGGAAACTCGTTCCTGAGCAGGAAGGCCACCTCCTGCAGCGTCATCACGCTGTCGAGCGCAGCCATTTTTATCCCGGCCACCTGAGGAAAAGTCAGCAGTTCCCGGAGCAGCGCTGCCGGATATTTCACTCCGCCCGCTTCCTCGTACAAATAAAAAAGAATCAGCGGCAACCCCGCCTCCGCCAGCTCGCGGTGGTACTCCACTATCGCATCGTTCCGTTCCCGCTCTTCCAGCCCATTAAGAATAGCCGGGGGAAACACCAGCAGCGCGTCCGCCCCCGCCCGGCGGGCCTCTTCGGCCATGAACAAACTGTCCCGCCGCCAAGCCTCCACACGGTCTGCTCCATTGAGCGCCGGATCGGGCCGTGCCCCTGCCCCGGCAATCAGCAATTGATCCGGGCCCAAGCATTCTTTCCATGTCCCGATGACAAGCGCTCTTTCTTCCCGGGACAGGTGCAGCCCCCGCCCGGTATGAACCCACACCGAAACGCCGGCGATGTTCTGTGCGCACAGATACGCCGCATAGCTGCGCTGAGCCTCGGCGTGAATTTTTCCGTTCCGGTATCTGGGCACCGGAACCGCCGGAATCAAGCCGCCATATAGCCGTTCCTTAACCCGGAGGACCTTTTGCCGTATCTCCGTCATCATCGACTCCCCTTTCCCGCTCTATGTATCTCGTCCCGTCTATTTTTATTCATCTTGTCCTAAAAACCAGCTTCTTCCCCGGTCCCGGTACCATTCCGTAATGTCCAAAAAGGAAGTGATTCCTTCCGGATCGCGAATTTCCTGCGCATGACGCAAATGCAGCATCCAGGGGACCAGCCCATGCTCCGGATGGAAAAACAGATCATGTAATGCGCGTTCCGTTTTCCCGCCTCTACGCATACTGTAAGCGCCGGCCGGTTTCTGAAAAACCGTATGCATCTGTAAGCTCTGTACGCCGCGCAGCGCGTATTCCAGCGCTATTTTGCCCGTGCAGACATTTCCCGTCCCGGACAACGGAGGGAGCGAACAGGCAAGCTCCCCCTCCAGCTCCAGCTTTCGTAGCAAGGAGAGAATCCGCAGATTTCTCCGGCTTAAATCAGGCCCTCCATAGGCGGCTCCGATCTTCCCGCCGAATTCGCGGACTTGATCGTACAGCCGGTTCGCATAGGTGATATAGTCCGGCGGGGTGGAACTTTCCTCAATCAAGGTTCGCAAAGCCCGGATTTGGAATTCGTCATCAAAAATCGTATTCATCAGCTTTATCCCGAGTGCGACTTCTCCCGGAGGAAGCGACGATTTGATCTTGTCCGGGACCTCGCGCAGCCAACGGAGGACTGCGGTTTGCTGCCGGGCCCGTCCCGAACCGGCCAGCGTCGGACTGAAGTCTTTTTCCATTTGCAGAGGTCCCTCCGCACCGGATTGCCTCCAAACCCCATGCAGCCGGCGGGTCGTATATTCATATTCCTCCAGCCGGAATTCCTCGTCTTCGCCGCCGGGCAGGTGGTATTTACAGGAGGGGACAACCACCGTACCGTTCTCATTCCCGATGTCCAAGGCTTTGCGAAAAAACGCGAGATAATCGCCGAACGATCCATGCCACCCGCGTCCTTGCCATGTGACGTTCCAGCCGGTTTCCCCGGTTTCTTTGCCGGTAATCCGTCCGACCACCATCCGGGTCTCTTTCACGGCCCATTCTTTCATGGACCGCCCTCCGTCGGCATCCTCGGCGATGACCGTTTTGAGCACGACAAACCCGAGCCGGGCGCGGCAGTCCTCCTGAACCTGACGGACGTTTAACGACAATTGGCCCGACGCCTTGCCGAACGGATTCCGAATCGCACGGAGACCGTATCGGGCAGAGACGTCCAGGCCATAGGTTTCAAACAAATAAGCTTCGATCCGCTCCGGCAGTCCCTCGCGGAAACGTTCGTAATCCTCGCGGATCCGGGAAACGTCCCTGCTATCCAGCAAAGGACGGTCGGGCAGTATCAGGCTGTTACGCATCTTCATCCCCCCATGCTGTTCATGATCTCCCATGAAGATTTTATTCAACAGCCGCTTGGAACTGTCCTGCCCGAAAGACCCGTTTTTTCAGCGGGAGCGCAAAAAATCCCGGGCGAATTCCGCCAGAAAAGCCGCGCCGTACTCCAGCGCCCGCTCATCGATCGTCATCTGCGGATGGTGAAGCGGGTAGTTTCCCTCCCCCGCCCCTTTGGCTCCGACGAGCAAAAAGGCGCCCGGCACTTTCTCCATGTAAAACGCCATATCCTCGCTGGTCATCGGGGACCGGTCCAGCACGGCCACCGCCTCCTGGCCGAACAGGTTCAGGAGGCAGGATTCGGCGCGCCGGATCAGGCCGGGATCGTTGACGGTCGGCGGGTAGCCGAGCTCGTAAGCGACCTCGGCCCGGGCGTTTAGCCCGCCGGCGACCGCCTCGGCCAGCGCCGTGATCCGGCGCTGCATGTGCTCGCGCGCCGCGCCGCTGACGGCGCGCACGGTGCCGCGGATCTCGACGCGATCCGCGATGATGTTGGGCAGGCTGCCGCCGCGGATCGAGCCCATGCTGAGCACGACGGGCTCGGCGGGATCGCTCTCGCGGCTGACCAGCGCCTGCAGCGCGGTGAGCACATGCGCGGCGGCGAGGACGGCGTCGACGCCCTGATGCGGGGCGGCGCCGTGCCCGGCTTTGCCGTGGACCGTGATGTCGACATGATCCATGCTCGCCATCACGGTCCCGGATCGGACGCCGAAGCGCCCGGTGGCAAGGTCCGGCCACAGATGGAGGCCAACGATGCCGTCCACACGCGGCGATTCCAGCACCCCGGCCTCGACCATGTGCCGTGCTCCGCCCAGCATCTCCTCGGCCGGCTGGAAGATGAACTTGACCGTCCCGCACAGCTCCTCCCGGGCGGCGGTCAGCATCCCGGCCGCGCCGAGCACCATGGCCATATGCCCGTCATGGCCGCAGGCGTGCATGACGCCGTCATGGCGCGAAGCAAAGGGCAGACCCGTCGCCTCCGTCAGTGGAAGCGCATCCATATCGGCCCGTACCGCGAGGCAGGGTCCCGGTCTTCCCGTGTCCAGCAGAGCGACGACTCCCGTCTCCGCCACGCCCCGCTGCACGTTCAGCCCCATGCGCGCCAAGGCGTCGGCGACAAAGTCGGAGGTGAGCCGCTCCTGAAAGCCCAGCTCGGGATACCGGTGCAGATGCCGGCGGACCCGGATGATCTCTTCGCTTTGGGCAGCGGCCAGCTCTCGAAAGTTAATTTCAGTCATAGTGCGCTTCCTCCAGGTTCAGAGTATAAATCTGTCTCGGCCGTCCCCGGCCGGCCGGCTGCTCCTCCCCGACGATGCTCGCCATTTCGTATCGCTCCAGCGCGGCCATAATCCGCCTCGCACTGCGAAGGGTGATCCCGAATCCTTCGGCGAGCTGGGACGCGGTGAAGGTGGACGTCCCCAGACGCCGGCACAGCGACATCAGCTTGTTGATCGTCCCCACGCTGAGACCGGCTTTTTTGGCCATGGAGATCAGCTCGGGATTTTCGCTGCGGGCCGAGTATTCCAGCGTCATCTCGGAGCCCATCGGCCCGTACACGATCCCGTCTTGCATAATCAAATAACAGTTGCCGCCACCGCCCGATTTGCCCTTCATCAACGCCTCGCGCGCCTTGCCCTCGGCCTCGTTGGCGGTGCGGCCGATGCCGATCCCGATGCTGGCATGCCACTGCAGCCGTTCCATAATTTCCAGGAGCAGGGGGGCATCCCGAAATTTGCGGGTCACCTGCTCGATAATCCCCCTCGTTGTCACGAAGGAGACTTCATCCGAGTCGCTCCATTTGATCAGCGACTGCGTCTCTTCCCCGAAATCCACGAGGATTTGCTGGAGGATGATCTTTTTGCGCTGGATTTCGTATTCGGAGGCCGCCTCCTTGGCCACTTTGGCGAAATTGTCGATATTAATAATGCCTACGGCGATTTGCGAATTTAAAAAGCGCAGGCTTTTCCCTTCGAGGAGAGCCCGGTTCAGACAATCGCGGATCGCGGAATGGGTCGGCACCACCCGATAGGCCGGAACGCCCAATTCCTTCAATCGGTGGTAGACCGAGGTTACGCAGGTGACCGTCGCGGATACCCGTCCCTGTTCCCAAAGCTCGTGATGGTAAGCCACCAGATCCTCGTTGCTCATGCCGAATTCATACGGAAAAACGTGCAGGTCTCCGGCAGGCAGGCCGAGTTCATTTAATGGCTCCTCCACCTCCTTGCGCTGAAGAACGTCCACACTGATGCGCAAATGGTCTTCCAATCCATGAGCCCCATGCCGATATAAGTCGAACAGCACCTTGTAAAGGGCGGTTCCGGAGTAGTACACATGAACCATCGGTTTGTCGGGGGCGGCCGCGAGCGCGATCCGGTAAGGAATCGGCCCGGTAAACAGCAGAATATCCGCCTTGTCCCTCACCCGGTCGATGATCTCGAGCGTTTCCCGTTCATGCCGGTAAGGGGCCGGAAATATCGCCAGCTCCGCAAAATAATACCCGAATTCCAGCACCGTCTCCACCAAATCCAGTGGACCGACTACCGCGACGCGCAGCTTGATCGTCATGTCCGCACCTCCCGCTTTTTTACCCGTTCAGTTCCGGTTGCTGCTCATTGGCAAAGTGTCGAATTTCCGCCAGTGACCTTTTTGTGTTGCTGACCACCTGTTCCGGATTCCCCATGTATTCAAATGAAATAAACCCGTTGTACCCCAGCTCCAGAAGCTTCCGCAAAATCGCTTTATGATCGGCGTCCCCCTGCAAAATAGGCACCGGCACGCTCCGGCTCCAGTCTTGATGATCCCAATGGTAATCCTTGAAGTGGACATGGCCGATGTCTGTAAAAAACCGCTCCAGCACCGGTATCGGATCCAAGTGGTCCACGAACAAATTAAATCCGTCGTAGATTAGTTCGATGCCGGGAGCGGGAACGTCGCGGACCAGGACCGCCAAGCTTTCGGACGTATCGGCCAGCGTATGGTTATGGATTTCCACCGCCAGCCGGACTCCCTCGGAGCTGCATATCTTGACCGCTTCCGTCAGACCGGAGACGACCGCGTCCCATTCCTCCGCCAGGGTGGAACGCGACGGACGATGTCCGGCGAAGCTCCGAATCCGCGGACAGCCAAGCTCCCTCGCCCAAACGGCGGCCGATTGTATGCGGCGGAGCTCGCCTGACGTCTCCTCGGCCCCCTTCGAAAAATAGGTGTATTCGCTGATCGCCGGAACCCGGAGTCCGCGCTGTTCCAGCAGCCCGCGCAATTGGCCGGAGGAACCGCCCCGCTCCAGATAACTTTGGATATGCCCCGTCCACAGTTCCACCCCCTGGAGTCCGATGTCCGCAGCCAGGTTCAACACATTCTCCAAAGTTTCCCCCTTCAGTCCGGTGGAACAAAGGCTGAATTTCAGGCCCGGCGCGATCCGGCTGTTCCTTTCACTCGCTTTGTCATCGCCCGACATCCTGCTCCACCCCCGTCCGGTCCGACAAATATACGGCCTCCAGCGTAGCAATCACGGACCTCGCGTACTCGCCACCGCTGTCCGGCTCCCCGCCGTGTTCGATCGCCCGCAGCAAATCCTCGAATTGCAGGACAAACGGGTCTTCCTCGGGCAGTGGCTGCACCTGCTCATATTTGCCGCCTGCGTTCACCCACAGTCCTTCGGAGGAAACCAGCTTTGCCATGCCCCGCGTAAAAATCAGCTCCGTTTCGTCCCGGGCCACCCCCTCGTAGCCCGACTGGAGGATGACCGCACTCAAGCCGCTGTCCGTTTCCAAAAACAAACAGCCGCTGCCTTCCACATTTCCCCGGGGACCTTCGTACGTCACTTTGGCTTTCACGCGCCGTACCCGGCTGTCGGTCAGCCACTGAACCTTGTCGATCGAGTGGGCGCCAAGATTCATAAGAATGCCGCCGCCGGATTTTTCTTTTTCGAGAAACCACCCCGGCCGGTTATCCCGGTAGTAATACTGATGCCGGGTGTCGTGAATCGCCAGCAGCCGCCCGAGCTCACCGCTTTGGATCAGCCGCTTGGCCAGAATATTGGCCGATTTGTAGTGCTGGGTATGCCCAACCATCAGCTTGACGCCGGCATTCGAAACCGCCGCCAAGATGTCGTCACACTGTGCGGTATTGAGCGCCATCGGTTTTTCCAGGAGCAAGTGGCAACCCTGCTCCGCGCACCATACCGCACAGGGGGCATGCAAGTAATGCGGGAGGGCGATGACGGCGATCTCGGGTCTCTCCCGCAGCACCATTTCCCGGTAATCGCGGTAAAAAGGAATGTCGTATTCCTCGGCGAGCGCCCTTCCCTTGGCCTCATCCGTATCGACCACGGCCGCCACTTCCAGCTTATCGATCCGTTTGACCGCCTCCAGATGGTTGCGCGCAATAATGCCGCCCCCGATCAGAGCTACGCGGTATCTCATGTCGATTCCTCCTCTAGCTATATTGCCATCGCACCCGGCTGCCTGGCAGAACTTCCTCGGGTCACTTGATCCCTGCGGAGTTGCTGCCTTGGCAGAACTTCCTCGGGTTATTTGATCCCTGCGGAGTTGCTGCCCTGCACAAAGTATTTCTCCGCGAACAGGAAGACGAGCAGGATCGGGATCAGGCTCATCAGCGCGGCGGCGACCATATATTGCTCATTGCCGGACCATTGTCCCGCCATGGACAAAATTCCGATCGGCAAGGTGAAATTCTCCTTGGAGGTCAGAAAGATGGCCGGGGACAAAATTTCGTTCCATTTGGTCATAAACGTAAACACGGCCAGCGTCGCGAACGTCGGCTTGCACATCGGCAGGAAGATCCGCCAGTAGATCTGGAACGGATTGCACCCGTCCAGCTTGGCCGATTCCTCGTAATCCTTCGGGATCGCGAGAAACGCCTGCCGCATCAGGAAGATGCCGAAGGGCTGGGCCAGCCATTCGATCAGCCACAGCGGAGTGAGCGTATCCAGCATATGCAGCGACTTGAAGATAACGAATTGCGGGATAATCAGCACCACCGGGGGGATCATCATCGTGCCGAGCACCACCAGGAACAACGTGTTTTTCAGCGGAAATCTCAATCTTGCAAACGCATAGGCCACCATGGAACAAGAGATCAGGGCTCCGACGACGGACAGCACGGTTACGATAACACTATTGGTCGTGTATTGTCCGAACGGGCCCAATTTCCAGACCTCGGCGTAGTTTTCCCACTTGACCGGACTAGGGATCCACTCCGGCGGCACGCGTGTATATTGGGGGTAGGATTTCAGTGAATTGAAAATCGTCGTTAAAAAAGGCATGGTCATGACGAGCGAGCTAATAATGATTACCGTATATCCGGCGATCTTTCGCATCCGGTTTATCTTCATACCGGTTCCTCCTTTCTCCTTCGTGTCATTCGTAATGCACCCATTTTTTCTGCAGCGCGACTTGAACTACCGTCAGCAGGAACAAGATCACGAACAGCACCCAGGCGATCGCCGAAGCGTATCCCATCCGCAGGAACGAGAATCCTTCCTGGTACAAATAAATCATCAGCACCAGGCTCGCTTTGTTGGGACCGCCCGCGGAAGAAGCGTCCATCGCTCCGCCGGTCATGACATAGATCTGCTCAAACGCCTGAAAGGTGGATATGGTGCTTAGAATGAGCACGAGAAAGGTCGTCCCGGAAATCAACGGGACAGTAATATGCCGAAACTTCCGTAATGTCCCGGCCCCATCGATTTCAGCGGCTTCGTATACATCGGACGGCACATTTTGCAGCCCCGCGAGAAAGATCACCATGATATAGCCGATCCCTTTCCACACCGCGATCATGACCAGCATCGGAATTACAAGATGCTCATCCTGCAGCCATTTTTGCGGGTCGAACCCCAGCTTGATCAGGAACGCATTGGCAAACCCGAACCGGGGGTTAAAAATCGCATCCGACACGTACATAATGACGGTCCAGGAAGAAATAACCGGCAAAAAATGCGCCAGCCGGAACAGCTTGAGCGCCCGCAGCTTCTGATTTAAGGCCACGGCCAGAATGAGGGCGAGAATCGTCTGCAGCGGCACGAACAAGATGGTAAAATAGACGGTATTCCAGAGCGCTTTCCAAAATACCGATTCATTGAAGAGTTTGGCGTAGTTATCCAACCCCGTCCATTTTGGCGGGTTCAAAATATCGTACTCCGAGAAGCTGAAATATAACGAGGCCAGCAGAGAGCCCAATACAAAAACGATAAAGTGAACAAGATAAGGGGTCACCATCAGGAGCCCCCACTTGCCGTCGTTATCCAGCCGCTTTTTCCGCCGCTTTATCGGCACATCGCCGCTTGCTCTTTTGGACAAGACAGTTTCCGTGTTTTCCACCATGGTCATCACACTTTCTGTTAGCGATTTAGGAGGCGGGGACGATCGCCGCCGGTCTCTTTACGACCGCTGTCCTACCGGCGAAGTCCCGCCCATGCCTGCCATCAGTGAACGGGTCTCCAACTATTTTTTATAGAATTCGTCCAGCACTTGCTGCACTTCGGCGTCCGCCTTCTTCATGGCTTCGTCCACGGAGACTTCCCCTTCGAACGCCCGGTTGATGTTGTCGTTAAATTTGCCCACCCATTCGCTCCAGACGGCATTGACATCCAGGGTCCCCGCGAATTCGAAGCTGTCGAGAAACGCCTGCTTGTTCTCGGGCTTGCCGCTTAAAAACTCGCTGGAATTGGCGACGGACTTTTTAACCGGAACCGCTTCTCCCAGGGAGGCCCATTCCTTCTGCACTTCATCCTCGGTGGCCCAGAATTTGATCCATTCCCAGGCCGCGTCGCCCTTGGCGCCTTCCGCTTTTTTGTTGATGACCCAGGAGTTGGCGATCACCGGAGAAAATCGCTTCCCTTCCGGGCCCTTGGGCAGCACGGTCACATCGTAGTTCAGTCCGGCCGCATTGGCGTCGATCGTACGCGCGTAGATGCCGATCCGCATGGCAGCCGCTTTGCTGGGGAACGGAACCATATTGCTCTGGAAGCTCTTGAGATCCGAAGGCGTCGTCAACAGCTCCCTTTTCATGCCATCGACGATCCAGTCCAGCGCCTTTTTGTTTTCCGGGCTGTTGATGACCGATTTCGTCAACGTTTCGTCCAGCACGCCGCCTCCGTACGACTTGAGCACTGTCATCCAGCCTTCCGTGATGCTGAAGAACGTTAACCCGTATTGGTTGATCTTGTTCTTGTCAAAGGAAGGATCGGTTGCATACTTGCCGGCGGAATCCTTCGTCAGCTTCTCGGCGGCGGTCTTCAGATCGTCCCAGGTCCAATCCTCCGTCGGATATTCCACTTTGGCCTCATCAAACATATCCTTGTTATAGTAAAGGACCGCGATCTGAATGCCTTGCGGAACCCCCCAATACTTTCCGCTCGCGTCCTTGTTGAAATCCAGCCCGAAATAATCGTCTTTGTTCAGGTCTTTTTCGATGAGGGGCGTCAAATCTTTCAGCACGCCGCGCTCCGCGTATTTCGGAACGAGCACGCCATCGGAGAGCCAGAGATCCGGGGCGCTTTCAGCGGCGATTTGGGTATCCAGCTTTTGAAAAAACTGATTATAGGGGGAAGATTCCGTTTTGATCGTTATGTTGGGATGTTTTGCTTGGAACTTGTCGATCAGTTCCTGCATTTTGGCATCGGACTGAGCCGAGGAATAGAAACCGAGCTTAAGCTCCACTTTTTCCGTCTGCCCCGCTTTCCCTCCTCCGTTCCCGCCTTCCCCTGGATTTCCGGCATTTCCTCCGTTCGCCTTGCCGTTATTCCCACCGGAACACGCCGTCAAGAGCATGGCTGTCACCAGCGTAAGACTCAGCAGTAATGTTCCCCATGATTTCAGCTTGCCTTTCATCGCATGACCCCCCATAAATAATCATCCTCAAAAATAAAGCGCTAACAAAACATGTCAGGTATCGTTTCTCTCCTCCGAAATGCAAGATTAGTCCACGATGTGTCTAAATTGTGAACTCATTCTTAAATTAAGGGATAAGGAATTAAAGGTCAATGTCCTTAATAAGACCTTATTCTAGACTTTGACAACGTATGACTGGGCCTTTCCTTTCTCGCCGTCTTGCTTGACAAACAGCACTTCTCCGGTGAGATGGCTGCCGGCAAACCGGTATCCGCACACCCCTTGGTGGGAAAAAACCACATAATCGCGCTTCTCCCCCCGCCGGACGAAAATCGCCGTAACTTTGTCGGAAGGGACCGGATGGCCATAGCTGTCAAGCACCTCGATCGCTTCGATCTGCGGTGCCTGCTCCTCCCGACGTTTTTGCGGATACAGGATCGATACGAATCGGGTAAGGCCGTACCCTTTTTGCGTAAACACCGCTTTGACGGAAGGCACTTTCCGATTGTAATGGCGGGATACCCAGGCGGATTCGATTTTCACATCGGTTGGCATGACCGGGATAATCCGCAATAGGGATTCGCTGTCGTTCGCTTCCGCCGTCACGCTCCCATCCGCTCCCAGCCGGACCTCAAGATCTTCGGCAAAATGAAAAGGCAGCGCATAAAAATGCTCTCCCCGTGATCTGCAAGTATCAACGACAATCCAGTAGTCGGGTTTGACAAACAAAATTTGACGCCTGACCTGTACCGGATCGCCGAGCTTGAAATAGCCGTCATGGCAGCCTTGAGCGTAATCGAAATGATCCGTCGCCAACCACCCGCGGTCCAGCGGATTAGCCACATTGGCCCACTTCCAGGAATCGAGATAGGTGGAGATCGTCTCTCCGTCGACGGAGACGGTGTTGTGCTGCAAAGATTCTTTAAAGTAACGCCTGAATTCGTTCTCCATATAGGTGAACCGCCCGGGATCGGTCAAAAATTCCCGGCCGCCCGCAAACAGACTGATATGAAGCAAATCATCATGACCATGTGCCCGGATAGCGTCCATATGTCCGGCATCAAACAGCATGTAGCCGGCCTCCGGGGTCCAGCCGGTCCGCATCACGGCATAGCCGCTTTGCGGAAGTTCCAGAGAGTCGAACGCCGGATTCGCCGCCTGAAGGCGTGCATAGCGCTCGTAACCCGTTACGCCGAAAAACCAAATCCCTTCATAATCGAGCGTGCCATACCCCATTTTCTTTAAATCGCCCCGCCCGAACAATACTGCCCCACGGCTCAGTACATCGCGGATATCGGTCCCGTCGCTGTCCCCGAGCATCGGCTGACGGCCATCCGGCTGAACCAGCGCCAAGGATGCCGTGTACATGCGCTGAAGCGTCCGCTTCAGTTCGGCAGGCAGCTCGCACTCATTCAGCTCGGCGAGCAAAACCGGTTCGAAAAGGCAGTGCAGAACTTCATGATGGTACATGGTGCATTGCTCGTTGTGCATGCCGTCCTCAAACACCTGAACCCGGCACATTTCGGTAAGCCGCTTCACCGCGGTGTCCAGCCAGGCTCTCGAGGCTTCGAATTCCGGGTACAGCAGTGCGATTTGGAACAACCCGTTCGTTTCGAGGAATCCCCAATTGCTCTGCGTGTCATGCGGGGTATAGGCGATATTTAAATACATGCCGTGAAGCTTGACGGCTTCCCGGAACAACGTTTCTTCTTCGTCCCGCCATAGTGCCGATATTTTGACGCAGTGATATCCCTTCAGCCAGTTGGCGATCCGGATCCCGCTGTCCAGCTTGCGCCACGTGTCCTTCACATTGTAGGCCCTGTCCGCGCTGGCCCGGACCTCCTCTTCCGTGAGCGGATTCTGTTTCAACCAATCTTTCATTAACGCAATGAAGCCTTGAACGTACTTCTCGTCCCCCGTCAGCCAGTAGGCCTGCCCCAATTCGCTCATATACCGGGCCCGGTTCAGCATAACCATCCATTCGATGTCCCCCCGGTACCGGTAAGTCCAATCGATGCCGTCCGGAAACGAAACCTCCGTTTCACAGCGCTCCATATCCCAGCGATGCGTAAAAATAAAAGTGCGTTCACAAGCCTGGTCGGCGCGATGCAAAACTTCCTTCACTTCGTCCGGCCAATCCCTCGTTACCGTCGCCACGATAAACCCGCGATCCTGCGGCTCCCAAAAAAAGCGGCGGGATCGTGTTTCGGACAATCTCATCGCTTCACTCCCTCCAGCCACTCCCCGAGACGACGGCGGACAAACGCATCATCGTTCAGATGGGGGTATGCCGCATATACCCGGTCGATTTCCTCCAACTGACCTGGCGATAGCACCTCCTGCGGATTCAGGCACCAGCGGCCTTCCAACAAGCCTTGGCGCCGCAAAACTTCATGGATGCCCGCAATGCTGCCGCGAAATTGATGCCACGGATCGAACAGCGCCGCATTAACGTCCGTAATCTCCTGGCCGCGCGTCAGCAGCCCGGGCGGAATCCCGGCGCCCTCGCCCCGACTCCGAAGCTCCTTGATTTCCTTCAGCAGTTCGACCGCCTTGGAGGTCCAAACCGCCCAATGGCCGAGGAGCCCGCCGGCGATTTCTTTCTCCACCGTTACGCCGTCGACGCGAAAGGAGAATTTCGTCAACAAATCGGCTACGATGTTATCGTCATTGCCCGTGTACAAGGCGATTTCGTCCCGCCGCTCCGATTCGCAAACCGCCCGTACTACATCCACGGTCTGATAGCGGTTAAACGGGGCGATTTTGATCGCCGCGACACCCGGAAGGTCCGCCAGGCTGCGCCAGAAGGAAAAAGACAGCAGCCGCCCCCCGACCGCAGGCTGCAAGTAAAATCCGAACACCGGTATAACTTCCGTGATCGCTTGAATCCGTTCCAACAGTTGTTCTTCGCTCCAACCGTCCAAACCGCCCATGCTCACCAAACCGAGATCGTACCCGAGCGAGGCCGCCAGCTCCGCTTCGGAGAGCGCCTGCTTCGTCGGGCCGCAAATACCGGCAATCTTCAGAAAGGGCCGATCCAGGTTTGCCGCCTGCACCTCCTCCGCGGCAAGCCGCAGCACCGGTTCATATAAGCCGATCTCCGGCTCGCGAATTTCGAACTGGGTCGTATGGACACCCACCGCGATCCCGCCGGCCCCGGAGGCGAGATAATACTTCGTCAAGGCCCGCTGCCTTATCTCATCCAGCTGGCGCGAAGCGTCGAGCGCCAGCGGATGCGCGGGAATGACGGTGCCGCTCATCAGCAGATCGCGGGCTTCCCGGCTTAGTTCCTTGACCTCATTCATCAGAACGCCCCCTCCCTTTCCTGGAAATGCGTCGGTTTTCCCAACGTCTCCCCGTCCGACTCCACCCAACCGGCCGTCCACTCCATCATCTGCCGGAGCGTCACCCGAGGATAGCCGAGCAGCCGATGGCCGAAGGAGGCGTTGTTGAGCAGAGCCGTCGGACCTTCTTCGCCGGCCAATACCGGCCGGGTCCCCAACATTTCGCCGAACCGTTCGGCCAGCCAGCGGATCGACACCGTTTCCGGCCCCGTCACGTTCAGCGTGACCGGCGGCGAATCGCAAAGCAGCAGGGACCGGATCGCCATCTCGTTCGCATCGCCCTGCCAGATGACATTGACCAACCCCATGTTCAAATCGATCGGCCGCCCCTCCTTCACCGCGGTGGCTACCTCCAGCAGAATGCCATAACGCAGGTCGATGGCGTAATTTAGCCGGAAGTTCAGTAGCGGGGTTCCGTTTTTCCGGGAAAAATATTCGAAGACCCGTTCCCGTCCAAGGCAGGACTGCGCATACTCGCCGACCGGCGAAGGCGGCGTTGATTCCGTGGCGCCTCCCCGCGACAATGGGGTGAACGGATAAATATTGCCGGAGGAAAAAGCCACAATTCGCGAATCCTTGAATTTTTCGGCGACGCGTCCCGGCAAATAGGCATTCATCGCCCAGGTGAAATACTCCCTTCCGGTGGTGCCGAATTTATTGCCGGCCATGTAAATGACGTTCCGCACGTCCGGTAGCTGATTCAGCGCTTCTTCCGACAACAGGTCGGCCGCAATGGTCTCGATGCCTTCGGCTTCGAGCTCCTGCTGCAATCCGCCCGAGGAAAACCGCGATACGCCGATGACCCTGCCCGATTTCCCGGCGGCCTTCATCCCCCGTTTCGCCAGTTTTGCCAGGCTGGGCCCCATTTTTCCCCCGACGCCCAGAACAAGAATGTCCCCGTCCAGTCCCGCCAAATCCCCGATCAATCGCTCGGAGGGCGTGCTAAGTACGTCTTCCAGTTCGATTACCGTTTTCATCCCATCACCTCATTAGATCGTTGAATGCTGTTACGGCTATGGTTTTACAGTTCCCATGGTAGGCGGCGTCCGATTAAAAGACAACGACTTTAAAACGTCCTTAAAAGCGTTTCCAAAAGTGTACGAGCATGCCAAAAAGACCGGGAGATTTCTCTCCCGGCCCGGTTCATAAAGGGAATTATGCCGTTTGTTTTTCCTTCCGCAATCTTTGTCTGGCCCGGTACAGCAAAATTTTAAAATGGGAAAGCGCCACCCCCATCAGGTCGGCCGACTCCTGATATGTAAACCCGTGGACGTCGTACAACAACACGGCATGCTGCTGATTGGGAGGGAGCAGGGACAGCATTTTCAACAGTTCCTCACGGCTCTCCACGGAAAGCAGGCACTCCTCGGGTGTATCCTCGCTCGCCACATTGTAGAAGAACTCGTTCTCGTAAGAGGAAGTGCGGCTTTCTTTCCGCAGCCGGTCGATGTAAGCATTACGGGCTACCCGCAGCAGCCAGGCTTTCGTCTTCTTGCCTTCAAAGTCGCTTAGCTTCCCGCAGGCTCTGCAAAACGTCTCCTGCATCAGATCCTCGGCGTTGTGATGATCCCGGCACAAATAAAACAAATACCGGTAAACGTCATTCTTATATTCACGATAGATCATATCCATGGATGATTTCTTCATGATGAACCTCCTCAAAATGTGAAGCCGTACTCCAGCAGCTTGACTGTGTCGGACCATACGCCTTGTTCGCTGGAATTCAGTACTACCGTAATCAGTTCCTTGCCGTCTTGAACCGCCGAGCCGACGAAGCAGTACCCGGCCTTTTCGGTGTACCCGGTTTTGATGCCGTTGGCGCCTTGGAAATACCAATCCCCGCCGCGGTCCAACAACTTATTGCGGTTTTCAAAGTGCCGGACATGCCGTTCGTCGGATGTCGCGTCGTACTGGCTTTCCGACACGATCGCCCGAAAATCGGCGTTATCCATCGCTTCCCGCGCTATTAACGCCATATCATTGGCCGTGGTGTAATGATTCGGATCATGCAGACCATGCGGGTTGACGAAATGACTCCTTTTAGCCCCTATCGCTTTGGCCCGTTCATTCATCAGTTCCGCAAAAACAGCGTTTGCTTCCTCCGGCTCCAGATCTTTTCCGGATTTCAGCCGCGCCACATAAGCGGCCGCCGTTCTGGCCGCATCGTTTCCCGAAGGCAGCAGCATCGCCGCCGCAAGTTCCTTCACCGTCAGCGTTTCTCCGGGAACGAGTCCCGCCGAGCTTTCGTCCGCGGCGCGCCGAAGCACCTCATTTCCGACCGTAACCGACGCGTCCGGACGGCTATTTTCGAGTAAAATGACGGCTGTTAATATTTTCGTTGTACTTGCCGGGTACATTTTTTTCTTCCCCTGCTCACTGTATATAACTTCACCTGTGTTCCGGTCCATAACCAGCACGGCCTGGCCCTCCAGCCCGGGGATGTCCGAATGACGGAGGCTGCGGATTTCTTCCTCCACCAAGGCAACCAGGACCGCCCCTTTTTCCCGTATCTGTTCCAGCGGCCGTTTCTCCGCCGCTATCAAGATCAATGCCAACACAAGCAATCCGATGACCCATTTTGTCTTCTTCAAAACCGACAGCTCCTTCAGATTGCTCTTTTTCCGTGAGTACCTCTTTATTATGAAGTTCATAACTTTCGCCACGGATAAGAAAACCTTAAGATTATCTTAAGATTTCAATGAAATTTTCTTAATAAACAAACTTATGTTCGGGTAGAGCACCGCCTATAATCTTATAATCTGCCGGAGCGCTATTCTCTTCTAATATAAAAAAAGCCGGATTCAAGGTTATCCTTGATCCAGCCTTTATGTTCGATTTCGATGATTGACCTTTGCCTCGGCATCCTCTTGCTTTAACCGGACCGTGAATACGGTTCGGTCCTCATCGCTATCGGCGGAAATGACACCGCCGTGCAAATCAACGATATGTTTCGCAATGGCCAGGCCGATCCCGGAGCCTCCGGTATTAACGGCCCGCGATTTCTCCACGCGGTAAAAACGTTCGAACAAATGCGGCAAGTCCGACTCCGGAATACGCTCGCCGTAATTGATGATCTGTGTGATGACTTCGTCGTCTTCGACCCATCCGCGAATGTCCAGAAGCCGGCCTTCACTGCCGTAGCGAATCGCGTTGGTCATGAGATTTTCGTAGACCCGCCGCAGCTTGTCACCGTCTCCGATGACGGACAGCCCTTGCTGGTCCTTGAAGAATAGCCGGCATTCCATGCCACCCTCCTGCAGCTGCCACCCGAAATGGGCGGAAATTTGGTACAGCATCTCCGCGAGATTAATCCGACTCTTGTGAAGTTTCATTTCCTTGTTCTGCATCCGGGTATACTCGAACAAATCCTGAAGCAGCTGCTTCAACCGCAGCGATTCCTCATACGCCATATTGACATAATAGCGGAGTTCCACCTCGTCCCGGTAGCGGTCCTGTTCGATCAAGCCCAAATAACCGGTAATCGAGGTCAGCGGCGTCCGCAAATCATGGGATACATTCGTGATGAGATCATTTTTGGTCTGCTCGGCCCTCCGCTCTTCCTCCATGGAGGTGCGAAGCCGCTCAAGCATCCGGTTGATGTCCGTGGCCAGCTGCCCCAGCTGTCCGACGTTCTCCACAGGGATCTTGGAAGCGGAACCCTCCTCGATCTTATGGACTTCCTCGATCAGCAGTTTAAGATATTTTTGCTCATGTCGCCGCACGGAACGCCGATAGAAGTATAGAGAAAACAACAGCATCAGCGGTACGCCGGTCAGGTAATAGGCATCGGGAAATCCGATATTGCGATTTATCCAATAGATAAATGTGTAGAAAGTGACAGTCGGATAGAACAAGTAAAACGCCCGCGCCAAAAGAACCAGCACCAGCAAAGACGCAAGCGAAGCCACGATCGTCCAGCACAACCAAGCCAAAAAGCGGAGACTAGCTTTCAATTTTATAGCCTACCCCCCATACCGTACGGATCGGCTTCTCCCCGTCCATTTCCTTCTCCAGCTTGTCCCGAAGTCGGCTGATATGTACGGTGACCGAATTGCTGCTTTCGAAATATTTGTCCTTCCAGATCAGCTCAAAGATTTCCTCCGACCCGAAGACCCTTCCGGGATGGCTGGCCAACAAGAACAAAATACCGAATTCGATCGGTGTCAGCTTCACCGGCCGGCCGTCGACCGTTGCCGTATGCGTCTCCTTGTCGATTTGAAGGGATCCCAGCTTGATCAAGTGATCCTGCGGAGCCTGTTGAGGTTGGGCCGAGTAGGAGGACCGCCGCAGCAAGGATTTTACTCTGGCGACCAATTCCAGCGGATTAAATGGTTTGACCATATAATCGTCCGCCCCGGTCATCAGACCGGTGATTTTATCCATATCCCCATCCTTCGCGCTCAGCATCAAAATCGGGGTTGTTCGAGTCTCCCGAATTTTCAGGCAGACCGATATGCCGTCAAGCCCGGGCATCATGACATCCAGAATGACCAGATCGATCGCTTCCTTCTCCATCATCTCCAGGGCCAACAGCCCATTATCCGCCCCGTGCACGGCATAACCTTCGTTCAGCATATAAATTTCAATCAACTTCGCGATTTTCTCATCGTCATCGACAATCAATATCTGTTTGCTCATTGGAATCTCATCCTTTTTTAACGCAAGCTAGTCTCACCTTATACATCATATCATGGCGTTTAGGCTTAAAAACCAACTAAAAGGTTAAAAAAGGATTACGAAGTGATGACGATCATGCCTTTAACCTTTTTTTGCGATCCTGGGGTCGTCTGCCCAAGTACAAGGAATTGTAACCATAAAGCTCGTCCCCTGCCCCGGAACCGATCTTACGCTAACGTCTCCCGAGTGAATATCGACAATCCGCTTGACGATCGACAAGCCCAAGCCGCTGCCTCCGTCGCTGCGGTTCCGGGAGCGGTCGGCCTTATAAAAACGTTCGAACAAATGCGGCAGATCTTTTTCGCAAATCCCGATCCCCGTGTCCGAAACGATAATCTCGGCGGCACCGTCGTTTGCCCTGGCGAGGGAAATGCTGATCCTTCCCCCGTCCGGAGTAAATTTGATGCTGTTATGCAGCAGGTTCACCCATACCTGGCCCAGCAAATCCTCAACTCCTTCGACCTCGACAGCCTCCAGCTCCAGATCGACCTGGAGCTCCTTGGCCAACCACTGCGGCTCGCTGGCCAGCACGACGGTTCGCCATTGGCGGTCCATCCTGAAGCGGGTCGTTTCAAAATCGGAACGGTCGCTCTCCAGAGAGGACAGTTTCAGGAGGTTCTCACTCATCTGCGATAACCGGCGGCTCTCCCGCTCGATGATATCGAGGTAATGATCCTTTTTGTCCGCGGTCAGAGCGGAATTCCTCAAAGCCGCAGTAAAGCCTTGAATCGAAGTCAGAGGCGACTGTATTTCATGGGATACATTGGAGATAAAATCCTGACGCATCGTCTCCATCCGGTTCAGCTCACCGGCCATTTCATTAATACTTTCCACGATTTTCTGAAATTCCGACTGCCTGGTCGGAAACTCGAGCTTGACCGAAAAGTCCCCCTTGGAAATCCGCCGCATCGCATCGATAATCGCAGCCAGCAGGGCCAGCTCCTTATGGCGGAAATACATGGCCAGGATGGACAAGAAAACGATGAAGAGCGTGACGCCCAAAATAACGTCAATCAGCTGTACAAAATAGGCCGAAGGGCTGCCCGCATACCTATAAAAAAATTTACTGATATAAGTGGCTCCCGTCCAGCAAACGGCCAGACAGACCGTGATCCCGATCAACTGCAGCGTGTTGCTGATCACTTTCCATGCAAGCTTCAGCGCATGGCGCACCCGGGGATTCAACCTCCGCTCACCTCCAGCCGGTAGCCGAGGCCGCGCACCGTCCGAATGCGAAATCCGTGTTTTTCCTCGGGAAACTTCTCGCGGAGCCGGTTAATGTGAACATCCAGCGTCCGCTCGTTTCCCTCGTAGTCATATCCCCAAATTTCCTCGATCAGTTGCTCCCTTGTCAGCGTTCTTCCCGAATTGCTGCCGAGCCGGAACAAGAGCTCGAACTCTTTCAACGGCAGATGATACGTCTCATCGGCGGTTCCCGCTTCGAATGTCCGCCGGTTCATGCGGAGATTGCCGATCCCCACCGTCTGTGACGCGATAATCTGGTACCTTTTCAGCAGCGCCCGGACCCTTACCACCAATTCCGCCGGCTGAAAAGGTTTGACCAGATAATCATCGGCCCCCAGATCGAAGCCCTTGACAATCTGGCGCGTTTCTCCTTTGGCCGTCAGCATCAGGACGGGCATCTCATATAGACGGCGCAGTTCACGGCAGAGTTCCCAGCCGTCCATATTCGGCATCATGACGTCCAGGATGGCCAGATCGGATTTGCTCTGTTCCAGCCTCCTTAAAGCGTCCATACCGTCGACGGCCTCCTCCGTTTTCATCCCCGCTTCTTCCAGAAAGACCCGCACTAGCTCGCGAATATGCGGGTCATCGTCCACGATTAGAATTTTAGCCATATGCCTCATTCCCCGGTTTCATGTTCATCTCCATGCTCTTCGGCGATTTGCAACTGCTGAGCGGCAAATTCCCGGTACATCTCATGGTTTTGCAGCAGTTCTTCATGCTTGCCGCGGCCGGTTACTCTTCCTTTGTCTATAAAAATAATCTGATTCGCTCCCACCACCGTGGAAAGTCTGTGCGCAATCACGATGGTCGTTCTGCCCGCCATCAAATTGTTAAGAGCCTGCTGGACCACGTGCTCCGAACGGCTGTCCAGGCTGGAGGTCGCCTCGTCCAGCATCAGAATTTTCGGATCCCGGAGCAGCGCGCGGGCGATCGCGATTCGTTGCCGTTGTCCGCCGGACAGCTTAACGCCCCGCTCGCCGACATCCGTATCATAGCCCTGCGGCAGCTCGGCGATAAATCCGTCGGCGTACGCCATTTTGGCCGCCTTCACCAGCTCGTCGTCGCTGACTTGCCGCTCCACCCCGTAACAGAGGTTTTCCCGAATCGTTCCCGCGATCATCGGGCTGTCCTGAGACACGTACCCGATCACCCCGCGCCAAGATTTGATCGAAAAGGCGTCAATCGGCTCATCTCCCAGCCGGATCTCTCCCGTCTGCGGGAGATAGAAGCGCTCGAGCATGGAGAACAGCGTCGTTTTCCCGCTGCCGCTCGGCCCTACGACCGCGGTAACGGTACCCGGATCCATCCGGAAGCTGACCTCCTTCAACACCGGCTCATCCGGCTTATATCCAAACGAAAGACGGTCAATCTGGACCGGAAGATGGGTAGCGGTCACTTCTTTGCCCGTGTGGAACGCCTCTTCATCGGAATCCAGCGTCTCCATAATCCGCTCGGTGGCCCCTTTCGCCTTTTGCAATTGCGTGAAAAAGGTCGACAGCTGCGTCATTGGCATGACGATTTGAATGAGATAGAGAATAAACGCCACCAGTTCTCCCGCCGTCAGCGCCCCGGAAGAAACCTGCATCCCGCCGTACCCGATGACTACCACGAGAAGCATCATCAGAACTACCGAAATAAGCGGACTGATCCAGGCCATGACCAGCCCTTCCTGAACACCGAATTTCAGCAGGTTTAAAATCCCTTTCCTGCCGGTGTCGTATTCCCTTTCTTCCGCGTTGGACGATTTCACGAGGCGAATTTCCGAAATTACCTGGCTTAAGGTGGCGGTAAACGTAGCGGTCTCATCCTGCATGCCGAGTGAAATCTTGTACATTTTCCGGCCCAGCGGGTACAGTACCAGCGCCGCCAGCGGGATCACGATAAACATAATCAGCGTCATCTTCCAGTTCAAGTACAGCAGTACGGCGATCGACCCGATCACGGAAATAATTCCGCTAAAAAAGCCGGCGACATGCTCCGAAATCAGCGATTTGATCACTCCGGTATCATTCGTCATTCGGCTGACCGATTCGCCTGTCCGGTTGTTGTCAAAAAAAGCTACCGGCAAGCGAAGCAGCTTTTTCCACAGCCGGTCCCGCAACGAAGCCACCATCTTTTGGCCGATATAGTTCAGCAGGAAGATCCCCGCACCCGATGCGACCGTCTGAGCGGCAAACGCGCCAACCAGCGCCAGGATTTGATTTCTGTCCAAGTCGGTGAGCGAAAAACCGTCCACCAAGTTTTTCGTAAACATCGGAATGACCAGACCTACCAGCGTCGAGACGACACTCAAAAAAATAGCCAAGATCATCAAGCCGACCGAAGGCTTGGTTTCGCGCATTAAACGATAAAAAGATCCTTTTTTAATTTCTCCTGTTTGCATGCTTCTTCCCCTTTCCTGTTCGGAGCTTTCGCCAGCCTCAAGCTCAGGAAAAAGAATAGCAACGCTTTTTAAACTTTAAATAAACTGAAGGCTCCGAAAGACCTAAAGATTTTCCACTTCAACGCTGACGACATGATCGATATGCCGGATAAAGCGGTACAGTTCGGTGGTGTATTCTTTCTCGGAGGCGGTGATGACCATATCCACGCGCTGGCGTCCTTCCTCAAGATCTTTGATTTTAAGGCGGCGAATCCGGTGCTGGTTCCGTTTCCGTTTGGTTTCCGCCTCCTGATCCTTCCCCCCGATTATCCGGATCAGTTCCGCCACATCGCCATGGTCTTCCATGATGACTTTAATCGAAACGTCCCGCTGATTCAGCTTATAGGGGCCGATCCACTTGATCACGGAAGGGATGAAATTGACGGACAGCATCAATAAGACGACGGCTAGAGCCGCTTCCAAATAAAACCCTGTGCCGATAGCGATCCCGATCCCGGAAGCCGCCCAGATCATGGCGGCCGAGGTCAGCCCCGAAATGCCCTCGTTACTTCGGCGGAGAATGGCGCCGGCACCCAAAAAACCGATCCCGCTGACGACCTGGGCAGCGAGACGCATCGGGTCCATATTGGGATGATCCGGCCCGGCGAATTTTTCAAAGGCTTCGATTGAGACGATCGTAACGAGGCAGCTCGCGATACAAATGACCATGCATGTTTTGATCCCCAGCGGCTTTTGTTTAAGCTGGCGGTCAATCCCGATAAACAGGCCGAACAATAGGGCCATACAGAGTTTAAAAATCATTTCGTAGTCGACTTGTTCCATAGTAGTACATCTCCTTAAGCATATAGAGTGAGTATAATTGTATTCGGTATTTAGGTGCAAATTCATTTGGCTCCCTCTACTTTTACCCAATTTGCTTCATAAATTTCAGCAAAATACCCCCGGCTTTTTGCCGGGGGTGAAGAGCACACTATTATTTATGACTTGCGCTGAGTACCCGAAATCCGGCGGTAAGTCGGTTCATCCGAAACGATATATAGCCTCGCTTCGGGAGGAATCGGCTGATCCAGTTTACGGTTGATAGCCAAATCATTGCGGTCCGCCAGTAAGGTCGCTCCCTGGCCCAGCAAGTCCAGGAAAGCATCCCTGTACGTCTTCCATTTCTCGTTCCCGGGGACTTCATAAATATCGGCGCCATGCTGGCGGCTGAGCAATTGCCTGATCACCTCCGGATTGCCTTCTTGAAGGGCCGACCTCACCGCCAAACGGGAAATCGCATCATGCGACAAGACGAATTCGTTGATCTGAACATGCCTGAAATTTTGAATATGTTTCTCTTGGGTGATTTCTACGGTGGTATGTACATGAGGGGCAATGCGCTCAATGCTGGACGCGACCAGCAAGGACTTCCCGTCAATCAACGATGCTTCCTCAATTCTCGAATCCGCAAAAATAATCGCCGCCCTGGCTTCCGCCAGATTCGCCTTACCCAGAACCTCGTCGGACGACGGGTCTCCGCTGATAAAATGAACATGATGCAGATGCTCCAAAGGGTGTCGACTGCTTTCATCTATGATGACGATATGGGCGTTTGGCGAGTAACTCATGATTTCCTCTACCGCCGATTGCGCCTTTTTGTTCCAATTAATCAGAATGATATGATGATTGCCCCGAAAGCTCAAAGTGCCGGCTCCTCTCTGCCGCTGAACCGCGCCCAGCGAATCGATAATCTTTCCGATCACCAGACTGAGCAGTCCGATTCCGAAGATATACAAAAAGATCGTAAATACCTTCCCGGGAACGGTTTCCGCAAAATAATCCCCGTACCCCACCGTAGCCATGGTCGTTAAGACCCAATATATCGCATTGAACCATGTTCCGAATGTTCCCGGCTCCAGCAGAAAGGCTACGGTAGCGCTAATTAGAACAAAGCCCAGAATTACCATCCCGAGAGATGTCTTGGGCATGCGCATCAGTTTCGTAGTTATTCGAAGAAAAAAGTGCACGTCCTGCCCCCTCCCCGGATGCTTCCGTCAGATAATGAGGCTGCTGACCGCAAACGCGGTTCCGACAAACACCAGGCAGAGCAAAATTCCTACAGCCACATTACCTTGCTGCAAGTGATCGGATATCTTGAATCCCGGCGTAGCCAGTTCGAAGATCCAATAGGCCGCAATCAGACAAACGTATCCTACGGCAAACCACATGATCATGAACCAAATGGAGGTGTTCGTATAAGCGGCGACTCCCAAAATGATCGCCGTACCCATGAATTTTCCGCCCATCGCCAGTGCGGCCGCTTTATTCCCCTTCTTCAACTCTTCCATATCTTTATATGGTGTCATCCAGCTGAAAATCAGCATGCCGAGCAATTGCAGCCCGATGATCACAACCACGCTTACGAGAATATTAACAATAATCGTCGTCACTTTGCCCACCCCCTAAATTTCGCAAAAGCCGAATCGTAATCGGCAAAATCGTGAACTTCCTCCAGAATTACCGATGCTGTTTTTGCTTTTTCCAAAGCTTTATATCTGGCGTCGTCGATCGGCTGTTTGATCCGGTTGCCCGTAGGCAGCTCCAGGACGGCAAAATTTCTGGTTTTGCCCTTGTACTCGGTCTTGTACACACCGACCAGTTTCACGTCCGTCGTGACGGATACTTTGAGCTCCGCAAGATCTTTATCGGCGGCCGCCTTATCCGGATAGGACTTGATCGTATTCCAGGCGGACAAACGGACTTCATTCTTCTGATTCTCATCCGTTGTCAGTTCGGCATCCATAAACTGCAGAATCCAGACTTTATCCCCTGTTCCGTAGTTATTGTCGTTCGGCAGCAGCTCGTTGTCGGGGAGTATTGTCATATCGCTGCCCACCAGATCTCCGACAGTCCCTTCCTGAATCCGATAATCCCAAGGGACACGGGCCTCAGTCAAAGCGGCATCGGCACCCGAATCCGTATGGAAGACGCTGGATTGCGCTCCGCAGGCGCTGAGCAGAACCAGGGACATACATCCGGCCAGGACCCATCCCAGCAAACGCTTGATTCTCATTTATTTCACTCCTATCGCAATAAAATGACTGGCATTACCCGTAATAGGACCGCCTGCACGGCCAAGCAAACCGCAAGGAGTGCCATTAATTACAAACATGCCGGTCAACAAATGCAATTCTCCTACCGCTGTCTCAATCCTGGCGAGCTCCGTCCGCTTCTGATAGACCGAAGGAAACAGCACGCTGCTGTCAAACCCTTCTTCGTCCTCAATCTCCAAATGCCCGCCTTCGTCAAACATACGTACGGAACCGCCCTCGCGCCCAAACATCGATTTGGATACGAAGTTTCCGGAGAATACCGGCTTGTTGTATGTTGGCAGCATATAAGCCTCGATGGCTTTGCGCTCGGCTTCGTCAAAGAGCAGCCCCAGCTCGTAGAGCCCCCAGACCGCGGCAAGCAAGCCCTTGGATTGGAGCAGCAAGCTGTGCGGCGGGTTAAACAAGGTCAACCGGCCCGATTCGATCGCATAGGCCATCGCTTCCCCGGCGTCGTCCACCGCCATCCATTCTTTGGGATATAAAGCGAACAGACGGTTTATTACTTTCCCGTCCTTATTCTTTAGGTAGCAGTTATCAAACCATAATTCCAGACAATCCTCACAAGTCATCGTTCTTCCGCTGTGCCGAACCAAGGCCTCGATCGTTCCGGAGTCCTCCAGGTGGCTGCCATAGTCGACGCACGCCGCGCTTTCCGGTTGCTCCACGGCCCATGCCGCCGCTACCTGGTCTTTCATTCCCGCGTTCGGAGAGGAGTGACCGGCCTGTTCCAGCACCCAAGGCGTGGCAATTGAAGCCTCCACATAGCCGGTCGGCGTATCCGCATTCAGCTCCAACAGCCGGATACTGCCATCCTGGGACACGGCAAAATCGAATCTAGCATACCTGCTGATTAATCCGGGTTCCGCAAGGAGCTCTCCGTCAAGCATCTCCCACAACAAAGGCGGGATGCCCAGGAGCTCGTAAAGATCCGGTCTGCGGTGCACATATCTGACCGTTTTATCAAGGATCATCCAGAGCATGCGGGAGGCATGCAGCAGTTCATCATAAGCGGATTGCTTCATCCATACGATCTGGTCGATCCAGTAAGCTTCGTCCTCCAAATCCGCCCAGGTAAAGCCAAGCTCGTAAAGCTGTTTCACCCGTCCGGCCCGATCGGGATCCGGCACGCCCGCTACTTCAAACACCCTGTCGGTCATCCGCCAAAAAATCCTTTGCCGGAGCTTGATCTGCTGGAGGATCCCGATATGGAGCTGCTACTGCTTGATTTCGAACTGGAAGATGAGCCGAGGCCGCTGGATTTGCCGCCGATTCCACCCGGGCTCGAAGAGGTCGAACGCCGTACGATCGATCCCTTCGTCGAGGTCGACGTTTTCGGAGGGACCACCGAACCGGCTACGGGCTTGTTCTGGAAGGTCCCGCTGGAATAAGTGCGCGGTTTGTAAGGTGTCGAAGTTCCCGCGTAATAGCCTCCATGTTTCTTGTGCCAACCGCTTGACGAGTAATTGGACCCGCTGTTAAACAGCAGGTGATAAAGGAGCATATCGTCCCAGCCGAACCCGGTTCCATATCCTCCATAATTGTTTACGATCGTTGTTCCGCCGGAACCGTTATCGCCTGTGCCCGCCTGCGTCTGCTGCTCTTCCTCCTTCTCGAACGGAATCGGAAGATTCCAGTCGACATTCTTGTCAAAGTACGCTTTGACTTCCTCGGTCGACCAGGCCACGAGCTTCGGTTCAGCGCCGCTCCCCGTTCCGGTTGCCTCAGCGGTACCCGCTGGAGCGAGAAACGCATTGGCCAAAAGCGCGATCCCAAGCGATGTCGATAAGACGCGCAGCGGTTTGCCGTCCGGCGCAAAAAGCTTCGATTCGCCGGTTTCCCCTGTCTTTTTTTTGTCTTCTGCCAAAACGAATTCCTCCTTTCAAAAGCCTACTCGTTTCGGATCGGAACCAGCAAAAGTTCCAGTTTTCCTTCATCGACATTCAGCCGTCCCTCGACGGCTTCAAACTCCCTGCCGCCAACCACGATATAATTCGCATGCTCCAAGGCGGTAATCATAACCGGAGTCCAAACTCGCTCGTCGATTTGCTGAATCTGGCCGTCAGCCATTTTCTCGAACATTTTGACACTCATGTTGTTTTCCATACACAGTTCCCCTTTCCTTTCGTTAAATTCCTTTCGTTAAACTATGTTATGTTACGAAAATCATGCCGGATGGTTTCAGGACCTGACACGATCCCCAAAACTTACATCGCGCGCTAATGGGCGAAAGCCCTTTTTCATCATAGTCAAATTGGGAGGGCTTGCCAAGGAGATTATTTCTCAGGTCCGTGATATAATTTTTGAGGAGGTTAATTTCCTCCATATGATGAAGACAAGGGGCTCTGTCATGATTATTCAATTCATTCGTTATCGTTAATGAAGGCATGGTCGAACAACTGGGTATTTTTGTAAATTGATGCCTGGTTTGTTTGTCTATGCCTTTTTCATTGGGATAAATGAATGAATGAGGTGTATACATGAGTCCATCGAATAAACTGGAGTTAGCCGCCAGACGGCTCTCCCGCCAAGTTTCGCTTTTCCGCTGCCCGTTCTGTCAGGGGCCGCTTCAAGTCGCCGGCGGAAAAAGTATGATCTGTCAACAAAGGCATACCTTTGATATATCCAAACAAGGTTATGTGAACTTTTTGCACAAACCTATAGAAAGCAAATACGGAACCGCCTTGTTCACATCGCGGACCGAGGTTTGCCGCAGCGGATGGTTTGCTCCGTTAACCGAGCGTATCTCGGCAAAACTCCTCGGGGCCCTGCCGTCCGAACGCCGGAGCCTACCGCTTCTCGACGCCGGCTGCGGGGAAGGCTCGCATTTGGCTGCCATCGCCGAGCGGATTACCGCCTTTAGCAGCCGCCAGGTTGACGGAGTCGGACTGGACATCTCCAAAGAAGGCATCGCGCTTGCCGCCAAGCGGCATAGCCGGCTTTCCTGGTTCGTGGCCGATTTAACAAAAAGCCCGCTCTCCGACCACAGCTTCGACGGAATCCTCAACATCCTCTCCCCTTCCAATTATGGGGAATTTCATCGGATTCTGTCCAAGGACGGCCTGCTGGTTAAAGTGATTCCCGGCCCCGACTATCTTCGGGAGCTCAGGGAACTTCTCCATCCGGGCAGCCGCAAGGAAACCGGCGTAGCGGCGGAAACCCGGCAACGCATGCAACACGGCTTCCGGCTGGAGGACTCCCCCCGTTTGACGTATCAACGGGAGGTTCAACAACCTCTGCTTGGACACCTGATCGCCATGACCCCGTTGTCCTGGGGCGCGGATTCCGAAGCTCGCCGAATAGCCGCCCATCTGGCTCAGCTCATGGTAACCGTCGATTTCATCCTGCTCATAGGACGGAAGCGTAGCTGAGAATCGGGTAGATCAGAACCGCCGCTCCGAGCAGCAAACGGAATACGCCTTCGGCGAAAGATCCCGTCTCAATCGCCAGGAATTTGGGCACAAGCCGAAATTTCCGGTGCCAAGGCCATAATAGCGCCACGCCCTGGTCATTGAACATGTCGATCAAAGTGTGGGAAGCATAAGCAAGAATAAGAGTCCAGAAAAATAACGCAGGCAAAGCGGACAAAAGGCTGCCCAGCGCCAAAATGAACAGAAGCGAGTGCGTCAGCGTCCTGTGTTTGATCTTCGTCAATTGAAGAATCCAGGACAAAGGCAGCAGCAGCTTGGCCATCGTCGATCCTTTCTTGTCGATATCGGCCAGCGGTCCGGCAAGACAGCCGATCGTCAGCGCCGCCGCGCTCTCCCAGCTCAACAGCGGCTGATGATAATAGACCAGCACACCTTCGGCGGCGAGCAGACCGGCAAGACTATGGGTTTTTTGCAGCATACAACAAGTTCCTCCAAGCTTATCCATGATTGTAAAACGGATTATACCAAACATATGATCGCATTGTCTCGTCCAAATTTAAAAAAGGCCTATCCGCCGAGATCAAAATCTCGGTCGGACAGGCCTTTTCAATGTATAGAAATTAGAATTTGGCAGCCAGATCAGCCGCACGTTTCACGCCGTCCTGAATAATGGACTCCGCGCGATCCGGGAATTGATTATGCCCTTCCACAATCACGGTTTCCGGGTTTTGAATGCCCCAGAAGCCCAGCGTGGTCAGCATGTACTTCATCGACATTTCGGCGGCCGCCGCCGGACCTTCGGAATAAACGCCGCCGCGCGCCTGCAGCAGGGCAACCTTCTTGTCGCCAATCAGGCCAACCGGCCCTTGCTCCGTGTATTTAAACGTTTTGCCCGCTTGATTCAAATAGAACAGGTAGGTCAGTAGTTGCGCCGGAATCGTAAAGTTCCACAGCGGGAAAGCGAAAACGACTTTATCGGCGTTCAAAAACTGATCCAGGTATGTGTTTGCCAGATCGGCCGCTTTTTGCTCTTCCGGCGTAACCGACAACCCTTTGCCCAGCTTGAACAGTCCGTTCAGCATATCGTTATCGTAGTAAGGGAGCTCGGCTTCGAACAGATTCAGCTCGGTGATCAGATCATCGGGATGAGTTTCTCTGTACGTTTTCAGGAAGCTTTCATACAGCTTGACCGTTGCCGATTGCTCGACCGGGCGGTTATTGGCTTTAATAAACAAAACATGTGACATAGCGGTTTTCCTCCAAAAAGTTTATTTTAGCTAACTAATATTCTCGTACTATATTTAGTATAGTAACAAAGGAATATCCACTATGTCAAATGTTGTTTGCCAAACCCTATTTATTTGGCGGAAACGGACGAACCGATCGCTTCCCGGCTGCGCTTGGCGGCCGAAACCATATTTTTTAGAGCGGCGACGGTTTCTTCCCGCCCGCGGGTTTTCAGTCCGCAGTCCGGATTGATCCAGAACAGCTCCGGATCGAGGACTTGCAGCGCCCTGCGGACCATCGCCATCATTTCCTCTTCGGCAGGCACCCGCGGACTGTGGATATCATACACGCCGAGCCCGATGCCGAGCGGATACGTATTCTCCTCGAAGCTCTGGATCAGCTCCCCGTGGCTGCGTGACGTCTCGATCGAGATCACGTCGGCATCCAGATCCCGAATCGCATCGATCATGTCGTGGAACTCGCAATAACACATATGCGTATGAATTTGCGTAGTGTCACGGACCGAGGATGTCGTGATTTTGAAGGCCTTGACCGCCCAATCGATATAGGCCTCACGGTCAGCCGGCTTTAGCGGGAACCCTTCCCGCAGCGCAGGCTCGTCAACCTGAATCATCGTTATGCCCGCTTCTTCCAACGCCTCTACTTCTTTACGCAGCGCCAAGGCGATTTGGTAGGTTACAGTCTCCCGCGGCAAGTCGCTGCGGACAAACGACCAATTTAATACCGTCACCGGACCCGTCAACATGCCTTTGACCGGTTTCTTCGTCAAGGACTGGGCAAAAGCCGTCTCCTTCACCGTCATCGGGCGATCGAATTCCACGTCGCCATAAATGAGCGGAGGCTTCACGCAGCGGGTGCCGTACGATTGGACCCATCCTCCTTTGGTGAACGCAAAGCCAGGCAGCTTTTCCCCGAAAAACTCAACCATATCCGTCCGCTCAAATTCGCCGTGAACCAGCACGTCCAGGCCGATTTCCTCCTGGATGTCGATCCAGGTGCGGATCTCTTCGCGAATGAATTCGTCATACCGTTCGGCCGTCCATTCGCCTTTGCGCCATTTTTGACGGGCCGCACGAACTTCGGCGGTTTGCGGAAAGCTTCCGATCGTCGTTGTCGGAAGAAGCGGCAGGTTCCACACGCGCTGCTGCTCCCCCCGACGTACCTCAAACGGACTAATCCGTTCGGAAGGCTGCTCCGCGATGCTTCGAACCGCCTCCTGGACGTTTTTGCGGCTGCGCGACGGGTCCGCGTTCAAGCGTTCCAGGGCCTGACGGCTTTCCGCCAGCAGGGCCGGGGTTTCGCCTTGCAGCGCCTGATGCAACGCCGCGACTTCATCCAGCTTCTCTTCCGCGAAGGCCAGGGCATCCTTGAGCACCTCCGGCAATCCCTCCTCTCCCTGGGCCGAAACCGGCACATGCAGCAGGCTGCAGGAAGGCTGGACAATCAGATCGGAATCCGCAGACAGCAGCCCCGCAATCTCGCCGATGAAATCCTGGACCGCGGGCAGATCGGACCGCCAAATGTTGCGGCCGTCCACCACTCCCGCAGCCAACGTCTTGCCGGCCGGGAAACCGTGTTGCCGAAGGGCTTGCAAGTTGCCTTCCCGCCCATGCACGAAATCCAGGCCAATCCCGCGAACCGGCAGTGCAATAATCTCCTCGTACCGTTCGACGGCATCGAAATACGTTTGCAGCAAGATCCCGGCTTGCGGCAGCTCTGCCGAAATCGCACTATAGATTTCCTGAAGCAGCGCCAAATCCTCATCCGATACGAAAGTAACGAGCGCCGGTTCATCGACTTGAATCCATGCCGCACCTTCCTGGTCCAGTTCGCGCAAAACGGTGACGTACAAAGGCAAAAGCTTTTGGCTCCATTCCCGAAGACTTCCGGACGCGCCTTTGGACAGCTTCAGAAAAGAATATAATCCGAGAACGACCGGCTTGCCGGCGATTCCCAGCTTCTCTTTGGCTTCACGGTAGGCTTGGAGCGGGAGATTCGCCGTAAGCTCCGGCTCCCTGTTTCCCAGCTCGGGGACGATGTAATGGTAGTTCGTGTTAAACCATTTGGTCATTTCGCTGGCAGCAGCGGTTTTGCTGCCTCTGGCCACCGCGTAGTATGTTTCGAGCGGAACAGGTCCGCCGCTGTATTCAAAGCGTTCGGGCACAAGTCCGAACATTACGGCCGTATCCAAAACCTGATCATAGTAGGAAAAATCCCCCACCGGAATCCAATCGATCCCTTTCCCCTTTTGCAATTTCCAATGTTCGCTGCGAATTTCGGCTAACTGGCGGTGAAGCTCCGCCTCCTCCAATTTTCCGCTCCAGTACGCTTCGATCGCTTTTTTCCATTCCCGCTGTTTGCCGATTCTGGGGAAACCCAAATTTCCGCTCGATATTTTACCCATAATTATAAGCCTCCTCAACATATGTCTTTCGAAAATAGCAATAAATGCGGCAAGAAATCAAAAAGGCCCTCTTTAGGCAATGCTAAAGAAGACCTTCGTATAATTGTCCGATGGATCGAATCTCTAACACCTCCCTATCTCCCGTAGGTACAGCAGTGTTGCCGGAAAAGGCAGGTCTCCTGGCTTCGGAGTCATCGCCGATCACGCTGCCTTCCCAGTGTCTTTCGACATCAGTGGCCATTTCTCGCATGACGGCTCCTCCGTTACAGTGGCGGGACCGCGCCGGCGTTTCACCGGACTTCCCTTTTAAGCTTCAGCCGCGGCTGAAGCACCTCTTCCCACATTATGCAGTTTTAAGTATGAACTCAATACTAACGGATGTCGCCGGATAATTCAACAGTAATCTTATCGGGATCTACTAGTTTCAACTAAAATTAATTAAAGTTATCCGCTACCGCTTTGTTCAGCATGCCGATGCAGCGGTCAAGATCCGCTTTGACCTGCTTTTTGTAGAGTTTGGCTTTTTCCGCTCCATCGTCGGTAAAATGGTACAGCACGATCTCTTGGAAATCGACGCTGGGGTCATTGCCTTTCAAATGCTTGGTCCTGTATAGAATCCCTTCCTGCACCAGTTCGTGGAGGGCCCGGTAGATTTCGCTCTGCGGCGGTACGTAGCCGAACGGCTTGAACTCTTCTTTCAATTCCTCCAGCATTTGATAGCCGTAACCCCTGCGCTGTTCCACTTTCGTGATCAGAAATAGCTTCAGATAAGCCCGCTGCGCAAGCATAAATGCCATAGCCGTCCCCCCTGTTTCTTATAGATCAATATAACTGAAGTCTAAAATTTGTACAACCGGACCATCTTCCCCTGTTTTACTGGATTGGTAAAAGAACAAGATACGGTGGTCTTAACTTAAAATTGTGAGGATCTGGGTACGCGCAAAATGCTTTTTCTATTGTGAATTTTTCATATATTGAAATTGCATAATTAAGGTTTTGGTCGTAGCCAAATGAACTATTTTTACTTATGTGATTTATATCACAATTGAGTGTTCAATTCCCTTGTACCCTTGACTTATCGGATAAGAGGAGGAATCGATCCATGAAGTTTCTAAAGCCCGCTTTTTTCGTCCTGGCCAGTCTCCTCGTGCTGTTGACCGTTTGGTTTTCGGGTTCCGCTCAGCCCGTTCGAGAGGCCGAACCCGCCCAGGAAGCAAAGACTCTCGATCAGCCTCCGGTCGAGCCGGTGGTCCGCCGCGACGGTCAGGTCGTTCATATCGAACTCACCGCCCAAGTATCGAATGTGGAGATTTCCGAAGGCGTCGAATATAACGCCTGGACCTTCAACGGCACTGTTCCGGGTCCCGTCCTCCGGGTCAAAGAGGGGGATATGCTGCAGTTCACTTTGTCGAATTTGGACCCCAATATGCCCCACTCGATGGATTTTCACGCGGTGCATGCGGCTCCCAGCAAGAAATTTATCGATGTGATGCCGAATGAAAAGGGCAGCTTCACCTATACTGCGGCGACGCCGGGGGTGTTTATGTACCACTGCGGCACAAGCCCCGTTCTGATGCACGTCGCTAACGGAATGCATGGCCTTATCATCGTGGAGCCGAAAAACGGTTATGCGACGGATTCGCTGATCGATAAGGAATATACGCTCGTCCAAAGCGAATGGTACAGGGAGCATGACGAAGAGGCTTTTCTGCATGAGGAACCGGAATATGTGGTGTTCAACGGAGATGATTTTTCCTTGAAAAATCATCCGCTGCTGGCCAAGGTCGGCGACCGGGTCCGACTGTACGTCTCCAACTCCGGACCGAACGAGGTTTCCTCGTTTCATGTCGTCGGCGCCACGTTTGATATTGTCTATATGAACGGGCACCCCAAGAACGGGATGTATGGCCTGCAAACGGTGCTCATTCCCGCGGGCGGCTCGGCGGTCGTCGAGTTTACCGTGGAGGAGGAAGGCGATTACCCCATTTTAAGCCATCAATTGAAGCATGCCTCCAAAGGCGCAACCGCGATCTTGCGGGTAACCGCGGACGGCAAAGATACGAACGAACCCGCCATGGCGCATTAGTCCGCAAAAATCAACGATTTTAATTCAAAACCAATGTGATAGAAATCACAAGGTTATCCTGCCGGACTTTTATAATGAGATCGAGGTGAATTGATATGAACCGAAATGAAGCTAAAGTAGTTGAACTGGATGTAAGGGAGCAGCTGCGAAACAAGCTGGAGCCGTTCCAAATCATCATGGATACCGTTAAAACGCTGGGACAGGACGATATTCTCGTTCTGCATGCCACTTTTAAACCCACTCCCCTTCTGGGGCTGCTCAAAATGAAAGGCTTTGTCGGCAAATCCGAACAGCAGGAAGACAAAGATCACTGGATTACTACGTTTGTCAGCAAAAAAAATAAGGATTGGCTGGATGCGCCGAAGCCCGGAGCGGCGCAGACGCCAGCCGCAGCCTCCTGTCCGGCGGATTTGCCGACGGATGAGCCGGATGACCAGGCCAAGCGCAAAACGATAGAGCTGGACAATCGCGGCCTGGAGCCGCCGCAACCGATGGTCCGCACCCTGGCCGCCTTGGGCAAATGCCGCCCGGGGGACGAGGTCCATATTCATAATGACCGGGTGCCCGTATTCTTGATCGAGGAACTGAACACATTAGGCTGCACCTTTACGGTGGAAGAACAGACGGACGGAACCGCCAAAGTGTATATCATCAAGGCGTAAGGAGGCAAGTACCATGTCGAGCGTATCCCGTCTTCCCTTCCTCTTCATCGCAACCGCCATCTTCGGGTTCATCCTTTTTCATGCTACGTCCCTCTTGTCACTGACCGGCTGGCTGGGAGACGGAATACGCGGACCGGCCGGATGGTTTCAAACGCATATTTTTGTTCTCGGTTGGGCCACCATGCTTGCCATGGGGGCGGTATACCAGCTGATCCATGTCATTCTGCAATCGATCGTTTTTAGCGAACGTCTGGGTTACCTGCACTTTCTGTTCTTTACGGTAGGTTTGTTCGGACTGCTGTTCGGTTTTATTCAGGGCGATATTTTATGGATCGCCGGCTTTGCCACCCTGGCCTTTACCGGAATCCTGATGTTTTCCGTAAATCTGGCAGTTACGCTGCTTAGGGCCGGCAAGTGGAACTCCATCACGCTCAGCACCGCTTGTGCAGTATTTTATCTGCTGCTCACCGGACTGACCGGCATGCTCATGGGAATCGATTTCGGCACAGGCTGGTTGGGAGACGCTCACGAGAACCTGTTTCACGCCCATATTTGGCTGGGAACGCTGGGCTGGTTCGGATCATTGATTACCGGGTTCAGCTATAAATTGCTGCCGATGTTTTACCTGTCGCATGATTACAAAACCCGGCTTCAATACATCACCTTCACGGTTTGGAATGCGGGCGTTCTGTCCGGTACCGTTCTATTTTTGACGGGAGCCGATTCTCTGGTGGCCCGCATTTCGCTGCCGCTGGTCGTAGCCGCATTGTTGATCTATAACGTCCATCTTTGGCAAATTCGCAGTAAAAGACATAAGCGCAGCCCGGGGGTCGGCATCGCCTGGTCCGTCCATGGCAATCAAATCTTTGCCCTATTTGCCCTGGCGTTGATGATTAAACTGTTCTTTGCGCCCGAACAAATGTTAGCCGAAAAGACGATACTGATCATCGGATGGACCTATTTAAGCGGCTGGGTTTCGTTTATGGTGCTCTGCTATGCTTCAAAAATCGTTCCTTTCCTTTGGTGGACGCATAAATACGGGAAAATGGTCGGCAAGCCCGGCACACCGGTGATGGCCGATCTGCTGGATGAACGAAAAGCCGGCATTGGACTGGCTTGCATCGCCGCAACCACCCTGGCCGTCATGGCGGGCCTGGCTTTGGAAAGCCAGCCGGTCGTGATGATTGCCGGCATGCTGTTCTCGCTCGTCTCCATAGGTTATATTTCGCTTGTCGGGCTCGTTTTCTCACGATAATTAAGGAGGTTATTCATGATGAACCGAATCGATCAAATCCGCGCGTGGCTGTCCGACGTCGTTGACCCCGAACTGGGCGTCAATATCGTGGACCTTGGCCTGGTTTATGATATCCGGGAGGAGCCGGACCGTATTTACGTACAGATGACCCTGACCACCCCCGGCTGCCCGATGCACGACACCATGATCGAAGGCGTCAGACAAACCCTGATGGCACAGGGGATCTCCGACGTCGAAATCGACCTCGTCTGGGAGCCCCGCTGGTCTCCCCTTATGATGTCCGATCAAGCCAAAAGAGAGCTGGGACATTTCTAACGATGCAAACCAACGACGCAAACCAAAAAGCGTGGGTTGCAAGGATTCTTCCTTAGCGACCCGCGCTTTTTTATTAAACCGTACTATTGGCGGCCAATGATTATTGCACAATCAATTTACCGACCATTTCTTTATGATTCTTTCCGCAGGAAATATTGCAGGCATACTCAAATGTTCCGGCGCGATCCGCCACAAACGTAATCGTTTTGTTGCCTCGGACCTCCTTGTTATAGCCTTTGATTTTCAGCGAATGCATGCCTTGCATATTCTTGAGGGTGATCTTCACGGTGTCCCCTTGTTTGACCTTGATCTCTTGAATGTCATAACCGCTACTTTGGGCCTGAACGGTAAATTCCTTGACCGGTCCGCTTCCCTTCACGTCCGCCGCCGGATCACCGATTTTGCCGCAAGCCGGCAACACCATTAGCGCGATAAGCCAAATATATAATACGTATTTGATTTTATTCATATATTCCCTCCCGGTTCTGGCCTGGGCTGATTTAATGATCCTCATTGACCTGATTTTAGTGTAAATCCAATAGGCCGGGAGAAAGGTGATTCCCCTCACAACATGAAAAAGCGGGAAGATTGATCCTCTCCCCGCTTTTTCATGTTAAAGCATTTTTTTGATTTCGTCTTTGATCGCTTCGGACTGCGGTCCGAAGACCACCTGGACCGCTCCCTTACCGAGTCTCATAACCCCGGAGGCGCCCAGCTGTTTCAATGCGGCATCGTTGACCGCCTTGTCGTCCTTCACCACCAACCGCAGACGGGTAATGCACGCATCTACGGATTCAATATTGGAGGGCCCGCCGATCTGCGTCAAAATTTTAGCGGCGCGGCTGTCCCCGGTTGCTGATGTTGTTGTATTTTGCTCCATTTCCGATTCCAAAGCTTCGTCCTCCCGGCCTGGTGTTTTCAAATCCATTTTAACAATGAATAACCTGAAAAGTACATAGTACAAGAGGGCAAAACCCAGACCTACCGGAATCAACAACAGCGGCTTGGTCGAAATCTGGTAGTTGATCGCGTAGTCGATAAACCCGGCCGAGAAGCCAAAACCGAGCTTCATCCCGAGCGCGTAGGTCACGTAGGCGGCAAGCCCCGAAAGCACCACATGCACCCCGTACAGGACAGGGGCTACGAACATAAACGCGAATTCGAGCGGTTCCGTGATCCCCGTGAGGAACGAAGCAAAGGCTGTGCCGATAAAAATCGAGGCCACGGTTTTGCGTTTTTCCGGTTTAGCGGTATGGATGATGGCAAAGGCGGCCGCCGGAAGACCGAACATCATGACGGGGAAGAATCCGGTCATAAACATTCCGGCGGTTTTATCTCCCGCAAAGAAGCGGGTCAGGTCGCCGTGTACCACTTCTCCGGCCGCGTTCGTGAAATCGCCGATTTGAAACCAGACAATCGAGTTGATAATGTGATGTAAACCGAAAGGAACAATCAGGCGATTGGCGACAATATGAACCGCCGAGCCGATCCCCCCGAGTCCGGTCACCCAATTGCCGAAGACGTCGAGCGCACTTTGAATCGGCCCCCATATCAGACCGCAAATCAAGCCGACCACAACCATGGTCAGCGCGGTAATCATAGGCACAAACCGTTTTCCGCCAAAGAAGCCGAGCCAATCCGGCAGCTTGATATTATGATACTTTTTGTAAAGATAAGCGGCGATGCAGCCGACCAATATTCCCCCAAGCACCCCCATATTCAGTTTCGTATCGGGGGAAGCCATGAGTTTCGGAAAAATGCCCGGAACTCTCTCCAGAACATTCAGCAAAATTAGTTGACCGATCACGGCCGAAAGCGCCGCAACCGCGTCGCCCGCCAAGCCTATCGCTACTCCTACGGCAAAAATTAAAGGCAAGTTATCAAAGATGGTTCCTCCGCCGGCTGCCAGAAATGGGGCAATGTAGGTGTTTATAAATCCTCCTACCCCTTCCCCCATATGAAAGTCTTTAATGTAATCGATACTCCCGAATCGAAGCAATATAGCCGCCGCCGGCAAGGTGGCGACGGGCAGCATTAATGACTTCCCTATCTTTTGGAGAAAAGCCAGCATAAAGCAATCATCCTTCCCTTTATTTTAGGATTTCAAAACTGCCTTCAGCACGAGGTCTCTGCCTGCCGTCACAGGTCCGGTGACCATTTCCAAACCGTTTGTCGTCTCCCCGGCGTTCGTCACGATAATCGGTGAAATCACAGGAAAGCCGGCTCCTCTAATGGTGTCGAGTTCAAATTCGATCAGGACGTCACCGGCTTTCACGCGATCCCCCACAGAAACATGAGATTTAAATCCCACTCCTTTCAAAGAAACCGTATTAATGCCAAGGTGGAACAGAAATTGCAGGCCCGCTTCGTTTTCGAGCATGACGGCATGGCTCGTTTTAATCACATGCGCCACTTTCCCGTCAAACGGTGCGATGAGCACCCCTTCCGTTGGTACGATAGCTATTCCCTGGCCCATATGCCCTCCGGCAAAGGCCTCATCCGGAACCTCGGTCAAGGGAACGGCCCGGCCCGTCAACGGTGCAAATACCTCAACCGTCTTGCTCTCAGCAGTTTTTTTTCTCCATTTTGCGAACATATGAAATCTCTCCTATCCCAAACGGTTCAAGAAGGCGGTTCCCGCTCCATCTCCGTAAGCTTGATCCCGATTCACACATGACATGAATTAGTATTATGCCCGGCGGTTTCCGGTATGCATTGGCGGAGGCAATAAAAAAGGCCAAGAAAAGAAACCTGAGAAAATCAGGTTATCCTCTCTTGGCTTATGCCCATTAAATCTTAACGGTAACACGCCGTATGAAATCGGTTTTATGATTTTGTTTAAATCTTAGATCATGGGAGCGCATCTCGTCAACCGTTTTTTTGAAAGCGCTGTCCATAGGTTCGACGGCATTGAACCTACTTAAAAAATTGCTGTACTACTGGTTTTTTCAATAGCTTATCGACTTTTCAATGAATTATGATTCCACCCCTTACTGGTCCATTATATTATTAATCCTATATAGGTTGAACTATTGATTTGCATATTAGACAGCGGTGTAAAGAGCTCTCTTCAAACTCTTGACCTGCAACTAATGGTTTGGTTCGAATTAAAGGGAATTCTTACCGTTAATTTGGTACATATGCGGCTGCAGAGGCGAGTTAGCCGGAAAACCTCCCGCTAATTCGCCTGAAATTGTGTATATCAGCAATAGGCCCGCGAAATAGATGGAGCTTTTCCAGCTAAATCCGGTTGAGGAGCTAAGAGCGGTACATTAACGGGAAATTTTCCCGTTAATGATGTAGACTCCGACGATGGGACTTTATATCTACAAATGTGGATGTTGGCAACGTATATCCGAAACCCTATCACATCCTTGCCCAACGCCAATTCTTTAGTTCAACCTATATAAATCAAAAATCCAAATCAAATCTTGTAAGAGCCTGCAGTTAACTTCAACTGTTAAGAGGATGTTCTTCTTGCGACAAGTTCCTTAAGTTGCTTGTTTACATTGTGCCGGCTTACTCCACCGTGATAGCAAATCATCGTATCAATGTCGAAGTAGAGGAACTTCTCTAGAGAATGTAATGCGGTCTGCATATCCGGAGTTGACTCTGGATGAGGTCCATACAAAACTCCATCCACACTGAATACCGCGTCACCAGCCACCAATGTTTTACTTTCCTGAAAATAAAGACTGATATGGCCGGGTGTATGCCCAGGCGTAGAGATCACTCGAATTCCCCCACAATAAGGAAGTTCCTGATTATCGACCAATGTTTGTGTGACCTTTGCCTTCGGTCGATTATTCGTTAATTCTTCCAAGAAGCTTCTGCGTACTTCATCGGGAATGGCTTCCATCTGCCAAGCCATACTCTCGGCGTTTAATTTTAATAAAGGCAGAGTGCCTTCAATATAGGGCTTATCTGCTTCATGAGCATAAACTTCAATTTCTACTCCTTTTTCATGGATTAAATCTGGTAGTGTACCGATATGATCAATATCTTGATGTGTCAATATAATAACTTTAAGCCTGTTCAGAGGGATTCCGATCTCATTCATAGCAATCCTTATTTGCTCCAGGCTTCCTGGGGTGCCTGTATCAATCAGAATGGTAGTATCATCATCCCAAATCAAGGTTGGGTTTATCATGGCTGGGTTTCCAAAAGAATCAATTTGTATTTCGAGCATTTCCACACCATTACTGATTTTCATTTTTTCTATCTCCTCTCCAAGTTCCTCATAATAGAAAACGAAGGAGTAGTTTAAAAAGATACTCTACATTTATGTATAGTTTTTAAATCCCAGTTCATATTATGAGCTCAACCGGTTTTTACAGGTCGAACTCTTTTAAATTAAGGGGTTAAGTACAGGTAGCCGGCCGGGAAGCGGTTGGCGGAAGCGTTGTGGACATCATGACCCGGGATATTATGGCCCTGCTCCTTTTTGCCGCACTGTCCCTGATTTTAGGGTTAGATTTGAAGCGGCACGTAAACAAGGCGGCTGCCAAGTGAATTCGGAAGGCCAAATCCGGCCATTTGATCCACTGAGCACCGCCCCGCTTTAGTCATTTATGGAATATCGCATGGAAGCCAAAAAAATTACAAACGGCTGGAAGGGTCTTCGCGATACGGATCCGCCAAGCCGGAAGCATAGATATCGGAATTCAAGGACCGGTTGGTCCGGAACGTGTCGTAGACGCCTGTACTGCGGTCATCCTCATCGACCAGGACAAGAATCTTCCCTTCGTCGAGATAGCTTTCGTAGGTTTTGGCCTCATCTTCCGGGATGCCGAGGCCGATCAAACCGCCGGCCAGACCTCCGGCGCCGGCGCCGGCCGCCATGCCGGTCAATGCGGCCGCGATCGGTCCCGCCGCCACCACCGGACCGATGCCGGGAATCGCCAACGCTCCGATCCCCGCCAACAAGCCTGCGACACCGCCAAGCACACCGCCTGTCGTGGCCCCCACGGCCACCCCTTCCGGCGCTTTGCTTCCGGTCTCATCCTGAATCGCTTCGCTGTCCCGGCGATCGCGGGAAAGCACGGAGATTTCTTCCGCCGAAAACCCTTGCTGTTGTAAGGACTCGATCGCTGCCGTCGCTTCTCTTTCGTTTTCGAATACGCCAACTATTTTTTTGCTCATTGTGATCAGCCTCCTTATGTTCCTGGTTTCCATTTCATTACCCGAGGAACAGGGATTCTAACCACATGCGGCTATTTGCCGCCGCCTTCCGGTCTGACCCGCCGGGTCGCGATTGCCGCAAAGGGATCATCCGGCCAATAATGCTTCGGATACCGTCCCTTGAGATCCTTTTTGACGTCAAAGTAGGTCCCTTGCCAAAAGCTTCTCAAATCCGAGGTAACCTGTACGGGCCTGCTGGCGGGAGATAGAAGATGCAGGGTTATGGGCACTTTTCCGTAACCAATCCGCGGCGTCTCCATCAGGCCGAAGACCTCCTGCAGGCGAACGGCAACATAAGGAGCTTGCGGCCCTTCGTATTGAATCGGAATTTTTGATCCGCTCGGGACGACGAGATGTGTGGGAGCCTCTTGGTTCAATTCCTGCGTTCGCTGCCAGCCTAACCGGTTTTCCAATATGCCGGTTAGGGACAGGGCCTGAAGATCGGATTTTTTTCGGAAGCCGGCAACATACGGGGCAAACCAATCCTCAGCCTCCGCGGCAAGCGCTTCGTCCGAGACATCCGGCCAGCTTTCATCAAGTCGGCGAAGAAACAGGATTCTGGCCTGGATCTGCCGGGATTTGGCGTTCCACGGTAAAATCCGCGGCCCTTGTTCCGCTACCACGCGCAGGAGCGCCATGGCGATCATTTCGGATGAAGGCCGGGGATCCGGTAACTCCTTTAAAACGATGGCGCCGAAGAAATGGCGGATCCGGGCGCGTACCGCGCCGGCCGCGTCGTCCCATTCGGCTGTTCGCTCGACCCGAAGATCATCACCGTAATAGTCGGCCAGCCAGCTTTCTTCAAACGGGGCGGCCAACCGAATCCGGCCCTCGGTCCCTTCGTCGTCCACATCGGCAATCGCCAAAAACGCTTCTCCCGCCAAGCTCTGCGGCGGCCGGGTGAAAACAGCGCCCCTTCCGCTTCGCAGCAGGTAGCGTCCGTCCGTTCGGCGCATGGCGATCCGATCGGGGTAAGCGAAGGAAACGAGCAGCCCGCAATAGCCTCCGAAGTCCCGTTCCTCGCCGGGATTAGGGGTTCCGGCGAAGAAGGACGCCAGGAGGCGCTCCCACTGGCGGCTGATCGTCAGCAACCGCTCGAGATCCCCGCGGTCGGCCGCCTCGGCGCCGGTGGACGCGCCGCTTCCCCGCGGGCCGGTCTCTCCGGCCGCGGCCATGAACTCGGCGAGCCGGCTGCGCAGGTCGCCGCCGCTCCCGGAGGCCCGGTCCTTGAACAGACCGGGCTCCTCCAGCAACGCGGCCAGGCGGCAGGCGGCCCGCCCGAGGCCGAGCGGCTGCGCGCGCAGCAGCATATGCGCGAGCCGCGGGTGCAGGGCGAGCTCGGCCATGCGCCGGCCGTGGGCGGTGATGCGGCCGGCCTCGTCCAGCGCGCCGAGCTGCCGCAGCAGCCGGACCGCCTCCGCGTACGGCGCGGCCGGCGGCGGGTCGAGCCAGGCCAGCTCGGCCGGCGCAGCCGCGCCCCAGGCCGCCAGCTCCAGCGCCAGCGGCGTCAGATCCGCCTCCAGCATTTCCGGAGGCGTGCTCCCGGGCAGCGCCCGGTCCTCCGCCTCGCTCCACAGGCGGTAGCAAACCCCGGGTGCCGTGCGCCCCGCGCGGCCGCGCCGCTGATCGGCCGCGTCGCGGGCCGCGCGCACCGTGACGAGCCGGCTCATTCCGGTGCGCGGCGAGAACAACGAGGTCCGGCGCTGCCCGGTGTCGATGACGACCGTAATGCCGGACACGGTCAGGCTCGTCTCGGCGATCGACGTCGCCAGGACGACCTTGCGCTGCCCGGCCGGTGCCGGCTCGATCGCACGCTGCTGCTCCTCCTGCGGCAGCGCCCCGAACAGCGGGGCGACGATCACATTCCCCGGAACGCGCCCCGCCAGGGCCGATTGGACCCGGCGGATTTCCCGCGCGCCGGGCAGAAACACGAGCAGGCCGCCATCCCGCTCGGCCAGCGCCCGCTGCACCGTCCGCACTGCCGCCGCCTCCGGCGTTTCCTCCCGCGAACGGGCGGCAAACACCGTTTCCACCGGGTACATCCGTCCCCGGCTTCGCACCACCGGCGCGCCGCCGAGCAGCGCCGCCACCGGATCGCCGTCCAGCGTGGCGGACATGACGAGGACGCGCAAATCCTCGCGCAGCAGTTCCCGGCTCTGCAGCGCCAAGGCCAAGCCCAAGTCGGCATGAATGCTGCGCTCGTGGAATTCATCGAAGATCACGAGCCCTGTTCCGGCCAAAGCCGGATCGCGCTGCAGCATCCGGGTCAGAATCCCTTCCGTCACGACCGTGATCCGGGTCTGCGAAGAAGTGCGGGACTCCGTCCGGATCCGGTACCCTACCGTTTCACCCACGGCTTCGCCCAGTTGTTTCGCCATGTAGAAGGCGGCCGACCTCGCGGCCAGCCGCCGGGGCTCCAGCATCAAAATTTGCTGACTTTCGAGCCAGGGCTCCCGGAGAAGTTCCAACGGCGTCCTCGTCGTTTTCCCCGCTCCCGGTTCGGCCAGCAGGACCGCCGCCCCTTTGGTCCGCAATGCATTTTTCAAATCCGGAAGAACCTCATCTATAGGCATCGCTTGATTTCTCATCTTTCTCTCCTATCGGGTTACACTATAATCCAAGCCGTTTTTTTGCTTAACGTCCCTGCGTTGATTCAATTTTAACATACCCCTTCCTTGGAAGGCGTGTTTTGAAGCGGGGAACTCCCCTTAGTATAATAAAAAGGTTCTCTGAACATCTGGGAGGGTATCCGAACAATTATGAATCCGGACGGAACATGGGCCAATCTTTTGCTCATTCTTTTACTGGTGGCGCTGACTTCCTTTTTTGTCGTTACGGAATATTCCCTCCGCGGACTTCCTCCCGGCCGGGCCAGTTCCCTGGTCCGGGAGAACCGAAGATCCGCGGTTCCGCTCGCCCGGCTGATGGAACGGCCGCAGCAGGCGCTATCGGCCTGCCAATTGGGGGTGACCATGACTTCGCTGATCCTTGGCTGGCTGGCGCAGCCGCTGGCGAAAGCATGGCTCCATCCGCTCTTCCGGCTCTTCCCTCTACCGAACCGGCTGGAAAGTATTTTATCCTTTATTTTTGCCTTTCTCGTGATCACGTACCTGCATGTTGTGCTCGGCGAACTGGTCCCGCGGGTTCTCGCCGCCCAAAAGGGCGAAACCTTCGCTCTGGCTGCCTCGCGCCCATTGCTGTGGTTCACGGGTCTCATGTCCCCGTTGGTCTGGCTGCTTAACGCCTCTTCCGGCCGGATCGTCTCCCTGCTGGGGCTCAGAGGGGGGCCCGGGGATGGAGAGGCGCATTCCGAAGCGGAACTTCAAGCCCTGCTTAGCCAAAGTTTAAAGCACGGGGAAATCACCAGCCATGAATACCGCTATTTGAACCGGATCTTTGCTTTTGACGAACTCACTGCCAAGGACATCATGGTTCCCCGCACGGACATGGTCTGCCTGTACGTCCACAAAAGCCGGGAGGAAAACCTGGAGATCATTAAAACCGAACAATATACGCGCTTTCCGGTCATTCGGGAAAACAAGGACGACATCATCGGGGTCATCAATACGAAGCAGTTGTTCCTGACCCATGGCGATCAACCGGAGATGCCGCTCGCTTCTTTGGTTCGTCCCGTGATGACGGCTCCGGAAAATATCCCGCTGACCTCCCTCCTTTCCCGGATGCAGAAAGAACGCTCCCATATCGCCCTGCTGATCGATGAATACGGAGGCACCTCCGGCATGGTGACGATCGAGGATCTTTTGGAGGAGATCGTCGGGGATATCCGCGATGAATTTGATCTTGAGGAAGAGCAGGAAATAACCGTGCTGAACGAGAATCATCTCATCGTGGACGGCAAAGTGTCGATCGTCCGAATCAATGACCTGCTGTCCACGGAACTGGAAGATGAGGAAACCGACACGATCGGCGGCTGGGTGTACGGTCACGATATCGATATCGCGGAAGGCACCCGGCTTAACCATGGCGATTTTTCGTTCACGGTGCTCGAAAGCGAAGGCAGCCGGATTCGGAAGATCGAGATCGAAAAACGGGAGGAATCCGGAGAATTTAACGACGAATATAGCCATACCTAACGATTAGTTAAGGAAGTGAATGTTATGAAACGCGGGCGATTTGCCCCTACTCCCTCCGGCGAGATGCATCTGGGCAATGCCAAGATCGCCCTGCTGTCATGGCTGCAGATGCGCGCCGTACTGGGAGAGTTTGTCCTCCGCATCGAGGATATCGATACGCAGCGGTCCAGAGCCGACATCGCGGAGAGAATCCCGGAAGACCTTCGGTGGCTGGGCCTCGACTGGGATTTCGGACCGGCAGCCGATGACCGCCTGGGCCCGTATACGCAAAGCATGCGCTTGTCTTATTACGAAGACGCTTTGGCCCAGCTTGAACAAACCGGGAGGCTCTATCCCTGTTATTGCAGCAGGGCGGAATTATTGTCCATGGCCGGAGCGCCGCACGGTCTGGCTTCGGAAGGAGCCCCGTACGCGGGCACCTGCCGGAATCTTGACCCCGAGGAGCGGAAAGAACGCGAAAAACGCAAATCCCCTTCGCTGCGGTTTGCCATTGGAGAGGATCCGATCCGCTTTGACGACGGCATCGCCGGTCCCCAATCGTTTCCGCCCGGCAGCGGCGGCGATTTTGTCGTCCGGCGTGCGGACGGGCTGTTCTCTTATCAGTTGGCCGTTACCGTCGACGATGCATTGATGGGGATTACCGATGTGCTTCGGGGCGGGGACCTGCTGGATTCTACGCCGCGGCAACTGGAACTTTACCTCGCTCTCGGCTGCGCTCCACCGGATTTTTCGCATGCCCCCCTCCTGCTCGGCGAAGACGGCCGGCGGCTGGCCAAACGGCATGGAGATTTAAGCCTGGCTTCCCTGCGGGCAGCGGGAAAACAGCCGGAGGCGATCATCGGGTGGCTCGCCAAGACCAGCGGATTGATCGACCGGTATGAGCCGGTTGCCGCCAAAGAACTGATTAGGAGTTTCTCTCTGGACCGGATCGCAAAGCAGCCCTATTACTTAAGTAAAAAAGATTTCGATTTTTTTATTTCGACCTAATTCCTTATTTTCCACAGCCCCACTCAAAAATAAAAAGAAGTGTGATCGCCGGGGAAACAAACCGCGGCAACTCACACTTCTTTTTTGCATTAGAGCAAGGATTCGGCACCGTCGATCACAATCCGCGCGCCCGTGACATGAACGGAATCGTCCGAGGCCAAGAACGCCACCAAATCTGCGACATTCTCCGGTTGTCCGGGCCCGTCCGCCAGCGGCTGGGCCCCTTCCGGATATTCCACCGGGATGATGATCTCCTCCAGTTCCCCGCTGACTTCCGTCGAGGAATCGATGTTGGTGGCGATGGCTCCGGGACAAATCGCGTTGACTCTAATTTTGAATTTGGCCAGTTCCAGCGCGGTCATCTTCGTGAAAGCCACCTGGCCGGCTTTGGTCGTGCTGTAGGCCGACATACCAAAGCCGGAAAACCGGTCGTTTCCGTTGATGGAGCTGGTGATAATAATGCTGCCGCCCCCCCGTTTCTTCAAGTGAGGAACAGTATATTTTACGGTCAGAAATGTCCCGTTGAGATTGACTTTCAGCGTTTTTTCCCAATCGTCCAGCGTCATCTCATCAACAGGAGCCAGCACGCCGTTGATGCCGGCGTTCGCGAATACGATATCTATGCCGCCGAAGACTTTGGCAACTTCGTCCACCGCCTTCTCCATCCGCTCGGGATCCGAAACATCGACATCAAAGGATCGGGAAATCCCTCGATAAATATTGTTAATTTGGTGCTCCGTGCTTTTCGTGCGTTCATTCATCAGATCAAAGAGCGCGACTTTGGCCCCTTCCTTTGCCAGCCTGATCGCCGCCGCTTTGCCTATGCCGGAGCCCGCCCCGGTAACGATCGCCGTCTTCCCTTGAAATCGCTGGCGGTTGTAGTGATTTTCAGCCATATGACACACGCTCCTATTCATGGGTTAAGGACCTGGTAAGTACCTGTCTCAAGATTACCCAAAAAGAGGGGCGTTTTAATCACTTTCTAATTACAAATCCCGTTTGACGAAGATGGCTCGGGAGATGAAATATGAAACGATCCCCGCCAGCGCCAGTACGCCAACCGCAAATACCCCGCTGGCCACGGGATGCCCCGAGAACCAATTTATGACGAATGCCATATCGCTGCTGTTCAATAAACTCGCAATCACACCGTTGCCGCCCAAAATGATGACCATCATAGCCACGTTCAGATATTGAGCTCCTTTGATCCCGAGCCAGAAGTAAAGAGGCAAATAGACGGACAGAAACAGGATCATGGAAACCAATGTACCGAGGACAAGGACTTTATCGATTTGAAAAGCTCCATAATGAACCTGATCCGCGGCTCCGCTGATCAGCACGCACAATACGATGGACACGACCAGCAGCACCAGGGAAGATACATATTTCGATAAGACCAGATACCCTCGTTGTACCGGCAAACTGACCAGAAATTGCTGGTTGGTTTGCCGCATATCCGAACCGATCGCCAGAATCATCACCATACCGGGCAAGATGCCGTAGATCAGCGTAGAGTTGCTATTTTGAATAAATCCCGAAAAAATGACCGCATAGATCAACAGGAGCCACAAGTAACGGCGGACAAGCAGAAGATCTTTTCGTACGAGGCAAATTAGTTTAGGCACGCAGTTTTCCTCCTTTGGCGGTAAAATACATAATGTCCTCAAGGGTAGGCTGCTGATAAAGCACCTTGTCTCCGAACAATTCCGTCGCTTTGGCCCGATTCGGCGAGAGCCCTTCAAACCCGAAACTCGTTTCGCGGAGCCCCAAAAGTTCGCGGCGAATGTCCTGGTCCAGCAGTTCCCCTCCTCCCTTAATGATCACATATCTTTCCAGTACATCCTCCTTATTATCGGTAAACACGATTCGCCCCTGATGAATAAACGTCACGAAATCCGCCACCCTGTCCAGATCCGTCGTCAAATGCGTCGAGAACAGCACCGTATTGGCTTCCTCCAAAATGTATTCCGCCAACAGATCAAGCAGTTCCCGCCGAAAGACCGGGTCCAGCCCGGCCGTAGGCTCATCCATGATCAGAAGGGAGGGGTGATGAGCCAAGGCAATGGCGATCGAGTACTTCGTTTTCATCCCCTTCGAGCAATCTTTGATTTTTTTACGCGAAGGGAGCTCAAACATCTCCATGTACTTCCGATAGACTTCCTCATTCCAGTTAGGATAGAAAGGAGCGATAATCCGTTTCATTTCTTCCAGTGACAAGTAGTCGTAATAGATATTTTCATCCGAAATATAACCGATCTCCTGCTTGTATTCCCCCGCCGCAGAGCCCGCGCTTTGACCAAACACGTCAATTTTCCCCGCGTTAGGAACGACCATCCCCATGATCGCCTTGATTATGGTACTTTTCCCGGCGCCGTTCGGGCCGATCAGCCCGGTGATGTACCCCTTCGGTACCGAGAAAGAAACATCCGTCAGCTTGTAAAAAGACCCGTAGTTTTTCGATAATCCTTGCACATCGACCGCATTCATTCCTCATGACCTCCATCGTGATCCAACATCTTGATCCAATCGATCAATTCATCTACACTAACCGGGATATTCCGACATTCCGTGAGCAGCTCTCTAATTTTCTCCTCCACCATGCGCATCCTCTGTTCCCGGATAAATTCCTGGTTCCCCCCGGATACAAAAGAGCCTTTACCCACGACCGAATCGATCAGTCCCTCCTGCTCCAATTCGTTATATGCCCGTTTCGTGGTAATAACGCTGATCTGAAGCTCCTTCGCCAGTTGGCGTATGGAAGGCAATGGAGTACCGGCGGGGAGTTCTCCTTGTAAAATGCTCCCCCGGATTTGCCTTACAATCTGCATATAAATCGGCTCCCCCGATGAAGGGGACAGCAAAATTTTCATAATTCACCTTCCTTTTTGCCCAATCCCTGTCGCTAATGTATATATACAATATACACAATGTATACGATAAGTTCAATAGATAAGCAAAAAAAATAAGCTCCGATCGCGGAGCTTACTGCTCAATTCGTATTCTGTTTAACGGCTGCCAAAGCTTCTTTGGGATGCTCAAACCAGTGCCGCATCATATCCTGAAACGCTTCATTCGGCGTTGGCGTGGCAATCAGCCAATCCTCCTCTTTCCTGGTGCTGCTGCGAATCAGCCAATTCATATGGTGATTGTTAATAAACTGGGCGCTTTGGCTCTCCCATCCGTCCGTTCCTCGGGTATATAATCGCAAGCTTCCGTGCGCTACCCGGGTTTTCATACATTTTGCCAGGGCTATGATTCCTTCTTGATCATCGGATACTTTGGCCAGCCGGGACATAATTTCGTTTAACCCCATCTCGTCCAGACGGACAAGAATCTCCTTAAAGTTGCGCTTAGAAAGCAGTAATGCGGGGATGTCCCCCAAGTTGTGCGTGTTCCACTTCATTTTCCCGGCAAGAATGCCGCAAGCCTGGTAGAGACAGCCAAACTCATCGATGCGATGCAAGGCCGGATTCTCGTGCAGGCGCTCCAAAGACACTACCCGTTCCTCGGTGATGTGCAAAAATTGCTCATGCACCCTGTTTTCGGCATAATATTTCACCCAGCAAGCTTTATCCGCGTCGAAGGCAGCCGACAAGCTGGACAGCAGAGGTTCCGCAACGGCAGTTGCTTCGCAATCCGCGGCTGCGTTAAGGACCCCTTTTGACTTTAACGAATATTCCGCTTTATTCCAGCCTTCGTTCTCTCCGCTCCGCAAATATCCAATCAGTGGATTGTCCATGTCAAGCAGGCTCTTCGCTCCCAGCATATCGGCCAAATAAAATATTTCATTCGCTTCCAGCGTCCAGGCGCTTTGATGTAATGTGTCAGCCAAGAACATTCGCTTACCTCCTCCATGCATGGATTTATCTCCGTTTCTCTCTGTATATTTTCGACTTATCCCGTTGATATAAAGGTTTGTTGTAATCATACCACTCTTCAAACGCGAAGACGGTTTGTAAAAAATGGTAATCTAATACCATCTACCCAAAAAATAATGAGGTGAATCAGTTTTTTTTTCGATTTGAAACTTATTTCCTCATAAAATCGTAGATAAAATAGAAAAGCAGAATGACAATGAAACCCTGTCATTCTGCGTGTTACAAATCCTTAATTGAATTATAATGTTATCTTAATCTATTTTTAAGCTAAGTACATTAGAATGGCATTATGAGACCACTGTATAGAGGTGATTAACTATGAGAATTATCATTACTTTCCAAAACAATCAAGTTCCCGTATATTTCAACACCGATACCAAACAACCGGTTCAGCGTACCCTGAAATTGCTGACCAGCGCGCTGGAGAACAAATTCCGCAACGGTAAACAAGCCTTGAAGAAATGTTTGAACTCCTTGATCAGCATTGAAATCGAAGGCTCGGAGGCGATCCTGCACAGCAAGAGCGAATTTGATTCATTGGCGCTTTCGCTCTATTAATAACGCTTCCCTGCTCGTTAAACCAGCAAATTTCGCATCGCCTAAATAGAGAGGCCATGACGACGGTTATAAAACTGACGTCATGGCCTCTTCTTCGTTCATAGCCTTTTGAATCCGAATCAATAAAAGTCTGAGCAGGTTTTGCCGCATGGGTTCATAGGTACAGGTTTGAATCTTTTTAATGATAAACCGGTCTATCGCCATAATCCCCTACCTCCACGAGGTCATTTGAAAGGCGCGCAGGAACTTTTTTCCTGTCGGCCTTTCTTACTTCTAAATAAACCACTTTCGGGAGGATTAAACTCACCTTTAACCCCGGTCTGACAAGGTTTCCACAGGTTCGACAGAAGTTCCCTTATTTCTCGATAATCGCCCCCGACTCGCGAGCATATAGGCGGCTACACCGGCCAAAAGCACTCCATTCAGCACAAACACGACCGGAATGGCCACCCAACCCGCCATCGCTCCTCCGGCGATCGGACCCGCCATATTCCCCAGTTGGCTGGACGATTGGTTCAAACTGAAGGCCCTGCCCCGGAACTCGGGGTCCGTTGCCTTGACGATCAGCGCGTTAAGCGCCGGAAAAACAGCCGCAAAGAACAAACCGTAGATAAATCGCAAAATTCCGAAGCCCGCAAGGTTATGGAAAAACAATTGCAGCATATTGCCGAGCGCTCCGCCGAGCAGACCGATCAGCAGGGTGTTCTGGTAACCGATTTTTTCCCCGATCTTCCCCCAAACCGGTGCCGCCAGCACGGTGGCGATTCCCACCGCCGAGAAAATAATGCCGGAACTCAATGAAGCGTCCGACTCGGTAGCCCCCAAATCGAGCACATACAGGGACAACAACGGTTCGAGAACCATGACGGAGGCCGTAACGATCATCACGATGCCCAGGTAACGCATAAAAGGCCCGTTGGCCTTCGCCTGCTTCAGATCGTCCAGAACATGGGACCGCTCCTTGGTGCGGTCAAAGTTCTGTTCCTTGACGAAGATGAGTGCGATCATCGCGGAGATAAACACCACGGCCCCGGCCATCAAGAAAGACTCCCGATACCCGAAAAACTTGCTGACAACGCCGCCGATCATAGGGCCGATAATGCCGCCCGCCGCACCTGCCGTCGACATGATACCCAGGGAGAAGCCGACACGCTTCTCCGGCGTATTCGTCGCAACAAGCGCGATGGCCGCGGGTACATAACCGGCCAGAAGCCCCGATAAAATCCGAACGACGATCAACTGAAGCGGCGTCTGAACCAGCGAGTTTAGAATATAAACGGCGCAAAGCGCAAAGCCCGACCGCAAGAGCATCGGTTTGCGGCCGTATTTATCGGCCAGCGAGCCCCAGTAAGGCGAAATCAATGCGCCGGCCAAAAATGTAATGCCGAACGCGAAGCCCGACCAAAGCGCTACATTCTTGGTCACGCCGAGGTCATGGGCCAAAAAAAGAGACATGAACGGAATGGCCATCGAATAGGCCGTACTGCAAAAAAAGACACCTAACCACAACACGTATAAATTTCGTTTCCAGGGAAATTCCAAATGTTCCACCCCCACCCAGCATCGTTTTTTCCCCGAATGGACAGCTATTGTTTTATTGTACCACTTTACGGGAAATCGCGATGAAACATCTGCCCCTGGCATACCAAAACACGATATACTGTACATAGTGTTTCCTGGTTACGCTTTCAGACTTCAACTTAAATTAGGAAAGGGAGTTTTCATCATGGCTCTTCTGCAATGCCGTTTCTTTTCTGAAGTGCTTGGGCTCAGCACTTCTATGACCGTCATTTTGCCCCAGTCCGCCCCTTCACAAATCGGCATGCCCGGGACCGCCCGGTCCGGCCCCTATCCAACCCTCTATTTGCTGCACGGCATGTCTGACGATGATACGATTTGGCTGCGGAGAACCTCGATCGAGCGCTATGTCGCCGACCTCGGTCTCGCCGTGGTTATGCCTCAGGCGGACCTTAGCTTTTATACCGATATGGCGCAGGGGAACCGGTATTGGACGTTCATCAGCGAAGAACTGCCTAGCATTTGCCGCTCGTTCTTCCCTTTATCCGACCGCAGGGAGGATAATTTCGTCGCCGGCTTGTCTATGGGCGGCTACGGCGCGTTTAAGCTGGCGCTGCGCAAGCCGGAGATGTTCGCCGCGGCGGCGAGCCTGTCGGGTGCCCTGGACATTCACCATGATTTTATCGATCATGTCCACGGTCCCCGGGAACTCAGTGCATTATTCCGGCGGATCTTCGGTGAGCAAGGGCCGCTCGGTTCCGAGAATGATTTGCTCGCATTGCTGCGGCAGTATCAGGAAAGCGGATCGCAGGATCAGGCGCCGCGTCTGTATCAATGCTGCGGAACCGAAGATTTCTTGTACCAGGACAATCTCGTTTTTCGGGATACCTGTCTTCAAGCCGGCTTGACATTGACTTACGAAGAAGGTCCGGGGGATCATGATTGGGCTTACTGGGACGCTAAAATTCAAGACGTTTTGGAGTGGCTTCCACTAAAAAGATAAAGGATTAGCCTCGGATGGCTAATCCATGTCCAGGGTCAGACGCCTCCGCTGCTCGCCTTTGCCGCGGCGGGCGTCTTTTTTTCCTTTGCTCTTGCGGTCGTTTCGCTGCCGTATCTGTTCTTTGGACGCCTGGAATTTCAGTTCCCGTTCCGTTTTGCGGTAATTCTCCAGCCTCTTCGGATCCAGTTCCCCGCGGTTTACCGCCGCTTTTACCGCACAGCCTTCTTCCCGCTCATGACGGCAATCGCCAAACCGGCACTTTCGGCCGAGCTCTTCGATGTCGGTAAACGCTTCGGACCACCCGCCGCCGTCCTCCCAAAGCCCGAGTTCGCGCATTCCGGGCGTATCGATCATCACCGCGCCTTGCGGCAGGATAAACAGCTCCCGGTGCGTGGTTGTATGGCGGCCGCGGCTATCGCTCTCGCGAATTCCCTGCGTAAGCTGAATTTCCTTGCCCGCCAGCCAATTGAGAATCGTCGATTTGCCCGCCCCCGAGGAACCCGTTAGCGCCACGGTCATCCCCGGCCGAAGCAGGGCCTCCAGTTCCTCCCGGCCCTGGTCCTCCTTGGCGCTGACCGCGATGACCGGGACGCCGGGAGCAATGCTCTCCGTTTCCCGGACGTGGTGCCCGGGATCTTCGCAAAGGTCGGCCTTGCTGAGCAGAATGACCGGATTCGCCCCGCTGTTCCATGCCATAACGAGGTAGCGCTCCAGCCGCCGCAAATTAAAATCGAAGTTTAAGGCGGCCACCAGCAGCAATACATCCACATTCGCCGCGATCATTTGTTCCGTCGGCACCGAGCCGGCCGCCCGGCGGGAAATCCGGCTCGCCCTGGGCAATATGCCGTGGATGATACCTTCGTTTTGCTCCTCCGCCATAAATCGCACCGCAATCCAATCGCCTACAGCCGGATAGGCGCTTCGGTCACCGAGTTCATGTTGGATCCGGCCCGACAGCTCCGCCCAGCCTTCTCCACGCTTTGTCACAATCCGGTATTTATGACCGTAATCGGCAATCACCCGTCCCGGGTGCACGTCCTCCAGCTCCAGCCCGTCAAAAGCCGTTTGCCAATCGGAGTTCCAGCCAAAGGCGGAGAGACCCGTTTTTTCATTTTCATCATATACGTCTTGATTCGTTGTCAACGTCAAATTTGAATTCCTCCATTTGGTAAATTTCAACAAAATTCCTTTCTGGGGTAAAAAAAGACGCAAGGCATCAGCCTGCGTCTTAATAACCTTTTACGCCCACAGTAAATAACACTCACGGGACGAAAAAAACCGCAGGACCTTTACGGTCCCACGGCAATATTCCTTCATTCAAGACGAATCATCACTCCATTATTGACATGAATGGAATGTGTGTGCCTTAAATAAACAAAGCCCGATCGGAGACCGTAAACTTATGTTGAGCAGCGAAAGAAACATTTCCGTATACTTCGTACATAATTACCAGCCTCCTTCAAAAGATTTGTTTACATCATAGGGTATCAGGCAACATTTGTCAACCCGGGATGAGACTATTTTACGATACAGTCCGAAGCGAACTCCCTGAGGCAGGACTCGACCTCGTTCAGTTCCCTTATGGTCCGCCATGGCTTGCCGCCTTCCAGATGGTCAGGCCAGGCGTGTTTGCGCAACAGCCAAATTCCGCGGATACCGACCTGCGCAGCCCCCCATATATCGTTAACGGGGTGGTCACCGATGATAAGGGTCTCCTCGCTCTTGGTGCCGAGGCGCTCGAGCGCGATGCGGTAAATCCGTTCATCCGGCTTCTTGATGCCGAGATCACCGGAAACGACAATCTCATCAAAATGTCCCCGCAGCGCAAGGCGGTCGATTTTGCCATACTGCAAATGGCTGAAGCCGTTGGTGATGATCCCCAGCTTCAAGCCGAGCGATTTACATGCCGCCAGCGCTTCTTCCGCATGATTCATAATCCGCGCGTGAGACATATAATTTCGGTCATAGTACGCTTTTAGTTCGGTCAGATCCGGTTTGGAAGCCCAGGGCAATCGGTCGATCAGTTCCCGAAAAAAGCCTTCCTTCGGCCGATAACCGTCCGCATCGCTCTCAATCATATATTCGATGATGGATTTCTGCTCCTCCGGTCCGGCAACCCGCAAGCACTCACGGACAAGCTGCTCGGCGAATCGCCGAAAGGTCCAGTCCCGATCCATTAACGTGTTGTCCAAATCAAACAAAACCGCTTTTATCCGTTCCATAATTCTCCCCCGTTCTCATCTATCTCCCATATCTATTGTATAGGAGCTGTCAATGACGAGGACGGGGGCACGAGTCACATCACATGTTTCTGCCGATGGGTGAGAAGCATTTCCTGATCCGTAATATAGAGGGGAAACGGCGGGATTTCTTTCAGATAGCGCTCTCTGATGAGAAGCCGGAAATCTACCTGATCCGGTTGGTTTGGTCCCAGCACGGGCAGCTTGCCGGTCTGTTCCACATAATGATCCACCGCCACCTGCACCATATCCAAGTAATAAGGAATCTCACGGTCGGCTTCTGCAAAAATTTCATACGTTTCCCGGGATAAATAAAACTTCTGTTCACTGGACCCGCCCATATAGCGGGCCAATCGTTTCAAATCCAAACTTCCGTCAGGCAGGACAAGCGTTTTGCGGTTGATGCCGTCAGGCATTTCGGCTTCGTATTGCAGCACCGCCTTCTTAACCTCTTCCAGCGAGACCTGCACGGAAGAAGGGACATGGGCAGCCTGGCGTTGCTTGCGGAGATTTTTCAACCATAACAGCATGAGCATAACCTCCCAACTTCATAGTCGGTTAACAGGAAGCGCTTACAATATTATTATATCTTTATTCTCGGATTTTGAACGCGATTCCGACCATATTTCATACATTCGTCATAATCGGGACATGCCCGGCTCACCTGCCTGTCTCTGGATATTCTTTTCTTTTTGCGGTAGGATGAATAATGTTCAGTACAGGTAACCCCAAAAAATTTAGGAGGACTCTCATGCAAGACGTTATCATCATCGGAGCGGGTCCTTGCGGACTGTCCGCAGCCATCGAATGCCAGCGGCGCGGTTTACATACGCTCATTATCGAAAAAAATTGCCTCGTTCACTCCATTTATTCCTACCCTACGTATATGCAATTCTTCAGCACGCCGGAGATGCTCGAAATCGGCGACATTCCTTTTGTCTCGCCGAACGAGAAGCCCTACCGTCATGAAGCGCTCGCCTACTACCGCAGAGTTAGCGCCCATTATGGCGTCCAGATCGCTTCCTATGAAGAAGCTACTCGCATTGAACGAAAGGCGGACGGAACCTTCATCGTGCATTCCGTCACGCGCAGCGGGGAAAAATGGGAGTACCCGGCGCGCTACGTCGTAATCTCTACGGGATATTTTGACCATCCCAATATGTTGGGAATTCCCGGGGAAGAAACGGATAAAGTCTCCCACTATTTTCAGGAAGCCCACCCGTACGCGGGGATGAAGGTCACCGTGATCGGCGGCAGCAATTCCGCTGTAGACGCCGCGATGGAGCTTGTTCGCGTCGATGCGGAAGTTACCGTGGTATACCGCGGCGAGGCTATGTCCGAGTCGGTCAAGCCCTGGGTGAAACCGGTTTTCGAGAGCATGGTGAATAAAGGAAAAATCAAGCTTCTGCTGGAATCCAGAGTGATCCAGATCAAAGAAAAAGAAATTGTGGTCGAGTCCGTGAACGATGCGAAGACAAGCTCCGTGCCGAACGATTTCGTGCTCGCCCTCACCGGGTTCCGGCCGGACCGCAAGCTGATGCTCGAGGCCGGCGTAGAGATGTCCGGGGAGATGGAGAAGCCGGTGTTCAACCCGGAGACGATGGAAACGAACGTGCCCGGCATTTACGTCGCAGGCGTCATCGCCTCCGGCCGTAACGCCAACGAGGTATTCATCGAAAGCGGCCGCGGACATGGCCGGCTGATCGCGGAGCATATTTCCGAACTGCTGAAAGAACTCGCCTAATTTTGAAAAAGCGGTAGTTCCAGCCGAAACAAGGAGTTTAATTTAACCCATGAACCAATTCGATACGATATCTCTGGTCCTGCTCTTCCTGGCGGCACTCGGGATTTTCAGCAGCAACATGCCGATTACCGTCGCCATGATCGTACTGCTGCTCATCCGCGTCCTGCATTTGCACTTCGCTTTTCCCTGGCTGGAAAAATACGGCCTGACCGTCGGGATCATTATTCTGACGATCGGCGTTATGACGCCGCTGGCCAGCGGCAAGCTTACGCTGCAAACCCTATGGGCCTCCTTCCTTCACTGGAAGTCCCTGCTTGCTATCGCCGTGGGGATGCTGGTCGCCTGGCTCGGCGGCCGCGGGGCGACGCTGATGGGCAACCAGCCGACCGTGGTCGCCGGTCTGCTGATCGGCACCGTGCTCGGCGTCGCCCTGTTCCGCGGCGTACCCGTCGGCCCCCTGATCGCGGCCGGTATTCTGTCTCTATTTATCGGAAAGCTGTGACCGTAAAGCCAATCTGACGATTTATGCACAAAGAGGTTTCCCTCCCGCGCTGCGGAAAGGGAAACCTCTTTTTTGGGATCGAATCAAGGAGGAGGTGTGGATAACGGGAAAACCTCCCGTTAATGTACAGGGTTCAGATTTTGAATATTATATAATTGCGCGTAAACCCCGTCCTCTTTGGCCATTAATTCCTCATGCGTGCCGCGTTCGGCCACCGAGCCGTTCTTCATCACGATAATCATGTCGGCATGGGTAATCGTGGACAGCCGGTGGGCGACGATGAGCGTCGTCCGGCTTTGCGAAAGGTCCTGCAAAGACTGCTGGATCAGGTGCTCCGATTCGAGATCCAGCGCCGACGTCGCTTCGTCCAGAATAAGAATCGGCGGGTCTTTCAAGAACACGCGGGCGATGGCGATCCGCTGCTTTTGCCCGCCGGAAAGTTTCACCCCCCGCTCCCCGACCTCGGTGTCATACCCCTGCGGCAGCTCCATGATGAAATCATGCGCGTTCGCCGCCCTCGCCGCGGCGATAACCGCTTCATCATCGGCATCAGGGTCCCCCAATTTGATGTTGTCGCGGACACTGCCGCTAAACAGGAAGTTGTCCTGCAGCACCATGCCGATCCGGCTGCGCAGGCTCTCCATCGTCCAGTCGCGCACATCCTTCCCGCCGACCGCGATCATCCCTTTCTGAACATCATAGAAACGGGGGATCAGCCCCACCAGCGAGGACTTCCCGCCTCCGCTCATGCCGACGAACGCGACCGTTTGGCCGGGGTGCACCTGCAGTGAAATATTTTTCAGCACCCAATTCCCTTCCTCCTGGTATTTAAACCACACGTTGCGAAAGCCGATCCCGTGCATCCCGCCCGGCATGATTTCCGCATCCTTCCGGTCGGTCATATCGTACGGTTCCTCAAACAGTTCGAGCACCCGCTCCCACGAGGCCGAAGCCTGCGTCAGCACGGTGGACGAATTAATCAGCCGCTTGAGCGGTGCGTAAAGCCTGTCCAGATATCCAAAAAAGGCGACGAAGGTGCCGAGGGTCAGATGGTGCTGAATGACTTGATAACCGCCATACCCGATGACAAGCAGCGGGGCGATATCCGTCAGGGTGTTGATCACGGCGAACGTCCAGGCGTTCCAGCGGCTGTGGGCCATCGCTTTTTTCAAATACGTACCGTTGATGCCTTCAAATTGGCGGGCCTCATGCCGCTCCAGGGCAAAGCTGCGGATAACGGAGATGCCCTGAATGCGCTCATGCAAATAAGCCTGGATGCCGGCGAGCGCGGCCGAGCGGTCCTTTGTGAGCTTCTTCAGCCGTTTGTAGAGCACTTTCACCGCGATGGCATAAAGCGGAAAGATCGCAATCGCCACCAGCGTAAGGAGCGGATTTAAAAAGAACATAAAGCCCAGGACAAAAATCAGCGTAAACAGATCCAGCCAGATGTTCATCATCCCGACTTCCACGATATTCTTCGTCTGTTCGGCATCGTTGATAAACCGCGAAATCACCTCGCCGACTTTCGTATTCTGGTAATACCTTAGCGATAACCGCTGGAGGTGCCCATACAATTTGTTGCGAAGATCATACAAAATCCGCGCCGTGATCAGTTGGGCAAAATACTGCCTGGCGTATTCCACCGGACCGCGGACAATAACAAACAAAAATAATGTACCGCCGAGCACGATCAACAGCCGGTCCACCTTTTGGCCGAAATCGGCCGCCGTGTTTAGCAGAATGTCGTCTACCACGTATTTTTGCACGAGCGGCAGCAAAGACGGAATGCCGAACTTTAAAATCCCGATGATCAACGTTAGAACGATCCATTTCGCATAAGGCCTAACAAACCTAAAATAAGCTTTCCAATGCTTCAACTTGGCTGCACATCCCTCTTCTTCTTTATTAAAAACCAAGGTCCGGCGACCCTCTGAACGACGGGACAGACGCTTGTTTTTAGCGTAACGCTGTATTTGTAACCCCATTAATGATATACTCCATATTAACATGTCACTGCCTGTCACTGCGGAATAAAGTTGCCCAAGCAAAATCTGGAGGCAGTGTTACCGAACGCAGGCACGAATAGCAACAGCCGCTTTAGGAGGATAACCATGTCACGTCGATTTGTGATTGAAGCCGTGATGGTGGCAATTTACGGTGAATTATTGGTGCCATCCGCACCTGTGGAATATATCGTCCCTTACACCACCGTCATGGAGCTCTATGAATTTCAGAAAAGCCCGGAACCGCTGATGAATGATCCGCTGGATGACAACCATGTCAAACGTAAAATCGGTGAATTGATCGCTTACCTTGAGGAACCGCTCAACCGGAAAAAGCTTGAGCGCGCCCTGACGGTTCCCTGGTCCAAAAGTCCGGCCATTTTGTTCGGCGACCATGTTTCCTGGACCGTCGTCAATGCCGTGGACAACGAGCAGTATGGGGAACTGCTCGATCCGATCGAAACGGAAATCGTGCTTGCCGCCCAGCGTGAGAATGCGCCGATTCTGACGGACCAGCTGGAGCTGATCCGCCGGATTCTTGAAGCCGAAGCCCCGGTGCAAATTTACGATATCGGCGATTTCGAATTTGCGATGGAGGACAATATCTTTTTTAATCAAAACTGATGCAAAAGCACGGAACTACAGATCCAAGGTCTGTAATCCCGTGCTTTTTTGAATTCTATACCAAAGGTTCATACAGGTAATCGATATCGTCTTCCGCCGCATTATAGGTCACTTTTAGCCGATAGCCTTCCAGGTACCACTTATCCTGTTCCTCCATAAAGAAGGTAATGCCTTCTTCTTTGGCGGAAATGCCCGGCGACACGGGTATGTCCGACTGGATGCCGAGGGAGAAACCCGGATGGATTTGTCCTCCCGCACTATACCGGGCAAACAAACGAATCGCTTCCCCCTCCTGCAGCCCCAGCTCCTTTTTGAACCAAAGGGCGGCTTCTTTCGTTATTTCGATCATATGCATCCCCTCCTATACACTCCTTATTTTAGACGAAAGCACGGATTTTGCAAAAATAAATTGACACCTTCCCGAACCCGGTGATAAAATCGTCAACATACGAGATCGCATTTTGCATTAATTACCATTTGAAAGGGGTGAATACGGTGTTTACGATTGTGTACTTGACTGCATTTCGCGATGCAGACCGCAAACAACTGAATACCGTAGTAACCCTGCAGGTTTCAAGCGAGTTTTTTGTTGATCCCCTTCGCGCCGTTTGACGCGATTGGAAGCAGCTTTCACGATTTTGCGGCGGTTACTTGCGAAAGTCAAGTAGCGTACGCGACATAGGTAAACAAACTTAAGGCATACGTTCACGGACGCTATGCCTTTTTTGCTGTTTTCACGGGGCCGAAAAACGGTCCGTACCGATCCTGCACAGTCGATCCAGTCCACTCGAAGTCAAGAGAAAAAGGAGGAAACCTTCGCATGTTTTCTGTTCTGAAAAATCTCGGCTGGTTTTTTAGCCGGGAAAAGAAGCGGTACACCATCGGTCTTGTCTTGCTTATTTTGGTCGGCATCGTGGAGCTTGCTCCGCCGAGGCTGATCGGCAACGCGATCGACAGCATCGTAGCCGGCACGATCACCTGGGGGTCGCTGACCACCTATATTGCGCTGATTATCGCTATCCTGGCCCTGATCTACTTTATCACGTACATATGGATGCATTCGCTGTTCGGCGGCTCGAATCTGGTGGAACGCTTGCTGCGCACCCGGTTTATGAACCATTTGCTCGGCATGACCCCGCCCTTCTTCGAACGCAACCGTACCGGCGACCTGATGGCGCGGGCCACGAACGATCTTCGCTCCGTGGCGGGTACCGTGGGCTTCGGCATGCTGACGCTGACGGATTCCACGGCCTATCTGACGGTCATCTTCGTCGCCATGAGCACCCTGATCAGTTGGAAGCTGACCCTGGCCGCGGTCATCCCGCTCCCTTTCATCGCCTTGGCGATGAAAATTTACGGGAAGATTATCCACGAACGTTACACCGAGGCGCAGGACGCCTTCGGCGATATGAACGACCAGGTGCTGGAATCGGTTGCCGGCGTTCGGGTCATCCGCGCCTACGTCCAGGAACGCAACGACGAAAAGCGGTTCGAAGCCATTACGAACGATGTGTACCGGAAAAATCTGGCGGTTGCCAAGGTCGACGCCTATTTCGAACCGACGATCCGCCTCTGCGTCGGGCTCAGCTATGCGATCGGCCTGACCTACGGGATTTATCTCGTGTTTCACAATGAATTGACCCTGGGCGATCTCGTATCCTTTAACATGTACCTGGGGATGATGATTTGGCCGATGTTCGCGATCGGCGAGCTCATCAACATTATGCAGCGGGGTGGCGCCTCGCTGGATCGGGTAAACGAAACGCTGAACGTCCGCCCCGACGTGGCGGACCCGGCGGAGCCTGCCGATATCCGGCAGCCCGACGCGATCGAGTTTACAGATTTCACGTTCCGTTATCCGACTTCGACCGTGAACAATCTGGAGAACATTCATCTGAGCATTCCCCGGGGAGCCACGCTCGGCGTCGTCGGCCGGACCGGAAGCGGCAAATCGACGCTGCTTAAGCAGTTGCTCCACGAGTACCCTCTGGGCACCGGAGAGCTCACCATCTCCGGCGCGCCGATCGACCGGATCTCGCTGGACCGGCTGCACAGCTGGATCGGCTACGTTCCGCAGGAGCAGGTACTCTTCTCCAAAACGGTCCGGCAGAATATCCAGTTCGGCCGTCCCGACGCGCCGGATGAGGTCATCATGGAGGCGATCCGGACCGCCGCCTTCGATCAGGACCTCGGTACGTTGTCCGACGGTCTGGATACGCTGGTCGGCGAAAAAGGCGTCGCCCTCTCGGGCGGCCAGAAGCAGCGCGTATCGCTGGCTCGCGCCTTTATCGCCGATCCCGACATCCTGATTCTCGATGACGCCTTGTCCGCGGTCGACGCCCGGACGGAAGCGCGCATTATCGAGAATATCCGGAGCAAGCGTTCCGGCAAAACGACGCTCATCTCCACGCACCGCTTGTCGGCGATCGAACATGCCGACTGGATCGTCGTTCTGGAGAAAGGGCGCATTATCGAAGAAGGTACCCATGAAACGCTGCTGCAGCTCGGCGGCTGGTACCGTGAACAATACGAACGCCAACAGGTTGAATCCAATCTGACAGACTAAGGAGGTGTCCTTGGGATGCAATCACAAACGGGAAAATCACTGCTCAAATACGCCCTGACGGCGAAAAACACCTTTATTCTGGCCCTGGTCATGCTGGCCATCGGCGTGGCCGCCGAACTGGCCGGGCCGTTTATCGCCCGGTCGATGATCGACGATCATATGCTGGCCATCGAGAAACCTTTCTACGAAACCGCCGCTGCCGGGGAATCCACCGTCAACTATGACGGACGATATTTCAAACGCGGCGACAGGTTCGCTGAAGGAGAGGCGCACGGACCCGAAATCCGAATTCTTCAGGTAGGGACCTCCTTCGTCTTCGTGGAAGCGGAGTTGAACGACGTGTCCGGCGACCGAAGCTACCGGGACGGCACGCTGGTCTTGTCGAAGTCGGGTCAGGTCACCGAATATCCGGCCCGGAAGCTGAACGCTGCGGAAGTGTTCGCGTTTTACCGCCCCGAAATCCCGGGCATTTTGACACTGGTCGGCTGGTACTTCGTGTTCCTGGCGATCTCCATCGTGATGGAATTCGGAAAGACCTACTGGCTGCAATCCTCGGCGAACAAAGTGATCCAGAAGCTACGGATCGACGTCTACGCGCACATCTCGCGGCTCCCGGTGAACTACTTCGACAATCTGCCCGCCGGGAAGGTCGTCTCCCGCGTTACCAACGACACGGAGGCCGTAAAAGATTTATTCATCGCGGTGCTGTCCAACTTCTTCTCGGGCGTGATCAACATGCTCGGGGTCTATGTGGCCCTCTTCCTGCTCGACGTCCGGCTCGGCATAATCTGTTTGTTTGTCGTGCCGATTATCTGGGCATGGGTCGTGCTTTACCGGAAGTTCGCCACGAAGTACAACACGATTATTCGTTCCCGGCTCAGCGAAATCAACGCGATTATCAACGAGTCGATTCAAGGGATGTCGATCATCCGGATTTTTCGCCGGCAATCCCAGACCAAGGCGGAGTTCGAGAAGTTGAACGACGATTACATGACCTATCAGAACAAAATGCTGAATTTGAACGCTTTTACCTCGCATAACCTGGTCAATGTCATCCGCAATCTGGCTTTCGCCCTTGTTCTCTGGTATTTCGGATCGGCGCAGATTACGGGTTCAAGCATAATCTCGCTGGGCGTCCTGTACGCTTTCGTCGATGTGTTGGGACGGCTGTTCCAGCCGATTACCGGGATGGTGAACCAATTGGCGGCCCTCGATTCGTCGATGGTATCCGCCGGCCGCGTATTCGCCCTGATGGATGAACCGGGCGAATCCGTTACCGACGGTTCCATGCCGCGTTATCAAGGGAACGTCGAGTTTAAAAATGTCTCCTTCGCCTACAAGAAGGATGATGTGCTGAAGAACATCTCCTTCGAGGCGAAGCAAGGCCAAACCGTAGCGCTTGTGGGCCATACCGGATCGGGGAAAAGCTCGATCATCAACCTGCTGTTCCGGTTTTATGACCCGCAAAAAGGAACGATCACGATCGACGGCAGACCTGTCAAGGATCTCCCTAAACAGTGGATCCGGCAGCACATGGGGATCGTCCTGCAGGACCCGTACCTGTTTACCGGAACGATCGCTTCCAATGTCAGCCTGGGCGATGAACGAATTTCCCGGGAGACGATCGAAAAAGCGCTGAGGGATGTCGGGGCCGACCGGATCCTCGGGCATTTGCCCAAGGGGCTGGATGAACCCGTGGTGGAGAAAGGCAGCACCTTGTCCGCAGGGGAACGCCAACTGGTCTCCTTCGCCCGGGCGCTTGCTTTCGATCCGGCAATTCTGATCCTCGATGAGGCGACCGCCAACATCGACACGGAGACCGAGGCGCTGATCCAGTCGGCGCTCGAGGTGCTCAAGCGGGGGCGGACCACCTTCATTATCGCCCACCGGCTGTCCACGATCCGCAGCGCGGATCTCATCCTCGTGCTGCATCGGGGCGAAATCGTGGAGCGCGGGACGCACGAGGAATTGCTGGCGCTCGGCGGCCGGTATTATCAAATGTACCGGCTGCAAGCGGGGGGCGATGCCCCGGCGCTCGGCGCAATGCCCGGACATATAACGGAACCGGCTACAGGCCGCATTTAACGAAAAAAAGAGGGTGTTCCTAAAGTCATCATAGATGACCGGGGGACGACCCTCTTTTTCATTAGTCCAGCTTCATTTCACGTGCCAACGAGGAAGGAATTTCTTCTTTATCCACGATGACTTCGATCACGAAAGGCTTGTTGGAACCCAATGCCCGTTTAAACACCTGTATAAATTCGCCCCGAGTCGAACAAGATGCACTGTCCGCCCCCATCGAAGCGGCATATGCGGCAACATCAAGAGGCTGTTTGAAAATAGTGCCATCCGTTCGACCGGTAAACTGCCTCATCCCTTTCAATGCCATATCCAGTTGTCCGTTATTGATGACAATAAAAATGACCGGCAACTGCTCAGCCACACAGGTGTTTATTTCGGATCCCAACATAAATAGACAGCCATCCCCCGTCAGACAGATGACGTTTTGGTCTTGATCGGCGAATTTCGCCCCAATCGCCATTCCGATGGCATTGGCCATGGAAGCAAAATAGGAATCGAAGAAAAATTTCACGCCGGGCTTTAAATCCAGCCAACGGACGGCATGATAACCGTGGGCGCCGTCATCGGCGAAAACCGTCGTGTTTTCGGGGATCATATCACCAACCGCTTGGCAGACTTCGGCAACGGAGAGATTTTGCAACACAGGCAACGGGTCATGATAGGGCTTCGCTGTATGTAAATTGGCGGGTTCTTTAGGATATAAACGTAAAATCTTCTCCAGATTTGTTCGTAAATCTCCGAAAACATGAAGGTATTCCGATTTTATGATTCCCCCCATAAACTCATGAGCAATATCGAATTGGATGATTTTTCCGGGATAATGGGAACGGCCCAAGCCTGCTAAAGCTGTATCGCTAAGACGCGACCCCATCACCAAAAGCAAGTCGACGCCAGATTCCAACAGGTCCTTAGCCTTTTGATGTCCGCCTAAACCAAAGGGCCCGTAATAAAGGGGGTGCGAGGTATAAACACTCCCCTTTCCTCCGGGAGTCGTGACAATGGGGATATGAAAAGTCTCGGCAAATGCCGCCAATTCCTTCTGCGCACCGGAAAGCACTACACCCTTACCTGCAAGAATTACCGGTTTACGGGCATTTCGAAGCTGAAGAATCATCTCCTCCAGATTGGTGGCTATGTAACTCACATTCCCGGATGGTAACTGAACCAATGCGTCGCTGACGGGGGCGATCATAACATCAAAAGGAATGCAGAGGTGAACCGGGCCTTTTCTGCCGGTCATCGCCTCGCGCAAAGCATAGGTAAGGATGGCGGGAAAAGTATCGCTACGCGTAACCATCGTACTGAACAAAGTGACCGGCTTCATGATTTCCGCCAAATCGATGCCATATTGCGAGGAATCTTGGCATTGCGGAATCCCTAATTCGGCTGCCGATTGATGACCTGTTATAAAGAGCACGGGTAAACAGTTCATTTTTGCGTGCGCTGCGGCAGTGACCAGATTGGTGCCTCCCGGACCGGAAGTTGCGACGACCACGCCTAAATTATGGTTCGTGAATGCATAGCCTCCGGCACTAAATCCTGCCCCGCTCTCATGCCTTCCCAAAATAAATTCGATATCCTGGTTCCCGAATTCCAATACTAAAGGAGCTATCGATTTACCCGGAATTCCAAAAGCGTGTTTTATGCCAAGATTGACTAAGGTCTCAACTAAGAGCTGTACAACGTTTTTCACAACGAACACTCCTCTAATATACTTGTCAAAGGTAATTGAATATTGAAATCCGTCCCTTTACCCAATATAGAATCGATGGTAATTTCTCCGTTATGGTTATTGATAATTCGATAGGAAACCGACAGGCCCAACCCCGTTCCGCTCTCCTTCGTGGTAAAAAAAGGATTTTGTATTTTCGTTAGGTTCTCTGGACTAATCCCGCTGCCATTGTCTGAAATCGTTATGATTAAATGGTTACTGTTTTTCCGCGTTTTTAAGGTTACGACCTCATTGGGCTGCGAAGCTTCGACGGCGTTTTGCAAAATATTGATCAAGACCTGTTTGATCTGCGCGGCATCCGCAAATAAAATATCCTCGCCGGTGGTTTGATAATCCCGGACATACCGAATATCATGCAGCGCAGCCTGTCCTTCCATCACACGAAGCACATTATCAAGAAACTCATTGATTTTAATCGGCTTCACGATCGGAACAGAAGGTTTGGACATCGTGACAAAGTCGGAAACCAGGTTCTTGACGCGCTCCAATTCTTCATGAACAAATCCCATATACTTCGTGGTTAAGGGATCAAGTTGTTGTGACCGAATCATTTGCACAAAGCCCATAATTACGGTAAGCGGGTTGCGTATTTCGTGCGCCAAACCGGCTGCCAACTTCCCGATAGCAGAAAGTTTCTCGCTGACAATCACCTGCTGCTCCAGTAAATAGCGCTCGGTGATATCACGAAGCTGAGCATAAGCTCCTTGAATCATGCCATTTTCAAAAATAGGTATAATGTCAACAAGACATACGGTATGGATCCCTTTGACATTATAGTGGACCTCGATGCCCCGCTGCCGCCGTCCCTTCGCAATAGTTTCCGCGATATGCGGTCCAAGCTCCGCGATAGGAAGAGCGGACTGTCCTACCGCAACCAAGTCCGGAATCATGGATTGCGCGATATGGTTAACATCTACAATCACGCCGCATTGATCGGCCAAGAGAATACCGGTATCCAGGTTATTTACCATGAGATGGTGCAAATTTAATTGGCGCTGGTTCGTTTTTCTGAGGATAAGCTCCCGCCTCATCGATTCCACCATATTGACCAACATAGCAAGCTGATAATTGCTGAAATCGGCTACGCTCGTCATTAGAGATATGGTTCCTTCCAACACCCCATGATCGCTTGGAAATGAAAAAGGAACGCTTTGGCAGGCGGAATCGTGCAATACCAGATGGAAATGATCCGTGCCCACGGTTTGAAAAGGAACCTTCTTGTCCAGTGCGATCAGCGTTGCACAAATGCCTACTTCCCGCTCGAGCATCAAACTCCCTTCTTTAATGTTTAGCTGCGATAGATTTTCTTTCATGATCCGATCACCGAAGGAATCAATCACCACACCTTCATCATCTGTGACAAGAAATAACACCATTTGACCATTGAGCAACTTAATGGTGTTCTCTCCAAAAACCTTCGTCACCTCTAAAATATCGGCATAAAGCCTTTTTTGCTTCTGTAGATGATCTTCAGTCACGGTCGTTAAGGGAGAAGGGATATCAGTTGGTTCCATTCCGTTTGCCAAACAACGCCGATGAATTTCCGCAAGGAAGAAGTTTTCCATATGATCGTCCCCCCAGAATTACGAATTGTACTATATTCCCAGCAGCTACAGTAAATAGTTCTCCGCTTCCTGCCCGAACCCCTTCTTCATTTCGACTTGATCCTACAAATAAGTTGCGAGTCCACCATTTTCTTCAATTCCGAAAATTACTTTTTAGAACTCCTTACGACGGAATTCATTGGGGGTTACCCCGTATTCCTTTTTAAAAACGCGATAGAATGAGCGCAGGCTGTTGAAGCCGGAATCGAACGCGATATCGGTGACCGGATTGGTAGTGGATAACAGCAGCATATGTGCAAAGGCAGCCCGTTGGCCGTTGATGTAATCGCGAAATGAGATGCGGAACTGTTCGGAGAAGATTCGGGAAATCATGAACTTGCTGACACCGAGCTCGATGGACAGCATATTCAGGCTTATGGGTTCTAAAAAATGCATATCGATATAAGTCAGAATTTTGGGGATGAGCTCCATGTCTTTCTTGTAATCTATTTTTCTCATGAACAATAATGGCAAAGCATGTCCTAATATTACCGAGGTGTAAGCCTTGAGCAAGCGCTGATCGCACTGTTCTTTATATAGTTTATACAACGTTGTCATAAGATCAGGCAGCACCTGATGATTGGCGACTACGGAATGGTCCGGGATATGGTGAAGCAAGTCCCCCGTAAAATCTCCGGGAAATGTGGCATCAAAAAAGATCAATAAGATTTGGTTCTTCTCTATGGTTTTGTAGCTATGAGGCTGGTTGGGGAAAATGATCGCTACGTCTCCTTCGGATAAAACATATTCTTTGCCATTGATATCGATATGAATTTTGCCTGTCAAGGCCATCGCGATTTCTACATTCTTATGGAGATGAAGAGGATAGGTGTTATTGGTGGAAATAAAGGAATGAAACGCCTGGTCGCGATGCTGAAATTTTATTTTCATAGCTTCCTCCCTATCGGCATAATGCCTAACACCAAGCGGCGAAGTTCTGCACTATTAAGAACATATTATGGATTTGCTCACTGTAACACAAGGACTAAGAGCAATAATTGGCACAAAAAAGAATTGTTTTTGGCAGGTAATAAAGTCCTAAAAGTTTTAAAGTATAGCCGAGTACCAACAACATTCCACTGAAAGGAGGAAGTATAACAGGATCCTCGTCAATCGCTTCGGGTGTATCTTTGTTATACGTCAAACATGAAATGGAAAGGTAAAAGGTTCATGAAGGCGGCAGCCGTTTTATTGAGTTTTTCGATAGCGTTTTCAACTTTGGGGAACCCGCCTCTCGAGGCCGCAGGACAGGCGAATCCGGAAAAGAAACCATCCGGAGGTACCCCTATCGTTGCTTTTCCGGGTGCTGAAGGCGGCGGTGCCTATGCCAGCGGAGGCCGGGGCGGCGATGTTTACATTGTAAAGACGCTCGAGGATTACGGCGAAAAGGACAAACCTATTGAAGGATCGCTGCGGTATGGGGTTTCATCTGCGCCTAAAGAAGGGCGTACTATCGTTTTTCATGTTTCCGGAACGATCGAACTGAAAAGCACCCTGGGATTTAAAGATATTAAAAACCTGACCATCGCAGGGCAAACCGCGCCGGGTAACGGAATCACCATCGCCGGCTGGGATACCAACATCAGCAATTCGGAAAATATCATCCTCAGGTATCTCGCCTTCCGTCCGGGCGCTACCCATGTTTACAACGGCAGCGATTCGATGGATGCGCTTTGGGGAAGAGACAACGACACTTTTATCATCGACCATTGTTCCTTCAGTTGGAATACGGATGAAACCTTGTCCTTATACAGAGGCGAGAACGGAACGGTCCAATGGTCCATCATTTCGGAAAGCCTGACGCTTTCCGGGCACTCCAAAGGGAGACATGGGTATGGCGGCATTGCCGGCGGTGATAAAACGACGTTCCATCACAATTTGTACGCGAACCATACTTCCCGAAATCCCAGACTCGGCGGCGGCTATGCCGGTTCCGCGGATGCCGATCATGTGGCGGTGGTTCAGTTCTCCAACAACGTCATTTATAACTGGGGTTTTAACGGCACTTACGGCGGGGGCTTCACGTTTACGAATTTTATGAACAATATCGAAATGGCCGGTCCTGGAACAAGGGATAACGTGCTGAACCGGGTGCTTGATGCCGGAGAATCCACGAAGGTCGGGGGGTTTTACATCGACGGGAACCGAATTAACGGCAAACTTACGGGATTGCTGGATGGGTCTTCGGAGTACGTAAAATTTTCCGGTGCCGACAGCGGCGAACATATCACCACCTTTGCGTCCAAGCCGTACCTATCGGCGGACAGCCGGGGGGTTAATCACGGCATCACCAATAAAGCATTCGACGATTACGTGAAGACCGGCATAAAACAGGCCAATGAACCCCTGATGAGAAGCATTCTGCAACAAGCGGGCGCCACCTATCCCCGTCGCGACGCGATCGATGCAAGAATTGTGGCGGAAGTGGAACAAGGCTTGGGCAGATATATCAACACGGAACATGAGGTCGGCGGCTATATCTCCGATTTTGGGGCCGTAGAGGAACGGCGTGACGATCAATTCGACACGAATCTGAACGGTATCGGCGACAAATGGGAAAAGGAAAATAAGATCTGGGATATCAAAGACGCATATAAGACGGTGACAGACAGCGGTTATACCTGGTTAGAGCTATATATTAACGGTCTTGTCGATATGAACCATGCCGCCGAAAACCCTGAAGCCCTGCTGATGGCCCCTAATAATAATGACCTATTTGTTTCAGGGAAAGAAATCGAAGTCAAGATCAAAGCATCCTCCAAATTCGGACACAAAATCAAGAAAGTGGCTGTTTTTAACGGATCCGAATATCTTGGGGACGCCGTCAAAATAGGAAGCCATTATACGTATAAGATCAAGGGATTAAAGGAAGCTTCGTACTATATCTCAGCAAGAGTGACGGATACGGAAGGAAATGAGACGCAAACTTCCGCCGCCAACATCCATGTCAATAACTCCCCCGCTACCTTGGCTAAGGCGAGTTGGACATCCGCGGATATCGGCGACCCGGACATTAAGGGTTCCGAAAGCATGAATGGCGATGCGATCACCGTTAAAGGTAACGGAAAGCTTGGAAAGAGCGAAAGCAGCGTGAAAGGATCCGACCTGTATTCTGCCGCCAAAGACGATTTTCATTTCGTATATAAGGAAGTGGACGGTGACTTCGAATTTACCGCAAAACTTGAGGAGATGGGAGCCGTCGACAATCATGCCTTTACCGGGCTGATGATCCGGGACGACTTGAAAGAAGACAGTGCCGCCGCGGCCCTGGGTCTCTCCTGGGTGAAGTTGTCCAAAGAAACCAGCTGGTCATCTTATCTGGCCGGAAGAAACGATAAGGGCGGAGCATTTGATGAATTGACGGAAACCTTAGACAGCGTATCCGCCGCCGAAAAAGCCGGGATTCAACTGCTTCCGGATGTACCGTTCAAGTTGAACGGGGTTCCGCAAGGGTATTGGCTTAAACTGGGCCGTCAGGGAGATAAGTTCTTTGCGTATGGTTCAACCGATGGAAAGGAATGGTCGCGGATCGGCGAGAGAAATATTGCCATGGAAGGTTCGGTATTTGTCGGATTTTCCGTCGACAGCAATGATGTTGCCAATAAGATCGAACAACTGAATTACGCGAAGTTCTCAAGTATTTCGCTGAAAAATAGCTTTACACCGATGGGCAGATAATTTGAAGGAGCTAGGCGAGAACCGACCGCTTAGCTCCTTGGTTTTTTACGAATTTTGCTGGTGAGGGTGTTCCAACGTTTACTTTGGGGACACCCTCTTTTTCGGCGCGTTTATTTCAACGGGGCAATTTCAACGGTGTAACTGCTTGGAACATATGTCTCGGTTTTCGAATCCGTGATGACTTGGGCATAGGCGCTGTCCGGTTTAGGAGAAGTCAGCTCGTAGTGGACGACCGCCTTCTTCTGCTCCGTAAACTCTATCTTGGCTACCCGGATGCCGTAGCCCGGATTCGGCTGATCATGACGGGTCAATTCGACTTTGTTCACCTCGTCGTTCACTTTTTGAAGCTTGAACGATACGTTGTCATTCACCTGCTGCGTATCGTCCTTATGGGCCTCTACGAATTCGGCCGCTTTATAAACCATGCGGGCTGCTTCGATCCGCATCATCGACGCTTTCGGCTGGAAATTCCGGTCCTTGTCCAGCTCGGTAATTTTCATCAGCAAGAGTCTTTGTATGCTCCCGGAATAGAGCGCGTTCCCTTGGTCCGCATCGGCCACATCGATATACATCTTGATCATCGGATAATTCCCGGTTGCGGAGATCGCTTGATCCAAAATGTAAGCAAACTGCTCCTTCGTGATTTCTCCGGTCCACTTAAAGTCATCGGGCAGCTTGATGCCGTGGTCTTCGGCAATCTTTTGCGCGGTTGTGTACCAAGGTGCCTTCCCTTTCCCCTTTTTCCCGCCGTTGTCTTTGGGCGTAAGTCCCAGCGCGTGAACGGCCATATAAACGCCCTGTGCGCCCGTCAACTTGCTGCGTGGAGCGAATTTCTCCGCCGTAATCCCTTGGATAATTCCTTTTTTCTGCAGCGACTCGGTAATTTTGGCGTCCTGTCCCTCCACGTCGCTGAAGGCCGAAGCCGAAGACGCGAGCAGCATGGAGCCGGACATGAGCAAAGCAGCAGCCGCCTTGAATTTTTTATTTTTCATTCTCATCACCTCTGCCCCCCTAGACGCAGATACCACACTAAAGGTTGCAGCTTTTTTTGCGTTCGAAAAAGACATCAGGCAGCCGAAGCGCTCATCTTGCGGCAAATTTCCGCACAACGGCGGCAGGCTGCCGCGCAGTCCTTACAATGCTGGTGCCCATGCTTCGAGCATTCCTCGGCGCAAGTTTCGCACGCTTTAGCGCACAACTCGCAGATTTCTTTGGCGAATAGGGTGCTTCTGGATAACGCCTCGGCAGTAAAGGCACAAATTTCCGCGCATTCCCGGTCGAGCCGGATGCAATCTCGCAGCATGGCCAGTTCATACTCCTTCAAGCTGGAAACATAGCAATAATTACAAGCGTTCATACAGGATATACAAGCTTCGATGCACTCCCGGTATTTTTCCTGGATCATCGTTTCAATACCTCCCTATCCAGAGTTTGCAATTGTAAACATGCTCTTCGATGTATTACCATGAACCCGGCTTGATGAAACAGCAAAGTCAGCTTTAAGCGGTTCGTCCCTCTAGAGCTGACAATTTTTCGGCCAGCTTCGTTTTGTCGAAATGCTCCCCGATGAATACCACCACATCGGGTACCTGTCCTTGCGGCGTTATTTTAAGATAGTCGGCTTCCCTGTAGGCATATTGAAACAAAAATCGGCTGGCGGTGTCGGAGAAAGACAGTATCCCTTTTCCGCGGTAAATTTCACGGGGCAATTCGGTGATAAAACGCTCAAACTCGACGCTGTCTACCGGTCCGGTAAAATAATGCGTATAAACCGTCACATGTTCATGCGAGTGGTGATGCGGATGTGTTTCGTCGGCAGAATCATGAGTATGCCCATCGCTGAAGTGGAGCGAATCGTGTCTCCGTCCGGATAAATCCATTGCCGGATGTCCTTCCTCAGCCCGCTCCCCGTCATGCAGCAGGTAAACCGGGTCCACCTCGCAGCGGACGGCCGGTATGATTCTGGCGTAAGGATTCAACCTCTCCAACAGGTCCCGCATTTCCCGCTGTTGCTCCTGGCCAATCCGATCGATTTTGTTCAGAATGAGGTCGGAGCCGCAGCGTATTTGCTCCAGCATCAAACGATACGTTTTTCCCTGCTGCTTCGCATACAGTTCCGCCAAATGAGCCGCATCCACGACCGTGATCATCGGGCGGATATCCAGCTCCAAGTAGAGGGACGACTCCGTCACAGCGTCGAACATTTCCAAAGGATTGGCGGCCCCGGTCGCTTCGATCACGACCAGATCCGGTTGTTCCTGCTTGATCAGCTCGTACAGCTGGGTACTGAGATCCGAGCGGATCGAGCAGCAAATACAACCGCCCAGCATCTCGGTCATCGGTACTTCTTCACCGACCATCATCCCGTCCAGATTCACTTCTCCCAACTCGTTCATGACCACGGCCGGACGCAGGCCTTGTTCCTTCCAAAAGGCCAAAAGACGCTGCAGCAGCGTTGTTTTTCCGCTGCCCAAAAAACCGGACAGCATATATATAGGTGTAGCTTTACTCCGTTTCTCCATCTCAAGTTTCCTCCATCTTTCGCTCTTTTTCCATGAAAGCGAGTTTACACCAACCGGAACGATCGCGCAACTTTGTACCGAAACAAACGGCTTGGGCAACAATGAAGGAATGGAAGGATTTGTGGTAAAGTATAGTATAGATAAATCCCGAAACAGAAAGGATTACGAGCGATGATCAGATCCGTAGACGAACACCGTAATGAAGCCCCAAAAAAGGTAGCCTGCATGGTGATCACCGTGTCGGATACCCGCACGGAAGAAACCGATTCAAGCGGTCAATTGATGATGCGGCTGCTGAAGGAAGCAGGCTATAACGTCGTCAAATATGCGATCGTCAAAGATGACTATGACGGGATCCGCCAGCTTCTGCGCGAAGCGGTATCCAGCCGGGGAGTTGAGGCGGTTCTGCTCAGCGGGGGAACGGGGATCGCTCCCCGCGATACGACTTATGAAGCGGTCCGCAGCCTGCTCAACAAAGAGCTACCCGGCTTCGGCGAAATTTTCCGCTTTCTCAGTTACACCGAAGATATCGGTCCGGCAGCGATTCTGAGCCGCGCCATTGCCGGCACGATCGGGAATATGGCCGTGTTCTCCATGCCCGGTTCCCAGGGAGCGGTCCAACTCGCGATGGAGAAAATCATTCTGCCCGAACTGCGTCATGTCATGCGGGAAATTTATAAGTAATTTTTCCACAGGAGGCCTCATCAAAAAGCCCCTTCAGCAGGGACCAAGCTTGGAATCAAGCTTCATCACCCGGCGAAGGGGCTTTCCTATGACGGTTCCTGCACATTCATGCGGGCCAAAACATTGTCAAACACTTCTTCAAGATCTCCTTGGTACAGGTTCATCCTGTTTCCGCTGGAGGTATAAATGAGCGCGGCCTTGCCTTTTTGGGCCACCACCGAGGTTTTCTCCGCCGCCGCGATTTCGACCGAGCCGTTTCTGGCTCCGTACATTTCCTTGATTTCCTTTACCCGCTCACTCTGGCTGGGATACACATGGACCAAGATAAAATGACGGGCATCGCCGTTGATAAAATAGCTGTACGTAATATTTCCGTTCAGCCCTTCCGCGTAGGTCTCATGGGTCAATCGAATGCCGCGTGCGGAGCACTCGTTTTTCAGCGCTTTTAGAAGGGGCACATTCAGTGTCGCTCCCCGGTTCAACTGCCGGGCGTTCCCTTCATTGTAGGATTTCATATTGTACTTATCCACCTCTTCACGCACCATCCGCTGATGACTCTCACTGCATCCGGCGGTGAAGGCGAAGGCCGTCAACACACTCAAGCCCAAAGCACACCATCTCATCGCTATTCCTTCTCCTTTTTCCATGGATCGGTTGCTATAGATGGTGTTAGAATGGCTCGGCCTTGGGCGGATTATACCAGCTTGATCACCTGGCGCCCGATGGCCTTGCCGCCCAGTATGGTGGTCAAAGCCCCCGGAAGGCCGTCAAGCGGGGATACCGTAACCCAGTCCTTAAAGGCCGACTCCGGCTTCCACTCGCCCGCCAGCTTACTCCAAAGCTCTTGTCTGAGATCCATCGGACAAAAGACGGAGTCGATCCCCAGCAGGTTCACTCCCCGCAAAATAAACGGATAAACAGTGGCGTCGAAACTCCCGCCCGCAGCCATCCCGGACAAGGCGGCGGAACCGCCGTACTTCACGCTTTTGAGCAGGTCGCCGGTGACCTCCCCGCCTACGGGGTCAACCACGGCGGCCCACCGTTCCTTGCCGAGGGCACCTTTGGCGCCGGAAGCCGCTTCCTCGCGACTCAACGCCTCGGCGGCACCGAGAGATTGCAGCTTCCCGGCTACGTCCGTTTTGCCCGTGACGGCGGTCACCTCAAAGCCGAGTTTGGCCAGCATACTCACGGCCATGCTGCCGACGCCGCCCGTGGCCCCGGCGACCAGCACCGGTCCGCCGGACGGGCGAAGCCCATTCGCCAGCAGCCGCTCGATCGACAGCGCCGCCGTAAATCCTGCTGTGCCGATGGCCATCGCCTCCAGCGGCGACAATCTCTCCGGCAGCCGTACCAGCCATTCGCCGGGGACTCGGGCATATTTGGCATAGCCGCCTTCATGGCTTACCCCCAGCCCATAGCCCGTGCAGAGCACAAGGTCTCCCGGGCGAAACCGCTCGTCCCGGGATTCCTTGACCTCCCCGGCCAGATCGATGCCGGGGATAAACGGGTACCTGCGGACGATTTTTCCGTCCAGAATCGAAGCCAGCCCGTCTTTATAGTTCACGCTGGAGTAATGTACTTCCACCGTGACGTCGCTTTCCGGAAGATCCTCCAGGGTAATCCATTCCACCCCCGACCGAAAGCCTTGTTCATCCTGATGCACACGAAAAGCTTGAAATTTCTCCAAGGTGCTTCCTCCTCGAGTCATACCTGTCCTTGTAAATTTTGAATCGATACTCACAGGAACGGATGTTCATGCTTCGCCAGCAGAATCTGCCAGCGCCGTTCCACTTCCCCTTCTATAGCCCGGAGCGCTTCCGCGTTTTCCGGCTTTAGCAAATGACGGGTCTTGCCCATCGTTTTCAGCCAGTCGGTCAACGGAACCCGCTTGCCCTTTTCCTCCGGATTATATGTGATACTTGTTTGCCCATGTTCCACTTCGTAGAGCGGGAAAAAGCAGGAACTTACGGCCGCGTCCACAATGTTCGTGCCTTCGTCATCCTTGCTGATCCAGTTGAGCGGACAGGCTATCAATATTTTACCATAAACCAGGCCTTCATTTTGCGCGTACCATTGGGCTTTGGCCGCTTTTTTCACCAGGTCCTGGGGATAAGCCTCGCTGCCCGTGAACACGTACGGAATGTTGGTTGCCGCCATAATTTGCGCCGTATCCTTATGGTGGAACACCTTGCCCTGCTGCGCTCCCCCGATATTGGATGTCGAGGTCCGGTGACCAAGCGGTGTGGAATAGGACAGTTGAGCCCCCGTATTCATATAGCCTTCGTTATCGTACTCGATGATAATCATCCGGTGATTGCGGAGCGCCGCCCCGATCGCCGGGCCCATGCCGATATCCATGCCGCCGTCTCCGGTGACCATGACAAAGGTGAAATCATCCTTCAGCCCGAGATCGTCCAGTTCCCCCCTGCGCTTGCGTTCCCAGAACATCTCCACCACGCCCGACAAGGTGGCCGCCCCATTTTGGAACAGGTTATGGATATAGGTCGCCTTGTGGGAAGAGTACGGATATCCGGTGGTCGTAACCATGGCGCAGCCGGTATGGAACAAAGCCACGATGTCACCCTCAATCCCTTTAAAGAATAGCTCCAGCCCGGAGAAAATACCGCAGCCCGGACAGGCGCCGTGGCCCGGCGCAATCCGTTTCGGCTTCTTGGTCAACGCCCGGAGCGGAGGAATACGCACGCCGAGCTTTCCGGTCTCCTCATTGCGCGTCACGGTAATCAGCCCGGTTTTCAGATCCTCGAAGCGCAGCGGTTGGAGGACCCGCTTCGGAGTTTTGCTCGCATCGCCCGGCGTATGTCCGTAATAATCAAACGGCACGTCAACCCGGTCTTTCTCGGCCGCCTCCATGGCCAGCGAGAAGAAGTGGAGCCCGTCTTCGGCATAGAACTCTTTGCCGCCCAGCCCATACACCCGGCTGATGACCTGCGTGGTCCGGTTGCCGAAAGTAAACAGCGCCGCCTTGATTTCATTGCTCATATTGCCGCCGTACGCCCCGTAAGAATCAGCCCGGTCGCCGATGGTAACGGCTTTGACCGATTTAAGCGCCTCCGCGATTTGCCGCTGCGGGAACGGACGGATTACGTTCGGCGCGATCGATCCCGCCTTGATGCCTTGGCTCCGCAATTCGTCCACCACATCTTTGATGATCTCGGAGGCGGAGTTCATAAGAAATACAGCGACCTCCGCATCCTCCATCCGGTACAAATCCAGCATCGGATATTCGCGCCCGGTCAATTCGGCATATTCACCGGCGATCCGCTCGAACACGGCCTCCGCTTTGTACATCGCTTGGGACTGTTGGTATTTGTTGTTGATATAATCCGGTTCATTCATGTAAGGACCTACCGTGATCGGGTTGTTCCGGTCCAGTGTCTGCGGGAATCCGGCCGGCGGCCGCTCTCCCACAAATTTCAGCACGTCTTCCCGGTGGGCAAAGGTGTGAACCCGACGTTTCTGGTGCGACGTAAAATAGCCGTCCGAGGCGACGAGCACGGGGAGCCGGACTTCCGGATCTTCCGCCAGCTTGAGCGCCAGAATATTCATGTCATAAACGGCCTGCGGATCCCGGCACATCAAAATCGGCCAACCCGTGTTCAAGGCAAAATACAGGTCCGAATGATCCCCGTGAATGTCCAGCGGTCCCGATACGGAACGGCAGACCAGGTTCATGACCATCGGAAACCGTGTTCCGGATTGCACCGGCATTTGCTCGAGCATATACATATAGCCGTTGGCGCTGGTGGCGTTAAATACGCGCCCGCCGGCCGTCGATGCCCCGTAGCAGATCCCCGCGGAGCTATGTTCACCGTCCGACGGGATCAACTTGATATCATGCTGTCCGCTCGCCTTCATCAAATCGAGGAATTGGGCAACCTCCGTGGAGGGGGAAATCGGAAAGTACCCCATGATATGATAGTTAATCTGATGGGCGGCGTAAGCCGCCATCTCGTTACCCGACTCGTAAACGACGCGTTGCTCCACTTTGGCCTGCTTGCGTTCTTTTTCCATGTTTATCGCCATCTAGGTATACCGCCCTTTCCAAAAAAAATTATTGAACCGCTAAATCAAATATATGAGGAACCCGGTGCTCCTCCGCGTACCCGTCCTCTTCCCGCTCGCCGGATAACGCGTCCGTCGGGCAGGCGTGGATGCACTTCAGGCAGCCCTTGCAGTATTGATAATCGATCCCCTGTAAAAACATTTGCAAACGCCCCTTCTTGTCGGGAAGCTCCTTCCAAACAAAACAATTGTCGGGGCAGACGTTATCGCACTGGGCGCAATGGATGCAGGATTCCTCTTTGAAATGCGGCATCATTCCGGAACGGGAGATGCTCAGATCCTTCAGAATGCTGTTTCCCGGATTGGAAACGAGCCCGCCCAGCGGTTGGGTTTCGTAGCCCAGCACCGGTGTGTCGGCGCGGACGAATTCCGGCATAGTCACGCCTTCCGGCAGTGCGAAAGTCTGAAAAGCCACTTCCTGGTATCCCCGGTCGAATGTCGCCAAAGCCGGAGCCACCGTTTGCGGGTATTTTTTCTCCAACGATTTGCGAATGACGCTCTTCATCGTCTCGGGATCGAGGAATGGGCACAGACGGAACAAGGCGCCGAGCATGGCCATGTTGACCCGATTCTTCTCCTCGAGCGCGATTCCCGTAGCATCCACTACCGCAATCGTGCCGCCCGCAAGCTTCATAACTTCCTTGAGCTGCTCCGGCGTTTTGCGGGAGTTCACCAGTACGGTGCTGTCCTCGTAAATCCCGCTGATCACGTTGACCGTTTTCGCCAGCGCTTCTTGAAAAATTCCTACAAGATGCGGCCTTTCCACCGGGGAGGTATCGCGGATCGGCGTGTCCAAATCGCAAAAGCGGATATGCGCCTTGACCGGAGATCCCTTCTTCTCCGAGCCGTAGGAAGAAAAGCTGACCCCGTTCAGTCCCTCACCTTCCACACCGGCTTCGGCCAGCATTTTTCCGGCCAGGTTGGCCCCCAGCCCTCCAATAGATTCCAGGCGGATTTCATAAAAACCCAATTCGTTCAGTTTCGGCAATTGTACCACGCGCTTGACTCCCTTCTTCGCGGTCTTTCGAAATCATAACGACATTGAAATAGTAAAATAAGTCACAAAAAAATAAGCCTTGCTTAATGTTTCAATTTATCACAGTAAGGGTGTGATGAATGTAACAAATGTCATATGGACAATCTCAAACAGGCTGTTTGCAACGGGTTGTCACGAAAAGCTCTCATTGTCGAAACAGGCGGGAAAAACCGCTCCTAAAAACTCGATTTCTGCGCTTTCCCGAGAAATATTTATATACGAAAAAAAGCGAGTCCGAACGGGAGACAATCCCGTCTAACTCGCTTTATGGGTATAGCCGGCTTGGTATGAAGCCGCTCCATTATTTTGTTTTGTTCCCATGTATCTCATTCATCCAAATTGTTCATACGTTCCTCGATCATTTTCTGTTTGAGTTCCCAAGCTTCCTGGCTCAGGTTGACCCGGTAGATTTCCGGATTCAACTTGCGCAAATATTCGGGCCAAAACATGTTCAACTGGGCCTTGTGATGATTGCGGATTTCTTCCAGTGTCGGAAGTTCGTAAATTAATTCTCCCTCCACGAAAATCGGCTGCAGCATCGGCACCGCTTCGTAATTATTGACCGATTTTTTCAGATAAGGATGGACCGGATCGAACAATCTCAGCTTTCCGCCCTTCCGGGCCTGCTCCTCATGAGGGAAGCAGACGTAATCCGCAATCGCTTTCCCGCTCTCCTTGCTTACGATGCGAAGAACATCCTTCTTGCCCGGCGAGGTCACTTTCTCGGGATTGCCGGAGATTTTGATGGTCGGTTCCATCACCCCGTTCCGCTCGCGCTCCACCAGTTTATAAACCCCACCTAATGCCGGCTGATCCGCCGCCGTGATGAGCTGGGTTCCCACGCCCCAAATATCGATTTTCGCTCCCTGGGCCTTCAGGTTAAAAATCGTGTTTTCGTCCAGGTCGTTGGACGCCACGATTTTTACGTAATCCAAGCCCGCGTCATCCAGCATTTTCCGGGCCTGGATCGAGAGATACGCCAGGTCGCCGCTGTCGAGCCGGATGCTGCTCAGCCGTTTGCCGATCGCTTCGAGCTGTTTGGCCGTCTTGATGGCGTGCGGAACCCCGCTTTCCAGCGTGTCAAACGTATCCACGAGCAGGGAAACATAATCCGGCAGCGCCTTGGCATAGAGTTCGAACGCTTCCTGCTCGGAATCGAAGATCTGCACCCAGGAATGCGCATGCGTTCCTTTCGTCGGAATCCCGAACGTCTCGCCGGCCAGCAGATTCGAGGTTGCATCGAAGCCGGAGATATAAGCGGCCCGGGCTCCCCAAACCGCCGCATCGGCCTCTTGGGCCCGGCGGGAGCCGAATTCCAGCAGCACGTCCCGCTCCGCGACCCGTTTGACCCGCGAGGCCTTGGTGGCGATGAGCGTCTGAAAATTCATAAAATTAAGCAGAGCCGTCTCCACCAGCTGCGTCTCCATGATCGAGCCTTCCACCCGGATCAACGGTTCATTGGGAAAACAGAGGTCCCCTTCTTGATAGGATAACAGCGTGCCTTTAAACCGGAAATTCCGCAGCAGCTCCAAAAATTCCGGCCTGTAATTCTCTTCCTGCCGGGCGAGATAACCCAGATCGCGCTCCGTAAAGCGAAGATGGCGGATGTACTCCACGATCCGCTCCAGGCCCGCAAACACCGCATATCCGTTGCCGAAGGGCAGCTTGCGAAAATAGGCCTCAAAGACAGTTCTGCGCTCATGGGTACCGTTGATCCAGTGGGCGTAAATCATATTGATCTGGTATTTATCGGTATGGAGCGCCAAATGTTCATTTCGCATGGTTCTCTCTCTTCCTCTCCTGGCGTGTAAAACGTGAAGTGCCTGAGCTCTAGGTGTAAATGGAAAGCCGAGGCGTGTAGTCGGTAAAACGGTATAACTGTGCCGGCCGCTGTGAATATTGGTTGGAGAGCATCGGCTTGCCGTTCTCGTCCCGCACTTCCTCCAGGATGCCCTGGCGGCTTCGGGTCGAGGTGATCTTCCGGATAAAATTCAGTTCGGCGAAATCGGGCACGACGGTTTGAATCACCTGGTATAGTTCTCCCAGCGTAAAATGAGGAGGCAAAAATTGCTTGGCGATCGTCGTTTGCAACATTTGCTGCTGAATCCTCCGGTAAGCATCCTCCAAGATTTCACGGTGATCGAACGCCAGGTCAAGTTCCTCCAACGCTTCCTTAACGGTGAACAGCCCGACCTCTTGAGCGTCATCGGCGGACTGGCGTTTCTCGAGCACCCATTCCTCGACCAAGGCAAAAAAAGCGTGCGAAATGATCCAGCCCCGCGGATCCCGTCCCGGCTTGCTGTATACGCCCAAATATTCCAGATGGCGCCCGTCGACGCCCGTCTCCTCCTTCAGTTCGCGCCGGGCCGTTTCATATAAGGATTCATCCTCCTGGGAAAAGCCGCCCGGCAGCGCCCAAGCTCCGGCAAAAGGCCAGCTCCGGCGGCGGATCAGCATCACCTTGAGATCGAAGCGCGGCAGCGATTTGGTCGAAGCTTTACGTTCCTGCCTCGTCAGCGTAAACATCACGATATCCGCCGGAATGCCGTCCGGTGTCCGGTAGGTCTTAACATCATCATTCGATTGGGCTTGCTGTCCCTCATTGCTCATACGAATCACCACATCAGTATTTGATAACGCCCGCCCCGCAGGTTAACCGAGCTGGCGTTCCATCTATTTCATGCAATTAATAATTTATTGCCTAAAGTGTGTATTACGCTCCGGTATGGCGGGGCAGCCGGAAGGTGGCCGTAGCCATACAGCCAAGCACTCCCTCGGTATTACGAACCTCGGCTCTTACCGTCATCGTCCGGTGGCTTTCATGTACGGGAAAGGCCAAGGCCACGAGTTCCCCTTTACGCATGGCGCTTAAAAAGTTCACGTTCAAATGAGTGGTTACGCCAAAGACGCCGTCCTTGATCACGGCAACCAATGTGCCCATCGCTTGATCCATCAAGGAGGACAACACTCCGCCATGAACGATGCCCATCGTGTTTAAATGGGAATCTCCCGCCGTAAGTCCAAGCTCTACGCGGTTGCGATCGGCCGAGATCATACGCATGCCGAGCAGCCCCCAAAACGAATTTTCTTCTTTACGCAAAATTTCATTCCAATCCATGAATCGCATACCTCCGTCTTGATTTGGGCAGCTATGTAGAGTAGAACCTTGCCCCTTGTATTCCTATATTATGTCCGGCATCGATTCAACCGCTGAATGAATAAAAAGGTGCGGAAGTAATCCCCCGCACCGACTTGCCTCATTAATCGCCATAGCCGGAAGTCGTTGCCGGCTCGCTGCCTTGCTCCACATTCACTTTTTCGGAAACCGTATCCCGAATGACCGAGATGACAAGCTGCAGCAAATAATTGATATCGCTTTGACTTTGCTGGAACTCGGACACCAGTGGAATATTGTCCAGCTCATCCTGGAGTTCCTCGATTTCGTGTTCGATTTTTTCGACCATCGCCTTGTTCTGAAACGACTCGAAGGCCACGATCTCTTTCTGCTTCTTCTTGATCGCACTGATCAGATTCTGTACCCGTTCGTGATTCTGAATCATTTTCTCGGCTTTTTGAAATTGCCGGACCTCTTCACTGGTGCCGATCAGGCTGGCCAATTCCTTTGCCTTCGACATAATGTCCTCACGGATGACGAGGTCGCGGGAATCGAATTTCGGTATCCCGCAATCCGTATGATCATGATGCTGATGCTGTTCTCCCAAGGTTCTCCCTCCTCATACAGAAACATATTCGCTGAACAAGACTGCCTGTTAAGCCAGAGAGACCGCCTCTGGTACGATATTCCCCTTGATATACCAGGTCATGGGGTCTGTGATTTCCACCTTGACAAACTGGCCGATAAGCTCCTTGCCGCCTTCAAAGTGAACAAGTTTGTTGCTGCGCGTCCGTCCGGCCAGCACCTCGGCATTGTTCTTGCTTTCGCCTTCCACCAGCACTTCAACCACTTGTCCAAGCATCGTATCGTTGCTCAGGCGGCTGTATTCGTTGATCACTTCATTTAGCCGCTGCAAGCGTTCCTTCTTCACTTCCATTGGTACATTGTCCTCCATCACGGCCGCCGGCGTACCTTCCCGAGGCGAATAAATGAAGGTGTAGGCGGAATCGTAACGTACTTCCCGGACCAGGGATAACGTTTCTTGGAACTGCTCCTCCGTTTCTCCGGGGAAACCCACGATGATGTCCGTCGTCAGCACGGCGTTCGGAATCGCCGCTTTGATTTTTCGGGCAAGTTCCAGGTATTGCTCGCGCGTATATTTCCGGCTCATCTTCTTGAGCACTTCGCTGCTGCCGGACTGTACCGGCAAATGAATATGCTCGACCAAATTGCCGCCCTTGGCAAGCACCTCAATCAGGTGATCGTCAAAATCCCGCGGATGCGAGGTCGTAAACCGGACGCGCGGAATATCGATTTTGCGGATATCGTCCATCAGGTTGGCGAACGTGTATTTGATATCGGTAAAATCCTTGCCATAAGCGTTCACATTCTGCCCCAGCAGCGTTATTTCCTTGAAGCCCTGACGGGCGAGCTCGCGCACCTCGGCAATAACATCCTCAGGACGTCGGCTGCGTTCCTTGCCCCGGGTAAACGGCACGATGCAATAGGTGCAGAACTTATCGCAGCCGTACATAATATTGACCCAAGCGCGCATGCCTTCGCGTTTCTTCGGCAGATTCTCGATAATGTCGCCTTCTTTGGACCAGACTTCGACCACCAGTTCTTTGCTGAACAAGGCCTCTTGGATCAAGTGAGGCAGCCTGTGGATATTGTGCGTACCAAAGATCAGATCGACGAAACCGTGCTTCTGCAAAATCCGGTTAACGACGCCTTCCTCCTGTGACATACATCCGCATACCCCGAGCAGAAGACCGGGCTTTTCCGTTTTCAATCCTTTCAGATGCCCCAGTTCGCCAAACACTTTATCCTCGGCGTTTTCACGGATCGCGCACGTGTTCAAAAGAATAATATCGGCTTCCTTGCGGTCTTCCGTAGGCGTGTAACCCATCTGTTCCAGAAGCCCTTTGATCGTCTCCGAATCATGCTCGTTCATCTGGCAGCCGAATGTATATACAATATAATGCTTGCCGATCCCGACCGTCTTCATTTCCTCCGGAACCGCGTTCTCGTATAAGACTTGCACTTCTTCTTTACCGCGCTGCTTCTCGACGCGGTGATTCGGTTCTGAAAGAATCTGGATCTCTCTTCCGCGAATTCTGATTTTCTTTCCCCGCTCGTCCTCCGAAATGACTTTGGCGTCCGAGAAATCAAAATACTTGGAGTAATCCTTCGTCTCCTTAGCCATGGTGTCGGCTCACTCCCTTACCTATCTATCTCACTGTCACACTTCATATGCAACTTACACTTCAAAAAATGCATTACACCAAATTATATCATGATTCATGGTTGATATCCAGATGATGGCTCGGAAACAAGGGGCGTATGGTAGGTATTGCCTAAATAAAATCATGCCGATTGTACATAATTGAAGTAAAATCAATTACTTACGAAAAAAGGAACGGAGGAACTCTAATGCCCCTATGGCTGGAAGTCGTTCTAAGAACATTGTCATCGGCTGTAATTCTATTTATTTTGACCCGACTGCTCGGCAAGAGACAGATTTCGCAATTGTCCTTCTTTGAGTATATTACGGGGATTACAATCGGAAGCATCACCGCTTATCTTTCGCTGGACGTAGACACCCATTGGTATTTGGGCCTCGTTTCGATGGTGGTCTGGTTTCTTGTTTCGCTGGGCATCGAGTACATTCAAATCAAGAGCAAAAAAGCCCGCGCCTGGATTGAGAGCACATCAACGGTTCTTATCAAAGACGGGAAGGTGTTGGAGGGCAATCTGAGGAAGGAGAAACTGACAAACGATGAGCTGCTCGAGCAACTGAGAAAAAAGAATGTTTTTGAGGCCGCCCAGGTGGAATTTGCGCTGATCGAACCCGACGGGAGTATCAACATGAAGTTAAAAAAAGAATATCAGCCCCTCACCGCCTCCGACCTTGGCCTCAAGCTGCCGGCTTCCTCCGAACCTCAAACCGTCATTATGGACGGAAAGATTCTGGACGCTCAGTTAGCGGCTAGCGGAAAGGAACGGCCTTGGCTTTTCGAACAGTTGAAGCAACAAGGATTATCCCCGGAACAGGTCAATCTATGTCAAGTCCAAGCAAATGGAGAGTTATATATAGACTTGTTTGAGGATCAAATAAAGTCTACTGAATCGCCGGAATAGTAAAAAAGACCCCACTGCTGTGAAAAGTGAGGTCTTCCGAGCCTTGGAGGCTTATGCTTATAGATTTATTCAACGATTTCGGCCGTGTCGCCATTGTTGGCACCGGCAGCATTGGCTTCATCCGTGTCGATATGCATGTCTAAGGCAAACGAATCCGAAACGCGGGCAATGACATTCTCCAGCACAAGGCCGCGCTCTCCGCCCAGACGCACTTTCAGCAGTTGCTTGTCGGCGATGCCCCATTTTTCGGCATCGGAGGTATGGAAGTGAATATGACGCGCCGCAACGATCACGCCTTTTTCGAGTTCGATTTCACCGGCTGGGCCTTTCACCTTGATTCCCGGTGTTCCTTCAATATTCCCGGATTCACGAACCGGAGCTTTCACGCCGATGGCAAACGAGTCCGTACGGGAAATTTCCAATTGCGAAGCCGGACGTGCCGGTCCCAGAATGCGAACTTTGTCGAACTGCCCTTTTGGCCCGATGACCGCAACCGTCTCATTTGCCGCAAATTGTCCGGGTTGGGACAACGGTTTGAACTCAGTGAGTTGATAACCGGCTCCGAACAAAGCTTCGATATGCTCTTGAGTCAGATGGATATGACGTGCCGAAACGCCGACTGGTACAGTTTTGCTCATGTTTATAACACTCCTCGTATATTCTCTATATCGATGACGATTCACATCGTTACCCATTATACACCTATTTCAAACAAAAACAAAAAGATGTCCGCAGGTGCAGGACATCTTTTTTGCGCTTATACGAATTCTGCAACAAGATTGTCAAACTCGCTCTTCTCCAGAGGAAGGGACTGATGGGCCAGCGGCTCGGGTTTGAAGCCGTGCACCATATTCTCATAGCTCTTCTTCTCTTTGTTCTGGTAAATGAGACCGGTAATCATGCTGCCCGTTTCCATCAGCTTAGCCATCGCCATGGCACGGTTGCTTGGATCATAATCCGGAACTGTATCCAGGTTGATGATATTCTCTTTGAACCAGTCATACGTGTTCACCTTGTTGAAAGTGACGCATGGACTGAATACATTGATCAAAGAGAACCCCTCGTGCTGAATCCCCTGTTCAATGAGGGAAGTCAACTGCTTCAGATCGCTTGAAAACGATTGTGCCACGAAAGTCGCTCCGGACGCCAGCGCGATTTCAAGCGGCGAAAGTGTAGATTCCACCGAACCTTCCGGGGTGCTTTTCGTTTTGAAGCCTTCTCCGCTGCGGGGAGAAGTTTGCCCTTTGGTCAGCCCGTAAATCTGATTATCCATAACGATGTATGTGATGTTGATGTTGCGGCGGATTGCATGGACAGTATGGCCCATGCCGATTGCAAACCCGTCGCCGTCCCCGCCGGAAGCGATCACCGTCAAATCGCGGTTTGCCAGCTTCACGCCTTGGGCAATCGGAAGAGCGCGGCCATGAATGCCGTGAAGACCATAGGCGTTAATGTAACCGGAGATGCGGCCGGAGCAGCCGATCCCCGAAATTACAGCCAGGTTTTCCGGCTCCAGCCCGACCGCCGCGGCCGCACGCTGGATAGCCGCCTGGATGGAGAAATCGCCGCATCCCGGGCACCAGTTCGGTTTGATGTTATTGCGGAACTCTTTAAAGGTTGCCATTCTTCACCAACTCCTCCTGTGCTTTGTTGCCGGCTGCGTTTTTGCATCTTTCGAACACTTCCGCTGGCAGGAACGGATTCCCGTCGTATTTAAGAACATTTACGACTTTGTCGTGATGTCCGACATTCAATTTGATCAGATTGGCCAATTGACCTGTGGCGTTATTTTCGATGACCACGATCTTCTTGGCCTTCTCCATTTGCTCCCGAACCTCGTCGACCGGGAACGGGTGCAACAGCCGGATCGTCATATGATTCGAAGTGATGCCCTCGCCGTTCAGGCGCAACCGAGCTTGATCGATCGTTCCTCCCGTCGAACCCATACCTACGATCAGCAGATCCGGCTCGGCATGCGGCGCATGCAGATGGATCGGATTCTCCACTTCCAGCTTCGCCAGCTTGCGGAGACGTTTATCCATCATCTTCTTCCGGTTGATCGGACTCTCCGACGGACGTCCCGCTTCATCGTGCTCCACGCCGGTCACATGGTGAATGCCGTTCTTCTCACCGGGGAGAACCCGAGGGGAGATCCCGTTTTCCGTAAAGGCGTAACGGTTAAACATGCTGGAGTCCTCGCGGTCCGGGATATCCTTGACGATGTACCCGCGGTCGATTTGAACCTTGTCGAAATCGAGGCCTTCACAGGATTGCTTGCCCAGCGACAGCTGCAGATCCGTAGCCAGAATGACCGGAACCTGGTATTTATCCGCAAGGTTAAACGCCTGAACCGTATCGTAGAAACACTCCTCGATGGAGCTCGGAGCCAGCACGATCTTCGGTATTTCCCCGTGCGTGCCGTAAATGAGCGCGCTGATGTCGCTCTGCTCCTGCTTCGTCGGAAGACCCGTACTCGGGCCGCCGCGCTGCGTATCCACGATCACGACCGGAATTTCCGTCATCCCCGCAAGACCGATCGCTTCCATCATCAGCGAGAGCCCCGGTCCGGCCGAAGCGGTCATCGTACGTACGCCAGCATAACTGGAGCCGATCGCCATCGTGATGGCCGCAATTTCATCTTCCGTCTGGACTACCGTGCCGCCGAATTTCGGCAGCTTCTTAATCAGATACTCCATAATTTCCGAAGCCGGTGTGATCGGGTAGGCGCTCATGATGCGGCATCCCGCCGCCACGGCTCCCAAGCCGATCGCATCGTTGCCGATCATAAACAGCTTCTGTTTGCCGTCGGCCGGCTCCAGCTTAAATTCCTCCAGCGGCCCGCCCGCAAGCTCGAGAACGTAGTCCGCACCGCGCTTGACCGCCTCGATGTTCTTCTCGACGATGGCCGGACCTTTCCGGCCGAACTCTTCCTCAACCGCTTTATTGAATACTTCGAGCGGCAATCCCAGGAGAGCCCAGGATGCCCCGGAAGCAACCATATTCTTCATTAGCGAAGTGCCCAGTTCTTCCGCAATGCTCGTAATCGGAACCGCAAACAACTTCGCGTCCGTCCCTTCCGGAACGACCGGATTAAATTTGGCATCCGCTACAATCACCCCGCCGCTGCGGAGCTCATGCGCGTTTAGATCGATACTTTCCTGGTCAAAAGCGACTAAAATGTCCAAGTCGTCGGAAATCGCGCGAATCGGCTTGGTACTGATCCGGATTTTATTATTCGTATGTCCGCCTTTAATACGGGAAGAAAAATGCCGATAACCGTACAGATAATAGCCCAACCGGTTCAAGGCCGTCGAAAAAATCCGGTCCGTACTTTCAACGCCTTCCCCTTGCTGTCCACCGATCTTCCAAGACAATTGACTAATCAAGATCGCCCACCCCTTTAATGTATCGCACCATAGTTTAGTGAATAGTAGTGCTAACAGAATGAAAACCTATGAGAGATCATATAGAAATCCCCGATATTTGTGAACATTCTGTTTCAGAGTCATGTCAATTTTATGTCTCCGGGGTGTAAAAAGCAAGCGTTTTCTACCCTTTTTCGTATAGTAGTTTTCGATGAAATCAATCTCGTAATTGGATCAATTAAAGCGCTTACTTATTTTGAGGGAGCCACTTTTTTAAAAACGTCCGCCCGTTCCCGGACAACCACCCATAAACCAGGTTTTCAGGATAGTGCTTTAAAAGAAGATTGGCAAATTCCCTCAGCTGGCCGGCATGTCTCAAACCTTCGATATGGGTATCGATCCCGTCGAAATCCGAGCCGAGCATCAGGATGTTCTCCCCACCCAGACTGCAAATATGATCGATGTGCGGCAAAAGATCGGATGCGCTCACTTGAGGCGCCTTCTTAACAAACCAGGGGACAAATGTTAGCCCGATTCTTCCCTCGAGGGAGATGATCGCTCTGATTTGATCATCCCGCAGGTTCCTCACATGCGGACAGACGCTGTAGGCGTTGGAATGGGAGGCGAGGAAGGGAATTCCGGCCTCTTCCGCCAGTTCGGCCACCTCCCAAAATCCTTTTACCGACAGATGCGATACATCCAGTATGATCCCTAACCTGTGGCAAGCTTTAACCAGTTCCACGCCTTGCGGCGTAAGCCCTCCCCCTCGGGGCTCCAGAATTCCGTCGGCCGCCCAATTGCCATAATTCCAGGTCAGCCCGAGAAGCCTCACGCCCCGTTCATAGCACAGCTGCAGGTAATGCATATTGGCTTCCAGGCCGTCCACCCCTTCCAAAGCGAGCAGGGCGCCAAGCTGCCCCGACGCCTCCACCCTATCGAGGTCCTGAACCGTGGTTATGGGCATCAGACCTCTGGGTACGACCTTTTGCCGGAAGATTTCGAGCTGCTCCAGAATGGATTCAAACTTGGGCTTTCCCCGTTTTTCCGATAAAAAAATCGCAAAACATTGCATTTTCACTCCGCCCTGACCCATGCGCGCAAGATTCACATCCAGCCGGTTGTCCCCGAGAAAATCCAAGCTCGCATCCATCTGCATTTTGCAAAGGACATCACAATGAAAATCCCATATTTCCGGTTTCATTTCCTTCTCCTCCGCTCCCTCACGAATCTATGACCCTCTTTTGCCGTACCAATGCAAAAAAACCTGTTTACTCTAGCGTAAACAGGCCTCATTCGTAAACTTCTTATATTATCTAGGTTCTACAATCAATTTAATCGCGGTTCGGTCTTCCCCGTCGATGACGATATCCGTAAAGGCCGGGATGCAAATCAAATCGACGCCGCTAGGCGCCACAAATCCCCGGGCAATCGCTACCGCTTTTATGGCTTGGTTGAGTGCACCCGCTCCAATGGCCTGTAGTTCAGCAGCGCCACGTTCTCTTAACACTCCAGCAAGCGCACCGGCGACGGAGTTAGGATTGGATTTTGCTGAAACTTTTAATACTTCCATGGTAAGTACCTCCTGGGAATAATGGTTTGATTGATCCCACTACTTAGAAGATATTCGGGGGAATTCAAAAAATTCCTTCTTTTTTCCCAGGGTCACTACGACCGGTTCAGCTCATGATCCACTCATCTTCCAGCAGGCGTATCTTTTGGATGCTTTTGGCCCGGCCCGTCGACTCGTCGAGTTCAACGAAGCATCCATGAAATTGCCACTTGCCCTCACATACCTGAAAACGAACCGGCAATTGGGTCGTGAACTTCCGCAATACGGCCGTCCTTTCCATCCCCAAAATCCCTTCCCGGGAACCGACCATCCCCGCATCCGTTAGATAGGCCGTTCCTTGCGGCAAAATGGTATCATCGTTGCTCTGCACATGAGTATGGGTCCCTACGACCAGCGACACACGCCCGTCCAAATGCCAGCCCATCGCAATTTTCTCGGAGGTGGCTTCCGCATGGAAGTCAACCAAGATGCACTTCGTTTTCTTGGACAAGCTCCCCACGATTTCGTCCGCCATCCGGAACGGATCTTCGAGCGGAGGCAGGAAGGTGCGGCCCATCAAGTTGACAAGGGCCAGCTCTTTTCCATTTGCCTTGATTACCGTATGTCCCTGCCCGGGCGTTCCGGGCGGATAATTCGCGGGCCGCACCATGCGCGCTTCATCATCGATAAAATCAAAAATTTCTTTATTGTCCCAAGTGTGGTTCCCCATCGTCAGGCCGTGAATGCCCAGCTCAAAAAACTCCTTGGCGATTTTGGCCGTGATGCCTCGTCCGGAAGCGGCGTTTTCCCCATTCGCGATAATGATATCCGGGTTATATTTGGATTTTAAATGAGGAAGCGTCTCTTTGAGGGCTTTTCGCCCCGTGTTCCCTACTATATCTCCGATAAACAGAACTTTAATGGTATTTCCTCCTCTGTCTTCGTATACTCGTTAGAATGAAAAAGCGGCCCGCAGGGGGCCACTTTTCAGCATAACCTTTACTTGGCGTATTCAACCGCCCGCGTCTCGCGAATCACGGTAACCTTGATATGTCCCGGATAATCCAGTTCACTCTCAATGGTCTTCGTAATGTCTCTCGCCAGGCGGAACGCTTCCGCGTCATCGATCTTCTCAGGCTGCACCATAACGCGAACCTCGCGGCCCGCTTGAATGGCAAAGGATTTCTCCACGCCTTCGAACGATTCGGATATTTCTTCGAGCTTCTCCAAACGCCGGATATACGTTTCCAGCGTTTCCCGGCGCGCGCCTGGTCTTGCCGCCGACAGGGCGTCAGCCGCACCGACCAGCATGGCGATGACCGAGGTCGCTTCGCAATCTCCGTGATGGGAGGCGATACTGTTGATGACAACCGGATGCTCTTTGTATTTCTTAGCCAGTTCCACGCCGATTTCGACATGAGATCCTTCCACTTCATGATCAAGCGCTTTACCGATATCGTGAAGCAACCCGGCGCGTTTGGCGAGCGTAATATCTTCACCAAGCTCTCCAGCCATCAAACCGGCCAGATAAGCCACCTCCATGGAGTGCTTCAACACATTCTGTCCGTAGCTTGTCCGGAACTTCAGACGACCCAGGATTTTGATCAAATCCGGATGCAAGGCATGCACGCCGACCTCAAAGGTGGCCTGCTCCCCGTATTCACGAATCCGTTCGTCGACTTCACGACGGGATTTCTCCACCATCTCTTCGATCCGCGCCGGATGAATTCTGCCGTCCGCCACCAGTTTCTCCAGTGCCGTGCGCGCGATTTCCCGACGAATCGGGTCAAAGCCCGACAGAATGACGGCTTCCGGCGTATCGTCGATGATCAGGTCGATCCCCGTGAGGGTTTCCAGCGCCCGGATGTTACGGCCCTCCCGGCCGATGATCCGTCCCTTCATTTCCTCATTCGGCAAGGTAACGACCGAGACCGTCGTCTCCGCAACGTGATCCGCCGCGCAGCGTTGAATGGCCAGCGTAATGATTTCGCGTGATTTCTTATCCGCTTCTTCCTTCGCTTGCTGTTCGATATCCTTGATCATCTGAGCCGTTTCATGGCGAACTTCCTGCTCCACATTGTTCAAAATAATGGTGCGGGCATCCTCCATCGTCAAATTCGAAATCCGTTCCAGTTCCTGAACCTGACTCTTGTAAATCTGATCAATCTGCTGCTGTGTTTCTTCAATTCGTTTCTCTTTGCCGGCCACTTGCTCTTCTTTACGTTCCAGCGATTCCAATTTTTTATCCAGCGACTCTTCTTTTTGCAACAATCGTCTTTCTTGTCGTTGAATTTCATTCCGACGTTCACGAATGTCTTTATCAGCTTCGGTTCTCAGCTTATGGACTTCGTCCTTCGCTTCCAGAACCGTTTCCTTTTTCAGTGCTTCCGCGTCCTTCCTGGCATTCTCCAGGATTAAGTCCGCATCTTTCTCCGCACTGGAAATTTTAGCTTCAACAAGAGATTTGCGAATAAAATACCCGATCCCGAACCCAAAGAATAAAGCGGCTGCAACGAGAACGATCCAGATTCCTGCATTCATCTGTTCACCTCCTCGTTGTTTCCTCCAAGGCATTCCTTGGGATGTTTGCAGTTGTAATTTTCTCAATCATCATCATACAAAGAATTCATTACAGGCCGATTAGGCGAAGCTCTCCATGTGTGAATGATGCATATTCCACAACAGCCACAAACGGAACATTGGCCTTCATGTTTGAAAAAATGAATCCATTCCGGGCCCCGAATTTTTGGAAGGAAAAAAAGGTCCCGACAAAAATAGATTCATGTTCATTTTATTATTTGGCGAAAGATATTGTCAAGCGAATGTCACATTCCTCGTCCCGCTTAGATATCCTCCCACTCCTCTTCTTCGTGCAGTCCGTCACCCTGGGCAAGCTCGCGGACCACCCTGGAAACCAACGAGCCCGAAAAACCTCGCCGCAGCAAAAACGCACCGGTCTTCCGCTTCTTGTCGGCCGCCTCCCCCGTGGACGTCCGCCATTTCTTGACGGCCAGCTCCTTGGCGCTCGCATATTCGTCCTCTTCGCTGACAGCCCCGAGGGCGTCCTCGATCAGCGGCTTGGATATCCCTTTCTGGCGTAGTTCATGCTTGACCCACATCTTTCCCTTGCCGCGGTTGCGAACACGCTGTCCGGCCCATTCCTGGGCGTATGCGGCATCGTTCAACAGCCCTTCTTCCGTCAGTCGGCCAACGACCCCGGCGACTGTCTCTTCGTTCCATCCCTTTTCGCCTAATCGGATGGTCATTTCATAAGCCGTCCGCGGCTTCCGGCCGAGATATTGAAGCGCATCCGCATAGGCGCGCTGCCTTTCATCGGCGAGGACGATCTCTTCCAGCTCGCTTTTGGTAAAAACCGCGCCCTTGATCATCCTGTATTTAATCATGACATCCTCATGGACTTCCAGCGCGTAAGGACCGAACGATATCCGGTAACGGAATTTGGGACGTTTCAGCAGCAATACGGAAGTAATCGTCAGCTCGGTACCCTCCGGAAAGCTATCGATGCCGCCTGCTTCCGATCCGGAAGTCTGAGCCCCACCCGTTTTCGGCTCTATGGAATGCCGGCCTCGGTCTTCTTCCCAAAATCCTTCCTCCGAGATGTCTACGATCCCGCTTGCTTCTTCCTTCCCCCTGTTTTGGGAATGCCGGCTTCCCCCTCCGCCCCAGCGTCTCTGCATCTTCTGTTCCGCCCCCTACTCCATGTTTAACTCTATCCCAAACAAAAGCGCTCTGTTCCGGCAAATACCGGTCTCAGAGCGCTTCATCAGCAAAAATGTATTATTCTTCGAAAAGCGCCTGCTCTTCTTGCGCTTCAGCTTCAAGGTCGCTAGACGAAGCAGGAGCCACCGCAGTCGTCAGGTTGCTGGCTTCACGAATCTTTTGTTCGATCGCATTGGCGATTTCCGCATGCTCTTTAAGATATTGCTTCGCATTCTCGCGCCCCTGGCCCAAGCGCTCACCCGCATAGGAATACCAGGCGCCACTCTTGTCCACAATATCCAACTCTACGCCGATATCGATAATGCTGCCTTCCCTGGAGATCCCTTCGCCGTACATAATATCGATTTCCGCCTGTTTGAAAGGAGGTGCGACTTTATTCTTGACGACTTTAATCCGTGTGCGGTTACCTACCATATCATTGCCCATCTTGATCGTTTCCACCCGGCGCACGTCAAGGCGTACCGTTGAGTAGAATTTCAGGGCGCGGCCCCCTGGTGTGGTCTCGGGGTTACCGAACATAACGCCAACCTTCTCGCGCAACTGGTTAATGAAAATCGCGATCGTCTTCGATTTGCTGATCGCACCGGACAATTTGCGGAGAGCCTGGGACATGAGGCGGGCTTGAAGACCGACATGGGAATCCCCCATTTCACCTTCGATTTCCGCCTTTGGAACCAACGCGGCTACGGAGTCAATAACAATAACATCCACGGCGCCGCTGCGCACGAGCGCCTCGGCGATTTCAAGCGCCTGTTCGCCCGTATCCGGCTGGGACAGCAGCAACTCGTCAATGTTTACGCCAAGCTTGTTGGCATAAGAGGGATCAAGCGCATGCTCCGCGTCGATAAACGCGGCTTGTCCGCCGATTTTCTGAACTTCGGCGATCGCATGAAGCGCCACCGTCGTTTTACCGGAAGATTCCGGCCCGTATACTTCGATAATCCGGCCGCGAGGAAGCCCTCCCGTACCGAGTGCTATATCTAATGCCAACGATCCACTAGGGACGATTTCCACCTGCATATGGGTGGATTCTCCCAGCTTCATGATCGAACCTTTACCGAATTGTTTTTCTATTTGACGAAGCGCCATTTCAAGCGCAGCACGACGATCTGACAATCAGCTCACATCCTTAAATATAATTATAAAGGAATTCTTACATTTATAATTGTACCTTGTTTTGGAACGTTTGCCAAGCGTTTTTTCGAACATACATTCGTAATTTTTTCTGTTCCCTATAAAGGCCCTCTGACCCAACCGGAATGTCCGTTGGAAGGTACCGGCGAATGAGGGCATCCTCAGCGCATCCTTCCATTGCCGGCTTCTTCCTGTAAGGGAAACGTTGAGCTCCTCTCCTTTCCATGAAGCATTGGTTGCCTTTTAAACTCTAAATAAGGCAGCGGTGTAAGGCGTACTGCCCTCTCTATTGCCGATTTGTAAGTCAGCGCCAATTCGCCGGAAATTCCCCGCTTTGGGTGGGAGTAGCAGTGAAGTAGCACTTTTCATCACCCGATGGAAGGCTAAAGAACGAAAAAGAACCGCAGCACAACTTAACAGTTTGCTACGGTTCTTCCGTACACCCATTATATATCCCCGCCCAAGGAATGGCAAGGGGACGAGTCCAACCTAAAACCTGGCTTACTTGGCAGCCCGCTCGGCTTTTAGCCGCTTCCAAAGGTGGTACAGCACCGTTTTGGCCGAACGCAAACGGATCGTATCGCGATTTCCTTTCAGGTTGAGCTCGTAAACCTCGGTTTCTCCGCCGCGGCGGGAAATGCCGATATAGACGAGACCCACGGGCTTCCGCTCCGAGTACCCCGGGCCGGCTACCCCGGTAATGGACAAACCGAAATCGGTGTCCACGATCATCCGCACCTGTTCCGCCAGTACCTGGGCGGTTTCGGCGCTGACGGCACCGGGTGCGTTCTCGCCTTCAAGAAGATCGTGCGGAACGTTCAGCAACTTCTCCTTCATCCCATTGGAATAGCAGACGATGCCGCCGAGAAAAACGGTGGCGCTGCCCGGGACGCTGGTGATGGATTGCATCAGCAGCCCGCCCGTGCAGCTCTCGGCGGCACTAACCGTCAAGCCCATTTCGGTCATCAGATCTACGATTGTTTTTTCGATCGTTACATCTTCGTTCGCATACAAGTGCTCGGGCAGCCGCGAGGCAATCTCGGCTTCCAGCTTGTCCAGCTTCGCCATCGCCTCGCTTTCCGTGCGGGCTTTGGTGGAGATGCGGACCGTCACTTCGCTCTCCTTGGCATAAGGAGCGAGCGTCGGATCGGTCTGATTTTCCACCAAATCCATCAGCTTGGTCTCAAGCCCGGATTCTCCAATCCCGGCGAACTTCAGCATTTTGGAATATAACGGCTCCTCCTGCGTCAAAGCATGCTGCAGTATCCACGGCCTGGCCTGCCGTTCGAACATCGGCTTCAGCTCCGACGGCGGACCCGGCAGCAAAATGTAAAACTTCCCGTCATGGGCGATGGCGTTGCCGACGGCAAGGCCGGTTTCATTCGGCAGCGGGGTTCCGCCGTCAACAACCAGCGCCTGGCGCCGGTTGTTTTCCGTCATCGGGATGCCCCGTCCCTCAAAATACCGGTCCACGTGGTCCATCGCCATCCGGTCGATGTGCAGCGATCTGCCCAAAACCGCGGCGACCGCGTCCTTCGTCAAGTCATCCTGGGTGGGGCCGAGTCCGCCGGTTAAAATCAGCAGATCCGCCCGCCCCAAAGCGGTAGTGATCGCATGGGAGAGCCGGCTCAAATTATCGCCGACCACGGTTTGATAATAAACATCGACCCCGAGAGCGGCCAGCTCCTGGGACAAGTACTGCGCATTCGTATTTACGATTTGACCGAGCAGCAGCTCGGTGCCGACTGCGATGATTTCTGCTTTCATTCTCATATCTCCTTCGGGAGGGTGCCTGTCCGTTTACATCTTGGAAAAATTGAGCACATTTCTGTTCTTTACAAAATAATCGATGCCCGAGTAAATCGTAATGATCGCCGCGAGCCAGATTGCAACCTCATCGAACGGGAAATGAACCCATTCGAACGGAAAATTGTTCAGCAAAAGCGCCGAAATCGCCACAATTTGCGTAATTGTCTTCGCTTTTCCCCAATTGCTGGCGGCAATCACGGAACCTTCAAGCAGCGCCACCTCGCGAAGGCCCGTCACCGCAAACTCCCGGCTGATGATGACGACCGCAATCCAGGCGTCGCACTTGCCCATCGCCACCAGCGAAATAAGCACGGCCGCCACGAGCAGCTTGTCCGCCAGCGGGTCGAGCAACTTGCCGAGATTCGTCACTAAATTGTGCTTGCGGGCGATATACCCGTCGATGCCGTCGGTGCTGGCGGCCACAATGAACAGAAACGCCCCGATAAGCTGATTCAGCGGAAGCGAAAAAGTACCGATGCTAAGTTCATAACTCAGCCATTCCACATCGAGAAGCAAAAACAACAGCATCAGCGGGATCATAAAAATCCGGGCCAGTGTAATCCGATTCGGCAGATTCACGAGACAGCCTCCCCTGACAGATCGTATTCATAGGCGTGCGTAATGCGCACCTTGGTGATTTCCCCGATACCGGAGGAATAATTGGTAACAAAAACCTCCCCGTCGATTTCCGGAGCGTCATATTGGGAACGTCCCACATAGACGTCGGTGCGTCCATCATAGCGTTCCACCAATACATCGAGAACCTGGCCGACGTATTTGCCGCTGTTTTCGTTCGCGATGGCGCGTTGGATTTCCATCAACGTGTTGGCCCGCCATTCTTTGACTTCCTCGTCAATCTGGCCAAGCAAACGCGATGCGGGAGTATCCTCCTCCTTGGAGTATGTAAATACACCCAATCTGTCAAACTTAATCTCGCGGACAAAATTGCACAAGGCCTTAAATTCTTCTTCCGTCTCCCCCGGGAATCCGACAATGAGAGATGTACGAAGCGATACCCCCGGGATTCTGTCCCTGATTTTGGCGATCAATTCCCGAATATCCCGATTCCGGCCAGGTCGGCGCATCCGCTTCAAAACGGCATCTTCGCTATGCTGCAGCGGCATGTCCACGTACTTGCAAATCTTCGGGTTGGAAGCCATCGTTTCGATCAACTCGTCCGTAAAAAAACCGGGATAAGCATAATGCAGTCTGACCCACTCAATTCCCGGCACTTCAGTTACCCGGTTCATCAATTCGGCCAATTTGTATTCCCCGTAGAGATCACTTCCGTAGTTGGTGGAGTCCTGGGCGATCAGACTGACTTCTTTCACGCCCTGCCCGGCCAACTGCTTCACTTCGGCCAAAATCGATTCGATGGAACGGCTTCGAAATTTCCCGCGCATGATGGGAATGCTGCAAAACGTACAATTGTTATCGCAACCCTCGGCTATTTTTACATATGTCGTATGCCGTGCCGTGGACAATTTACGCGGCAAGCTCTCTTCATAATTAAACACAGGGTTTCCGACTTGAATCGGTTTTTTCCCTTTCAGAGCTTCATCCACAATTTGGTTGATATTATAAAAATCCCCCGTCCCGACAATCCCGTCGATTTCCGGCATTTCCTCCATCAAGGCTTGCTTGTAACGCTGCGTCAGGCAACCGGACACGATCAGTGCTTTCAGCTTTGCCGTTTCCTTCAATTCCGCAAGATCCAGAATCGTATTCACGGATTCTTCTTTGGCGGCATCGATAAAACCGCAGGTGTTGACGATGATCACCGTGGCTTCCTCCGGCTGTTCCACCAACCTGTATCCCCGCTCATCGATCAGCCCCGACATAATTTCCGAGTCAACGAGATTTTTCTCACAGCCTAGTGTAACGATTTTCACTTTTTCCGTCATGAGTTCGATCCCCCATTGCAATAGCGCCTTACTGCCGTTGATTTCCATTGATTAAAACCTAATTAAGTATAATATTTATGCATCAGCCCTGTCAAAATCATGAAAAAGTCCCGCGCGGCATCCGGGGAGCGGCGTGAGACTCTGGCGGTGTTATTTAAAATTGGTAAACTGCAGATCGACGGTTAGATCGGCTTTTTTGAGCATTTGGATAATTTGCTGCAAATCATCCCGACTTTTCCCGGTCACGCGGATTTGGTCGCCTTGAATCTGACTCTTGACTTTAAGCTTCGAATCCCGAATCAGTACGTTGATCTTCTTGGCGTTCTCCTGATCGATGCCTTGTTTCAAATTAATCCGCTGGCGCACGGTACCCAAGGAAGCGGGCTCCACTTTTCCGTAGTCCAGGTTTTTAATCGGCAGACCGCGCTTGATCATTTTCGATTGTAAAATGTCAATGACCGCACCCAGTTTATACTCGTCATCCGAGACAATCACCAAGACATCCTTTTCGACCTTCAACTCGCTCTTGGTCCCCTTGAAGTCGAAGCGGTTGGCAATTTCCCGTTCCGTTTGGTCAATGGCGTTCGTTAATTCCTGCATGTCCATTTTGGAAACAATATCGAATGAGCTTTCGGAAGCCATAATCCACAATCCTTTCCCATATCTTATATTTCTTAATTATATGTAAAATAAATTACAAAGTCGAGCAAGAGCCCTCTTGCAAAAAAAGAAGGAGCGCCTTTGCCGCTTTCGGCTAGACGCTCCTAAGGGTTATTCGACGGTTCCTTCGCTGTTCAAACCTTCCTCGCCGCCTTGAACGCCGGTGCCATCGGCGCCTTCGTTCAAAGCGGTGCCCTGATCCCCATTCGCATTACCAAGGTTGAGCTGAATTTTGGTGGTGGATTTGCCGTCCTCCACGACTTGCCCACCGACCGTGATGACAGTGTTCGATGAAGCGCCAGACTTGATATACAGGCCTTCCGGACCGAGGTCATACGTCAAAACGTCGCCTTCGGACGTATTACTATAGTACAGCTTCTCTCCGCGGCGATCGCCCTTGCGGACTTCCACCCAGCTTTTTCCGGACGCTGTAATAACCACCTTCACCGGCTCGCTTCCTGAAGCCTGAACCAAAAATTTGGTCGTGCTCCCGTCTTTACCGTCAGGCGTCACCACAATTCCTTGCTGGCCGGTGTTTCCGGTTTCCCCATCCGTCCCGGTACCTTCGTTCCCTGCCTCCGTACCGTTGTCCTCGGGTACGCCATTACCGCCGGCATTCGGTGTCGCGGCGCCTCCACCCGGAGTGTCCCCGCCGGCTGTGCTGTCATTTCCGTTCTGGCCAGCGGCATTATTGGTTTTTCCCTCCTGGCGAACATCGGTTACTGGAGTCGGATCCGGCTCTTCCCCTTTCGCTTGGTCGCTTTTTCCCCACACGGCAAAATACATGTAAATAACGGCCAGGATCATAACGGCGAACGACCACATCAATGTCGTTGATAACCATTTGGAATTCCGCTCCGCCACACGGGAACTTCTCCGCTTCTGCAGCACCGGTTCCATTGTCGGCTCCGGGTCGACGTCCGGAACCTGCTGCTTGTGTTCCGTCAGCAGTTCATCCGCATCGACCCCGACCGTCTCGGCATAGGTTTTGATAAACGCACGAACATAGAAACTCCCCGGAAGCACCTTATAATCCCCTGATTCGATGGCTTCCAAGTACCTTTTTCGAATTTTTGTCATTTCCTGAACGTCGTCCAGAGACAGTCCTCTGGCTAGGCGGGCTTCCTTTAATTGCTGGCCCAAATCCGACACAACCATCACCTCCTGTAGTAATTCATCTTAAAGTTTGCTATATGGAGCAGCCTCACGGCCGCTTATAAATCGTCGGTATAAATTGTCGTAAACGTATCATAAACGATTTGCTCATCAGGATTGTTTCGCAATTCGATAATTATGTCAAAATTGTCATAAGTATATTCCGTTTCCTTCACGAATACATCCGGGTGTTCAATGACGATCGTGGACGGGCTTTCCATCAGATCCTGCAAAAGCTGATAGTGCTTTTCATTTGAACGCAAAGTGCTGATGATGCCATCGATAATAAACACATTGTGCGGATTCATCTCCTCCTCGGAGAGTTGACTCCGCACGGTCTGTCTCAACAGGGTAGAAGACACGAAAGTCCAGCGTTTCATCGCACAGACGCTTCCGGCGATAATGGATTCCGTCTTGCCGACTCGAGGCATCCCGCGAAGGCCGATGACCTGGTGTCCTTCCCTTTTAAATAATTCACCCAAAAAATCGACAAGCAATCCAAGCTCATCCCGCGTGAAGCGGAACGTTTTGCGATCGTCGGAGTCCCTGACGATATACCGGCCGTGCCGGACCGCCAACAAATCGACCAAACGCGGGCTGCGTAGGGCGGTCACCGTAATGCTGTCCGCTTTGCGCAGCATCTGGTCGATCAGGGTGATTTTGTCGTCGTCATCGCACTCCAGAAGAAGACCGCGAGTCTCCCCCTCGACTCCGTTGATAGTCAAGATGTTAACCTCCAGCATCCCCAGCATGGAGGCAATATCCCCGAGCAGCCCAGGGCGGTTATTATGTATTCTATATTCTAAATACCATTGTTTCGGCTCCATACTCCCACCTCGTTACTCTCTTTACCGTCATTCGACAAAATAGGTCTATTTTCCTGCTTTTTCTGTGAACTTGTTTTCCTTTTCCGTCGATCCCGCGAAGAAAAAAATAATCAATACGTGTTTTATGATATATAAAATAGAAATGAAAGGCAAGCCGAGGGGGGAAATGGGAGAAAAGCTCCCGTCAAGGGAGCTTTTCAAAGCCAGACTATGCGTTTTTCTTCGCCAATTTGACCATCAGACGAGCGATGGTTTTGCGCTCCTCCTCATCCCCCACGTCCCAAATTTCCTTTAGGGCGCGGTTGGATTCGTTTTGAGGATCGACCTTGTCGTCAAGAAATCCGCCGATTTCATAGGCGAGGTTAGAGATCGCTTCCTCGCTCATTCCCGCGTTTTCCGCGTGCTTCACGCGATCGCCGAGGAACTTTTTCCAAGTATCGAAATTTTTGAGTACTGTTGACATTTTTTAAATCCTCCTTCGGTTGGCGATTTAAAATCAACAGTCGTAATATGTCACTTTTCATCGAGCTTTATTCATGTACACACAAGGGGACAACATCAGGTGACCCAGCCGCCGTTCGGGCTGATGATCTGTCCCGTAATATAGCCGGATTCAGGCAGCGCAAGAAAATAGACCAACGAGGCGATCTCTTCGGGAGTAGCGAGTCTTCCCGCAGGAATTTCTTCCTCGAGCTGTCTCATTTCCTCCGCGTCGAAACGGGCCATCATTTCCGTTTTTACCGCCCCGGGGGCAACGGCGTTCACCGTTACTCCGGACGGGGCCAGTTCTTTGGCCAACGCTTTGGTAAATGCGTTGACGCCGCCTTTGGCCGCGGAGTAAACCACCTCGCAAGAGCCGCCGGATATGCCCCAAATCGACGAAACGTTGATAATTCGGCCGAACCGCTGCGCGACCATGTAGGGCATGAACGCCTGGCTGCACAGGAACACGCTTTTCAAGTTGACGTTCATGACGTCATCCCACGCTGTTTCTTCCACATCGGCCAGCATGCCGTAGTGGGAAATTCCCGCGTTATTGACCAGGATATCGGGCCGGAAACCATGGCTCTCCAGCTTTTCCTTCATCCGCAGAATCTGTTCCTTGCTTCTCAAATCAGCGGATACCGTGTAGACTCTGGACCCCAGCTCCAAACATTTGCGGGCGACTTCATTGGCGGCTTCGTGCGAGTTCATGTAGTGAATCACGACATTCATTCCGACGGAGGCGAAACGCTGCGCGATTTCCGCGCCGATTCCCCGGCTTGCCCCGGTAATAAGCACCGTCATTTCTCCGATGTTCTTCTCAATCCCATGTTGCCAAGCCATGCTAAGGGCTCACCACCAGCGATACGGCAAGCTGGTTCCAATCGATGTGCTCGCGCAGCCGCGCATTCACCTCATCGAGCGATAGCGATTCATAAACCGGCAGCACGTCGAAAAGGTCCCCGCCCCGGAACCGGTAACGCGTGAACTCATGGGCGATGTTCTCCGGCGAATTCAGCATTCTTAAATAGCCGCCGATTTTTTTCTTGCGGGCCCGTTCGAAATCTTCTTCCCGGTAACCGGAGGCAGTCACGCTCTTGATCTCCTCGGTTATCATTTGCAGCAGTTTTTCCGGATCCTTCGTATCCCCGCCGATCGCGGAAAACGCGTAATTGGGATTGCTGTTGTATTCGTGCGAAAAACTGTCGGAGATCAGATCCATATCATACAGCTTCTGGTACAATTTCGTACTTGGCCCCAGCAGCAAATCGAGCGCCACTTTGGTGGCCAGATCCCGACGGAGCAGTTCCGCCCCGCTAAAGCCGAGTTTGGTTTCCTTAAACCCGAACAGGCATTTCGGCAGTGAAACCGGCAGTTTGGATTCCCTGCGAACCTCATTTACGCCGCTCGGTTCCGGATCAAATTTTCTTTCGATCGCGCCTTGCGGCGAATATTCCTTTTTGGCCTGGTTATCCCGAACAAGACGGAACACCTCCTCCGGATCCACGCCCCCGACCACGAACAGCAGCATATTGCTGGGATGATAAAACGCATTGTAACAAGTATAAAGCGTCTCTTTCGTAATCGTCCCGATGGACTCGACCGTCCCCGCAATGTCGATATGCACCGGGTGATCCTTGTACATGGCTTCGATCAAGCCAAAATACACTCTCCAATCCGGATTATCGCGGTACATGCCGATCTCCTGGCCGATAATTCCTTTCTCCTTCTCCACGTTCTGATCCGTAAAGTAGGGATGCTGCACAAAATTGATCAACGTTTCCAGGTTGGCGGATATGTTCTCGGTGGCCGAGAACAGATAGACCGTCTGGTCAAAGCTCGTGAACGCATTCGCCGAAGCCCCCTGGGAAGCGAATTTGGCAAAGATGTCACCTTCGGGCTCCTCAAACATTTTATGCTCCAGAAAATGGGCGATGCCGTCCGGTACCGATACTTCTTCCTGGCCCGCCACCTGAAATCGGTTGTCGATGGAGCCGTATTTCGTGGAGAAAGTGGCGTAGGTTCTCTGAAATCCCGGTTTCGGCAAAACATAGACCTGCAGCCCATTATTCATCGTTTCCCGGTATAGTGTTTCTTGTAATGCATCATAGCGGATTTCTTCCACCGGTCATTCCTCCTTTGGCCCTGTCAGAAAGTAAATCGTATCCAGTTGGAACGTCTCAGCCGCTTTGACGACATCCGCCGCAGTGACCTTCTCCACCTGGGCGAGCAAATCCTCGACCGGACGCTCTTTGCCGGAGAGAACCCGGTTGAAATCATAGGCGATCATCTCAAACGCCGAATCTTGCATCTCCTGCAGACTGTTACGTATCATCGCCTTGGTCTGCGTCATTTCCAGATCGCTGATCTCCCCGGCGCGCATACTGTCCAACTGCGCCTGAATAATTCGGAGCGCCTTCTCATAGTTGGCGATCTCGATGCCCGATTGGATCGTCATCAAGCCTTTATGTCCGTCGTATCGGGAAGCGGCATAATAAGCGAGGCTTTCTTTTTCGCGCACATTCATAAACAGCTTGGAATGCGGATAACTTCCCAATATTCCGCTGTACAAAAGCGCGGCCGCATACTGATCATCCCTGTAAGTAATCGACGTCCGCAGCCCGAGGTTGAGCTTGCCCTGATTGACATCCAAGCGCTCTTGCACCGTACGGAGTTCTTTAGGCGGCGTATTCTTCTGCTCCGGAGCGTAGTTCGGCGAATCCGACCGGTCCAGGTCGAACATGTTCTCCACCAGTTCCTGCACCTCGGCGAGCGTAGTGTCACCGACCACATAGAGATCCAGACTGGCCTGGCGCAGCCAATTCCGATAGGCTTCGTACAGCGTTTCAGGCGTAATAGTATCCAGATCGCTGCGTTGCCCAAGCGGATGAAGCCGGTAAGGATCGCCCTCAAACATGACCTCTATACAGCGCTCAGCAGCGTAGCGGATTTTATCGTTAATGATGCTTTCCAGCTTCTTGCGGACATTTTCCCGTTCCGTATTCACATAAGCGGCACGGAAACCGCTATTCTCCAATACGGGCTTAGTTACGACCTCTCCCAAAAAGGCAAAGGTTTTGGCCAGCAGCGACTCCTGACTTTGCACAAAAGAATCATTGATCGTATCCATCCGGATTTGGACGATTTGATAATTGCCGCGTTTATAAATATCAAAACCGAATCCGGCGCCGTACATCAGCTCAAGCTGTTCCCGGAACTGAATCGTTTCCGGATAAGAAACCGTCCCCCTTCTCAATACGAATGGGGTCAACGCCGTCGCGGTAACCGTCTCGCTATCCAGCGGAATACCCGCATAGAGGGAAACGGCGAACGTCTTGAAACGGGTGGTTGGCAAAACGTGAACCCGAATATGGCCCGCGCTGCCGCGTTGAAATATCGTCTTGTTCAAGACCAAAACTCCTTTACGAGAGACTGAGTTTGCACGAATCAAATGAAATTCAGTTCCATTCTATACCAATCCAAAGGAAAGAAGCAACCTGGCGCAACGAGGCTGCTTCCTTGGATTCTTGAATTACATGCAGAAGATATGCTTACCGATCGTTTTCACTTGCGCGCGGGTCCAGATCCACTTCGAAGTCGCGGTCTCGGGGTTGAAGTAGTACAGACAGCCCCCGGAAGGATCCCAGCCGTTCAAGGCCTGCTGTACTGCCTTTCGGGCCGTTTCGTTGGGCTCCAGCCAAATTTGTCCGTCCGCTACCGCTGTAAATGCGCCGGGTTGAAAAATAACGCCGGAAGCCGTATTGGGAAAACTCGGCGATTTGACCCGGTTCAAAATAACGGCAGCGACCGCAACCTGTCCTTCAAATGGTTCCCCGCGGGATTCCCCGTAAACGGCGTTGGCCATAATTTTCAAATCGTTTTCGGATAATCCCATGGCGCTGGCCGGCGCCAAATCATTATTGTCGCCTCCCGCTTGTCCCTGATTATTGCCGGCCTTCGCCTTCTCATTCCCGGCAGTTTGGCCCTGACCTTCGCCTTGGCCTTGGCCTTGACCTTGGCCTTGGCCTGTCGCATACTCCATGCCCGGTTTCCAATCTTTTGTAGCGTTGTACAGTTTGAGCTTTGTCTTCGGACCGGCCAGTCCGTCAACCTTCATGCCGAACTCCGACTGAAACCATTTTAGCGATTCTCTCGTTTTTGGACCAAAGTAGCTGTCAAGTTTCCCGTAATAAAAACCGAGAAACTTTAGCCGCCCTTGAAGCTCGTAAACGTCCTTGCCAAACGCACCATAATCGATTACCTGTTCGCTGAAAACGGGTAAGGCATGCTTTGGCTTATCTTCATGGGTGCTTACATCATCGTTCGTTCGCCCGAACTGGCTGACCCCATAAACGATTCCGAACAAAAGCAGCACTAAACCGGCGGCAAACCATATTTTCATGTTCTTCATATGTTTAGCTCTACCTTTCTTTTGTGGAATTAACATAGTTGGCTGACCTTATTATGACAAGAGCAGGCTCTTCCTATTCACCACAAACATAAAGGCTTCAGCGTGAAAATCGCCTCAAGACTTTAAGAAGATGCGATATCCGAAAAAAAGCCTCCGCCAGCAGGACGGAAGCTTTAGTTACATGAAATGGATATAATGTTGATGCTATCTTAGCGTAACACTAAGAAGGAATTTTGCCTTGCTTAAATTGGTCGATCGTCATCAGCACCTCACGCGGCTTGCTGCCTTCGTAAGGGCCGACAACCCCCCGCGCCTCCATGGAATCGATCAGGCGGGCAGCACGGGTATAACCGACGCGCATGCGCCGTTGTAGAAGCGACACTGAAGCCTGTTTGGCTTCGAGAACAATCTGCACGGCCTGATCATACAATTCGTCCAGGACTTCTTCGTGGTCCGCCATCTCCTCTTCGACCTCGGGCACCAGACTTTCGTCATATTCCGCTTGTCCCTGCTCGCGAACATAATTGACGATCGCTTCAACCTCCTGATCGCTCATGAACGCGCCTTGAACGCGAACCGGCTTGGAGGCGCCCATCGGCATGAACAGCATGTCGCCGCGCCCGAGCAGCTTTTCGGCACCGGCCATATCGAGGATGGTGCGGGAGTCCACTTGGGAAGATACCCCAAAAGCGATCCGCGACGGAATGTTCGCCTTAATGACCCCCGTGATGACATCCACGGACGGACGTTGCGTCGCGATGATCAGGTGAATCCCCGCCGCCCGCGCCATTTGGGCGAGCCGGGCAATCGCATCCTCCACATCATTGGCGGCAACCATCATCAAATCGGCGAGCTCGTCCACGATGACGACAATGTAAGGCAAGACGGCGTCCGGATTGTCCTTCATCATCAAGTTATAACCCTCGATATTGCGCGAGCCCGATTTGGAGAAGAGCTCGTAGCGTTTTTCCATCTCGACCACAATCTTCTTCAGCGCGAGCGAAGCGCGTCTGGGATCAGTGACCACAGGGGTCAGCAGATGAGGGATGCCATTATAGACATTCAATTCGACCATTTTCGGGTCGACCATCATAAACTTCACTTCATCCGGTTTGGCCTTGTATAAGATACTGGTGATAATCCCGTTAATACAGACGGATTTCCCGGACCCGGTAGCTCCGGCGACGAGGAGGTGGGGCATTTTTGCCAGGTTGCCGACGATCGTCTGTCCGGAAATATCGCGTCCGAAGGCGATGGACAACTTTGATTCGGCCTCCACGAACGTCGGCGTCTCCATGACCTCTCGCATCGTCACCAGCGAAACCTCATTATTCGGCACCTCGATCCCGATGGCCGATTTCCCCGGGATCGGGGCCTCCATCCGAATGTCCTTGGCAGCCAGCGCCAGCGCGATGTCATCGGTCAAATTCACAATCCGGCTCACCTTGACGCCGATGTCAGGCTGTATTTCGTACCGTGTCACCGCCGGTCCGCGTACGACTTCCAGCACGCGGGCCCGTACGCCAAAGCTCTCCAGCGTGGCTTCCAACTTCCTTGCCGTTTGCATATAATCCGCCTGATCGCCGGATTTGCCCCCGCCGGCTGGCTTGGACAGGAGCCGGAACGGCGGCATCTTGTACGGCTTCGGGGCCGGTTTGGGCGGAGCCGGCGGCATTTCGGCCGCCTCAGCGGTCGGCGCTGCCTTAGACGAGCCATTGTCCTCTAATGGCGCATCCAGGCCGTCTTCCAACGGACCTCCGCCTTGCTCCGTCGTGACCGGGTCGCTATCACCGGCAGCAGGCTCGCCTTCAAACGACTGCGGCTCGTCCCAATCGGCCTCCTCCTCTGCGGATTGCTCTTCACCCTCCCGCTGGATGTGATCGAAAAAGTTACGGATGATCGGGCCGGTGTCGGCGAAAGAGCCGGCCTCCTCCCCATGTCCGGAATAACCCCCTTGATGGCTGCCCGCTCTGCCGCTTCCCGCGTATTCGACTTCGTTCCAATTCACCTCGGCGTTACCGTCGTGAATCGATGCGGCAGGCGGAGCCTCGGCCTCTTCGACAACCGTCTCGTCCGGTATCTTTGAGGCTTGCCCCTTATACCCAAACAGTTGAAAAAATACCGGCTTCTTTCGAAGTGGGGCCGGCGGAGCGGTAGGTACATCCGCTGCCAATTCCTCCTCCTCTTCCTCCTCGCGAATCACCGATTTTGTGGCCCGTTTTCCCTGGCTCGGTACGGGCACCGGACGGAGCATGCGGATCTTCTTGCCCAGCAGTTCGCCCAAGCCCCCCATTTTGCCCCGCAGCATCCGGCCCAGATCCACATAGGATAACCCGGTCACCAGCATAAAGCTGATCGCCAGCATCACGATCATAATCAACTTGGCTCCGGCCAGACCAAATAAGGAGTAAAGCAGTGCGAATTCCAGCCCGCCTATGTATCCTCCGCTGATGTTTAACTGGAGAAGGCTGAAACCCGAATCTCCCGCAGACGGATGAAACAAGGAACCCTGCAGATCCCGATGGATCTGGCCCAGGATATTGCCGAATGTCATCGGAACGACCGGTGCCAGCTTCTGGCTCATCGCCGCGATCGTGCTCATGAGAACGAAGGCCAGTGTGGCAAGCAGCAGTCCGGTTTTTCGCGTGGACCACCGATTCGGCCATTTTCGTCCGATCATAACCGCCAGTCCGACGTAAATACCAATTAAAGGAATGACAAAATAAAACTTGCCGAGGAGCAGCGCGGACATTTTGGACAAAGTTCGTCCAACCGCCGCCTCCCCGGACAAGGCGATGACGGATAAGGTGATCAGGATGATCCCATAAATTTCATATTTGAGCATACTGCCTATTGCTGCCTTTTTCTTCTTACGTTTGCGTGCCAAACAGGAACACCCCCCAGTTGAATATTATACCATATTCACTGAAGGGTACCATACAGATGTTCTCTTTTTTACTTCAACAACAGCGGTAAGAATACAACTTGCCGACCCGGTGCATAAGCGGGATTCAGATAATCATCCAATCCGCAGCGAAGGAGTCTTACGATCGTGGCCCGGTTGCCGGATTCCATCCGTACCTGCATCAACACGCCGCCGATCTCGATTTCAGAGTACATGTCGGCTACCTCGGGCTGCTCCCAATAGGCCTCCTCCGGAAGAATCGTGTAGTGGGTCACTGTGTCATCCCTCCTGCCGGTATCTTTGCTCTCCGCGATTCGATCAGGGTATTCAGCTTGCCCAGCCCTTCTCCGATCCCGCCGATACCATCGATCAGTCCGTACCTCACGGCATCATTGCCCCCTACCGCCGTACCGATATCCCGATTCAGTTCTCCGGTCTTGAACATCAATTCCTTAAAGGTTTCTTCCGGAATCCGCGAATGGGTGGTGACAAACCGAACGACGCGCTCCTGCATTTTCTCGATATATTCAAAAGTCTGCGGAACCCCGATCACCAGCCCGGTCATCCGGATCGGATGGATCGTCATCGTGGCGCTTTCCGCGATAAACGAAAAATCCGACGCAACGGCGATCGGCACCCCGATACTGTGGCCGCCGCCGATGACGACCGTAACCGTCGGCTTCGACAGGGACGCGATCATTTCCGCAATCGCCAGACCCGCCTCCACATCACCGCCGACGGTATTTAAAATAATGAGCAGCCCTTCGATCCGCGGATTTTGCTCCGCCGCCACCAATTGGGGGATCAAGTGTTCATATTTCGTCGTTTTATTTTGCGGAGGAAGGACGAGATGACCTTCGATTTGACCGATGATCGTCAAGCAATATACATTGGACTCTCCCTGGGTAGGAACGGCCGTTTGCCCCAATTGCTGGATCATGTCGGTTACGGCCGGCGGCTTTCTCTCCCCGTCAGGTTGAACCGGCGGAATATCGTTCTCCTGATCCTCCGAGGATCCTTTGCCGATCTGATTATTCATGTTCTCATCACGCTTCCTTTCATCCGCCTGGGCGGTATCGACTCTTACTGTTTTTTGTGGAGTGCTGCCTTTTTTGTTACTGCGTTTGTGCTGCTCCCCTGCCTGTCATCTGCTAGTATGCCGACTTTCCGTCAACCTCTATTCTTGAGAGCCCCCAATATCATTGGCGAAACGCAAAAAAAGCCCCCTCTCCCGCAAGGAACCGTCCAATATTACCGGCAGGAGAAGGGGCGACTGTGTGCCCAGTTATTAACTTTTTTTGTTGTACTTTATGCTTCCGAACCGATTAGACTTCCATAATAATCGGAAGAATCATCGGTCTGCGGCGCGTTTGTTCGTAAAGGAATCGACCCAGCGCATCCTTCACACTGGTTTTTAGCGATGCCCATTCATTCACGTTGTCGTTCATCAATTTCTCCAGAGTACTGGAAACGATTCGGTTGGCCTCATCCAGAAGCCCCTCGGATTCCCGAACATATACGAAACCGCGCGAAATGATGTCCGGTCCGGATACGATCGTACCGTCCTGCTTGCTCAAGGTGACGACCACGACCAGAATACCGTCCTGGGACAGCAGCTTGCGGTCGCGGAGTACAATGTTGCCGACGTCCCCGACGCCGAGTCCGTCGATCAGGACGTTACCGGCCGGAACTTTCCCTGCCTTGCGGGCGACGCCGCCTTGAATTTCCACGATATCCCCGATATCCACGAGGAAAATATTGTCCGGCTCCACGCCGACCGATTGGCCCAGTAACGCGTGTTTGCGCAGCATCCGATATTCCCCGTGAATCGGAATGAAATACTTCGGACGCATCAGGTTCAACATAAGCTTCAGTTCTTCCTGACTACCGTGACCGGAGACGTGGACGCCCGAGTTGGAGCCGCTGTAAATCACTTCCGCGCCGAGACGGAACAACTCATCGATCGTACGGCCCACGTATTTCTCGTTACCGGGTACCGGCGTCGCCGCGATAATTACGGTATCCCCCGGCAGAATATCCACCTTCCGGTGGGTGGAACGAGCCATTCTCGTCAAGGCGGACATCGGTTCGCCCTGACTGCCTGTACACAGAATAACTACGCGGTCAGCCGACATTTTGTTTACTTCTTCGGGCTCGATGATAATTCCGTCCGGCACATTCAAATAACCCAGCTCCGAAGCGATCGTCACGACATTGACCATGCTCCGGCCGATGATCGTCACTTTGCGTCCCGTCGAGAACGCCGCATCGATCACCTGCTGAATCCGGTGCACGTTCGAGGCGAACGTAGCCACCACGACCCGCTGCTCCGCCTTGCGGAAAATATCATCAAGAACAAGGCCGACATTTTTTTCCGATGGGGTGAAGCCGGGCTTCTCTGCGTTGGTACTGTCCGAAAGAAGAGCAAGTACGCCTTTCTTCCCGATTTCGCCCATCCGGTGCAAATCCGCAAATTGATCATTGACTGGTGTATGATCGAATTTAAAGTCACCGGTATGAACGACATTGCCTTCCGGCGTTTCAATACACACGCCCACGGAATCCGGAATGCTGTGGTTCGTGCGGAAGAAAGTTGCCTTCATCGTTGAACCCAACTGAATCTCGGAATCCGCATGGATCAACACCCGTTTGGTATCACCGAGCAACCCCGCTTCCTTCAGCTTGTTCTCCACCAGGCCCAAAGTCAATTTGGTTCCGTAAACCGGAACGTTCAAATTCTTGAGCACATAAGGCAAGCCGCCGATATGGTCCTCATGACCATGCGTTAATACGATGCCCCTTACTTTGTCGCGGTTTTCCGTCAAGTAGGTAATATCGGGAATCACAATGTCGATGCCCAGCATGTCCTCTTCCGGAAATTTCAGTCCGGCATCGATGACCACGATGTCGTTGGCATACTGAACAACGTACATGTTCTTCCCGATTTCTGCGACGCCGCCCAGGGCAAAGATCATCAGTTTATCATTATTCATTTTTTTGGACAAGTGAATCTAACCCTCCTAAATGTTTTGGACGTCGTAATTTTTTTGTAAATTTGTAAAGGAAAACGCACCGATCAGTGCTTCTCACCCATTTATATCTTCCAAATAAAATTCACCGCACCCAGTCACTTGAAATCATTATACATGATTAAAATGGCAAAAAACAAGTGAGCCGCCTACCGCCTCCTACTGTTACGTTGCTCTATAGCGAAAAAACGATGCCTCCCGCGGGGGCATCGTTTTTTGGAAATCCAGCAATTTATTGTTATTTCAGCAGTTTTCTAATTCCTTCGGCTTCCGCTTCACTCGGCGGTACCAATGGCAAGCGCACGGATCCGACCTTGTGGCCCAACTCATTCAAAGCGAATTTCACCGCCACCGGATTCGGACATTCAAATAAACCTTTGAACACCGGCAAAAGTTTTTGGTGCAGCTTGGCTGCAGTCTCCACCCGGCCGGCCAGGAACGAATGCACCATTTCCTTCATCTCCGGACCAACGATATGACTCGCTACGCTGACGATCCCGTAGGCGCCGACCGACAGAGCCGGAAGCGCGGCCGAATCGTCTCCGGAATACACTTTGAAACCGGCCGGAGCCTCGGCAGCGATCCCTGCCACCTGCTCCAGCGAGGCGCATTCCTTAGTGGCTACCACGTTCGGGATTTGGGCCAACCGCAGCGTAGTTTCTTTGCTGAGGCTGATGACCGTCCTGCTTGGTACATTGTACAGCATGACCGGGAGCTTGGTCGCATTCGCGATACTTTCAAAGTGCCGATATAAACCTTCTTGGCTCGGCTTGTTATAGTAAGGGGCTACGAGCAAAAGAGCGTCAACCCCGAGCTTTTCGGCTTGCTTAGACAAATGGATCGAATGAGCCGTATGGTTGCTCCCCGTTCCGGCAATAATTTTGCATCGTCCCGCCGCATGCTTGACGGCAAATTCGAACATCTCCAGTTTTTCCTCGTCCGTTAACGTTGGAGACTCGCCTGTCGTTCCACAAATCACCAGGCTGTCAGACTTCTGTTCTTCGATCAAATAATCCATTAAGCGTCCGGTTTGCTCCCAATCGATTCGTTCCTCGCTGTCGAAGGGAGTCACCATCGCCGTAATCAGTCTTCCGAAATCCACGCTGTCTCCTCCTTTGGCTCATCTGCATTCATTAGCGTCATTCCGTCTACTTGCCCAGCTCAAATTTGGCATGCAAAGCGCGGAGAGCTTGCACCATATCCTCTTTGTTGACCAGAACCCAAATCGTCGTGTTGGAGTCAGCGGACTGGAGAATTTGAATATTTTGCTCCGTCAGCGCCTCGACAATCCTCGCCATGATGCCTGGCACTCCGTTGATCCCTCCGCCGATGACGGACACTTTGGCGCACCCGCTTAGAATCCGAGGCTCAAAGCCTAATCCCTCCAGAACCGTGCGCGCCTTTGCCGCATCGCTGTCAAATACGGTATAAACCGCGCCCGAAGGGGTCACATTAATAAAATCGACACTGATTGCATTCTCCGCCATCGCTTTAAAAACCTGTAATTGCAGGTTATCCGCAACCTTGCCGGAAGATTCAACCTTGATTTGCGTCACATTGGCTACGTAAGCGATCCCGGTCACATAGCGATCGACAATGCCGATTTGCACATCCTTAAAGCCTTCGGGATTGGCCACCAGCGTACCTTCACTCTGGGAAAAAGTAGAGCGCACACGCACCGGGATACCGGATTGCATCGCAATCTCCACAGCTCGTGGGTGAATCACCTTGGCCCCTTGATGAGCCATATTGCAAATTTCGGCATAGCTGACGTAATCCAACGGCTTGGCGTCTTCGACAATTCTCGGATCGGCTGTCAGGATACCGTCCACATCGGTATAAATATCGACCATCTCTGCATGGAGCGCCGCACCCAGCGCTGTCGCAGAGGTATCGCTGCCCCCGCGTCCCAGCGTGGTGAAATCGCCATTCTGATTCTGCCCTTGAAAGCCGGTAACGATAACGACATCGTTAGACTCCAGTTCCTCAAGCACCCGCGTTGGCACAATGTCGAGAATTCTGGCGTTACCGTATTGGCTGTCCGTCCGAAAACCTGATTGGGCACCCGTCAGAACGACGGAACTGACCGACACTTTTTGAAGGAGACTGCAAAGCATGGATGCGGAGATGATCTCTCCGCATGAGAGCAGCAGATCTTGCTCCCGGGGCGGAAGTGAACCGCCGCCGGAAGCGATCAAATCGAGCAGCGTGTCCGTTGCATACGGGTCTCCCCTGCGGCCCATCGCGGAGACCACAACGACAAGCCGGTAACCGTTATCCAGTTCCCGGCGGATATGTGAGATGACCTTCTCTCTCGCTTCCGTTGTCGAGAGAGATGTGCCACCGAATTTTTGCACTAAAATGCGCATGGATATTCCTCCAATTTAAGTAAAACAACCCGAAAGCCTTTAATTATGATTTATTCCTTGCCCGCTGCAACAATTTCGGCGATCTGCACCGCATTCCAGGCAGCTCCTTTGAGCAGGTTATCCGAAACGATCCACATATTCAATCCGCGAGGATTGTCCAGGTCCCGCCGCAGTCGTCCGACAAAAACATCGTTCTTACCTGCCGCATCCGTCGCGAGCGGGTAGCTCTGAGCAGTCGGGTCATCGACCAAAGTAACGCCCGGTGCAGCGGACAGCAGGCTGCGAACCTCTTCCAAATCATAATCGTTCTTTAATTCGACGTAAACCGATTCGGAATGGCCGTAAACGACCGGAATGCGAACACAGGTTGCGGTGACTTGGATGGAATCGTCGCCAAAGATTTTTTTGGTCTCACGAACCATTTTCATTTCTTCCAAGGTATAACCGTTGTCCTGGAACTTGTCGATCTGCGGTACCGCGTTAAAGGCGATTTGATGTTTCACCGGCAGCGATGAAACCGGCAGGATATCCGGTTTAACCTCGTTACCCTCGAGCACTTCCTTGCTTTGACGCAGCATTTCGTCGATCGCTTTGGCCCCCGCTCCGGATACCGCTTGGTATGTCGAAACGATAACGCGCGAAACGCCAAAACGGTCATGCAGCGGTTTAAGAGCTGTCACCATTTGGATGGTCGAGCAGTTCGGATTGGCGATAATTCCTTGATGTTTGCCGATCATGTGCTCGTTTACTTCCGGCACGACAAGCGGAGCCGTTTCATCCATGCGGAACGCATTGGTGTTGTCAATCACAACGGCACCGTGTCGGACGGCATGAGGAGCAAGTGCCTTGCTGACGTCCCCGCCCGCGCTGAAGAGGGCGATATCGATGCCTGCAAAGCTATCCGGGCCAGCTTCTTCAACGGTAATTTCCTGTCCCTTATAACAAAGAACGGTACCTGCGGAACGGGCCGAAGACAGCAGCTTCAGCTTCTCAACCGGAAAGTCCCTTTTCTCCAATAATCCGATGATTTGTTCCCCCACGGCTCCCGTTGCTCCGACAACGGCGACATTAAATTTCCTGTTACTCATCTGGCACGTCTCTCCTTCTCTAATATAACGATTTATAGTAAATAGTATGAATCTCTTGGTATGAAGATGGCTTAATCCCGGAAGCGCTCTATAATGACCGGTTGCAGTTGCTTTCCTTCAAGCGCGGCATAGCAGGTTTCCGGAACCAGCTCCATTCGGGCTACGAGCGAATTCGGTTTGTTGAGCGGATTGTCCTGTCCGAACGGTACAAAATAAATATTCTTGGCCACGATCAACTTGGCAATGTTCGCCATATTAAAACCCAAACCGTCATTGGTCGACACCGCCAATACAACCGGACATCCGTTACGAAGCGTCGCCTTGGCTGCCATCAGGACCGGGCTGTCGGTCACCGCATTGGCCAGCTTACTGGTCGTCGTTCCCGTGCAGGGAGCGATAGCCAACACATCCAGCAGTTTCTTCGGCCCCAAAGGTTCGGCATCGACAATTGATGAAATAATATCATTCCCCGTTATATCTTTCAACTGTTTCTGCCAGTCTTCCGCCTGGCCGAACCGCGTGTCGGTCATCTTCACGGAATGTGAAATGATCGGCACCACGTTGGCTCCACCGTCGACAAACCGCTGTACTTGAGGCATGACCTCTTCCAATGTGCAATGCGATCCCGTCACGGCATAACCTACAGTTTTCCCTTGCCAGTTCATCCTTCATCCCCCCGTAATTGAAACTCTTCCAGAACCGACTGACTAAGCGCATTCGCTATGATGATACCAGCCGTCTTGGGAGCGACGATTCCGGGTAAACCGGGAGCAAGCAGCGCTTTAATCCCGCGCTTCTCGGCAAAACGGAAATCCGTTCCGCCGGGGGCCGAGGCAAGGTCAATGATCACGGCATGCCGAGGCAATTTAGAGATCATTTGCGCTGTGACTATCATAGTCGGAATCGTATTAAAAATCAAGTCGATATCGCTGGTATAAGCGGTCAAATCCGTTGCTACAAAAGGCTTCCAGCCCATTTGAACCGCCCTTGCCTCATCGGCTTTTCGGCGCAAGCCCACCTTCACGTTCGCTCCCAAACCTTGAAGCGTCCTTGCCAATGTAAACCCTGTCCTTCCTATCCCGAGCACGACACAGTTCGAACCATGAATCGTCGTGTCCGTATTTTGAATTGCCATCATCACCGCGCCCTCGGCGGTAGGTATGGAATTGTAAATGGCCACATCGTCCCGTTCCAAAAGCTCGATAATCCGAAAACCGCACTCGGCCCCGATCTGTTTCAAATATGCTTTGGCCATTCCCGTATATACCGGTGTTCCCGGGCGCAGTGCGGAAAACAACTCTTTTTTCACCGCGAGCTCTTTACTTGAAAACGGCGCGCTGATCACGCCCTGATCGCTGCAGCCCACCACCGGCAGAACAACGACATCCGCTTCCTTGAGCAGTTCCGGAGTTAAATTTTCATTCGTTACGCCTGCGGGCGTTTGCTCAAGCTTATCAAAGCCGACGACCCGTACCGACGCATCCAACTCTATACACTTGTGAATCACTTCCACCTGGCGGGCGTCACCGCCCAAAAAGACGATAGTTAGACCGGTCAGCATCAAGATCGGCACTCCTTCCAGGCAATACAGTATAGACCATCCTATGCGGGAAAGAGCGGGGTGGTGAAAAGTAATTACCAAATAACAAAAAGACCTCGCCGTACGGCGAGGTCTTCCCCAAAATGCGAATTATTTTGTTCCGGTGTGCCCAAAGCCGCCGGCACCGCGGACGGTTTCCGAAAGAGCGTCTACCCGGATCAGATTTACTTCGGGTACGATTTGAAACACCATTTGCGCAATCCGTTCGTTGCGCTTGATGGCGAACGGCTCTTGCCCCAGGTTGATCAGCAGCACCTTGATCTCGCCGCGGTAATCGGCGTCGATCGTCCCCGGCGTGTTCAGGCAGGTGATGCCATGCTTGTACGCCAAGCCGCTCCGCGGGCGGATTTGCGCTTCCAAACCAGCCGGCATTGCGATAGCGATCCCGGTCGGGACCAGCTTGCGCTGACCGGGCTGCAGCACGACCTCCTCCGTCACGGCCGCGTAGAGATCAAAGCCGGAAGCCAGCTCCGACATTTTGCGCGGCAGCTCGATATCCTCATTTCCGGGGATTAAATTAATTTGTACGTCATATAACAAGTTCATCTCTCCTTATATCCGACAGCACGCGGTCGGAAGCCCCCACCATGGCGAGCGCGTAAGGACGCGCAAACATGGTTTTGATGACTTCATTGACATGGTCCATCGTAACAGCTTCAATCCGGGCGATCATTTCATCAAGGGTATAGTGTCGTCCAAGCATCAGTTCATTTTTGCCCAGACGATTCATTCTGCTGCCCGTGCTCTCCAGGCTTAAAATCAGACTTCCCTTTAACTGCTCCTTGCCTTTACGCAACTCGCTGTCGATCAGTCCGCGCGTGGCCACGTCATGTAGAATTTCCTTGGTCAGGTCAAGCACTTCTTTGGTTTGCTTCGGCGCCGTACCGGCATAAACGGTGAACAGTCCGCTATCCGCATGAGAGCTATGGTAGGAATAAACCGAATATGCCAGCCCCCGCTTCTCGCGGATTTCCTGAAACAGCCGGGAGCTCATGCCCCCGCCAAGCGCATTGTTCAGAAGCACCATGGCATATTGATTGCGATCCCCGATCGGCAAGCCGGGGAACGAAAGGCAGATATGGTTTTGCTCCGTCTTTTTCCGGTGAAACTTCAGTTCGCCCAAAAATTCGGGCTTCCCCAATTCATCGTTTTGGCCCCGATTGTCAAAATCGCCAAAATAGCGTTCAAGCAAGTCGATGATGCTGTCATCGATATTGCCCGCAACCGCAATCACGGTGTTCTCGATGGTGTATTTCTCTTTCATATAGGCCCGAAGATGGTCGGGTCCCATCCGGCGCAGCTTCTCTTCCGTCCCCAAAATCGGCAGCGCAAGAGGATGGCTGCCGTAAGCCGCTTCGGCGAGCAAGTCATGGACCATATCGTCCGGGGTATCCTCATACATCGAAATTTCTTCGACGATCACGTTCTTTTCTTTCCGCAATTCCTCCTCGTCAAAGAGCGACCGAAAAAACATATCGGCCAGTACATCCACCGCGATGGGCAGATGTTCGTCCAGCACTTTGGCGTAATAACACGTGTATTCTTTCGATGTAAAGGCGTTCACATTGCCGCCGATCGCATCGAACTGTTCCGCGATGTCCTTGGCGCTGTAACGTTCCGTTCCCTTGAACAGCATGTGCTCGATAAAATGCGAAATGCCCCCCATTTCGGACGTTTCGTTCCGCGATCCGGTCTTCACCCAAATGCCGAACGACACCGAGCGGCAGGTCGGGATTTTTTCCATAACCACCCGAAGGCCGTTTTTCAACTGCGTTTTATTCACGAACTGGCCCTCCTAAACGTTTTACGGACGTAAAACAAAATTCTACTTATCTAAGTATAAGCTTTAAATGCAACAATATCCTATCAAAAAAAAACGGATTCCTCAACTCTGCGGGATTTCTACCCGGTCCGATGACAGCGTCTGTTCCACCGTTCCCAATTGTAACCCCTTGCTGCGGATCGCCTGAATCATGCCTTCCAGCGCATCCCGCGACGAAGCTGTCGGATGCATTAGAATCAGCGAGCCGGGACCCACATTCTCCGAGATCCGTCGAACGATCGTGGTAGCCGGCGGCTTTTTCCAATCGATCGTATCAACCGTCCACAGCACCGTTTTCAAGCCTTGCTCGGCAGCCAGATCAACCGTCCTCTGGTTGAAATCGCCGGAAGGGGGAGCAAACCAGCGGTTCTCCACGCCAAGCGTATCCTTCAACACATCTTTAGTCTTTGATATTTCAAGCCGCGCGAGGCTGTCGCTCAACTGGCTCATATTGGGGTGGGAATAAGCGTGATTCTCAAGCTGATGCCCTCTTCTTTGAATCTCTTTGGCCAGTTCGGGATTTTTCTTCAGCCAACTGCCATCAAAGAAAAATGTCGCCTTCACGTTGTGGCGGTCCAAGGTGTCCAGCATGGGCGGGATATATTCATTTCCCCAGGCCACATTGATCATAAAAGCCGCCATCGGCTTGTTCGGGTTCCCTTTGTAGATGGGATGAGGTCCCAAATCATCCAGGCTAACCTTCGGCTTGATTTCCTTGTACAGGTACTCGATTTCCGCGCCCTCCGGCTTTAATCTTGCCCTCTGAAACGTACTCTCGATATCCACTTCGCGGCCGTTATACCCGGGAATGGCCTTCCATACACGGTCCACCACCGCATCGACCGGCTCCTTTCGCAAACCTTCCGCTTCGCGACGGATTCGTCCAAGCAATTCTTCCTCCCCTTGGCTGTCGGCCAGCCTTCCGAAAGCATCCCGCTCCCCATTCGGCCACAGCGCGTGATCAACGAAAGAGCGAATCCCTGTGAACTCCCCCAGCATCAACACGAGGACCGCGCATATTCCGACAACCGCGAGTTTTTTCCGATTCATAACAGGCTCATCCCTTCAAGGGTTTTGTCCTCATTTTATGAGAACAAGCCTGCAAATATGTCGCTCCCCTGTTCGGCATCCATGAAAAAACCCCATTAACTGGGGCTTAAAGCGCTATGTAAAAAAAGAGCCAGAATAACACATTCTGTCTCTTTTCCCGTACGGTTCTATAGGTGTGTCAGGATGTCGATTTTTCCGTTTCGGCGGTCAGCACCGCTTTACGGGAAAGATTAATCCTTCCCTGTTGGTCGATTTCCGTCACTTTTACCGTAACAGTATCGCCGATCGCGACTACATCCTCTACCTTGGCTACACGTTCCGTGGAAAGCTGCGAAATATGCACGAGGCCGTCTTTGCCCGGCAAAATTTCCACAAAAGCTCCGAATTTCTCAATCCGTTTTACCGTACCCACATAAATTTCGCCGACGACAACTTCTTTGACGATGCCTTCGATGATCGAACGAGCCTTGTTGTTCATTTCCTCATTGGCCGAAGCGATAAACACGCGGCCGTCTTGTTCGATATCGATCTTCACGCCGGTTTCCTCAATGATCTTGTTGATGATCTTACCGCCTGCGCCGATGACATCGCGGATTTTGTCCGGATTGATATTCATGATCGTAATCTTAGGCGCATATTGTGACAGCTGCTCCTTCGGCTTTTGAATGCGTTCCAGCATCTTCGAAAGGATAAACATGCGGCCTTCCTTCGCTTGGGCCAGCGCATCAGTCAAAATTTGCCGGTCGATCCCGTCGATCTTGATATCCATTTGAATTGCCGTCACGCCGTCCGACGTTCCGGCTACTTTAAAGTCCATGTCCCCGAGATGATCTTCCATCCCCTGGATGTCCGTCAAAATCGAGACATGTTCACCGTCTTTGATCAGCCCCATAGCCACGCCGGCAACCGGAGCTTTGATTGGTACCCCCGCATCCATCATGGCCAGTGTGCTGGCGCAGATACTCGCCTGGGAGGTGGAACCGTTCGATTCCAGCACTTCCGAAACGAGACGGATTGTGTAAGGGAATTCCGATTCCGGCGGAATCACTTTCGAAAGCGCTCTTTCGCCAAGCGCCCCGTGTCCGATTTCACGTCGTCCCGGTGCGCGCAGCGGACGGGCTTCCCCCACGCTGAACGGCGGGAAATTATAGTGATGCATAAAGCGTTTCGACTCTTCCAGGTCGATCCCGTCGAGGATTTGTACGTCGCCCAACGCTCCAAGCGTACATACGCTAAGCGCTTGAGTTTGTCCCCGCGTAAACAAGCCGGAACCATGCGTCCGCGGCAGCAAGCTGATGTCGCACTCGATCGGGCGAATCTCATCGAGCTTCCGTCCGTCGGGACGGACTTTGTCATGGGTGATCAGACGGCGCACTTCTTCCTTGACGATGTCGTGCAGTACTTCCTTCACATCGCCAAGCAGTTCCGGAGACTCTATGTACTTCTCCTCAAAATAAGCTACCGTTTCGTCATTGATTGCATCGATGGCGTCTTGGCGGGCGTGCTTCTCGACGACCTTCACCGCTTCGATCAGACGGTCCGCCGCATAGGCACGAACCTCCCGGTCGACATCCTCATTTACTTGATGGAGCTTCACTTCCATCTTCTCTTTACCGGCCATCGCCACGAGTTCTTCAATCACGGCAACGATCTTCCGAATTTCTTCGTGACCGAACATGATGGCTTCAAGCATGACATCTTCCGGAACCTCGTTGGCTTCGGCTTCCACCATCATAATGGCATCTTTCGTCCCCGCAACGACCACGTAAATGTCGCTTGCTTCCTGCTGGGCAATATCGGGATTAATCACAAACTCCCCGTTGACGCGGCCCACGGCCACCCCGCCGATCGGCCCGTTGAAAGGAACGTCCGAGATGCTCAGCGCAGCGGAAGTACCGATCATGGCGGCAATCTCCGGCTCGCAGTCCTGATCCACGCTCATGACCAAATTTACGATTTGCACATCATTGCGGAACCCTTCCGGGAACAACGGTCGAATCGGACGGTCCGTCAACCGGCTGGCCAGGATCGCTTTTTCGCTAGGACGTCCTTCGCGCTTAATAAAGCCGCCGGGGATTTTACCTACCGCATACAGCTTTTCCTCATAGTTCACCGTCAGCGGAAAAAAATCGAGGTCCTTCGGTTCGGCCGAAGCCGTTACCGTACATAAAACCGCGGTCTCTCCGTACCTTACCATTACAGCCGCATTGGCCTGTTTGGCCAAACGTCCGGTTTCCAGTATAAGAGGTCTTCCTCCCAACTGCATTTTCACATGTTTTTCCATGAAACCCCTCCTTATCACAAATAAAAGTTCGGTACAAGTCTCATTATTTCCTGCTTTTGCCCGATTCATAAACAAAAGAAGGTTCACGAATCGAAAGCGGGTCCTTAAACCTGTCCAACTCACAACAAAAGCTCCTGACGGAGCTTGGTGGGCATACATGTATTTACTTTGCAAAAAGCAACCAAGAAGCGCGCCGTCCGCTTCTTCAGCGGAACCGGCGGCGACCAGGCTGCTTCGGTTAAACAAAGGCAAATTAGCGACGCAATCCAAGCTTCTCAATCAAAGCGGAGTAGCGTTTTACGTCTTTGTTCTTCAAGTAAGCCAACAGCTTACGACGTTGACCTACCATCTTCAGAAGACCGCGACGGGAATGATGGTCCTTCTTGTGCGTACGCAAGTGGTCCGTCAAATTCACGATGTTCTCCGTAAGGATAGCAATTTGCACCTCTGGGGATCCGGTATCGGATTCATGAGTTTTGTGCTCTTCAATCAGTTGTTGCTTGCGCTCTTGTGTTAATGCCATCCTGTTCACCTCCTTTTTTCAAATCGCCGTTAGCCTAGTAGTCGGACGGTGAGACCGGCAACCAAGCCAAGGTTATCTTGTCTATGTCAAAAAAGCCCACATAAACAACCTAAACAAGTATAACACAGATTATATATAAAAGTAAATGACGTGTCTTTTTACCCGATTATTCCGCGATCCCCTATTTTAGCCGTTGTTTTGCGGTTTCCGCATCCTTGGTAATCTGCGCAATCAACTCTTCGATGCCGTTAAACTTCCGCTCTTCCCGAATAAAATCGATCAGTTCGACCCGAAGCGATTCGTCATACAAATGACCGTTAAAATCGAATAAATGGACTTCCAGATTAGGGCGGGTAGCCTGATCGTGAAACGTCGGCTTCACGCCGACATTCATCACGCCTTCCAGGGTGTTACCTTCATATTCAACGCGCACTGCGAAGACCCCTTTAATCGGCAGGACGTAATGCTCATCCGGCTGGAGATTGGCGGTGGGAAAGCCCAGCTGTCGCCCGCGCTTTTCGCCGTGCATAACCGTTCCCTTCACCGCATAAGGACGTCCCAGCCACCGGCTTGCCAAACGAATGTCGCCCTCCTGAAGCGCTTTGCGGATGCCCGAGCTGCTCACTTTCTCGCCGTCGATCAAAAAAGGCGGCACCGTAAGGACGTCCATGGTGTTCTCGCTCAGTTCCCGAAGCATTCCGGCATGTCCCTCGCCGCGGTAGCCAAAACGGAAATCAAACCCGACGACCGCCGTATGGATGCGCAGGGGAACCAGCATCCCGCACACAAAGTTGTGCGGGCTTACCCGCGAAAACGCATCATTAAACTCGACAATATAAAGATAGTCCACTCCCATGCTGCGGAGGATTCGTTCCTTCTCTTCCGGCGGGGTTAAATACCCTTCATAATCGCCCTTCTTCATGACTTCCTTCGGATGCGGGTGAAATGTCATCACCGCCGAGGGAAACCCCGTCTGGCGGGCAAGCCGCACCGCTGTTTCAATGACGCTTGCATGTCCGAGATGGAGTCCGTCAAACTGGCCGATCGCCAGAACCTGCGGTTTTGCCACAATGTTGATGACTTCATCCGTCAAAGGATAAGTTAGGTTTATCGTTTTCACTCGTCTCACCTGCTATTTCACTCGGATTCGCGCTTTGCAGAGCGCTCTATTTGCCCGGCTATTCGGGTAAAAACACCTTCACGGGGGCTATTGCGCCCGTTCCTTCCTCCGAGCGGTAAATTCCTAAAAACCTGCGCTCGGGGTTGTACAAGCGGATCACCTCACCCGGGCGTACCGAAGGCTGGACCACTGCGCGGGACAAGCGTTGTCCTTGTAATGCCGCCTTTACCTTCTCCTCTGCGACGGTGTGGGCCGGGAGATGGCTCACCGCTTCATCCACCGCGATCAGGCGTGACTGCAGTTCGCCTTCCCGCACGAGGTCCGCCAACTGCTCCAAGGTCAGACAACGGTCCTCCCCGATCCCGGCGGACATCGTCCGCTTAAGCTCTTCCATGACCGCCGGTACTCCCAGGGCACGGCCGATATCAACGCATAGCGTACGGATATAGGTCCCTTTGGAGCACAACGCGCGGAAAGAGATTTTCGGATGTACCGGGTCGGGTTCAAACCGCAAAAGCTCCAGTTCATGTATCGTGACCTGGCGGGGCTGCCGTTCCACCACTTTGCCTTCCCTGGCAAGTTCATAAAGACGTTTGCCGTCCTGCTTCAGAGCCGAATACATCGGCGGAATTTGCGAGATCTGCCCTACAAAACGTTCAAGCACCTGTTTAACCTCGGCTTCGGGCACTTTTACTTGTTCCGCGCGCTCTATTACAGTACCGGTCATATCTTCGGTATCCGTTGCCAGACCAAGTACGAGGGTAGCCTCGTATTCTTTAGGCAATTCCTGCAAATATTCCACCATTCGCGTCGCCCTGCCGAGACATAACGGGAGGACTCCGGTAACCGCCGGGTCCAGCGTGCCGGTATGACCGATCCGCTTCATCTTCAGAATCCCCCGGCATTTCGCTACGACATCATGCGATGTAAAACCTGCGGGCTTCCAGACCGGCAAAATTCCTTCGTATGCGTTCATAGCTGCCGTTTCACCTGCTCCAACACTTGAGGCACGATTCTCTCCAGCGTCCCTTCGATGCGAGCCCCCGCAGCCCGAACATGGCCGCCACCGCCAAAGCTTTGGGCAACCTGAGCCACATCGACCTTGCCGGCCGACCGCATGCTGACCTTGACGGCAGTTTCGCTGATAACCTTAAACAGCAGGCCAACCTCCACCCCTTGAATATTCCGCGGGTAGTTCACGATGCCTTCCAGATCCTCATTAATCGCTCCGGTGATCCGCAAATCCTCATCATCCACGGAAACCCAGCTGATTTTGCCATCCTCCGTGATTTGCAAGCCGTTCAGCGCGCGGGTCAATAACCGGAGCTGCGGCAGCGTCATCTGCTCAAGCAGCAGCTCGGACAAGCCCGGGCCGTCGACGCCATACTCCAGCAATTTGGATGCGGTCGCCATGACCTTCGGCGTGGTATTGGAATAACGGAAGCCGCCGGTATCGGTTAACAAACCGGTATAAATCAGAGTCGCCGCATGTTTGTCCAAGCTCAGATTCATGAAAGTCATCAGATCAAACAATATCTCAGCCGTCGCCGCCGCATGCGGAACAATAAGGTTGCAGGTCCCGTAACCGTCGTTCGTCGGATGGTGATCGATATTCAAGATTTCGGCATTTTCGGCAAAATAGAGACTGCTTTTGCCGGTTCGCTTGAAATCCGCACAGTCCACACAAATGACATGGTTATAGGTAGTTTCGAGCGGAGCTTCCGAAAGATTGACAATCTTGTCCGCTTCCCACAAATACTCCATCCGCTTTGGGATCGGCCCCTCGTTCACCATAACGTATTTTTTACCCAGACATGAGAGAAGCCAGCCCACCGCAAGGGTAGAACTGACTGCGTCTCCGTCCGGCTGTATATGCGCCACTACCAGGAAATTGTCATGCTCCGTCAAAAACCGCTGGGCTTGCCGGAACTCCCGTTCATTGGTCTGCATTGCCGTCTCCTTTAAATTCTAATTTTCCTCTTCGTGCGAAATATCGCCAAGAAGCTTCTCGATCCGACTGCCGTAAGCTATCGATTCGTCAATTTTGAATATCAATTCCGGTGTATGCCGCAGCCGTATCCGTTTGCCGAGCTCGGTCCGCAAGAAGCCTCCCGCTTTCTCGAGGCCTTTTAAGGAAGCGCTCTTCGCTTCCTCATCCCCGAATACGCTCAAATACACTTTCGCTTGCGACAAATCACTTGTCACATCGACCCCGGTCACGGTGACAAATCCAATGCGAGGATCCTTCACCTCATTTTGGATCAGCACGCTAAGTTCTTTCTTGATTTGTTCCCCTACGCGGCCGGTACGATTTTTTGCCATCTGTGACACCTCACCTTATTTCGGTTCGACGGTTTCCATGATGAACGCTTCGATTACGTCGCCCTCTTTGAGGTCATTGTAATTGTCAAGGGTAATCCCGCATTCATAGCCCTGCGCAACATCCTTAGCATCATCCTTAAACCGTTTAAGCGAGTCTATTTTGCCTTCGTAAACGACGATTCCGTCGCGGATCAACCGGGCTTCCGCCGAGCGTGAAATCTTGCCCGAGGTAACCATACAGCCCGCGATGGTGCCGACTTTGCTGATTTTAAACGTATTGCGCACTTCGGCGTGACCGATGACGGTTTCTTTGTATACCGGATCGAGCATCCCCTTCATCGCCTGTTCGATCTCTTCGATCGCATTGTAGATGACGCGGTGCAAACGGATATCGACCTTTTCCTGCTCGGCCGTGGCCTTGGTCTGACTGTCCGGACGAACGTTGAAGCCGATGACGATCGCATTGGAAGCAGCGGCCAAAATAATGTCGGATTCCGTAATGGCGCCGGCGCCGCTGTGAATGATTTTGACGCGAACGCCCTCCACTTCGATTTTCTCCAGGGATCCTTTCAGCGCTTCGACCGAACCTTGCACGTCCGCCTTGATAATGACGTTGAGGTCCTTGATCTCGCCTTCCTTGATATGACGGAACAGATCGTCCAGCGTCACGCGCGTATTGGCTCCCAGATCGGACTGGCGCTGCGTAATGGCCCGTTTCTCGGCGATGGAACGCGCTTTGCGTTCATCCTCAAACACCATGAACGGATCGCCCGCCTGCGGCACTTCCGTCAATCCCGTAATTTCCACCGGCGTGGACGGTCCGGCTTCTTTCAAGCGGCGTCCTTTATCGTTCACCATCGCGCGGACACGTCCGAAGCAGTTGCCGGCCACGAAAGCATCGCCGACTTTGAGCGTACCATGCTGCACCAGAATGCGGGCAACAGGCCCGCGATTTTTGTCCAACTCAGCCTCGATAACTGCGCCGCGGGCGCGTTTATCAGGGTTCGCTTTGTACTCGTTGACTTCGGCTACGAGCAGGATCATTTCAAGCAGATCTTCCAGACCCATTTTTTGCTTCGCGGACACATTAACGAAGATGGTGTCCCCGCCCCACTCTTCCGGAACGAGACCGTATTCGGTCAACTCTTGCTTCACTTTGTCCGGATTGGCGTCCGGTTTGTCGATTTTGTTTACCGCCACGATAATCGGCAGCCCCGCTGCCTTGGCATGGTTGACCGCCTCCACCGTCTGCGGCATGACGCCGTCGTCGGCCGCCACCACGATGATCGTGATATCGGTCAATTGGGCACCGCGGGCGCGCATGGCCGTAAAGGCTTCGTGACCCGGGGTATCGAGGAACGTGATTTTCTTGTTGTTAATCTCAACCTGGTAGGCCCCGATATGTTGGGTAATCCCGCCGGCTTCCCCGCCGGTAACATTCGTCGAACGGATCGCATCGAGGAGCGTCGTTTTACCATGGTCAACGTGGCCCATAATCGTAACGACCGGAGGACGTTCCAGCAAATCGGCCTCATCGTCCACTTCTTCGATCGTTTCGAAACGGTCGTCCTCGACCGGAATCTTCACTTCGACCTCAACGCCGAAATCGCCGGCCAGAAGCAGAATCGTGTCGATGTCCAGCTCCTGGTTGATCGTTGCCATCACGCCGAGCGAAATCAGCTTCTTGATCACCTCGGAAGCATCTTTATGGAGCAGCTTAGCTGTCTCGCCCACAGTCATCGTACCGCGAACGATAATTTTCTTCGGCGTATTATCGATTTTCTCGCGGGGAGGCTGCTGATTATAATTATTTCTTCCTCCACGGCCGCCTTTTCCGCCGCGGTTGTTCTTAAACCCGCCTTGACGGTTATCGTCAAAGTTTCTTCCGGATCTATTATTGTTGTTGTTAAAGCCGCCGCCATTTCCTTTACGGAAGCCTTGGTTCTGGCCACCTTGGCCACCTTGGCCGCCTTGGCTACCTTGACCGCGGTTGGCATTCCCGGCTCCATTACCGCCCGAACCGGTATTCCGGTTTTGCTGAGGGCCGCGGCTCCCGCCGGCTCCATTCCCCGGGCGGGAGGAATCATTGCGCGGTCCGCCCCCTTGATTTTGGCCGCGATTTTGCTGGGCATTGCGATTTTGGGAAGAGCCGCCGCCTTGCTGCGGGCGTCCCCCTTGTCCTTGCTGATTGCCTGACGGACGATTCGTTCTTTCCTGTGTGGCTTGTGCGCTGCCTGAGGCAGACGTGTGATTGGAATTTGTTTTATTATTCATGCTTACCTGCTTTTCTTGTTGATTTTTATTGTTTCCAAAGGTTTGAGTCCCTTGGGTTTGGTGATTCTGGGAAATGCGAACATGTTCTCCACGCTGACCGGTTTTGTCCCCGGCGGATGTTTTCGGTGTCTGGCTTCCTCCTGCGGAAGCCGGAGCCGGCGATTTGCTTGCAGCTTCAGCGCGTCCCGGGTTTTCTCTTTTCGCAGCGGCGTTGCTCTTAATATCCTTGAAGAACTGCTCTACCCGGGAAACCGCGTCGTTCTCCATGACACTCATATGGTTATTGACCGGGATATTAAGCCGTTTAAGAATGGTAATAATTTCTTTACTGCTCATATTAAGTGATTTGGCGTATTCATACACCCTGAGTTTATCTTTGTTATCTTGTTTACTCAATATACTCCACCTCCGACGTTTTCACGATTTCTTTAGCAATCATATCGGCAAACCCCTGATCGGTGAGCGCAAGCACAACCCGCTCCGGGCGTCCAACACTGGTTCCCAGCCGCTCGCGGTCAAAGCCAATCATCAGGGGAACTTTGTACGTTGCGCACTTGTCCCGGAATTTCTTCCGGGTGTTGGAGGAGGCATCGCCCGCAACGATAACTAGCCTGGCTTCGGAGGAACGAATGGCTTTCAACACCAGTTCATCCCCGGTCACCAACTTCCCGGCCCGGGTGGCGAGTCCCAGCTGATTGAGCAGCTTACTCATCGCCTTCCTCCCCTTGGTCCCGGCTGGCGATGAATTCCTCTTCCACCGCCAGAAAATCCCGGGCCAGTTGTTCATAAACCTCCGGACCCACCGGCGCTTTCAGCGCCCGGTCCAGCGCGCGGTTCTTATGGGCAAGCTTGAAGCAGGAGACTTGACCGCAAAGGTACGCCCCGCGTCCCGATTTTTTGCCGGTCAGGTCAATAAATACTTCCCCTTCGGGCGACCGAACGACGCGGATCAGCGATTTTTTGGGCATCATCTGCTGGCAAGCCACGCATTTACGCAGCGGTATTTTTCTAGGTTTCATGGTACAGACCCCCGTTCCTAACTAAACAGGTCGGTTGATTAAGCTTGGAATTCTCGGCGCCTAATCGATGGAAACGGAATCTTGAGGCATTTCTTCCTGATCGGTCTTCTCTCTTCCGAATTCCTCTTCCGCCTGGCTTTCGCTCTTGATATCGATTTTCCAGCCGGTCAGCTTGGCGGCCAAGCGGGCGTTTTGCCCTTTGATCCCGATCGCCAGAGAAAGCTGATAATCCGGAACAATGACGCGGGCCATCTTCTCCGCTTCGAAGACCTGAACCTCAAGCACCCGGGATGGGCTGAGCGCATTAGCCACATACTCCTCCACATTGTCGGAGTATTTGACGATATCGATTTTCTCCCCGCGGAGCTCATTCACGATCGTTTGGACCCGTGTACCTTTAGGTCCGACGCAGGAACCGACCGGATCCACTTCACTGTTGCGGGAATACACCGCAATTTTCGAGCGGAAACCGGCTTCCCGGGCGACGGAACGAATCTCCACGACCCCGTCGAAAATCTCCGGCACTTCAAGCTCAAAGAGCCGCTTCAATAAACCGGGATGAGTACGAGACAACAAAATTTGCGGACCCTTCGTCGTATTCTCCACTTTGGTGATGTAGGCCTTGATCCGGTCACCGTGCTTGAACTTCTCGTTCGGCATCAGCTCATTCAAAGGCAGATGAGCCTCCACCTTCCCGAGATCCACAAAAATGTTCCGCAAATCTTGGCGCTGCACAATTCCGGTGACGATATCCTCTTCCTTCTCGACAAAAGCGTTGTAGATCAGGCCGCGCTCCGCTTCGCGAATCCGCTGCGTCACGACCTGTTTGGCGGTCTGAGCGGCGATCCGCCCGAAGTCCCGAGGCGTCACTTCAATCTCCGCGATATCCTCAAGCTGGAAGTTCGGATTGATTTCCCGGGAAGCCGGCAGCGAAATTTCCGTTCGCGGGTCGAGCACTTCCTCGACCACCAGCTTGCGGGCAAACACTTTGATCGCCCCGGTATGGCGGTTCATATCCACGCGCACGTTCTGAGCGGTGTTGAAATTGCGTTTATAACTGGAGATCAAAGCGGCTTCGATCGCCTCAAATATAATGTCTTTGCTGATCCCCTTTTCCCTTTCCAGTTCATTCAAGGCCTCGATAAAATCCATACTCATTTGCCTCGTGTTCCCCCTTTCATAGTCTCCTGCAGTGCAGTTGAAAGCCTGCTAAAAAATGATGGCCAACCTGGCGCTGGCAACTTTGCTGTATGGAATGGCATGGCTCTTCTTGCCGACTTCGACGACCAGCTCCTCATTTTCAAACGAAAGGAGCCGTCCTTCAAACTCTTTCAAGCCGTTTACCGGTTCATATGTAGTGACGAATACATCCTTGCCGACGGCTTTCTTCACGTCCTCCGCCTTCTTCAGCGGGCGCTCCGCGCCGGGAGAAGAAACTTCAAGAAAATAGGCGGATGGAATCGGGTCGTTTTGATCCAGCTTCTCGCTGAGATATTCGCTGATCCGACCGCAGTCATCAATGTCGATGCCCCCGTCTTTATCCACAAATACGCGCAGGAACCAGTTGCTTCCTTCCTTTACATACTCGATGTCTACCAGTTCAAAGCCATGTTCCTCCAAAAAAGGGTTGACCATCTCTTCCACGGCCGCTTTGATCTTCGGTGTGCTCAAGCGTACATTACCTCCATATGGTTCTTTCCTGTATACCAAAGAGTAAAGAGTGGGTTTCCCCACTCTTTAAACAACGGTTCTATCTTCATGATTACCAAAAAAATTATAACATAGTCCGGTAAGAGTGACAAGTAAAACGCCTTGACGACAAGCTTAGAACAGGGAGAGCTGGTTGCTTTCCGGCAAGCCGCGGAAGCAGCCCATCGTGCCGAGCAACTCCACGATCGTTTTGCTCGCCTTGGATTTCTGCTGGAAATCCTCAATGGAGAGGAATTCCCCTTGCTCTTTGGCTGCCGCGATGTTCTTTGCCGCGTTCTCGCCGATTCCGGCAAGTGCCGAAAACGGCGGAATCAGGGAGTCGCCGTCCACAATAAACTTCGTGGCGTCGGAGCGGTAGAGGTCGATATTCTTGAAGCGGAAGCCGCGAGCGGTCATCTCCAGGGCCATCTCCAGAATCGGCAGCATGTTTTTCTCCTTCGGCAGGGCCTGGAAGCCTTTTTGCTCGATCTCTTCGATTTTTCGGTAAATCGCTTCATACCCTTGGCAGAACAGTTCGATATCGAAATCCTCGCCCCGTACCGAGAAATAGGTCGCATAGTATTCGATCGGATGATACAGCTTGAAATAGGCGGTCCGAACGGCTGAGATGACATAAGCGGCGGCGTGCGCCTTCGGAAACATGTACTGGATTTTCAGGCAGGAATCAATGTACCACTGGGGCACCTTGCATTTCTTCATTTCCTCGATCCACTCAGGCGTCAAGCCTTTCCCTTTACGGACGCTTTCCGTAATTTTAAAGGCGAGCCCGGCATCCATGCCGGCTTTGTAAATCAGGAAAAGCATGATGTCGTCCCGGCAGCCGATCACAGTTTTAATGTTGCAGGTGCCGTTTTTGATCAGTTCCTGCGCATTTCCCAGCCATACGCCGGTTCCGTGGGAAAGGCCGGAAATCTGCAGCAGGTCGGCAAAGCTGGAAGGCTGCGATTCCACCAACATCTGGCGCACGAACTTCGTCCCCATCTCCGGAACCCCGTAGGTGGCTACAGGGGTGCGGATTTGCTCCTGAGTAACCCCGAGTGCCTCCGTAGAGTTAAACATGCTCATGACCTTCGGATCGTTCATCGGAATCGTCGTCGGGTCAACGCCCGTCAAGTCCTGCAGCATCCGCATCATCGTCGGATCATCGTGCCCGAGAATATCGAGCTTGAGCAGGTTGGCATCGAAGGCGTGATAATCGAAATGCGTGGTCATCCATTCCGCGCTCGTATCGTCGGCCGGGTACTGAACCGGTGTAATATCTTCAACTTCAATATAATCGGGAACGACGACGATTCCCCCAGGGTGCTGGCCGGTGCTGCGCTTGACCCCGGTACATCCCGCAGCCAGGCGGTTCAACTCGGCGCCGCGCCAATGTTTATGATGCTCTTCCTCATATTTCTTGGCGAAGCCAAAAGCGGTCTTCTCGGCGACCGTACCGATCGTTCCGGCCCGGAATACACTTTTTTCGCCAAAAAGCACCTTCGTATAGTTATGGGCATGCGGCTGGTATTCCCCGGAAAAGTTAAGATCGATATCGGGAACCTTGTCGCCCTTAAACCCGAGGAACGTTTCAAAGGGGATATCCTGCCCTTCGCCCTTCAGCTTCCGGCCGCATTTCGGGCAATCCTTGTCCGGCAGGTCAAACCCGCTCGGCACGCTGCCGTCGAGGAACCATTCGCTGTACTTGCATTCGGAGTTCAAGCAAACGTAATGGGCCGGCAGCGGATTCACCTCGGAGATTCCCAGGAAGGTCGCCACGACCGAGGAGCCGACCGACCCCCGCGAACCTACGAGATAGCCGTCCTGATTGGATTTCTTAACCAGTCGTTCGGAAATCAAATAGTTCGCCGAGAAGCCGTACTTGATGATCGGCTCCAGCTCTTTCTCCAATCGCTTGACGACCACCTCGGGGAGTTCCTCCCCGTAAATCGTCCGGGCCGTCGCATAGCAGGTATTGCGGATTTCCTCGTCCGCCCCTTCGATGATCGGCGTGTACAGCTTGTCCGGGAACAGCTCAAGCTCCTCGAAGGTATCGGCCAATTCTGATGTATTTTTGACCACCACTTCAAAGGCCTTGTCCTTCCCCAAAAACTCAAACTCCTCCAGCATTTCGTCCGTCGTCCGGAAATGCGCGTCCGGCTTGCGGATATCCTTCAGCGGGCTGAAGCCGGTGATACCGTGGATGGTGATGTCCCTGTAGATTTTGTCCCGTGGCTCCAAATAGTGCACATTCCCTGTAGCCACAACCGGTTTTCCTAATTTTCCACCGATTTCCACCACTTTACGAATCGCGGTCTTCACTTCTTCAACGCTGCCGACAAGCCCCTTATCCACCAAATGCATATACATGGTGAGCGGCTGAATCTCCAAGACATCGTAAAACTCCGCGATGCCTTCTGCTTCCTCCACCGACTTGTTGAGAACGGCCTCGAAAAACTCGCCCTTTTCGCAGCCGGAAATGATTAGAAGCCCTTCTCTCATTTCCAAAAGTTTGGATTTCGGGATGCACGGAACCCGCTTAAAGTATCCCGTATGGGACATCGAAATCAATTTGAACAGATTTTTCTTGCCGACCATGTTGAGCGCGTAGATCCCGCAATGGAACGGGCGGGCGTTGGACAAATCTTTGCCCACCTTGTCGTTCATCCGCTCCAGCGAAGTGATGCCTTCGATTTTCGCCGCGTCATCCAGCAGGCCGTTTAAAATCTCGCCGAGGGCCACCGTATCATCGATGGCGCGGTGGTGATTTTCCAGCGAAACTTTGTATTTGGCGGCGAGCGTGTTCAGACGGTGGTTTTTTAAGGTCGGAAACAGCATCCGGGCCAACTCCAACGTATCGAGCACCGGGTTCTCCATCATGGGCATCCCCAGTTCCTTCAGCTTGGCATTGACAAAGTCGACGTCAAACCGGGCGTTGTGGGCCACCAGGATCGCATCTCCCGCAAATTCGACGAACTGTTTCAGAACCGGCTCCACATCAGGCGCGTCCTGAACCATCTCGTCCGTGATGCTGGTCAACTGCTGGATGTTATACGGGATGCGCTCGTGCGGATTTACAAATGTGGCGTAGCGATCGATCTCCTTGCCCTCTTGCATCTTCACCGCCGCCACCTCAATGATTTTGTTCTGCGTCACCGAGAGGCCGGTGGTCTCGATATCGAACACGATAAAGGTCGCCGTCTTCAGATCGATCGGCCGCGGATTCAATACAACCGCCACGTTATCGTTAACCACATTCGCTTCCACGCCGTAAATCATTTTGATTCCGTTCTTTTTGGCTGCTTTCGCCGCATCGGGGTAACACTGAACCCCGCCATGGTCCGTGACGGCTATCGCTTTGTGTCCCCATTTTGCCGCTGTCTTGACATAGTCGCCGATCGAGGTAACGGCGTCCATCGTACTCATCATTGTATGCAGATGGAACTCCACGCGCTTCTCCTCGGCGTTATCTTTTCGGGAAGGCGGTGCGGATACCTCGCAAAGATCCGAAGGAATCATCACCAATTCGGGAATCTGCATAAACCGGTCATACTCCACCTTCCCCCGGGCTTTGACCCACTTTCCGTTGGCCAGTTGCCCCATGACCTTCAAGTCGTCTTTGCTCTTGGCGAACATTTTCATTTGCAGGGAATCGGTAAAATCGGTTAGGTAGAACGTAAACAAGGTGTTTCCGTTGCGCAGTTCCTTCCGGTCCAAGCCGAAGATGGTGCCCTGAATCGTAATTTTCTTCTCTTCATCCTTGATTTCCTGAATCGGTACAGGCGGCTCCTTGATGTCATACCCGACCTGCAGCTTGATGACCTCGCCATCGACCTCCTCAGGCGGCGCCTCCACGGGTATGCTTTCCATCAATTTGTTGATGACTTCCCGCTCTTCCTCGACGATCCGCTGCTGGAACTCTTCGAAAGCCTCACTGCTGCTCTCGCCGGACAGCAGTTTCACTCTGAGCGAAAGGCCGAAGTAAGTGTCGTAAAAAGCGGGAATCGCTTTATCGATATTTTTTTTGCGGGCCAGCTCCAAAGAAGTAGCGTCGCTGAACGTGACCGTCACCAGATCACCGTCCACCTCATAGCCCGCCCGGGCCATCCAACCGTTTACGGATGGCACCTCCCGCTGCACCCATTCGAGGAACATCTTCCAATATTCCTGTACAATGGCCGCACCGGCTACATCATTCTCATACTGGAACAAAAAAGTGATGTCCGCGATATGGCCCATCCGCTCCTTCACACGCATACAGAACGTCCGGTAGACTTGCGCGGGAACGAGCGTCGATTTGCGAAGTGTGATCTTCCATTCCTTATTCGTCCGGCTGACTTCGACGCGGTCGATAAACCCGTCGAGAAAATAAGGGTCCACCACGGAAGCCGGAACCTCCGCCTGCTTCATCAATAACTCGAGCCTCGTTCTTTTCCCCTTGGCGTTCGCGTCGGACATGATTTCCCCTCCCCCGCATTGATATGACGCAAGAAAAACGTCTATATAGGTTGAACTAAAGAATTGGCGTTGGGCAAGGATATGAAATGGTTTTCGAAAGATCCATTGCCAACATCCACAATTGTAAATATGAAGCCGCACCGGCGGAGTCTACATCATTAACGGGAAAATCTCCCGTTAATGTACCGCTTGGCTCTTCGATCGGATTTAGCTGGAAAAGCTTCATCTAATTCACGACCCTTTTTGCCGATATACACAATTTCAGGGGAATTAACGGGAGGTTTTCCAGCTAATTCGCCTCTGCAGCCGCATACGCACCAAATTAACGGGAGGAATTCCCTTTAATTCGAACCCAACAAATAGTTTTAGCTTAAGAGTGTAAAAAAAGAGCCCTTTACACCGCTATCTAATATGCAAATCAATAGTTCAACCTATATAACGACGTAATTTCAAAAAAGCAAAGCCCCCGGCAATCGCCGGCGGGGAACCCGCGCCCCCGCCGACAGTTTCCTGCCGGAAGCCTTCCATCATGTTCCGATATGACTAATAGGCTCTGGCAAATACGACGGTATGACGAGCTGCTTCTCCGCACACCAGGCAAGTAGTTTTTGTAACCTCGGGATGGAACGGAATGTTCCGGCTTGTCGCGCCCGTTTCGTCTTTAACATGACGTTCGCAAGCCTCGGATCCGCACCATCCGGCGAGGGTGAAGCCGCGTTTTTCCTCAATGCTGGCTTTCATTTCCTCCAGCGTATCGACGGAGTAGAAATGCTCCTCCCGGAAGGCCTTGGCGCGTTCGTACATCTCGTTATGCACCTGTTCGAGCATCGCCTTGACTTCCTCCACCAGGTTCTCCTGGGAAATGACCTTCTTCTCGCCGCTGATTCGGGAAACAAGCACGCAAACTCCGTTCTCCATATCACGCGGACCGATCTCAAGGCGGACCGGAACGCCGCGCATTTCATACTCGTTAAACTTCCAGCCCGGACGAACGTCAGCCCGGTCGTCCATGCCGACGCGAACGCCGGCTTTCTTCAGCTCGGCAAACAGCTCGTCCGCCCGTCCCACGACGGCATCCCGGGTTTTAGGCGGGCCGATCGGGATAATCATGACCTGCTTGGGAGCCACCTTCGGCGGCAGTGCCAAACCGCGGTCATCGCCGTGAACCATAATAAGCGAGCCGATCAAACGCGTACTTACGCCCCAGGAAGTGGTGTGAACATATTCGCGAACGTTTTCCCGATTCAAATATTGGATATCGAACGCCGTAGCGAAATTAGTGCCGAGATAATGCGACGTTCCCGCCTGAACAGCCCGTCCGTCCTTCATCATCGCCTCGATGGAGTAAGTGTCAACGGCCCCGGCAAATTTCTCGGAAGGCGTCTTCTGGCCGACGATGACCGGAATCGCCAAGTAATTCTCCACGAAGTCGCGATAGATTTCCAGCATCCGCATCGTCTCTTCGCGCGCTTCCTGCTCGTTCTCGTGAGCCGTGTGCCCCTCTTGCCAGAGAAATTCGCTCGTCCGCAGGAAAGGCAGTGTCCGCTTTTCCCAACGAACCACATTCGCCCATTGGTTGATCAGCACCGGAAGATCCCGATAGGACTGAATCCATTTCTCGTACATATGCCCGATCATCGTCTCCGAGGTCGGACGGATCGCCAGGCGTTCCTCCAGCTTCTCGCCGGCGGCTTCAGTTACCCATGGAAGCTCCGGATTGAAGCCCTCCACGTGCTCTTTCTCCTTCTGGAAAAAGCTTTCGGGAATAAAGAGCGGGAAATACGCGTTGCGATGCCCGGTCTCCTTAAATCGGCGGTCGAGTTCCGCCTGGATATGCTCCCAAATCTCATAGCCGTCAGGCTTGAATACGATGCACCCGCGGACCGGCGAATAATCCATCAGATCCGCTTTCTTGATCACATCGATATACCAGCGGGAAAAATCTTCTCCCTGCGGGGTAATTTCCGTTACGAATTGTTTCTCCTCGTTTGCCATTAAACCATTAGCCTCCCGTTTATTAACCTATCAAGCGCAAAATATCATTGTAAGTGACCGCGATCATCAGCAGGAACAACATCGCAAAGCCGATAAAATGCACAAGCCCTTCGCGGTTCGGATCAACCGGTTTGCCGCGCAGCGCCTCCACACCGAGGAACACAAGTCTGCTTCCGTCCAAAGCCGGGATCGGCAGCAGATTAAATATCCCCAGATACAGACTCAGGATCGCCGCCCACTGCGTAAATTTCACGATCCCTTGCTTCGCAATCTGGCCGGTAACTTCGAAAGTCCGTACAGGTCCGCCGAGATCGTCCATAGAAAACTTTTGAATCAACTGTTGAAAACCAAGAAAGATCATTTTTGTGGTGTCGACCATTTTCTGGCCGGCCACGGTAAAGGTTTCTCCGAAGGAAGCGCTCCTTGAAGGGAAATACGTGACGATCGTACTTCCGACCTTGCCCCCCTGTTCGTTCTCCACAGAACGTGGAGTGAGCGTAAGGTTCAGCGTCTCTTCCCCGCGCTTCACCGTCCACACCATCGGTTTGTCTTGCGCGCCTTTGATCATCTCGATCAGCCCGTTGGCATCGGTGCCTACCTGTTTGCCGTCCACCGACTGGATGATGTCTCCGGGCTTCACGCCGGCTTCTTCCGCAGGCATGCCCTTCATCACATCCCCGACCTCAAGATGCGTCGGATCCGGCATCGGAATTCCCGCCATCTGCGTATGCAGGGCAAACAGGACAAAAGCGAGAATAAAGTTCATCAAAGGACCCGCAAAGATGGAGAGAGCGCGCTGGCCTACCGTTTTGCTGCCGTATTGGCGGTCTCTGGGCGCGATTTGCGTTTCTTTCCCCTTCGTCACCAGCATCGCTTGTCGATGAACCCGATATTCCAGTACTTCTCCATCAACAGCAAGTTTGATCAGCAATCGATCCTCCAGATCGACCTCGGTCACCTCACCGCGGATCACGTTTTTTCGGCTATCCAAACGGTCCAGATAAATCTTGCTCACGTTATCTCCGGACAATCGCAATGCCACGGTTTGTCCGGTTGCAATTTGGATCAGCTCGGGATCTTCCCCGGCCATCCGCGCATAGCCGCCAAAAGGCAGCAGCCGAAGTGTAAATTGCGTCTCGTCTCTTCGGTAAGAGAACAACTTCGGACCGAAGCCGATCGCAAATTCCCTTACCAAAATCCCCGCGCGTTTGGCAAAGTAATAGTGTCCCCATTCATGCACCGTCACAATGACAAAGAACATGAGAACCGTCATAAAAATGATCTTAAGCAATTCCAATCGTTAGCATCCTCCTTTGGCCACGGATCGTCCAATATTCCTTCAGATTATCATTATTCTCCGATCAGGCACAAGAGAATACCGGGATGGAACTTTTCCACACCGGACGTAGGGCCTTGGTCAAATCGATCTTGCGATCTCCCTTGCCCACCGGTCGGCTTCCTTGATAACCTCCAGCCCCGGTTCGGCCTGGACCTCATGTCTGGAAAGAACCGTTTCGATAATATGTTCAATCTGCAGAAAAGGAATCTCCTTATTTAGAAAACGGGCGACTGCGACCTCATTGGCCGCGTTGTACACACTTGTCGCTGTGCCTCCTATTTTACCACATTCATAGGCCAGCCTTAAACAAGGGTAACGATCGAAGTCCATTTCGCGAAAATGAAGCTTGCCCACATCCGCCAGCGACAAGCGCTTGGTTTCGGAGAACCAGCGTTCCGGGTAAGTCAATGCATATTGAATCGGCACCCTCATATCCGGAGTTCCCAGTTGCGCAATCACGCTGCCGTCACGATATTCAACGAAAGAGTGGATGATACTTTCCGGGTGAAGCAGCACCCCGATCCGCTCGAAATCCATCCCGAACAGCCAGCGGGCCTCGATCACTTCCAGTCCTTTGTTGACCATCGTGGCGGAATCAATTGTCACTTTGGCTCCCATCGACCAGTTCGGGTGCTTCAGAGCGTCCTCTACCGTTACATGGCGAAGCTGGTCGCGATTCAAATCACGAAAGGAACCGCCCGAAGCCGTCAACGTGATCCGCTCCACAGCTTCCGAACGTTCGCCGTTCAAACATTGAAAAATGGCGGAATGTTCACTGTCCACAGGCAGCAGCTTCACACCCTTTTTCCGGGCCAGCTCGGTTACAAGATGCCCCGCGGTTACCAGGGTTTCTTTATTGGCTAACGCGATATGCTTGCCAGCGGAGATCGCAGCCAGCGTGGCGGGCAATCCCGCGCTGCCGACAATCGCCGTAACGACCGTATGGGCGTCCGTTTCGGCCGCGACCTTCACAAGCCCCTCTTCCCCATAGAAAAGTTGGATCTCGGAAGGAATTTGCGAACGCACTTTGTCGGCGAGTTCTTTGGTTGCCACCGAAGCTTTCTTCGGGCGAAAAGCGCGGACCTGTTCCACAAACAAATCGACATTGGTCCCTGCGGCCAAGCCCTCTACCGCAAAATGATCCTTATGCTGCCTTACGACATCCAACGTCTGCGTCCCAATCGATCCGGTGGAACCGATCACCGTAATCTTCTTCATCCTGTCTCCCCCATGCTTCATTTAGATTTAGTACATCGGAAGAAAGCCTAGAATATGTACGAACGGAAAAACCGCAATCCAGCTGTCGCACCGATCCAAAATACCTCCATGACCGGGCAGCAGTGTGCCTGAATCCTTAATCCCGTACACCCGTTTATAAGCGGACTGTATCAGATCCCCCATCTGGCCGACAACCGCGGCGGAGCCTCCAAGAAGCAGAGCTCGTCCGACCGAAAGAAGACCGCCGGAGAATACCGCGAACAGGGCCGCGACGATAACCGCAAGCAGCACGCCCCCGACGGCTCCCTCCACCGTTTTGTTCGGGCTAATGGCCGGCCAAAGCTTCGATTTGCCGAATCTCCGTCCGGTAAAATACGCCCCCGCGTCACTGCTCCAAATCGCAGCCAGCATCAGGATGGTCCAAAACAAACCGTGGCCGTCCGGTGCGCTGCGCGTTGCCGCCAAATAGGCAAAACCCGACCCGATATACACGGTCCCCAGGAATATCAGGGCGACTTGGCCGATATGAATATCATTTTTGGACACCACAGTCACCACAAAAAACAGCAGCATGAGCAGCCAGAAGAATCCCATCATGCCGAGCGGCATTTGCAGATGGAGCAGGCTCCAGGGGAACACGGCATATAGAACGCTCGCATACCCGATCGCCGCGGTGCCTCCGAATACCGGCAGTCCGATCATGCGAACGAACTCGTAAAACCCGATTAGCGCCATAATCACGACGAGGGCATGGTATCCGAGTCCTCCCCATAGACATATTCCCAAAAATCCGCCCCCGGCGATCAAGCCGGTAATCAACCGTTGTCTCAACTGTCTACACCTTCCATCCGCTAGGATAATCCGCCGTATCGCCGGGTGCGTCTTTGGTACTCCGCCACTGCGGCAAACAACTGTTCACGGCCGAACTCCGGCCAGTACAGGTCCGTAAACCACAGCTCACTGTACGCCGTTTGCCATAACATGAAATTACTTAGCCGAAGTTCGCCCCCAGTGCGAATAAGCAAATCGGGATCCGGCAGATCCCCGGTCAAGAGTCCCGAGCCGATCATTTCCTGCGTGATATCCTCCGGCTTGACGCTTCCGTTCTGGACACGAACGGCAATCTCCTTGACGCATTCGGTGATTTCGCGGTGACTTCCGTAATTGAGCGCAAAATTCAAGATAAGGCCGGTATTATTTTTGGTCCGCTCAATCGCTTCCTCCATCGCCGCGATCGTGTGGGCGGGAAGTTCATCGGGGTGCCCCATCATGCGAACCTGGACATTCTTCTCGATCAATTCCTCCAGTTCGATGGCCAAAAACTCTTGGGGCAACGACATCAGAAAATCGACTTCCTCCTTCGGCCGCTTCCAGTTCTCGGTCGAGAACGCGTACAGCGTCAAAACGGAGATCCCGAGCTCATCCGCGGCGATCGTAGCCCGCTTGACCGCCTTCATTCCGTTGCGATGGCCGACGATGCGCGGCAAACCAAGCTTGCGCGCCCAGCGGCCATTGCCGTCCATAATTATGGCGACATGCTTCGGAATATTGTCCCCGGTCGGGACCTCGGTTGCAGGACGGCTGCCTTTTTTCCGCCAGGACTCAAATAACTTGATCATTGCTTTTCCTCCAGCTGGTGATGAAAAAGAGACAAAACCCCACCGTAATAGGAGGGGCCGCTTATCGTCTCTTAAACTTCCATAATCTCTTTCTCTTTCGCAGCAAGCACTTTGTCGACTTCCGCGATGAATTTGTCGGTGGTCTTCTGGATGTCTTCCTGGTGCCTACGCGATTCGTCTTCAGAGATGTCGGTTTTCTCCAACTTCTTGATATCGTCGTTCGCATCCCGCCGAATGTTCCGGATGGCCACCTTCGCTTCTTCTCCGAACTTCTTCGTCATTTTGACAAGCTCAACACGGCGTTCTTCCGTCAAAGCCGGGATGCTTAACCGGATGGATGTCCCGTCGTTGGCCGGCGTCAGACCCAAATCGGACTTCTGGATCGCGCGTTCGATTTCAGCAAGGGAAGATTTGTCCCAAGGCTGAATCATCAGGGTACGCGAATCCGGCGTATTGATGTTGGCAAGCTGGTTAATCGGAGTCGGCGATCCGTAGTAATCCACCTGAATGCGGTCGAGCAAGGAAGGCGCTGCTCTTCCCGCTCGCAGGGTCGCGAGGTCCCGTTTAAGTGCCTGAATCGCTTTATCCATGCGTTCTTCGGCATGACTTTTGATACTTTGCGGCATTTAATCTACACTCCCCTTGACGATCGTCCCGATTTTTTCTCCCAGGACGACTCGCTTGATATTTCCTTGTTCCGTAATCGCGAAAACGATCAGCGGGATGTTATTGTCCATACACAGCGAAGAAGCCGTAGAGTCCATAACACCCAGGTTTTTGTTCAACACTTCCAGATAGGTAAGCGTTTCGTACTTCTCGGCATTCGGATCGACAAACGGATCGGCGGAGTATACGCCATCGACCTTGTTCTTCGCCATCAGAATCACTTCGGCTTCGATTTCCGCTGCGCGGAGAGCGGCGGTCGTGTCCGTAGAGAAGAACGGGTTCCCCGTACCGGCGGCAAAAATAACGACTCTGCCTTTTTCCAAATGCCGGATCGCGCGGCGACGAATATACGGTTCGGCGATTTGCTGCATGGCGATGGAGGTTTGCACTCGGGTCGGAACCTCGATTTGTTCAAGCGCATCCTGCAAGGCCAGCGAATTCATCACGGTCGCCAACATCCCCATGTAGTCGGCTGTCGCGCGATCAATACCCTTCGCACTGCCCGCAATCCCCCGCCAAATATTGCCGCCACCGCAAACGATCGCAACCTGAACGCCGAGCTGGGTCACTTCCTTTACCTGCTGAGCAATGGACGAAATCGTTTCGGCGTCAATGCCGTATCCATTTTGTCCGGCAAGCGATTCACCGCTAACCTTCAAGACAACTCGTTTAAAAACTGGCTGTTCCAAATGTATACCTCCACTATAGACCCCCTATGTATAACCGGGAAAAGGGTGTCAGGTTAAAAAAGAAGGAACACGACGTGTTCCAACTCTTCAAACGTGCATGTGATCCAATGACGTTTATTATATTTATTTTATTGTCTTACTTGGGACATAACTTCTTCAACGAAGTTGTCCACTTTCTTCTCCAAACCTTCGCCCAGTTCATAACGGACAAAGCGACGGATGGTGATGTTTTCGCCGATCGCGCTGATCTTCTCGTTTACAAGCGCCGCGATCGTCTTGTCCGGATCCTTCACGAAAGCTTGCTCAAGCAAGCAGAATTCTTCGTAGTATTTGCCGATCCGGCCTTCGACCATCTTATCGACAATTTTTTCAGGTTTCCCTTCGTTAAGGGCCTGTGCTCTCAAAATTTCCTTTTCTTTCTCCAGGTCATCCTGCGGCACTTCTTCACGACGAACGTAACGAGGGCTCATGGCCGCGATATGCATCGCGATGTCGCGGGCAAATTCCTTGAATTGATCCGTTTTCGCAACAAAGTCAGTTTCACAGTTGATTTCTACAAGTACGCCGATCCGACCGCCGGCATGAATGTAGGACTCGACAACGCCTTCCGTAGCGATCCGGCCGGCTTTGTTAGCCGCGGCAGCCAGACCTTTCTCACGCAGAAGTTCCGTTGCTTTGGTCAAATCACCGTTTGCTTCTTCGAGTGCTTTTTTGCAATCCAGCATGCCCGCACCTGTTTTTTCACGCAGTTCTTTTACAGATTTTGCATCAACAGCCATGTTTATAAAACCTCCACATTTAAAATGATGGGACTCTTTTCATCTTAAAAAAAGGGCAGTGAGAGGTTTGACACCTACCAACCACCCTTTTCATTTAATTCATTCTTTGTTCTTTGTGCAAGTTCGCGAAATTAGGCGGTAGTTTGCTCGCCTTGGTTCGCTTCGATAACGGCATCCGCCATTTTGCTGGTAAGCAGTTTAACCGCGCGGATCGCGTCGTCGTTACCAGGGATAACGTAGTCGATTTCGTCCGGATCGCAGTTGGTATCTACGATACCCACGATTGGGATACCCAATTTGCGGGCTTCCGCAACGGCGATGCGTTCTTTGCGAGGATCAATAACGAAGAGCGCGCTTGGCAGTCCCTTCATGTTCTTGATTCCGCCGAGGAACTTCTCGAGACGATCTTTCTCTTTGCGAAGAATGATGACTTCTTTCTTAGGCAGAACTTCGAATGTTCCGTCTTCTTCCCAAGTTTCGAGTTGTTTCAAGCGGTCGATCCGCTTTTGAATTGTTTGGAAGTTGGTCAGCGTACCGCCGAGCCAGCGTTGGTTAATGTAGAATTGACCCGCGCGCTCAGCTTCTTCCTTCACGGAGTCTTGAGCTTGCTTCTTGGTGCCGACGAACAGGATCGTCCCGTTCTCTTCAGCTACGCTCTTAACGAAGTTGTAAGCTTCTTCTACTTTCTTGACCGTTTTTTGCAGGTCAATAATGTAAATACCGTTTCTTTCGGTGAAGATATAACGATCCATTTTCGGATTCCAACGACGTGTTTGGTGTCCGAAGTGAACCCCTGCCTCAAGCAGTTGTTTCATGGAGATTACTGCCATCTTCACGCACCTCCTAAGTTTGGTTTTATTGTGATGCTTCCTCCGCAAGTGTCATCTTCCGCCAAGACTCCCGGTAGGGAGCACCCTTAACGAAATCAACCAGCGTGCGTTATAACACCGTCAACTACTATACCACAACTGAAAAACCGATGCAACCAGAGTCAAGGCTTTTCCGACAAATTTCATCTTCATGTTAGCCTCACAAAAAAAGCTCCTTGTCAGGAGCTTACGGGTATAACTTATTCTGCCGGAGCGGATGTGATTTTTGAGATAATCGAGGTGATATCTTCCCCGGGTTCAAACGTAAATGTGCCGGTCCGAATTTTGGTATTAATCTTTTTGCTCTTGGCTTCCTTCAAGAAGGCGGATTTATCGGGGATAACTCCCGCCTTTTCCAGCCCTTCCGCCACACCGGAGAGGGTACTGCCGGAAGAAATTTTGTAGGTTACCGTCGTTTTTTGGGGTGACTGCGGCTTAACCGGAGCTTCGGTTTTTGGCGTGGCGGCCTCAACCGGGGTTTTGGAGGCTGCAGGCACTTTCGAGGTATCCGGTGTTTTTGAAGTTTCAGGCTTACCCGGCGGTTTCGGAGTTCCCGGAACATTTGGCGCCTTCGGCTCCTTTGCCGGATTCGCCTCTTGTCCTCCGGCTCCCTCCTGCTTCTCCTTCCACTCTTCCTCGGTCAGCAGCTCCCGATCGGCTGCCACGACTTTCAAATTCAAGAGGGCCGCGGCCTGCTCGATCTGTGCCCTGGTCTGCAATTTCCCCGTCCCTTGGCCGATCATCATTAGCTGTAGCAGCAGGGCGCCCGCGATAAGTCCTGCGCCCAATCCCAACATAAATTGGCGGTTTCGGATCATCGGGATTCCTCCCTTTTAGCCAGTTGCAGGATCAGCTGGACTTCACCTCTTTGAATGCCCACCGATTTGGCGATGATATCGATGGATTTCCCTTTCGCATACAAATCAAACAGCTCGGGGTAGCGATCCCTGACCGATTCAGCCCGAGGCGGCTCTTCTGGCACCTCTGGCTCCGTCCCCACAGAAGCGGCGGGTGAATTTTCCACAATAGCCTTCTCAGGCAAACGGGCTGAAGGAATGTCCGCTGCCGACGGCTCACTCTTCGGTTCGGTCGCGGATCCCGCCAACCGCGGCGGGGCTGCAAGGACCCGCTGTTCCAGCCCGTCCAGCCGGGATTTGTACTGAAGCGAGTTTTGCTCCACTTCCAACAGGCGCTTGCGCAGTTCGACAATCTGTTCCTGCTGGGCAAGCTGCTTTGATGCAAAATCCTGCTTCATCCGGGCTACCAAATCGATGAGCTCTTCATTTTCCTTTTCAATCTCCGCCATAAACTGCTCCAGCGTAGCTTCCAGTTCCGCGGAGCCGCCCGAAGAAGGTGCCGCCCCCGTCGTCCGGCCGGGAAGAAGAAGCGCATAAACCAGGGCGGCGGCTCCCAGCAATACAATATAAAACCACGGGTCTCCAAATGACAATGTAATCCTCACCTTTGATGTTTAAATAAGTGCGTAAAATCTTGCCCCGGTGGGCGTAGAGCGGAAGATGCCGCTACAATGACAAATCGATATGACGGCCCTTGAAAGGGTGCTCGGCGGGGTGTTCTTTTTCCTGCTCCTCCTGATGCTCACCCTGCGACGAGTGATGTTGTCGCTCTTGGTCCGGGGAGTTGCCCTCGCGTTTTATTTTTGTATTGTGTGCGCTTTCGTCAATATTGGTGCTTCTCTGGCGTTCAAGCTCGCGCTCCTTAATATTCTCCGCAGAGAGCAAGCTCTGATCGGTGACAGGGCGTTGCTGATTCTCCTGTTGAATCCGTCCGGCTTCATTGGTCCGGGGTACCGCGATCTGCATTTCTACGGCTTTCAAATTCATGGAAATCACCTCATCGCTTGGATTATGGACGCCCTAAAACTGTTCGTATAATGAGCGAAAGCGGTGCCGATAGCAGGCACTAGACATAGGCGGACATCGTGATATCCCCTTCATTAAAGTAAAAAGACATGTGGGATAGAGGTTCCTTAACATACTTTGTATAGCGTCCGATCACGATTCTGGACCCGCCGTAGATCGTTTTTAGGACATCCACACGCGCTCTGACCGTTTCCTCCAGCGTTTTTTCAATAGTAAGCATCCGCTCTTTAAATTCGTTCATTTCCTGAATGTTCGATTTTTTGGTCATATTCAGCTTCGAGCGCATTTCCACCTTCTCCGGAGTCAGCTTCCCTAAAGAGGCGAGTTGATCCAGCAGAGACAGCGCTTTTTCCGACTTTTCCAGGTTCGCCATGATCTCTCTGACCTTCTGCCTCAGTTCCATTAACTCGTTGCGTAGTTCGGGAAGTACGCCGACTTCAATGGAGGTCGTCGTCGACATCGGATTGCCGATGACCCGGGCGATGACCCGTTCCCCGGCTTGAATGCTTCCGCCTACGATCAAGCCTTTGGTTCCGTTGCAAACGACGTCCCGGCCCGCACGGATATTCGAATGCATAATGCTTTGGCTAACGATGACATCTTCTCCGGCCACTACATTGCCATCTTGAATAAAAGAACTTTTGACAGAGTGGCCCGCTTTGACCAAGCCTTTATTGTATCCGATAATGCCGCCGGTAATTTCGATGGAACCTTCCGAATACAGCTCGGCCCCCTCGACGCCGCCGACAACACGAATATCCCCGGCAGCACTGACTTTAAAGCCCGTCAATACATTGCCGCGGATGACGACCGTGCCGACAAAATCGATATTTCCCGTGCTGTAGTCGACGTCCCCGTTGATTTCATAAACCGGGAATACATTCAATTTCCCTTTATCGGTCACTGTAACCAAGCCGTCAATCGCCGCGTACATCGCGGTTTGCTCGGGGTTCAACACCACATTCTTCCCGACTTTGAATCTGGCTTCCTTCCCGGATTTGTTGGGGATCGGTTCCCCGGTCACCGCCGTTCCGGGGCGTCCGGGAAGCGGAGGAACTAATTCGGCGATAAGCTGTCCTTTCCGGACATTGTTCAAACGTGTGATTTCTTTGTAGTCCACCTTGCCGTCATCCGTCTCCAGAGGTTTGTACCTTACATCCTCAAGCTGGACGGCGTACCGAATCTTTCCATCCTCCCCGGGCTCCGGATCCAAACCGATGGCAATGGGGGTTTTACTGTAGAAATATTCTCTGGGGTTGATGGCAAACCGCTCGACAATATCGTCCTGGATCCCGTACTTGATGCCGTGGTGCTGCAAAAATTGATACATTGCATCCTTAGTGCAGGAAAAGGTATCGTCTTTTTGGGTAAACTGCAGATAAGCGACGGTTTTATCATCATTAAAGGTGACGCTAAGAAGTTTCCCTAAATCGGCCGTAAATTCCATTTTCGTTCCTCCTTCCATCTTCATAATTCTAAGAAATTCCGCTTTCTAATTCTCTCGCATCAGCAGATCACGTTGCTTGTCCAATGTGCCTCGAAGCCGCAAAATCGCTTTGGAGTGAAGCTGGGAGATCCGGGATGGCGACAAAGACATCACCTCGGCGATCTCACTCAGCGACAAATCTTCATAATATAACAGAGAGACGACGGTCCGTTCCTTCTCCGTTAACTTTTCGATTCCCTTGGCCAGCGATTCCCGCAAAAACTGCTCCTGTACTTTATAATCCGGATTTTTGGCCTTATCGTCAACAAGCAAAGTCAGCCGGGTCTCAGATTCCTCTTCACGGATCGGATCTTCCAGGGAGCAGAGAGTCATGACAGCGACTTCCTGAAGCATGCTTTGGAACTCTTTCTCGCTGATCCGCAAATGCTTGCTCATTTCCGCATCGGTGACGGACCGGAGAAACTGCTGCTCCAACTGCTGGTAGCCTTCTTCAATCTTCTTGGCTTTTTCTCTTACGGAACGGGGAACCCAGTCCCCCTGGCGCAATCCGTCCAAGATCGCTCCCCTGACCCTCCATGAAGCATAGGTTTCGAACTGCAGACCGCGCTTATAGTCGAATTTCTCGACCGCATCAATCAGTCCCATCACCCCGTTGCTGGACAAATCATCTTTGGAAACGTTCTTGGGCAGACCTACGGCCAGACGTCCCGAAACGTAGTCGACAATATGCAGATACTTCTCGATAAGTTGTTTCTTGGCCTCCAAATCGCCGTGTTCCTTCCATCGCTCCCAAACATCGGCATAATTTAGAGTGGATGTCTTCCGCTCGTTCAATTGCCTTCACCCTCCTTATTTGTCTGTCAGGTGACGAACGACCTTAGCCAGCTCTTCAGGATCTTTATCGTCAAGTGTTTTTACTAGTTTCGGCGGATTCAATGGTGTAAACTCTTGAGTCTGTGACTGGTCCTCTGGTGTTTGTTTCAATAAATCGTTTAATTCCTCACTTTGATCCGGTGTCGTAAGGTCGAGGCTGGCACCTTTATCCTGTTCCTTAAGCGCGTCCGTTAGGTCTCTGACATCAGGCTGCGGCTCCTGTTCCTTGAGAAAGGTAATAACCCAGTTTGCCGCAAATGCGAGCAAGAACCACACCACAAAAGCGATCAAGCCGCGGATGAAGCTCGTCATAAACAAGTTATTTCCAGCCGATACCGCATAGGTTATCAAAAAACCGATAAATCCGAATAGAAGATAATATCCCATTTTTCGTGACATGGCTACAATTCCTTTATACCCATTTGTACACTGCGTATGAATAAAATACCCGTTTCGCAATCCAATTCAATCGTTCTTCCGTAATTACCGCCCGTATCCTCCGCAACCAGCGGAATACCGAGTTCGCTCAACATCGCTTTGCACGACTCTGCATTTCTCGGACCGATCCTCATGGAATCCCCTTTGCCTGCAAAAGTAAACATCTGGGAACCTCCCGCCATTTTGGCGATCAGACGGCTTTTCATTACTCCAAGCTCCGACAGCCTGCGCACAAGCTCAGGCAGTGCAGTATCTGCATACTTGGCCAGATTGAGCGCCCCTTCTCTCGCAATTTCCGAGGAAGGAAGCATGACATGAGCAAGACCGGCTACCTTAAGCATCGGATCAAACAACGTGACCCCGACACATGACCCTAGCCCTGTGGTGCGGATTAACCCCTGTCCGCGAATCACGTTCAAGTCCGCCATTCCCACTTTAACAATGTGCTGCTCATCAATCATGATGGGTTGGAACTCCCAGAGCGGCAAATATTTTATCGAAGGACTCGGGGTCTGGAATCAGGAAAAACTGTCCTTCAACTTCATGCTGGCCTTCAATAAAAGTTGTATCGATCAATAGGGCGGAGTCGCCCATTTCTCCGAACTGCAGCAGTCCGTAGCTCAAAATCGCACCGGCCATATCCAGCGCAAGCGCCGGAACTGTCGGAGTCATGGCTAACGAAGTGAAATCGGCCAACGAGGAAATATACGATCCCGCCAAAATGTTTCCGATTTCCGAAAGCGCGGACCATTCCATCTCCGAGAAGTTCTCCTCGCTCTCCACTTCGATTCCGGCGAGGCGGTGAAGCAGCTTCTTCGCCGCCTCGGGGCTCAAAATGAAGAACAGGTTACTCGGCGTGTCTCCCTCCACGCGGAAGAAGATCGCCAGCACAATTTGCTCCCCGCCGCCCACTCGCTCCGCAATCGCCTCAAACGGCAGCATCTGGACTTTGGGAACCGCCATGTCGATCGGCTTGTCAAGCAACTTGGACAAAGCGGTCGCCGCATTTCCGGCACCGATATTGCCGACTTCTTTCAGAACATCCATCTTGAATTCCGCAAAGTCCTTAAACAGATCCACCGCTTATCCCTCTAAACTTTCCAACTGGATAATTTCATTGCGATTCAAAACTTCGGACAGATTCAGCATCACCAGAAGACGCTCATCGGACAAGCGGGCCACGCCTTGCAAATATTTGGCTTTTACGCCGCCGACTACATCAGGCGGCGTGTCGATCGATTCCGAATCCAAATCGATGACATCGTTGGCCGAATCCACAATGAAACCGACTTCCATCTCATTAGCCGCGACGATAATAATCCGGCTCTGGTCGGTATACTCGGCCTCCGGCAGACCAAACCGGCCCCGCAAATCGATCACGGGAATAACAACACCGCGCAGGTTGATGACGCCTTTTACAAACGAGAAAGTTTTCGGCACACGCGTAATCGGCATCATCCGCTCGATCGTTTGGACTTTGTCCACTTCGATGCCATACTCCTCATGGCCCAGTTTAAATACGATAACTTTTAATTCCTCTCCCACGGAAATCCCTCCTTTAATGATCCCGTCCGGAGCATGATCCTCCGGCGGGGGTGAAAAGCAAGCGGCATTATTTAATGAATGAGTTCGGATCGATGATTAAGGCAACTTGCCCGTCTCCCAGTATCGTAGCGCCAGCTACGCCCTGAATGGCAGGAAGATACTTTCCAAGGTTTTTAATGACGATTTCGTTTTGCCCAATGAAATCCTCCACCGTCAAAGCCGCAAGGCGCTCCCCTTTGCGAATGACGACGATTTCCGTTTCTTCCTCGGCGCTTTCGTCAAAGTCGGTGACATCAAACAGCTGCGCCAATGACAATAGCGGAATATGAGCATCCCGATAAGGAACCATCGTATAGCCATGAACCTTCCGGATTTGCTCACGTTTAATCAACCCGGTTTCCACGATGGACGACAAAGGAATCGCATATTTTTCCGAGCCGACCTTGATCAGCATCGCCGATATGATCGATAAGGTCAGCGGAAGCTGTACCGAAAACTTCGTGCCTTGGCCCAGGGTGGATTGTACCGAAACAACCCCGCTCAAAGATTCGATTTTCGTTTTGACGACATCCAGGCCCACGCCGCGGCCGGAGATGTCGGAAATCACTTCCGCCGTACTGAACCCGGGCGCGAACAACAGCATGTACACCTGTTCATCGCTCAGGGCTCCGGCTTCGGCTTCCGTAACGACGCCATTTTTGAGCGCCTTCGCCAATATTTTGTCGCGGTTTATGCCGTGCCCGTCGTCTTCAATTTCGATGAACACGTGGTTTCCACTGTGGAACGCACGCAGGTTCACCGTTCCGGTTTCCGGCTTCCCGGCGGAAATCCGTTCGGCCGTCGGCTCCACCCCATGGTCGACGGCATTTCGCAGCAGGTGAACGAGCGGATCGCCGATCTCGTCGATGACCGTGCGGTCCAGTTCCGTCTCCGCGCCGGTAATAATCAGATCGATTTTTTTATCGAGCGATTTGGCCAAGTCGCGCACCATCCGCGGGAAACGGTTGAATACCGTATCGATCGGAACCATCCGCAGCTTAAGTACGATATTTTGCAAATCGCTGCCAACCCGGCTCATATGCTCCACCGTCTCGGTTAAATCGGCGCGCTTCACTTCATTCGCCAGCTGTTCCATGCGCGACCGATCGATCAGCAGCTCGCTGAGGAGATTCATCAGTACGTCGAGCCGATCGATATCGACGCGGATGGTTCGCGACGGCGCGGCTGCCGTTCCGGAAGGCTTGGAGCTGACCTTGCCCGACTCCGCTTTCGCGGGCTTCGCCGGCTCTGCCTTCGCTGCCGGTTCTTTCGCGGCAGGTTCAACCACCGCGGATGCCGCAGCGGTTTCTTGGGCTCCCGAGTTCAGCTGGCCCAGTGTCTCATGATCCAGAACGACCGCTTGGGCCGACTCGATTTCCGACAGGTTCATGATCATACTTTGCAGTTCGCCAGCTTCCTTCTGGGTTATGTAGTAGAGGGAAAAACTGCGGTCGAATTGTTCCTGCTCGATTTCCTGAACGGACGGATGCGATTTAACGACTTCCCCGTACCGCTCCAGGAGATCGAAAACGAGGTATGCTCTGGCCGCTTTCAATTGGCAATCTTCTCGAATGGCCACTTCGAGGTACATCACCTTGTGACCTTCGGCAATGGATTGCTCCAGAACGGAGTACTGATATTCATCCAGTTGAATCGCCTTGCCGGTTTCCCCGGAAGCAACCGATGAATGGTCCGAACCCGCTCCCGGACTGCCGCCTCCCGCTGCCATATCTCCGCGTACGATCGCCTGAAGATTCGCCACGATCGAGCTGACGTCAGCTTTTCCCTCGCCGCCCTGCGTAATGTCCTGCACCATGGACTGCAGAGCATCCAAACTTTGAAACAGGGTATCGAAAATAAAATCCTGCATCTTCAGCTTTTCGTTCCGCACCAAGTCCAGCACATTCTCCATCTGGTGCGTCAGGGAGGAAAGATCCTCAAAACCCATGGTTGCAGCCATCCCTTTGAGGGTATGGGCCGAGCGGAAAATAACCTGAACGATGCTCAAATCCTCGGGGTTGTTTTCCAGCTCGAGCATATTTTCGTTTAGTGACTGTAAGTGATCATTGGACTCATCGATAAACATGGATAAATATTGGTTCATGTCCATGGTGAGGCACCTCCTTCAAGAGATTCCGTTTATTTCACATCTTGTGCAAGCTTGGAGCCTATCTCGTGCAGCGGGAGAATCCGGCTGACGCAGCCAAGTTCGATGGCCGACCTCGGCATGCCGTATACGACGCAGGTTTCTTCGCTTTCGGCAATCGTCGAGGAAACGCCGGAATCATACAATAATTTCATACTTCTCGCTCCATCGCTCCCCATGCCGGTTAGAAGAACAATATGCCGTTTCAACGAAGTCAAAGGCAGTAACGATTCGTACAAAACATCAACGGACGGCCTGTGCCCATTGCGCAGCTCCTGCTTCGATAACGATACCTTGTAGCTTCCTTTCGCGCCGGAAACGACATGGAGATGAAATCCCCCGGGCGCGATATAGGCGGTTCCGGCCTGCAACGCCATGCCCTCCTCGGCCTCCACCACGGTCAGAGCGCTCAGGCTGTGTAGACGCTGAGCCAATGATTTGGTGAAATTCGGCGGCATATGCTGTACGATCACGACCGGTGCCGGGAAATCGGCGGGCAGCTTCTCCAACACCGCCTTCAACGCTTTGGGTCCGCCCGTCGAAGTTCCGATCGCCACCAGATCGGTAAACGCCATATTCCGCTCCCGAACGGGCGCAGATGGCGGTTTCGCAACTACATCACCCCGCTCTTTGCCGGGCTTGGACTTCGCAGACGGCTGTCCACCTCCGATCGGCCGCTTCTCCTCCGGCATTAAAGCAGGCTTCGGCCGATCCGGCGCGCCGCGAAGATCGGGCGCCTTCGGCACCGCTCGCTTCGTTGCTTCCTTCGGGGCCTCTGCAGCCGCTACCTGGTCCAAGCCAGAAGCCCATCCTGGCGGCCCCGCCGAAGGTTTCGGCAGAACGGGAGCGTTTTTGCGGCCTCGGGTTTTGTCCTCCGTAGGCGGCTGAAGCTCCAACCCTTTGGGCTTCAACGTCTTCTCCCTGGCCAGCTTGCGTTCTTTGGCCGCCATAGCCGCCCGCATTTGCTCCCGCAGGTCCCGCCCGACCTTCTCGATATCATGCGAACTCGTCGTCGCGGAAGGCTTGCGGATAAAGTCGAAAGCTCCGAGTTCAAGAGCCAAAATCGTTTCCCGCATCCCCTGTTCATTAATCCCGGACAACATGATCACAGGAAGCGGATGTTCCTTCATAACCCGTTGCAAAGCCTCCAGCCCGTTCATCTCAGGCATTTCGACATCCATCGTCACCAGATCCGGAGAGACCGAACCGATCATTTCGATGGCCTCCCGTCCGTTCGTGGCCGTTCCACTAACTTGAAAATCCGGATCCTGTTCGATTAAATCGGATATGATTTTTCGCATAAACGCCGAATCGTCAACCACCATTACCCGATAAGGCATATTCCGTTCCACTCCTGTCCTTCATGCAGAATCATTTTGCTCGCCTTAACCATTTGTGCATAAATCCTTTGATTCCTGACAAAGTTTCATTAGACCTTTCTCGTGGAACATCCATATACTTCATGGCCAACCTCTTGATATCCCTAGAGGCGGCGCAGCCGGGAAAAGCGGCCGAAAACGGAACCTGCTTCTTCACCGCCTGCATAACGTGGGAATCATCGCTCAAGTACCCCAATGTCGGGATATCCAGATTCAAAAACTGCTTGGCGACCAAGGAGATTTTGTCCGCAACCTGCTTAGCTTCACCCTCGCCGCTTACCCGGTTGATCACGAGCCGGAACCCCACCTCGGGATCGATCCCGTGAACTACTTTGATCAATGCGTATGCATCGGTGATCGACGTAGGTTCTGGGGTTGTGACGATAAAACAGTCATCGGCCGAGGTAATAAATTTCAACGTCTCTTTGGAAAGGCCGGCTCCGGTATCGAAAATGATAAAATCCATTTCATCGGAAATATGTTCGATCTGTGATGTAAAATAATCAAGATCGCTCTCCGACAAGCTGAACAAATCCGCCATCCCCGAACCGCCGGCGATGAAAGGAACAGCCTGAGTTCCCAATTCGATGATCTCCGAAATGTCCCTCTCGCCTTTCAGCAAGTGATACAAGCTGTATCTGGGACGAACCCCCATCAATACGTCGATATTCGCCATTCCGATATCCGCATCGAAGATGAGTACTTTGCGTCCCAGCGATTTCAAAGCCAAAGCAAAATTGAGGGAGAAATTCGACTTCCCGACCCCGCCCTTTCCGCTCGTAACCGTGATGATGCGGGCCGGCGTTTTGATTCTGCCCTGATCGGCAAGCTTCTCACGCAATGAAACCAGATTTCTAAGCGACTGGGCCTGATCATTCATGAGGGATTGTCTCCCAAGATCAGATTGAGGAGCAGATCCTGGTTAGCGGACAACAAATCATCAGGCACGTTTTGTCCATTGGCGATATATGAAACCTTCAGCGGATATTCCTCCAGCAAATTGTACATGGGTCCCACGCTCTCGGTCTCGTCCAATTTGGTAAAAATCACTTTATCCAGCCCATAGCGGCTGAAATGTTCGGTAATTTTTTTCATATCCTGCGTCTTGGAGGTCAAGCTCAAAACGAGGTAAGTTTCGCTTTTCTCATGAGGGCTGAGCAGACTGTGAAGCTCAGCGACATGAATCTCGTTGAGATAGTTTCTTCCGGCGGTATCCATGAGAATCAGGTCACAGTAAGAGAGGCGCTGCATCGCTCTCTGCACGTCCCCCGGCGACTGAACAACCTCGAGCGGTACGTTCAAAATCGAGGAGTAGGTTCGCAATTGTTCAATCGCCGAAATCCGGTACGTATCCGCCGTAATAAAGCCCACCTTCTTTTGAGCTCTGAAAATTTGATCTGCGGCAAGCTTGGCGATTGTCGTCGTTTTGCCGACTCCCGTGGGACCGGCGATGTAAACAATGTTTGTCTCGTCCCGAATGCCTTCTCCGACGCGTTCGGCGAGGAAGCCTGCAGCCGCTTCCCGGACTTTAAGCGACAGGGATTCCGGCGTCGCCGTTTTGCCCGAATCGATCCATTCCTGGTAGGCGGCGTCGATCCAGCTGTCGATCAACTCCGGTGAAATTTCATGGGCTGCAAGCCTCTGCTTGAGCTCCGGCAAAGGTTCCGGCAGCTCGCGGTGTTCATGCTGCTGTCTTGCCAGTTGGCCGATCCAGGATTTCATCTCCCGCAGTTCTTCCAAAACCATTTCTTCCTTCACGCCTGTCGCCGGCTTCGCCATCAACGGCGGCGAAACCGGCGGGCTCTCCAACTCCCGTCCGGCCTGCCGAATCGCCTCATCCCAGCGGCTGGCGGCCGTCTGCTCTTCCGCTTCCCGGATGTCCGCCGTAAGCGAAGGATCAGGCAAAGGTGAGGGAATCGTCTCGGGCGCAGGCGCCTTCACGGCGGCCGGCCTCTCCGGAACTTCTCTCCGCGCCGGTGGCGCTGGAGGGGTTGCCGTTTCTTCCGGGATCACGACCGGTGCGGAATTCAAAGCTTCTGCGGATTTGCGATACGCCTCCGGCACCGCTTGTCTTACGACCGGAGCTGCAGGCGGGCGCGTCGGCCGCGGCTGGGGCTTAGGCGGGGCGGCCCCATTGTCTTCGCCTTCCGAGGCCGCAATGACCTCGATTTTCTTCTTCCCGAACATGCCCAGAAACCCGCCGATCTTCAAATCCTTCGTACTTAAAATTACGGCATCGGCTCCCAGCTCTGTGCGTATTTTAGCCATTGCGTCAGGCATCGTGTCGACGATATAACGCTTCACTCTCATAAGTTCACCACTCCGACACTTTGAATTTCAACATTCGGCTCAAGCTCACTATACGACAGCACCGGGATATCTTGCATGCTTCTTTCAATAATTTGACGCAAATACATCCGGATGGTCGGTGATGTCAAGACGATAGGCTGTTGACCGGATTGCAAAAGACGGTTGATCTGATCGGAAAGCTTCTGAAACAAGGTTTGGGTAGAAACCGGATCCAATGCCAGAAAGCTGCCCTGTTCGGTCTGTTGGACACTTTCCGCGATTTTCTTCTCCAGCGTAGGGCCAACCGTAATCACGCGCATCGTTTCCCCTTGCTGGGTATACTGCTGCGTGATTTGCCGGGACAACGCCTGCCGCACATATTCCGTAAGAACATCCGGGTCTTTCGTATACGCCCCGTAATCGGCCAGCGTTTCGAAAATCGTCACCAGATCGCGAATCGAAATTTTCTCGCGCAGCAGTTTGGCCAGCACCTTCTGAACATCCCCGATCGAAAGTACCGAAGGAATCAATTCATCGACAAGCACGGCATAATTCTCGCGGAGATTGTCGACCAATGCCTTCGTTTCTTGACGACCGAGCAGCTCATGAGCATGCTTCTTGATCAGTTCCGTCAAATGCGTCGCAACCACCGACGGCGGATCCACGACCGTGTAGCCGGATAATTCGGCTCTGTCCTTCGTAGATTCATCGATCCAGAGGGCCGGAAGACCGAAGGCGGGTTCCTGGGTCTCAATACCCGTTATCGTGTCATCATCCATCCCTGGACTCATCGCCAAATAGTGATTAAGTAATAATTCACCGCCGCCGACAAGATTTCCTTTAATTTTTATCACGTATTCATTAGGTTTTAGTTGAATATTATCCCGAATACGAATCACCGGGACAACAAGGCCCAATTCGAGCGCGCATTGCCGGCGGATCATGATGATCCGGTCGAGCAAATCCCCGCCCTGCCCCGTATCCGCGAGCGGAATCAAACCGTAGCCGAACTCGAATTCGATCGGATCGACCTGGAGCAAGTTGATGACACTTTCCGGGCTGCGCACCTCTTCGATTTGCTGCTCCTCCTCCTGGATTTCCTGCTGGATCGCCTTGAGGTTCATGTTCTTTTGCATCCGTCTACCGGCAAAAACCAGCAATCCGGCAAAAGGAAGGGTGGTCCATGGTCCGATTGGGGTAAAAAGTCCCAGCAAGGTTAGCGTACCAGCCACAACATAGATCAGTTTCGGATAGGTGAACAGCTGTCCCGTGATGTCTTCCGCCAGGTTCCCCTCGGAGGAAGCCCGCGTCACGATCAGACCTGCGGCGGTTGAAATCAGCAAAGCCGGAATCTGGCTAACCAGACCGTCACCGATCGTCAGGATCGAATAAGTGGAGAGCGCTTCGTTAAACGGCATGCCATGAATGGACATCCCGATAATAAAACCGCCGATCAGATTGATAAGCAATATAATGATACTGGCGATCGCATCGCCCTTGACGAATTTACTCGCCCCGTCCATCGCACCGTAGAAATCGGCCTCGCGTTCGATTTTGCTCCGACGTTCACGGGCCTGCTGTTCATTGATCAGCCCCGCATTCAGGTCGGCGTCGATACTCATCTGCTTCCCTGGCATCGCATCGAGGGTGAAGCGCGCCGCCACTTCGGCCACGCGCTCCGAGCCCTTGGTTATGACGATGAATTGAACAACCACGAGGATCAGAAACACGATAAATCCGACGACGGGTTGCCCTTGGGAAACCCATGAACCGAACGTCGCCACGACGTCACCGGCCTCGGCATGTCCCAAAATAAGTTTGGTCGTCGACACATTCAGCGCCAGCCGGAACAACGTGGTGATTAACAGCATCGCCGGAAAGATGGAGAACTGCAGCGCCTCCCTGGTATTCATGGCGACGAGCAAAATCATGAGAGCAATCGATATATTAATAATTAGAAGAATATCCAAAAGCAACGGCGGGATCGGGACGATCATAAGTAGAACAATACCGATAATGCCGACTAGGATGAATAGATCTTTATACTTCTTCACCGGTTCTTCCTCCGATCCCGAGCTTATTTCACTTTGCCTTGCAATTTATATACATACGCAAGCACTTCGGCTACAGCCTGGAACAAATCCCCCGGGATCATATCCCCGATCTCGGCTCTCTGGAACAACGCCCGTGCCAGCGGTTTGTTTTCAATCGTCACAACGCCATGCTCCTTGGCGATCTCCTTAATTCGAAGGGCGACGAAATCCTGCCCCTTGGCGATGACCTGAGGAGCTTCCATTTGCGATCCGTCGTATTTTAATGCAACGGCAAAATGCGTCGGGTTGGTGATGATGACATCCGCCTTCGGCACCTCTTGCATCATGCGCTGGAGGGCCATCCGGCGCTGCCTTTCCCTGATTTTCCCCTTGATCAGCGGGTCGCCTTCCATTTTTTTATACTCGTCCTTGATGTCCTGCTTGGACATCTTCAAACTTTTCTCATGCTCGTATCGTTGATACATATAATCGAGCACCGCCAGGACGAACAGTGCCGCGGCGATTTTAAGCCCCAAACTCATCGTAATTTTCGCTGTGAAATGAAATGCTTCCTCCACCGGGACCTTACCGATCGCAGCGATACTGCTCCTGGCTCCCCAAATGGTGGAATAAACCAGATAGCCGATAATCACCAGCTTTAGAACCGATTTCAGAAACTCAACAAGCGCATGCATGGAAAAGATCTTTTTAAACCCCTGGATGGGGCTCAGCTTGCTGAATTTCATCTTGAGCGGTTCCCCGGTGAGCAAAAAGCCGACTTGCGCATAATTGGCGATGACGCCCATAACGACGACGACCAAAAAGACCGGGGCGAGCAGCAACAAAATTTGCATCCCGTAATCCCCGAGCATCACCATGACGTTCTCTTGCGTCACATCGGTCGTAAGTCTATGATAAAAAACATCGCTGAACAGAGCGACGAGCCGCTCCTTGATATAAGCGCCGAAGGCCATAAGGCACATAAATGTAGCCAGCAGAATGAGCGCACCGGAAACATCCTGACTCTTGGCCACCTGACCTTTTTTTCTCGCATCCTGACGTTTTTTGGGTGTCGCTTTCTCCGTCTTCTCTCCGGCAAACATCTGCAAATCGAGGCTGTACCGATAGATCATCAGCGACTCCCCTCCTTACGTCGGTCGATCTCCAAGCGTACCGAACAGATTATGTAGCGCCTTAAACATCACTTCAAACAGATTCTCGAAGGCAACGATAAATCCCGGAACCAACAGCAGCAGTACGACCAAACCCACAATGATTTTTACGGGAATCCCGATCACAAATACGTTGAACTGCGGAGCTGTCCGGGCCAGGAAACCGAGCGCAACGTCGGTTAAAAACAAGGCTACGACCAACGGCGCGGACATCTGGAAGGCCAGCATAAACGACTGGCTAAAGGTACGCACCAAAAACTCGGATACACTGCCGTGGTATAATCTCTGGAATGCTTCATTCGATAGCGGAATCCAGTTGTAGCTGCGGATCACCGCGTCCAGCAAATAATGATGTCCGTTAATCGTCAGAAACAGCAATGTGGCAATCAGATATTTAAAGTTGCCGATTACCGGGGCTGACGCGCCGGTCATCGGGTCAATCACGTTGGCGATGCCGAATCCGATCTGGATGTCGATAAACGACCCGGCCGTCTGAATGACGGAAAAGATCAGATAAGCAACATAGCCCATCAATAAACCGATCAAGACCTCGCGAAAAACGAGCAGAAGATATCCCAGATCATTGGGGATGGCCTGGTTCGTTCCCTGAATCGTCACGATCAGCAAAGAGATGATTCCCGCGATCCCCACTTTAAAGTTCATGGGTACGCCGCGCGATGAAAATATGGGTGCAACTACAAAAAAGGCTGTCATTCGACAAAAAATTAGCAAAAAGACGGAAATTCCGTGTAAAATGATCTCCATGTTCACCGAAGCCTAACCGATATAATTAGATAGATTGTTCAGAATACCATAGGTGAAATCGACCAGCGTCGTTAATATCCATGGTCCGAACATCAGCAGGGCCAACAGCACGGCGACAATTTTCGGAACGAACGCGAGCGTTTGCTCTTGAATCTGGGTCGTGGCTTGAAAGATACTGATAATTAAACCGACGACCAGACCGATCACCAACATCGGAGCGCTAACCTTTAAAACGGTATAAACGGCTTGTCCGGCCAAACCGATAATAAACTCCGAACTCATAACCGTTTTCCCCCTCTATGAAATAGTAAATCCATCATATGCGCATAGCCACAGCTTTCAACCCTAGTCTCGCTAAGGATTGAAGCTGACCAGCAGAGACTTCACAATCAGATACCATCCATCAACCAAGACGAACAACAAAATTTTGAACGGCAATGAGATCATAACCGGCGGAAGCATCATCATCCCCATCGCCATGAGCACACTTGAGACCACGATATCTATAATTAGAAAAGGTATAAATATCATGAACCCCATCTGGAATGCGGTCTTCAGCTCACTGATGGCGAACGCGGGAACCAGGACCGAAATCGGAATTTCCTCGTAGCTGCTCGGCTTCTCGGTTTTGGTATAACTCATAAATAATTGCAGATCCTTCGGCCGCGTGTGTGAATACATGAACTTTTTCATAGGAACAGCCGCTTTATTTAAAGCTTCCGTCTGGGTGATTTCCCCTTTAATGTAAGGCTGTAACGCTACCTCATTAATCGTTGACAGCGTTGGACTCATGACAAACAGCGTCAGGAACAGCGCCAGGCCGACCAGAACCTGATTGGGCGGCGAAGTCTGCGTTCCCAGCGAGCTGCGGACAAATCCGAGCACGATCACAATTCGCGTAAAGCTGGTCATCAGAACCAGAATCGCCGGCGCTACGCTTAACACCGTAATAAGCAATATGAGCGATAGCGAGCTGGTGCCGCCCTCTGTTCCCGTATTCCCCCCGATTTGTATCCCGATTTCGGGAATAGGATCGACGGGAGCCGCGGAGGCGATGGTTACTGTCAAAACGCTCCACAACGTAAAAAGTAATGTCGCAATTAGAACTTTGTTCTTCATGAATCCCTCAACCGATCTGTAGATTCTTCTTCCTGGTCCTTCAGCAGTTCCTCCATCTGACGTTTGCGGCTAGGCATTTTTTGCAACTGGGAATGAAACATTTCATGAAACGATGTCCCTTCGAGTTCCTCCGCTTCCTGCGGAGGCGCTTTGCGGAATCGGGAGACGAGGCCAGACAGAACCGAAGTCACTCCGGCAAACTCCGTCCCCTCCTCTTCAAAAGCCTGCTGCAAAGCCGCCAGTTCTTCCGGATCGGTAATCTTGTCAAGCAAGGTGATATCTTCACCCACGCCGACAAGATACACGCTGCTGCCGATTTCGATCACCTGGAGCGACTTGTTCGGACCGAGACCGACAGCTCCCATCGTACGGATCGAACGGCTTTGGGAGAATAACCGGTTTCTCTTCCCCAAAAAACGGATTAAGACTACGATCAAAACAATGATTATCGCCAGTACGACAATGACATTAATCAAATTCCCCCAAAGGTTGACATCCCTACTAAATCCCGGCGGAACGTCAGTTTGCGATAGAAACATCGGTTTCGCCTACAATCCGAGCGTTTTGTTGATCGCTTCGATAACCCGGTCGGATTGGAACGGCTTGACAATAAAGTCCTTCGCCCCCGCCTGAATGGCATCGATAACCATGGCCTGTTGCCCCATCGCGGAGCACATGATGACCTTCGCATTCGGTTCCAGCTTCTTGATCTCTTTCAACGCCGCGATGCCATCCATCTCCGGCATGGTAATGTCCATCGTAATCAAATCCGGACGCAATTCCTTGAATTTCTCCACCGCCTGCGCGCCGTCTTGTGCTTCACCGACAACCTCAAATCCGTTTTTCGTCAAAATATCCCGGATCATCATTCTCATAAATGCTGCGTCGTCTACGATAAGAATTCGGTTTGCCATTGATTTAAAATCCTCCCTAAACTTCTACTATTGTAAATTTTGTATGCGATCCCATTGGCTGACAATATCCGTAACGCGAACACCGAAGTTTTCGTCGATAACAACAACCTCGCCTTTGGCAATCAACTTGTTGTTGACCAGAATGTCCACCGGTTCGCCGGCAAGCTTGTCCAACTCGATAATCGAACCTTGGGACAATTCGAGGATATCTTTGATCTGCTTTTGGGTCCTTCCTAATTCTACGGTGACCTTAAGCGGAATGTCCATCAATAAGTTCAAATTATTAATGTCGGCTTGACCGTATGCCGGGTTGCCAAGGTTAGCGAATTGTACGGGCTGCACATTCACGTTCCTTCCGGGTACACCGCCAAAATGCTGCGGTTCGCCATAAGGCCGTTCTTGCGGCGGATAATAGTATCCTTGCTGCTGCATCGGCGGTTGTTGCATCGGCGGCTGTGCCATTGGCTGCTGTGCATGTGCGGGCGGCTGTTGGTAAGCCGGAGCCTCGTAAGCTGGTGCCGCGGCCGCCGGAGCTGCGGCTGCAACCTCTTGAGCGGACGGTTCGGAAGACGAGCCGTTAATGAGACTGTCGACCATTTCCTTCGCGAATTTGACGGTTAACAGCTGCATGATCGTCGAGTCGATCAAATCGCCGATCGTCAACCGGAACGAAATTTTGATCAAGGTTTCATCCGGCGGCAGACTGGCTACGCCGTCCCCGTTCGTCATGTTCAAAATATCGATCCCCGGTGGAGAAATATTTACAAACCGGTTAAAGATCGTCGACATGGAGGTCGCGGATGAGCCCATCATCTGGTTCATGGCTTCCTGAACCGCGCTGATATGAATTTCATTCAGTTCCTCATCAGCCGGGTTTCCTTCGCCGCCCAACATTAAGTCGGCAATGACCTGGGCATCTCTAGTTTTGATAACGAGAGAATTGACGCCTTCAAAACCGTCTACATATTGAACATGAATGGCAACATGCGGTTTCGGGAACTCCGTTTCAAACTGAGATCTCGTAATTATGGATACCTTGGGAGTTGTGATATCCACTTTTTTGCTAAGCAGGGTAGAGAGCGCCGTTGCCGCGCTCCCGAAGGTGATGTTTCCGATCTCGCCAAGAGCGTCCTGCTCCAGTGGCGACAAATAATCGGAGACCGTCGGTTCGGGTGCCGAGTCCGGGTTGGACTGCTTTAGCAAGGCATCGATCTCTTCCTGGGACAAATAATCTTTACTCGTCAAGTTCCTCAACTCCTTCGTTGACAATTTCATCAATTTGCACGGCAACTCGGTCTTTTAACGTACCGGGACTTCCGATATATTTCAATCGATCGCCAACCCTGATGGACAACCCGTCCTGCACCGATTTATTCAGGGAAATCACATCGCCTGCGGACAGTTCCAAAAATTCCTGAACGGTAATTTGGGACTCTCCGAGCTCTGCGATGATCGGAAGCTTGGCTCTATTCACACGATGGCGGAGCGCATCCACCTCTTCAGGCACCCGCGCTTTTTTCTGGGAGACGAACCAATGGTGCACCGACAGCTTCGGCATAATCGGCTCAATTACGACGTGAGGGATACAAAGGTTAATCATCCCCGACGTGTCCCCGATTTTCGTACTCAAAGAGATCAGCGCGATCGTTTCGTTCGGCGAAACGATTTGCATAAATTGAGGATTGGTCTCCAGACCTTCCATCCGCGGATTGATATCAATCACGGTTTTCCAAGCTTCCTGCAAGCTTTCGAACGCCCGGCTGAAAATTCGTTCCATGATAATCGTTTCGATTTCCGTTAAAGAACCGATTTTTGACGGTGCCGTTCCGATCCCCCCCAGCAATCTGTCCAACATGGCGAAAGCGATATTGGGGTGAACCTCCAGCACCATTCTGCCTTCCAGCGGCTCAGCCTCAAAAATGTTAAGGATCGTCATCTTCGGGATGGACCGGATGAATTCATCATACGGAAGCTGTTCAACCTGAACCACATTGATCTGGACAAACGTTCTAAGCTGTGCCGAGAAATAGGTGGTGAGAAAACGGGCAAAGTTTTCATGAATACGCGTCAAACTGCGGATATGATCCTTGGAAAAACGAACGGCTCTTTTGAAATCGTAAGCCCGGATTTTCCGCTGCGTCTCTTCCTTTTTCAATTCCTCGGCATCCATCTCGCCCGAAGAAAGCGCGGCAAGCAGGGCATCGATTTCATTTTGCGACAACACATCTACCAAACAACTCACCCCCTTGGAAAAGTAATCGAAAACCGATATTAGTCTAGATCGCCGTCATAATGAATTTGGTAATATCGATTTGAATCAATTTTCCTTCCGGCAGCGATTTGTTGATCAGGTTCAGCAGCTTCGAACTCATATTGTCCTTACCTCTGGCCCCGTTCAATTCTTCCGGCTTGGTGTCCGCCAGCGTTTTAATAATGATCGGCGTGATTTTGAAATCCTTGATTTTATCAAAGGCTTCCTTGGAAGCGGCGCTATCGAGCTGGAACGCAAAATCGAGGACAACGACATAATTCGGATCGGATAGATTCGTTTTGATATCATTGATGGTTGAAGTCACTTCAACCAGTTCATCCGCAGTCAAGTGTTTAGGAACGGTTACTTCGTCAACCGCGGCCTTCACTTCACCGCCCGAAGCCGGTCCCGTCATCTGATTGACGAGCAGAAAGGCGGCCATTACGATCAGGGTTATGGCCAGCAATATCGTAATCAGCCATGGTGCCATCTTTTTCATGACAATTCCTCCGTTTGTTGCACTTTAATAGTTGCTGCGTGGATACCGATCTCGCTGTAATACTCGTTGATCATCGCGATAATTTCGGACGCCTTCTCCAGCACGATAATACGCTTGCCGGTTACAAGGGTCACGTATGTATCGGGTGTTTCTTCTACGGTTTCGATCATAATGGCGTTAAGCCACATTTGCGCACCGTTGAGCTTGGTTACAGAAATCATGATAAACCTCCCAATTAGACCGGGGAAAGGAAAGTCCCCTTCCCCCGCTAACCTTCATCTTAACGCTTCAGGTTAACTACTTCCTGCAGCACTTCATCCGAAGTCGTGATAATCCGGGAGTTCGCCTGGAAACCGCGCTGCGCCACGATCATCTCGGTGAATTCGCCCGTCAGGTCGACGTTCGACATTTCCAACTGCCCAGGTACGAGCGCGCCAGTGCCGGTTTCCTGGCTGTTCGGAGCGGACATCACCAGTTCGCCATTTTGTGCATTCAAGGTCGTCCGATAGAGATTGCCCCCGATTTTCTCAAGACCTTCCGGGTTGGTTACCTTAGCTAACCCGATGGTTTGCCCTTCCTCGGTAGCCCCGGTGTTCAGTTTCTGCATGATAATACCGTTTGCTCCAATTGAAAAAGCAGTAACATCATCCTCAATAGCCTCCAACGGTTCACCGTCTGCGTTACAAACGAGCAGACCATCGGATGTCACCAAACGGCGGTTCGCATCCAGGTGGAAGTCACCGGCACGGGTTAGAAAAGGGACCTCCTGCTCGTCATTCAGTGTCACCATGAAGAAACCGTCGCCGTCGATCCGCAAATCAAGCGGATTGTTCGTCGTCTGGGCGCTGCCGCCGGTGTGCAGCGTGTCGATCGATCCGATGGAGACCCCAAGACCTATTTGTCTAGCGTTAATACCACCGGTTTCGTCGGTAGGTGCGGTTACCCCTGCAACGGTCTGGCTCATAATATCCTTAAACATAACGCGTCCCGATTTAAAACCAACGGTATTTACGTTGGCAATATTGTTGCCGATCACGTCGAGTTTCGTTTGAAACCCGCGCATGCCTGAAACACCCGAATACATGGATCTTAACATTTTGCAAAATTCCTCCCCTGGGACAAATGTAATTTCTAGGACCGCTTCAGTCGATCCGCGGCCCTTGTCGGCTTCCGAATCCGGGCCAGCCAATTGTTTGTCAAATGATAACTGCGCTGTCAATCTGGGTGAATACATTGTCCTTCATGCTGCTCCCATGCATCGCCGTAACAACCGTGCGATTATTCACGTTGACGATCAGGGCCGTATCTTTCATTAATATCAAAGTTTCCTTCGCGCCTTTGGCGGCCGCACTGTCGATCGCCGATTCGATGCGGCTCAGTTCCTCCGGCTTAAGCTCAATTCCGCGCTGCTCCAGCCTTTTCACGGCATGGTTGCTGAAATGCAGCAGCCGATCCTGGAGCATTTCCTCGAAACTTAAACCATTGGGTGAGCTCTCAGCCTGCTGATTTCTGGAGTAGGGGACCGTCCCCGGCTGAATCCGGCCGGTATACAGGTGCCCTATACGGATTGGGTCGCTCACTCCGCACCCGCTCCTTGTTCTGCCGGTGGAGGCGCATTGTTGCCCGTACCGCCGTCTCCTTCGGCAGGCTGCTCCGGTTCCGGTTCAGGTGCGTTCTCCACCTTTTCAACCTTGGTAAGCTCGATTTCTTTATCGCCAACTTTCACGTAATGAACACCGCCGCGAACGATAATCGAATCGACCAAACCGCTCTCTGTCGTTGCGATCACTTCCGGTTTCCCGGTCGCAATATCGTAGTTGCCGGTCTTCGTTTCTCCCGCCCAGCTTACCATTTTACCGATCAAGCCCGAACTGTTGCCGAGCGACGCGCTCATCGCCTTTAGCTGATCGGATATGTTGGTCAACTGTTCGACCGAACTGAACTGGGCCATCTGCGCAACCATGTCTTTGTTATCCATCGGAGACATCGGGTCTTGGTACTTCATCTGAGCCATCATCAGCTTCAGAAAGTCGTCCTTCCCCAGTTTGTTATCCAATTTACTGGCTCTTTCGACATTCTCGGTCGAATAATGCGGCCAGTTGACCTTCGGTGGTATAATTTCGGCCATGAAATCAGCCTCCTTTCTGCTAGGCTCTAGCCACAAAGGAACTTCCTAACGTTCCTTCTGTTTCTCTGACGCTCGAGATCCACTCGTTCCATTCCTCGTTCAGATCATGGATGCCCAGCAGTTCTTCCTCGGAAACCACTTCACGACGCTTTCCGTTTTGCTGTTGCCCCGTACCGCTTCCCGGTTGACGACCATCCTGGTACATATGGGAGGACAACGGCGTGTTTTGCGTCACTTCCAATTTGTTGACCTGGAGCCCTTGGGACTGCAATGCCGATCTGAGTTGAGCCATTTGGGATTCAAGCGATTCCTTGGCAAAAGCGTGCTCCGTCATAAACTGGGCGATCATTTGGCCGTTTTGCATCGTAATTTTGACGTCTACTTGTCCCAAATGCTCGGGAAAGAGCGAAATTTTCGCCTCGGATACGCCGCCCGCCTGAATAATCTCCAGCTTGCTCACCAAGAAGCGGGACATTTCTTCGCCGAACTTCTCGACCGGTACCGGAGGAGCCGGTGCCTTTAATGGAGCCGCCGCCGCATCGCGAAGGGCTAATTGCCCCGCCGTCACCACGTTGCCCGATTGAAACGGATGTTCGCCATCCGAGGTTTCTACGGCAGTAGAAGCCGTATCTTCACCTGCCAGCAACACTGTGGATGCCGATGCTTTGACCGAAGCGGTCTCGGCTTGAGAGACTACTTGCACTTTCGGAGCTTCAGCCACATTCTTGTCGGCGGCTGTCCCTGTCCGATCCGGATGAACGGACGAGTTCTCCTTCAAAATGCCTTTCAAATCAGCCAGAGTCGATGCGTACTTCCCGGACGGTGACTTATGTTCTCCGGTGATTCCTGCCGAGGAAAGAAGCGTCTGCAGCGATTCCAAAAGAGCTTTCGCCTGCAGCGAATTCAGCTCGGCGTTTGCCGAAGGTTTTGAACCTGAAGCCGCCACCAGTTGGACCAACGTATCCTGAACCGCGAATCGGACTGTTTCGGCATGCTCGGCCAGCGCCGGAATCCCCGAATCGCTTGGAGCCCCGTCGGAACCGTCGGCTTGCTGCACGTTTTGCAGATAGAGATGCGCATTTTGCAGCCAGCCTTGCAGCATCGCGAGGAGTTCCGGATTCTCCGCCAGCGCGTCATCCAACGATTCCAACTGCTCAAGCAGGTTTTCCAGCAGTGCGTTCAAACTTTCGTTCTCGCCTTCTGCCGCCAACCCGTTCGACGTGTCCGTCAAGCCTGCCAAAATCGCCAACTGTGCGGTCAACTGTCCTTCTTGCGAGCCGGCCTCCCCGGCGAGCATCGATACCAGCGTTTGACCGAAGGTAGCTCCTGTGCCTTCCGCGCCCGCCACTTTACCGGCGCTTCCGAACCACAATGATTTTGCGGGAGCTGAAGTTCCTACATTAGATAATGGTTGACTCATTTTCTTTTCACCTCCTTTCCCTAGAGGTCGTCCAAAAAGTCATCCCCTGCTGCTCACTTGCCGACCAGTTGGTTTACGATCTTCACCGACAGCTTCTCATCCGCTTTGGTCATGGCGTCCAAAATTTTGGATCGCGTTGTGTCATCGATCGATTTCAAGATTTTCAAAGCCTTTTCCGGACTGATTTTATAGGTCTGGACAATCAGCTTGGAAGCTGAATCCGCCGACATCGTTCGGAACGTTTGACTGAGCTGCGCATCATCCAACGCGGCCCCGGAGGCTTTGGCAGGCGCCTCTTCGGTGGCTTCCTTTTTCAGCCGGGATTGCAGCGCCGCAATCGCCAGGTCTTCCGCCGGCTTAACGTCTTTCAGCCGGATGGAAATATTCGCCGCTTTCTCGGGATCCATTTTTTCCAAGATAGCCACTTTGCTCTCGTTGCTCATGACGCTGAACATCTGAAGTGTTTCATCGGTGGTCAACTTGTCAAAAATCGCCGCCGCCTTGCTTGGACTCATCGCCGAATAGATCGATGCCAGTTTTTTGACTTCCTTTAAATAAGCGGCTTCTTCTTCGGCCTTTTTCTGCTCTTCCTCCGCATTTTGCGCGGTATCCAGCTGTTCCTGGAGCTCCTTCGTTTTCGTTTCTTGCTCAGCGGCAAGCTGGTTGGCTTGCTTCAACTCATCTTCCTGCTTGGCCACCTGCTCTTTCAATTCTTTAACGGTAGCCTCGGTGCTTTCCTGCTGCTTTTTCTCATCCTTTTCCGCATCCTTGGCAACTTCTTCCGTTTGATCCGGGATCCAGTTTTTGACGATCGGGATTTTCTCACCGATATCCAGCAAGGATTGTTTGATATTTACATTGAATAAGGTCAACAACACGCCAAGCAGTACGACCGTGAACAAGATCGGGGTCATAAAGAACAAAAATCTTGATAACCCTCCGCCTGACTCCTCCAGTTCCTCATCCAGTTCAGTCTGTGACATTTCTTCTCCTCCTTCGCAAACCCATTGTAGGCCCCGACTCCTTTAACGGGCTCTCATGGCGAACCGGACCGTTGCCATTTCATCCAATTCGTTTTGTTCCCGAAGAAGCAATTCTTGCTGAAACTTTTCCTTCGCTTTGTCCCTGGCTTTCAGCCACACTTTTTCATCCAACATCTTCGTGCTTAATATCGACTTTTTCTGGTCCACATTGACTTCCGCCCGCTGCACATCTCCGATTTTTCGCGTGATGCAGTTTTCGAGATAGTCCATATACCGTTGAAGTTCTTGCAGCTTGATCATCGAAGCCTTGTTTTCCATCTCATTTTGAATGGCGGTATGGATTCGTGACCGCTCCTCCACCAACTGTTCCAGGGAGCACTGCTCCGCCTGTAGAATTCCTACGGCCGCCGACAGCATCCATTCAGCCTGAGTCTTCTCATTGGACTTCAAGTCCACGACCTTCTGATATACGTAACGGAATCTCATCCTTTACTATTCAGCTCCTTGCAAATTCGGAAATAAGTTGTTCCTGCGCTTCGGGCAGCGTCACTTTCTCATTAACCTTCTGTTTCGCGAAAGCCCAAATCCGCTGGATGTAACCGATCGCTTCATCGATTTCCCCATTGGAGCCCTGTTGGTATGCCCCGATATTGATGAGATCCTCGGAATCCTTGTACACGGCCAGAAGCCGTTTTAGATTCTCGGCGGCATCGTTTTGTTCATCGGTCACAATGTCCTTCATGACCCGGCTGATACTGGCCAAAATATCAATGGCGGGAAAATGCCCCTTATTGGCGATATTCCGATTCAGTACAATGTGTCCGTCCAGAATGCCGCGCACGGCATCCGCGATAGGCTCATTCATGTCATCCCCGTCTACCAGCACGGTATAAAACGCGGTGATCGAACCCGTTGGTCCCGTGCCGGCCCGCTCCATCAGCTTGGGCAGGGCGGCGAACACGGACGGGGTGTAACCCCGCATCGCCGGCGGTTCGCCGACCGCAAGCCCCACTTCCCGCAGCGCCATGGCGTAACGGGTGACGGAGTCCATCATCAGCATGACGTTCAACCCGCGATCCCGGAAATATTCCGCGATCGTCGTGGCGATGAGCGCCCCTTTCATCCGAATCAGGGCCGGCTGGTCGGAAGTCGCCACGATCACCACGGATCGCTCCAATCCTTCCGGTCCCAGATCGCGTTCGATAAAATCCAGGACCTCGCGGCCCCGTTCGCCGATCAGCGCGATGACATTGACATCGGCCGAGGTGTTGCGGGCGATCATTCCCATCAAGGTACTTTTGCCGACCCCGGAGCCGGCAAAAATCCCGACCCGCTGGCCTTTCCCGATGGTCAGCAAACCGTCGATCGCCCTGACGCCGATGCTGATCGGCTCAATCACACGCGGCCGGTTGAGCGGGTTCATCGGTTTGTTATACGTCGAGTAGTGGCCCATCCGCGAGGGAAGAACGGAGCCGTCAAGCGGCTGTCCCAAGCCGTCGAGCACTTTGCCGAGCAGCTCCGAACCGACCTGCACAGTCAGGGGTTTCCCGGTACCGACCACATCGCAGCCCGGTCCGATCGACGTCAGTTCGCCGAGCGGCATGAGGAGCACCTTGTTGTCCCTGAAGCCGACAACCTCCGCTTGCAGCGGCTGCGACGACTTGCTCGGGTAGATGTAGCAGACATCCCCGATGCTCGCATCCGGACCTTCCGACTCTACCATCAAACCGATAACCTGGGTGACCTTGCCATTGATCCGAACCGGGTCCAGCTGGCGAAGATGGTCGATATATCGAGCCGGATTAATGATCGTCATTCGTCATTCCCCGTTCCTCGGTCTGCCGCGAAATCCGCAGCAGCTCCTTCTTGATTTCGGCAAGCTGGGTATCGATTCTGGCATCCACACTTCCGAAGGAAGAACGGATGACGCATCCCCGGTCCTGAACCGATGGATCGGGAAGAATCTGCAGCTCGGCCTGCGAATCGATCACCAGGCTAAGCTCTTCCCGCGCCGCTTGCACAAAAGCAAACTGTGAGGGCGATACGCAAAGCGTCAGTACGCCCTGCTCCCGTTTTCGCGACAAGCTCTTCTTGATCAGTTCCACCGAGTAGTCCGGCTCCACTTCAAGCTGTCTGTCGATAATCTTCTCGGCGATCGCACAGCTCAGTTCCACCAAAAACGGCTCGGCCTCTTGGATAATCCGCTCTTTCTCAACATAAGCTTGCTGCAGAACAGCGCCGGCCTCACTCATCATTTCATCGATTCTGAGCTTAAGGGCTTCCTCGGCCTGAACACGGCCTTCTTCAAAGCCTTCATTGAATGCTTCCGATTTTACGGCCTCGATCAGATGTTCGTCCTGTTCCCGCCGTTCTTTCCACCAGTCTTCAATCTGTTGCCTGGCTCCGGCCAAAATCTGCTCAGCCTGCTCGGAAGCGGCTTTCACCTGGCTTTCCGCAAATTCTTTAGCGTCGGCCAGCATCTGTCTTCTGGCTTCTTCCGCCGCGGCATCCTGTGCCGAAATCACTTCCTCCTGCACAGTAGCCATATCATCGTCTGATCGCTGTTCCTCGGATGCCTCATACGTTTTGGCCAAATTCAGCTGTTTCAAAATGTCCACCGGAACGTATTGGGATACTTTGATCAAATTAGACAATGATGTCATCTCCTCCGCCGCGGGCAATTATAATCTCTCCGGCATCTTCCAACCTGCGGATCGTTGCTACGATGCGGGTTTGAGCTTCTTCCACGTCACGAAGCCGCACGGGCCCCATAAATTCCATTTCTTCCTTGAACGTATCGGACATCCGTTTCGACATGTTGCGGAATACCGCCTCACGAACTTCTTCGCTCGCCACTTTAAGCGCAAGCTGCAAATCCGCGTTTTCGATGTCGCGGATAATCCGTTGAATCGAACGGTTGTCGATGTTGACGATGTCCTCGAAGACGAACATCCGCTTTTTGATTTCTTCCGCGAGCTCCGGATCCTGAATTTCCAGCGAGTCGAGAATCGTACGTTCCGTACCGCGGTCGACGCCGTTCAAAATTTGAACGATCGCTTCGATGCCGCCGGCGCTGGTGTAATCCTGGGTCACGGTAGCGGACAGTTTTTGCTCCAGCACGCGCTCCACTTGCGAAATAACCTCCGGAGACGTGCTGTCCATGACAGCGATTCTCCGGGCCACTTCGGCCTGCTTCTCCTGAGGGAGGGAAGACAGAATGACCGCAGCCTGTTCAAATTGCAGGTATGACAAGACGAGAGCGATCGTTTGTGCATTCTCGTTCTGAATGAAGTTCAAAATTTGATTCGGATCCGCTTTGCGGGCGAAATCAAACGGTCTGACCTGCAGAGTGGCCGTCAGGCGGTTGATGATATCGATCGCTTTCGACTGGCCGAGCGCCTTCTCCAAAATTTCTTTGGCGTAAGTAATGCCGCCTTGGGAAATATATTCCTGAGCGAGACAGATTTGGTGAAATTCCGCCATAATCATCTCTTTTTCGGCACTGTCCACTTTCCGGACATTGGCAATTTCCAGGGTCAATTGTTCAATTTCGTCCTCACGCAAATGCTTGAAGATTTGGGCGGATACTTCCGGCCCGAGTGTAATCAGCAGAATCGCCGCTTTCTGTCTGCCGCTTAAAACTTGGCTTGTTGTTGATTTTGACAATGCGTTCACCTCTATTCGTCAGCCAGCCAGGTGCGAAGCAAGTTGACGAATTCGTCCGGCTTCTTCTTGGCCAGCGTCTCAAGCTGTTTGCGCACTTGGTTTTCGTTTGTGACAGATTCCAAGTTAATGGAAGGAAATTCCGGCGTAAGCGGCAGCGGGATTTCTTCTTCCACCTCTTCAGCTTTGCCTTTTCTGCGAATCAAGAGGAATACGACCCCCGCGATAGCGAGCAACGCTGCGGCTCCAATTCCCCATACGATCGGGCTCGAAAGACTCAAACCGGAACGTTCTGTCCCAGAATTATGAAAAGGTTGGGAGTAAACTGAAACTTTTCTCTCCAAATCTGCGTCTGTATAAGTAGTACCAGAATCAGCCAAATAGGAACCGACAATATTGGTCAAGATATTCTTAATATCCGTTTGAGTCTGCTGATCCAAATTTTCTTGACCGTCGGGTGGTTCAACTGCAACATTAATGGTTAAATCTTTTATAACGTAGGGACTGGCTACAATATCCTTGGTAATTCGGTTCACTTCGTAGTTGATCGTGGACGAAGATTCTTCCGAAGAGGAGCCCCCGCTTCCTGCTTCGGTACCCGGGTAGTTCGATACGTCCGTTTCACCGGTCCCCGCTACTCCGCTGTCAGGGCTTCCCTGTCCGGTGTAGCTCTTTTGAATTTTTTGAGCACTGATTTCGATACCTTTTATATTTTCGGTATCTACAGGCGTCACCAAGTTTTCCTTTTGGCTGACCTGGTCAAAATTGAGCTTGGAAGTCACCAGCACTTCCACTTTGTCTTGACCCATCAATCTGGACAAGAACTGTTTAACGCTTTGTTTTACGTCGCTCTCGAATTTTTTCTGAAGAGCCATATTTTCCTGGACCGCCGTCGTCAGCGATCCGATTTGGCCGCCTTGCCCCGTAGGAAGAAGCACGGTGTCGTCGCTCGAAGACAAGGAGATGTTTTCGACCGGCAGGTTAGGCACGGATGTTTTAACGAGGTTAAAATATCCGTCGACCGCTTCTTGCGTCGGGCGGTAGCCCGGCTTAAACGTCAGTACCACGGAGGCGGAAGCTTTCTCCTGTTCCTCTGGACTGGCAAATACATTTTCGGCCGGAAGATTGATCAACACCTTGGCGTCGTTTACGCCTTGCATCCGTTTCAAGAGTTGCTCGATCTCGCCGTTCAATGCGCTCTTATACTTGACGCCGAATTCGTTGTCCGTCATCCCGATTAGGGAAGAACTCTCATTAAAGGATTCCCAGCCGATGGAGCCATTCTGGATGATCCCCTGGGACCCTACATCGACTTTGACGCGGGAAGCGTCTTTGCTGGGAACCGAGATACTGGTGCCATCCGGCCCGAGTTTGTAGGGAATTTTTCCCGACTCCAGGTGCTTGATAATCCCTGCTGCATCCGTGGAGTCCAGTCCGGTGAAGGCTACTTCGTATTCCGTTTTAGAAAACTGGATCGTTAATAGGACAATCGCCAACAATACAATGGCTACAGTGGAAATTAGCAAAATTTTCTGTTTTTTGCTGAAATGGTTCCAGTATCCCGTTAATTTATCCCGATACTGGGCAATTCTCTCATTCACAACGTCACCTCATCCGAAGCATGCTTTTTTTATTAAATTTGCGTACGCATAATTTCTTGATAAGCTTCTATCACTTTATTTCTAACTTGCGTAGTCAACTGCAAACTTAACATCGCTTGCTCTGAGGTGATCATCACCTGGTCCGCGCTTACTTCACCAAGCAGAAATTTGTTATTCATGGACTGTACATTTTTTTCCTGGGCGTCTACCCCGTTTAGGGCTTCCGTAAGAAAGGCGCCGAACTCTTTCAGGGATTCCGCGGGCGTGGGAGAAACCGGCTTACTGGGCTGATCTATGGCGTCCACGGCCTTTAAGGCATTAAAATTCATAGCCTGTATCAAAACTCAACACTCCTATCTTTCTGAAAGATTCTATTTACCGATTTGAAGTGCTTTCGTCATCATAGCTTTAGAAGCGTTCAAAGCCGTGACGTTAGCCTCATAAGACCTAGAAGCGGAAATGACGTCCACCATTTCTTTCAAAATGTCTACATTAGGCATATAGACATAACCTTCGCTGTCGGCATCTGGATGTGTGGGGTTGTATACCGGTTTAAACGGGGCCGAATCTTCCTTGATTCGGGTAACCTTTACACCTTGGCTCGGCTGACTGTTTCCGAGTGCGGAACCCAGGGCTTGACCAAAGTCGGTCTTCATAGGGGACAGCACCACCATCTTGCGGCGGTAGGGAACGGCTTTGCCACCCACAACCTGAGCTCGGGTCGTTTCGGCATTGGCGATATTTGAGGATATGACATCCATCCGGAGCCGTTGAGCCGTCAATGCGGAAGCACTAATGTTAAAAGCGTTGCTGATCTTCAAAATGCGTTATCTCCCTTCCAAAGCGGTTCGCTTCATTTTGATTTGGTAATTGACTTGTTCTATGTAAGAATTGTAGCGGAGTTGATTTTCAGCCAACTGAGTCATTTCGCTATCAATATCCACATTATTTTGGTTATTGGTCATCATCGTTGACTGATCAGTATAAACTTCAGGTCCGGCCAAACGGGCCGATAGACCTATTGCAAAATGTTTCGAATGAGTTCTTCGCCCCTCCAAGGCCCTCGTCGCTCCGCTCATTTCCTGCTGCAAAAGACTTTCAAAGGATACGCCCGATCGTTTGAAGTAAGGGGTATCCACGTTTGCAATATTATTGACAAGAACTCCTTGCCTAAGATTGGCCGCCTGCAAAGCAGTTTCCAAGCGTTGGAACCCGATACCATTCAATAACTGCATCTAATTTCCCCCCTTGTAAATACATTAATAAACCAAGTTTTAAATATTCAACGGCCTTTCCAACATTCCTCTTTTTTTCGACAAAAAACTAGTTTTTTACGTCTTTCAAATGTCCTAATGTAGAAAAAAATAGGAGAATGTCATATATCCTAAGTTTCAGGGAGAATCGACATTATTACAATAAGAAAAAAGCACTATCTTTGACGAAATTGACGATATTTTTTGCACTTTTTGAAATTATTTCAATTTTTCGCAATATTTCGACACGTCCTATTCCCATGTTAAATCCTGGGTAATACGAAAAAAGACCGTAAACCCGATGGATAGACTGGGTCTTACGGCCTTTGTAAATGTATAGTGAAAACCAGAACAGGTCCTACTTGCTACAAGATATATTGGCTTAAATCGCGATCCTTGGCTATATCCCCCAACTTCTCCCGAACATATTCGGGGGTAATCGTCATTTTTCCCAAGGTTAGTTCAGGCGCTTCAAACGATAGGTCCTCCAGTAACTTCTCCAAAATCGTATGGAGTCTTCTCGCTCCGATGTTCTCCGTATTGGCATTCACGCTGGCCGCAATGGCGGCGATCTCGCGAATCGCTTCCGGAGAAAACTCGATTTCGATTTCTTCGGTCCGCAGAAGCTCAACATACTGCTTGGTCAAAGCGTTCTTGGGCTCCGTTAAAATCGAGACAAAATCATCCAACGACAAGCTGCTGAGCTCTACCCGGATCGGAAAACGCCCCTGCAACTCGGGAATCAGATCGGACGGTTTGGCGATATGGAAGGCTCCGGCCGCGATAAACAGAATGTAGTCCGTTTTGACCGGTCCATATTTGGTCATCACCGTAGATCCCTCCACGATGGGCAAAATATCGCGCTGAACACCTTCCCGGGACACGTCCGGACCGGAACCTTGGCCCCGGCTGGCGACTTTATCGATCTCATCGATAAAAATAATCCCGGTTTGTTCAGCACGCTCCACCGCCTCCTGAACCAGGTCGTCATGATCGATCAGCTTTGACGCCTCTTCCTGGGTCAGCACCTTTCTCGCTTCCTTAATGGACAACTTTCTGCGCTTTGTGCGGCGCGGCAGCAGGTTTCCAAACATCTCCTGCATATTCATACCCATCTGATCGTTCCCTTGGCCGGCAAACATATCCATCATGGTCGGGGCATTGTCCTCCACCTCGATCTCCACGATGTCGTTCTCCAGTTGCCCGGCAAGCAGTTTGAAGCGGACCTGGCGGCGGCGTTCCGCCAGATCGCCGTCCTCCTCGGACTGCTCCTGAGCCCCTTTTGTCTCACCGGCATTCTGGTTTCCGAACAGCAGCTCCAACGGATTCCGGCTGTTCTTGGACTTGTTCGGGGACGGCACGAGAATTTGCACCAAGCGTTCATTGGCTAGATCCTCAGCCCTATCCTTCACCTTCTCGGTCCGCTCCAGCTTAACGGTGCGAATCGCGGTTTCCACGAGATCGCGCACCATCGATTCCACGTCTCGCCCGACATAACCGACCTCCGTAAATTTGGTGGCCTCAACTTTGATAAACGGAGCACCCACCAGTTTGGCAAGACGCCGGGCAATTTCCGTTTTCCCCACGCCGGTGGGGCCGATCATAAGGATGTTCTTCGGCACGATCTCATCCTGGACTTCTTCGCTCAGCAGACTGCGGCGGTAGCGGTTTCGCAAAGCGACCGCCACCGATTTCTTCGCCTGCTTCTGCCCCACGATGTACTTATCCAATTCGGCGACAATTTGTCTGGGCGTTAAATTGGCGTTAGGCATAAGTTCGTTCCCCCGATCACAATTCTTCAACGATGATGTTGCTGTTGGTATACACGCAAATCTCCGAAGCAACCTGAAGCGCTTCACGCACGATGTCTTTGGCCTCCAGCTGCCCGGCATGGCGTTTCAAAGCCCGGGCCGCCGAAAGCGCAAAGTTCCCGCCGGAGCCGATAGCGAGCACATCGTCATCGGGCTCGATGATCTCCCCGCCTCCCGAAATTAGCAACATTCCGGAGTGATCCATCACGATCATCAGCGCCTCGAGCTTGCGCAGAACGCGGTCCTGGCGCCAATCCTTTGCCAGTTCCACCGCCGCCCGCTGCAAATTCCCGTGATGCTCCTCCAGCTTCCCTTCAAACTTCTCAAACAGGGTGATGGCGTCGGCCACCGACCCCGCAAAACCGGCCAGGACTTGACCTCTGTACAAACGGCGGACCTTTTTGGCCGTCTGCTTCATGACGACGCTTTCGCCGAAGGTCACCTGGCCATCTCCGGCGATCGCTCCTTTGCCGTTATGTCGGACCGCGCAAATCGTGGTCGCATGAAAACTAGGAACCATAGCTACCGCTCCCTTTCATTACTCAATTTCTAGATGGAATCGCTCTTTTATCGTATGCCTCAACCCGGTCCTATAGCCCCGTACGATCCATGAAAGTACGCAGGCTATCGAGAGCGCGGCGGGCAAGCGCTTCATTTTTTTCCGCTTTTTTCCGGTGCCGGGTCTCCAGCTTCGGAAACAACCCGAAATTGGCATTCATCGGCTGAAAATGCTTGAAGTCAGCGGTTGTGATGTACCGCGCCATACTGCCGAGCGTCGTATCTTCGGGGAAGATGATCCCCTCCCGCCCGGCATACGCCTGCGCCGCATTAATGCCCGCGATAAGACCTGAAGCGGCCGATTCAACATATCCTTCCACCCCGGTCATTTGCCCGGCAAAAAAGAGCGTCGGGCGCTCCTTCAACTGATAAGTCGGCTGCAATAATTTAGGCGAATTGATAAACGTATTGCGGTGCATCACGCCATAACGAACGAATTCGGCGTTTTCGAGTCCGGGGATCATGGAGAACACCCGCTTCTGTTCGCCCCATTTCAAATGCGTTTGAAATCCTACCAGATTGTACAGCGTGCCTGCCGCATTATCCTGACGCAGCTGAACGACCGCATGCGGAAGCTTGCCCGTGTGCGGATTCACGAGCCCGACCGGCTTCATCGGACCGAACAGAGCCGTTTGTTTGCCGCGGCGCATCATAATCTCGATCGGCATGCAGCCTTCAAAATACACTTCTTTTTCAAACTCTTTCAATTGGGTGACCTCGGCCGCAATCAAGGCCTCATAGAACGCCTCGAATTCTTCCTCCGTCATCGGGCAATTCAAATACGCGGCCTCCCCCTTGTCATAACGGGATGCCAAGTAGACTTTGCCCATATCGATAGAGTCCTTCTCCACGATCGGAGCGGCCGCGTCATAGAAATAAAAATAGTCCTCGCCTGTCAAACTCCGGATCTGCTCCGACAGAGCCGGGGAGGTCAGGGGACCGGTGGCGACGATGACGATACCGTCCTGCGGAATCTCCCTGATTTCTTCATTCACAACCTCGACAAGAGGGTGCTCATGAAGCGTCTTCGTAATCTCGCCGGAGAAACCGTCCCGGTCGACGGCCAAGGCGCCTCCCGCCGGTACGGCATTCCGGTCCGCGGACCCGAGAACAAGCGAGTTCAACATGCGCATTTCTTCCTTCAAAACGCCGACCGCATTGGTCAGGCCGTTTGCCCGGAGCGAGTTGCTGCATACCAGTTCCGCGAATTTATCCGTGTGGTGGGCCGGCGTTTTGACAACCGGCCGCATCTCATATAACGTAACGGGCACGCCCCGGCTCGCAAGTTGCCAGGCGGCTTCACTGCCCGCCAGGCCCGCTCCGATGACGGTTACCCTATTCTTCTCTGTCACTTTTGAATTCCCCCGCATCTCTCGCTGTAACGCATATTCTAGTTCATTCAAGTTTAGGAATTATTCCACTGCCGCCTCATCATCCTGCTCTTCAATCGGCTCTGTGTAATCGCAAGCGGTACATTGCAGCTTGCCCCCCTGTTTGTTTCGCTTAACGACAAGCAGCGAGCTGCACTTCGGGCAAGGCTTCGGCGACGGCCGGTCCCAGGACACGAAATCGCATTCCGGATATCTGTCGCAGCCATAGAACACGCGTCCCTTTTTGCTGCGGCGTTCGACGACATGCCCTTCTTTACACTTCGGACAGGTGACTCCGATGTCCTTGACGATCGGCTTCGTATTCCGGCAATCCGGGAACCCGGAGCAGGCCAAAAACTTACCGAAGCGACCCAGTTTATATACAAGCGGCTTTCCGCATTTTTCGCAGATCTCATCGGAAACCTCATCTTCGATTTCGATTTCCTTCATTTCTTCTTCCGCGACTTCCAGACGCTTCTCAAAGGTCTCGTAAAATTCGCCCAGGACCCTCACCCAATCTTCGGAGCCTTCCTCCACATGGTCAAGGTCACCCTCCATATGGGCGGTAAATTCAACGTCCAGAATCTCCGGGAAAAATTGCTCCATTTGTTCAATAACGAGCTCACCAAGCTCGGTAGGCACGAATTTCTTCTCTTCAATCGCCACGTAACCGCGTTTCTGGATCGTTTCCAGCGTCGGGGCATACGTACTCGGCCGACCGATCCCGAGCTCCTCCAACGTCTTCACAAGCCGGGCCTCCGTATATCTTGGCGGCGGCTGGGTAAAATGCTGCTTCGGCTCAATCGATTCAGGCGTCAGCTTATCTCCGCTGTGCAGAGGCGGCAGGAACTTGTCGTCCTCGGTGGTTCCATCATCATTGCCTTCTACGTATACCTTCATAAAGCCCGGAAAGCGGATTTTGGATCCCACGGCCCGGAAGGTCGCGTCGCCTGCGGCAATATCCACGGACATCGTATCCAGAATCGCGGAAGCCATTTGACTGGCCATAAAGCGTTCCCAGATCAGCTTATACAGCCGATATTGGTCGCGGCTGGTAAACGCTTTAACCGATTCGGGATCTCGCATAGCGGAAGTCGGGCGGACCGCTTCGTGAGCATCCTGGGCTCCGGCCGCCTTTTTGGAATACTGCCGCGGCGATTCAGGCACGAAGTCTCCCCCGAACTTGCCGACGATATATTCCTTCGCCTCTTCCTGGGCTGTTGTGGAAATCCGCGTCGAGTCCGTACGCATGTAAGTGATCAGACCCACGGTGCCCTCCTTGCCGAGGTCTACACCCTCGTATAGCTGCTGGGCCACGGACATCGTCTTGGCCGCACGGAAGTTTAACTTCCGCGCCGCTTCCTGCTGCAGGGAGCTGGTCGTAAAAGGAGCCGCAGGATGACGCAGCCGTTCCTTCTCCTTCACATCGGCGACCCGGAACTCCGCTTTCTCGATGGACTTCAGGATTTCTTGCACCTGTTCCTCGTTGCCGAGTTCCAGCTTCTCTCCCTTATATTGATGGAACTTGGCCTCAAACGGCGTTTGTCCGGTTTTGAGTTTGGCCGTAATGCTCCAATATTCCTCCGGAATAAAAGCCGAGATTTCATTCTCACGATCGAGAATGATCTTCACGGCAACCGATTGAACGCGGCCGGCCGACAACCCTTTCTTAACCTTTTTCCACAACAGCGGGCTGATCTTGTAGCCGACCAGACGGTCCAAAATCCGCCTCGCTTGTTGGGCATTAACAAGGTCCATATTTATTTTTCGCGGAGTTTTAAAAGCATCTTTTACGGCGTCTTTTGTAATTTCGTTAAAGACGACGCGGCAGCTTTCCGATTGGTCCACATCCAGAACATGGGCCAAGTGCCAGGCGATCGCCTCTCCTTCGCGATCCGGGTCAGCCGCCAGATAGATTTTCTTCACCTTTTTGCTGGCATCCTTTAGTTCTTTTAAAACTGAACCTTTCCCACGGATTGTAATATACTTTGGACTGAAGTCGTTCTCCACTTCAACCCCGATCTGACTTTTGGGCAAATCGCGAACATGACCCATTGAAGCTTTCACGATGTATTTGCTCCCTAAGTATTTGCCAATCGTTTTCGCCTTGGCCGGCGACTCGACGATGACGAGAGAATCCGCCACAGGTTCATCCTCCTCTCATACAGCTCACTACTGATTTTCTCGATATTTTGAATTCTTGATATATAGCCTTAATATGAAACCACTCACCGAAGAATGGACTATATAATCCTATAAACAGAACCCGGCAACTGAACTACCGCTTTTTTCATGATTAAAGATAACAGAACTGAATGTAAATGTCCAAAATCCCACCCGGAACGATGCAGCAGTTCCTCAAAAGCCATGTCTCCCTGCTCCAACATATGGTATATGGCCCGCTCCTCAGTTGTCAAATCGGCTGCGGACGGCATGGCCTCGGGACCCTCATAAGCCCTTGGCAGGAACGATTCGTATTCCTCCAAAACGTCCGCGGGCTCCATGACCAGCTTGGCGCCTTGCTTAAGAAGGCCCAGCGTCCCCCGGCTCTTGGGGGAAGTAATCGGGCCCGGCACGGCGAACACGTCGCGGCCTTCCTCAAGCGCCTGATCCGCCGTGATCAGCGAACCGCTGCGGGAATCGGCTTCCACGACGACCGTCCCCCGCGTCATTCCCGCCAGGATCCGGTTGCGCTGCGGAAACAATCCGGGATGCCCCGGGGTGCCAACCGGGTACTCGGACACCAGGAGCCCGCGCTCCGCGATGCACCTGTACATCGCGGCATGCTCCCTCGGATAAGCTACGTCGATCGCCGTTCCAAGCACCGCGATGGTCGATCCTTCCGCACGCAGCGCGGCTTCGTGGCAGACGCCGTCGATGCCGCGAGCCAGCCCGCTGACGACCGTCACCCCTGAGCTGCATAAAGACTCCGCAAGCCAGGCGGCCACTTTGCGGCCGTAAGCGGTCGGCACCCGGGTGCCGACCAAGGCGACGGATAAGCTGTTCAGAAGCGCCCGGTTCCCGATGGTATACAAAACCCAAGGCGGTTTTCCCGTTTCCTTCATTAATATAGGATATGACTCATCGAAAATCGTGACCGGTTCAATACCCTTCTGCCGCATCACTTCCGCTCGCTCCTCGATCCAGCCGGCCGTAAACCGCTCCGTCACGCGGAGGGCCAATTCCGGTTCAAGATCCCGCTCCACCCAATCGCCGGGTTCGAAATCGAGAGCGAACGCCCAATCCTCATTCTTCGACAAGATCCCTTTTATTTTTTTCCATCCCAAACCGGGGCATTCATGGAGTCCTATCAGAATCCAACGTTTATCCATCCCTTCCCTACCTCCCTCTCGGTTAAGATCAATCCATAAAAAAAGCAACCCTCCATCCCTTTAGGAACAGAAGGTTGCTTACCTTTGGTTTGATTATACCAGAAATCCCCTAATGTGTCGTGCAGGTATTCAAAATGCCCTGCTCTTCGAGCACACTAACCAGGGTCGCACCCATTTCGGAAGGCGTCGGCGCCACGCGGATACCGCATTCCTCCAGCTTGGCGATCTTCTCGCTGGCCGTCCCTTTGCCCCCGGAGATGATCGCGCCGGCATGGCCCATCCGTTTACCCGGAGGCGCCGTTACGCCACCGATAAAACCGACAACCGGCTTCTTCATATTGTCGCGAATCCACTCCGCCGCTTCTTCCTCCGCCGTACCGCCGATTTCCCCGATCATGATGACGGCGTAAGTGTCCTCGTCCTCGTTGAATCTCTTTAGAATATCGATAAATTCCGAACCTTTGACGGGATCGCCGCCGATCCCGACCGCCGAGGATTGACCGATGCCGCGGGTTGTCAACTGATGAACCGCCTCATACGTGAGCGTACCGCTGCGCGACACGACGCCCACATGGCCCGGTAAATGGATGTATCCCGGCATGATGCCGATTTTGCACTCGCCCGGCGTAATGACGCCCGGGCAGTTCGGTCCGATGAGAACCGTTTTTTTGCCTTCCATATAACGCTTTACTTTGACCATGTCCAGCACCGGAATTCCTTCCGTGATGCAGATGACCAGATCCATCTCCGCTTCAACCGCCTCGAGAATCGAATCCGCGGCCGCCGCGGGAGGTACATAGATGACGCTGGCGTTGGCCCCGGTAGCTTCCTTGGCTTCGCGGACGGTATTAAAAACCGGAAGGCTGACGGTTTCTCCGTTCTCCAAAGCGATATCCACCGTTGTCCCGCCTTTGCCGGGCGAAGTTCCTCCGACCATTTGCGTCCCGTAATCCAGTGCCCCTTTGGCATGGAAAAGGGCGGTTTTTCCCGTAATCCCCTGGGTGATGACTTTTGTATTTTTATCGACCAAAATACTCATGCTTCGAGCCTCCCGTTCATGGATATGGTGATGAGATCAAGATACGAGCGAAACGATTTTTTGCGCGCCGTCCGCCATCGAATCCGCGGACACGATCGCAAGGCCAGACTCGGCCAAAATCAATTTGCCCTTCTCCACATTCGTGCCTTCCAAACGAACCACGAGCGGACGATCCAGCCCGACCTGCTTCGCCGCTTCCACGATCCCGGAGGCGATGACATCGCATCTCATGATGCCGCCGAAAATATTGACGAAAATCCCCTTCACCTTCGCGTCGGAGAGGATGATTTTGAACGCTTCCGTAACTTTCTCGGCCGTTGCGCCGCCCCCTACGTCCAGGAAGTTGGCCGGATCCCCGCCGTAGGTTTTGATGATGTCCATCGTGGCCATCGCCAAGCCGGCACCGTTGACCATACAGCCGATATTCCCGTCCAAAGCGATGTAGCTCAGATCATACTTGGAAGCCTCGATCTCCTTCTCGTCCTCTTCTTCCAAATCGCGCAAGGCCAAAATATCCGGATGGCGGAACAGCGCGTTGGAATCAAAGTTAAGCTTGGCATCAAGCGCCATCACATCCCCGTCGCCGGTAACGACAAGCGGGTTGATCTCCGCAATGGAGCAGTCCTTATCGACAAATGCGCGATAAAGCGCCAGCATAAACTGGGAAGCCTTATTCACCAATTCCTTCGGAATGTTGATGGCAAATGCCAATCTCCGGGCTTGATAGGCCTGTAGACCTATTGCCGGATCAATCACTTCTTTAAATATTTTTTCAGGCGTCTGCGCCGCCACTTCTTCAATCTCCGTACCGCCCTCTTCGGAAGCCATCATCACGACGCGTCCGGTCGCCCGGTCCACCACGACGCCGACATAATATTCCTTCTTAATATCGCAGCCCTGCTCAATCAGCAGCCGCTTGACTTCCTTGCCTTCCGGCCCCGTTTGGTGGGTAACCAGCACCTTCCCCAGAATCTCCTGAGCATAAGCGCGTACTTCATCCAGGTTCTTCGCGACCTTGACACCACCGGCCTTCCCCCGGCCTCCAGCATGGATTTGCGCCTTGACGACAACCACCGGACTGCCCAGCGTTTTCGCCGCCTCTACGGCTTCTTCCACCGTAAATGCCACTTGCCCTTCGGGGACGGCGACCCCGTACTGCTTAAGGACTTCTTTTCCTTGATATTCATGGATATTCATGCTTGGAATCCTCCTATCAACAGGCGGTTTTAATGGTAGTCAAACAATAGTAAAACCCAAATTATTGTACCATGTTTTTAAAACGCTTTCCTTAAAAAGTTCATGATTTATACACAACTTTTTTATATCATAATCATCTCATTCCGAGATGAATTTATCCGGTTTATTGGATGTATCGCGGCAATGATAGCGTTTTAGCTATGCCAAATTTCGATGAAACCCGCAAATTTCCTTTAATTTTGTCGAAAAACACTTAATCCATTATTGTGCTATCTGCACTTGCTTTTTTTCATATATATCACTTGTTAATCTTGGGTAATGAACTAGGTAACGATGTCGCAAGCTCCTGTATAAATAGTATATAATTGGAATTGAACTGATTTTTACTTGAAACTGGATCTGTCGAACTCCGTATTCATAAAAAAGGAGCTGATCTTGTGTTTATCGCGCTTGTGCTCATGTTGATCGGGATTTTGATTATTTTTTATGGTATATTTACCAGAAGAAAGCCTTCTTTCGGTTGGAGAAGCAATGAAGGCTGGAAAGTCAAGGGCGACTCGGAACCGAGCGAATCTTATTTGGAGTATATGAAATTTGCGGGTTTTGTAGCGATTCTGCTTGGCTCCTTCTTTTTGGTGTGTGGTCTTCTAAGCTTATGGTCGGCCTTGGCTTCTTAATGACCCGGGGGCAAACCCGGGGTTGACTTTTTAGCGGGAAACTTCTAAGATACGAACATAAGAATATGGAAAATATGGAAGCACCTTTTTTCCGGAATTCGGCCTAACCGGCCTTTCAACGGGAGAGGGGTGTTTTTTATTGTACGGAAAACTGTATAGCGCCTGTCTTTATGGAATCGACGGCGTTTTAATTGAAGTCGAGGTGGATTTGGCGAACGGGATCCCGCAGACCCAGGTGGTAGGCTTGCCGGATTCCGCGGTTCGCGAAGCGGTAGACCGCGTAAGGGCAGCCATCAAGAACTGCGGCTTTGCCTTTCCGCTGCAGCGGGTGACCATCAATCTTGCTCCGGCCGATTTGCGGAAAGAGGGCACGGCCTTTGATCTGGCGATCGCGCTCGGGCTATTGACCGCTAGCGGTCAGGTCACCCTTCCGGCGAGCGGAAACATGCTGGTTATCGGTGAATTGGCTCTCGATGGAACACTGCGCGGGGTTCCAGGAATCCTTCCCATGGTCGACCTGGCCCGCAAGCGCGGCTTTCAGGCTGTCCTTGTACCCAAAAGCAGCGTCTCGGAAGCGCTGCTGCTGGAGGGGGTCACCGTCTTCGGCATCGGCCATCTCAGTGAACTGGTTCCCGGGTGTCAACGGGATCAAAACCTCACGGAATCGGTTGTCCTTCATTCTTTAGACCATTTAAAGCAAACGAGAAGCAGCGTGCCTGCCGGCAATCCTGCCCAACTTCCGGACACCCTGCGCGAGGATTACCGAGACGTGCTTGGCCAACGGCCGATCAAGCGGGCCCTGACCATCGCCGCGGCCGGAATGCACAATATCGTGCTCATCGGCCCGCCCGGCACGGGCAAAACGATGCTCATCCGCCGCCTCCCCGGGATATTACCCCCGCTTACCCCCGAAGAATCGCTGGAGGTTACCAAGATTTACAGCTCCGCCGGCAAGTTGAAGCAACGGGACGGCTTGATGACCAAACGGCCTTTCCGCTCGCCGCATCATACGATTTCCGGTGGGGGCCTTATCGGCGGCGGAAGCATCCCCAAACCGGGCGAAGTCAGCCTCGCCCATAGAGGCGTCTTGTTCCTGGACGAACTGCCGGAGTTCTCCCGCAACGTCCTGGAAGTACTCAGACAGCCGCTGGAAGAGCGGATCGTCACGATCAGCCGTTCACGGGCCGCATTCACCTTTCCGGCGCACTTTTTGCTCGCCGGGTCGTTAAATCCGTGTCCGTGCGGCTGGTTCGGATCGGAATTCCCCCAACCCGTTTGCACCTGTCCGCCTTTTCGAATCGCTCAATATCGGGAGAGAATTTCCGGGCCCTTGCTTGACCGGGTGGATATGCAAGTGGAGGTACCTCGCCCACAGCGCTGGCAGGAGGATACGAAGCCGCTCTCCTCGAAAGAAATGCGGGAGCAGGTGCGGCGGGCCGAACAAATCCAACTACAGCGTTACCAGGGCCTGGGGATTTCCCGGAACAGCGAATTATCCGGCAGCCTGCTGCGAAAATACGCCCAGATGAGCTCGGGAGCTGTACGTTTGTTGGATGCCTCCTTTGAAACCCTGGGACTCAGCATGCGTGCCTACGACCGGATCGTGAAGCTGTCACGCACGATTGCGGACCTGGAGGGACTGGAGAATATCCGGGAAGAACAGGTTGCAGAAGCAATTCAATACCGCCACCTCGACCGCCGGCAGTTGGATGTATCGGGATAATCCAATACAACAATTTCCAAATTTATTATCGATCAATAAAATAAATTTAGGCTTCTTGCTTTGGGATAGCGCCTTACCCACCACCTCTCCACTAACGTATAATGTGCATACAACTATACTAAAGAGAGGATAAATCAGATGATTGAACTAGCCTTGGCCTTTCAGGATAAGGATGGGCAGTACGCTGAGCATGCAGGTGTCGTTCTTGCATCGATTTTCCATAACACGAAATCCGCGGTGAATGTTCATATCTTGCACGATGAAACACTGAGTGAAGATAACCGGCAAAAACTTTTTGAGTTGGCGACCGCCTTTAATCAGACCATTCAATTTTATCCGGTTGCCATTCCTGAAGACCTGCGCCAGGTGATGGAGAATGTGGCTTCGGTTAACGTCTGGACAACAGCCTGCATGTATCGGTTGCTGATACCGGGACTAGTGCCGGTAGACAAAATCATTTATCTGGATTGCGATATTCTGGTAAACATGGATATTGAAGAACTATGGAAAATTGAGTTAAATGGTGCTTATTTGGGGGCAGTTTGGGACCAGAACATTATGAATGTAACGCATACGATCAGTTCCATGGGGTTAAATCCGGATCTTTATTTCAACTCAGGGGTTATTTTATTCGATTTGAACAGCATCCGCCAAAAACCTGACTGGTATGGAGAAACGCTGAACTTTTTCCGGAATTTCCCGGGTACTACCATGCCCGATCAGGATGCCTTGAATGCGGTTTACGGGGGGAATTACCTTCCGCTCGACCTGCGTTTCAACCTTTTTAGCATGGCGGCGGCCGACCCTGACTATCATAATAAAATCGTCCATTTCGCCGGAGAAGATAAATGTTGGGACCGCCATTCCCCAGGCTGGGAACTGTACCTCAAATACCTTAGTTTGACGCCGTGGAGCAAACAAGCACCCCATTACTTCGTGACACCCGCTGCTGCAAGGGAGATAAAGGGCCAGACGCGCATAAGACGAAGAAAGCGGAAAGCGACGGGAGTAAAACTCCGATCAAAAAGGAGCAGAATTCCCCGCATCGCTTTACCCCATTCGAAATCGGTCAAATCCGCGGGCAGGCGCAAGGCGACTCTCCGCAAAAAAAGAAGGGGAACTCGCCGGCGGCCCCTATAAGCTAACAAAAACAAGCGGATGACACCTCTCTTTCGTCAGATCTAAAGCCACGGGGCCCTTTTAAGTAGAAAAAAGAAGTACAGAACCATGTGGTTTTGTACTTCTTTTTTGGCATTGCCAAGTCATATTCCTTACGTCCGGTTTCAAAAGGCAGCCTTAATATGTTCCAGGGTCAACTCGTCCCCGAGGCCAAAAGTAACGGCGACCACGTCAAAACGAATAAGAGCGGCGGATTTGCCGGTTCGTTGAAAATAAATCGCAGCCGTATCGCGAACCTGCTTGATCTTGCGGGCCGTCACGGATTCCGCCGGCGTGCCGAAGGCTGAATTCCGGCTTTTTCGGCTGCGTACCTCCACGACGACGAGTACGCCCTCCTTTTTCGCCACCAGGTCCAGTTCCCCGCTTCTGCAGCGCCAGTTCCGATGCAAAATTTCATACCCTTGGCCGATCAGGTAATCGGCCGCCAACTGCTCGGCCCGCCGGCCCCGGGCTATGCGCTCATCCCGGAGTCCACGACTCTTGTCCTCCGACGAAGAGTAGTGTTTACTCAAGATCCATCCCTCTTTCCGCAAGCTTGTCCGAGCGGTAGATAAAACTTAGGATCTCGGCAACCAACGTATATAACTCCGGCGGGATTTGCCGGTCCAGGTCGAGCTTGGACAGCACCTCGACCAAAGCCGCATCCTCCTGAACCGGTATATCGTTCTCCCGGGCCAGATCCAGTATTTTCTCCGCCAGCAGTCCGCTGCCCTTGGCCGCCACTACCGGGGCATCATGCTTCTGCGGATCGTATTTCAAAGCGACGGCTTTTTTCAAGGAAAGCTCTCGCTGTTCGTCCTTCTCGTTCATACGCGATAATCCACCCCTTTATAGGGACTGGGCGCATAAGACAGGGATGGGGCCAGCTCGTGTCCCGGCTTTTCTCCCGTTTCCCCCGACGGAATCAGTGGCTCGGCCTTTAAAGACAGCAGACGGTATCCCGCGGCATCGAGCGCGGCTTCGATCTCCTGCTGCCTGGATTCCAAGAAGACCCCGGCGATATCCCGTTCGCTATAAATTTTGAGCAGCACTTTTTTATCCGCCACCTGCACATCCACCATGAGCTGTCCCAGCGCTTTCATCTGCAGGTCAAACCAAAGCCGGCAGTTATCGGCATCAAGTTCGCCTTTTCTTCCGCGGCGCGATTCGATGTGAACCGCGGCGGTCTGCTCTCCGTCCGGCCCGATAAACGGCAGGAACATCGTCACCTGGGCAAAAGGCGCGGTCCGGTCCGTCGTCAAAAGCAGCTGCTGTCCGGTCAGCTGCTGGACGATTTGCCGGGCGGTCTCCTGGAGCGGAGCCGGCAGATCATCGGCGGCGGCAACCTGCAGCAGGAGGCTTTTCAAGGTGTCGCGGGCGCTAGCCGACGCGGCGTCGGGCGCCTCCTGCGCGGCCGCGCCCGGCAGCGCCGCTGCACCGGCCGGGTGCGCCGGCGCCGACTCCTGCGGGCCCGCCCCGATCTCGGCGGCGATGGCCGCGGCGGCCGGCCCGGCCAAGCCGGGCTGCCCCGGCGCGGCCTGCTGCACGCCGCCGGGAGCAGCGCCCGCGGGCGATGGCGCTGCGCTTGCCGCGGGCTCGCCGGAGGCGCCCGCGCGAAGCACCTGCTGCTCGTGCTCCGCACCGAGCAGCTTCAGCACGCGCCCCACCCACGGCTCCGCCGGGGGGGTGGGGCGCTGCTGCGGCGAAGGCCCGGCGGGTCCTTCGCCGGGCACCGCCGCTGCCGCAGGCTCGCCGGCAGCGGCAGCGGCGCCCGCCAGCGGCTGTTGCCCGCCGGCGGCGCCGGTCCCGGCCGTCCCCGCTGCGGGCGGGGACGCGCTCCCCGCGGCCGTGCCTTCCAGCAGCACGGCCGCCTTCACTTCGGAGAGCACGGCCTGCAGCTTCTGCAGAAGCTGCGGTGGGAGCCCGCTCTCCGGCTTGACATTGGCCCCCTGGCTCATCATAGCCGCCGGGGGCTCCGGTTCCGCGGCGGCGGCTTGAGCACCCGGAATGCCGCCGCCAGTTGCCCTTACGGCCCCTTCAGCCTGCGGGGCCTTCCCAAGCAGAGCCTTCGCTTCCGGACCGGATGGCTCCGCGGTTCTTCCGGCCGGTATTCCGCCTTTTCCGTCCCATGCCGTACCGGCGGCATCTTTTCCGGCAGGCAAACCGGCTTCCGTTGAAGCAACTTGCCCGAACCACTGGCCCAACTGCTCTTCCAGCGCGGATAACAGCGTATGGAGCGGCGGGCCAAATACGGCCTGCTGCAGGCCTCTAACGGTTTCCCCCGTAAGAGGGAGCGCGCGATTTATGGCAATCCCCGCCGCATGAATCCACTCCGCCAACGGAGTCTCGGGCGGCTTCAGACTATTTAACGATAAGAGCTTCGTTACGTTTTCTTTTGTCAATGGAATTCCGTTCGTCTGCATCAACTGCAGCAAATCACGGTTTTCCGGAGTGTTTTCCAGTCCCATTGTTTCCAAAGCGCTGGCTAAAGAGGCCGCCGACATCGTGCCTGCCGGCGTAGTCTGAATCGGCTTTAACATTAGGACCCCATCCTCCATCTGAGGCTGGACCTGCAGCAACGTAGTCTGTCCTTCCTTCAGCGGAGTCTCCAATGTAGCATGCAATTTGACCCCCTGCACTTGAATAACCGCTTCCTGGCCGTCTTCCGAAACACTTAACACCGTCCCCCGAACGACCTGACCGGCTTTCAAATCCAACGTCTTTGGTGTGCCGGGCTTACTCTCCCCGATCATGCCGCGCAGTATAGGTCCAATATTCATTATCCCACTCCCATCCGCCAAAGTGTATGGAAAACCCGCCCTTGCGGGGCGGGCTTGTTAAAATAAGGTTTGTTCTTCAACAAATAAGTTCCGCATAAAGCTTTTACGATGCATAGGCGTTGGACCGAGAGCCAGAATTTGCTCTCTGTGAAACTTCGTGGCATACCCTTTATGTACCGCAATCCCGTATTCGGGATAAAGCGCATCCCAGGTCCCTTGACATAGCCGGTCACGCGTCACTTTGGCCACGATCGAAGCCGCAGCGATCGATTGACTCGTGGCGTCCCCTTTAATCACCGATAACTGCGGAATCGGCGAGTCGATTTTCTCGGCATCGATAAGAAGATAATCCGGAGCTACCGCCAATTGCTCTACGGCCTGCTTCATGGCCAGGCGTGTAGCCTGTTTTATATTGATTTGATCAATTGTCTCGGAATCCGCATAACCGATTCCTACTGCGACCGCCTGATCCATAATAAGATCATACAGCACGTCCCGTTTTTTCGGACTTAGCCTCTTGGAGTCATTGACATCCTCCAGAACTAACCCTTGCGGTAAAATGACCGCAGCAGCCACCACATCGCCAAACAGGCATCCCCGTCCGACTTCGTCAATGCCGGCGATATTGTGGTATGACCGCCAATATTCTTTTTCATACATTAATAGATCGCTCATAGTGCCTCCTTCATGACGCAACCTTATACAAGCTTACTCTTCTGGATTGTGATGATCAAGTTCTTCCGGACTCCGGCCGACTTGTCTGGTTATGCATGAACATGACTGAAGACAATTCAACGCATCACCTTTATTATCGGCATATAACCTCTATTTTGAGAGTAGATGCCTAAAATTCATCTTACCTAAGTTAGACATCAGTTTCTTTTGTCCTATAGCTAAAGCCACCGGCTTAGCCTTTGGCTCCCATTAGCCCTATTGCTGAACCCCGGTCTACCTGGGGGGCATAGAAAAAAAAGCACGAATCCCAGTGGATTCGTGCTTGGTACAAAAAGCGAACGTAGCGTCCGTCCATGCCCGTTAATAAGGGGCTTCCAGGCTATACCTGCCCAGCTTTCCGGCGCGAAGCTCACGAAGAAAAATGCCGGAAGCCTTCTCCAAATCCACCCGTCCGCCGCTGACGATACAACCGCGTTTTCGACCGATCTCTTCCATGACGGCTACGATCTCGTCGGGATTTTCGGTATCCTGCGGCTGCTCCTTCAGGTCAAATCGTTCCTGAAGCGGATTCCAGTAATACTTCGACAAGTATTTGACCCCGAAAAAAGCGATGTCCTCAATATTTAAAATTTCCTCCCGGATCGCCCCGGTCAAAGCCAGACGATAACCTACGTTCTGATCCTCAAACTTGGGCCAGAGAATACCCGGGGTGTCTAGAAGCTCCATTTCCGTTCCTACCTTAATCCACTGCTGGGCTTTGGTAACCCCGGGACGATCGCCCGTCGCGGCGATGCTCCGTCCCGCCAGGCGGTTGATCAGCGTCGATTTGCCGACATTCGGAATCCCCACGATCAGCGCCCGAACGGCACGCGGGTTAATTCCTTTGGCCAATTGACGTTCGATTTTGTCCCTGAGTAGTTCCTTCGCCATCACCGGGATGTCCTTCACGCCTTGCCCGCTCGTGGCATCCACTTGAATGGCCGCATGGCCTTCTTCCTTAAAGTAATCGATCCACTGCCGGGTAATCGCCGGATCGGCCAGATCCGCCTTATTCAAAACAATGAGCCGCGGTTTTCCCTGCAAAATCTCGTCAATCATCGGATTTCTGCTGGATAACGGAAGCCTGGCGTCAATGAGTTCAATCACCACGTCAATCAGCTTCAGTTTTTCCTGGATCTGGCGGCGGGCCTTGGTCATATGTCCGGGAAACCATTGAATTGTCATGCTCTTTCACCTCTAGCTCCCGATTAGCCAGGCCAACCGGATGTCGTTTAATAGTGCTTGATGAATTGGATATCTTTCAAAGGCCAGAACACGAGATCCGCCCGGCCAATAATGTCCCCGTACGGCACGAATCCGATTCTCCGGCTGTCCGTACTGTTGGACCGGTTGTCGCCAAGCACAAAGATATAGCCCTCCGGCACAACGCCTTCCGGAACGAAGTCATTGGGAAAATTCGCTTCCGTATTATAGAGTTCATTATTCCTATGTTTTTCATTCAGGATATCCTGAATATAAGGTTCTTCAATCGCTTTACCGTTGACGGTAACCGTATCCCCTTCCACTTTTACCGTATCCCCGGGAACGCCGATGACCCGTTTGATAAAATCACGCCCCTCGGAAGGCACATGGAAAACGACGACTTCGCCATGTTTAGGCGCACGAATGTCGTAAATAATCTTGTTCACGATAATTCTTTCACCGGTATGGAAGTTCGGCTGCATCGACGGACCGTCCACAATAAACGGGGCAAAGAAAAGCCAGCGAATCAGGAGTACAAGCACGACAGCGATAACGATGGCTTTCAGCCATTCCAGCGCCTCGCTCTTTTCCTTCTTGGGCGGATCTTGCGGGGTTTCCGACGAGACCGGTTGTTCGGATTGAACTTGATGCTCCATAGTTCCTGACCTCTCTTCGTCAAATATGTAAGTTGCCTGTTTATAAAGAAAAACGTCTACCGACGTATTTTAAAAGGAGTTCCTTCAGCTCTGCTGAAATCATATAAAAATTCCTTCATAAAAAAAGTAAAGGGGCTTGATCGCCCAAGCCCCCCTGATCGTTAACGAATTAACGACGTACTTCTTTAATTCTCGCTGCTTTACCGCGAAGTTCACGAAGATAGTACAGCTTCGCACGACGCACTTTACCACGGCGAGCCACTTCGATCTTATCGATTTTTGGGGAATGAAGCGGGAAAGTTCTTTCCACGCCTACACCGTTCGAAATTTTACGAACTGTAAAAGTTTCGCTGATTCCGCCGCCACGACGCTTAATAACAACACCTTCAAACAACTGGATACGTTCACGAGTTCCCTCAATAACCTTTACGAACACTTTTAAAGTGTCACCAGGACGAAAGCTCGGAATATCTTTGCGAAGTTGTTCTTGCGTAATCGCTTGTACGATATTCATCTAGGACTCCCTCCTTCCACTCAGGTGTTCATGCCTCTTCCGGAGAACCTCTTGTTCTCCCTCATCATCCGCAGAGGACCACCGAATTCACAACAAAAAGAATTTTATCATAATTTTCTATGCATAGCAAGGAATTTTAATTGGGCTCTGGCGAAGGGGGATTCGCCAAGCGCATCATCTTCCTCATGTCGAAATGCATACTCCGGATATTCTTATTCTACTTCATCTCCAGCTTGGTCAGCAAATTCAGCATCGCCTGCGCACTCTCGGCTCGGGTCGCGTAAGCCTTCGGGGAGAACTTGCCGTTCCCCTGCCCTTTCATAAGACCAAGTCCCCCGGCTTCCCGGACCGCTTTGGCCGCCCAGACGGAAACTTGCACTCCGTCCGTGTATGTCATCGATTCGGATGCGGCGATCGCTTCTTTAGTCATTCGGTAAGCACGCACCAGCATAACAGCCATTTCTTCACGCGTAATCGGATCGTTCGGCGCAAAGACGCCCTTGTCCTTCCCATTGATTAGACCGTGAAGTTGGGCCGTGCCGACGGCCGATGCATACCAGGCCGAGCTTTCCGTATCATTAAATATGCCGCCTTCCTGAGCGTTCAAATTCAGTCCCCGAACGAGCATGGCCGCAAATTCCGCCCGCGTTAATTGCCGACCCGGATTGAACTCCGATCCGCCCGTCCCGTTTACGATATGCCGGGCCGCAAGCTGTTTGACGGCGGACTCCGCCCAGTGACCGGTAAGATCGGCGAATGCCTTGTTGAGTTCCAATACGGCGTAATGTCCAGCATGCGCAATATCCGCCACGAGTTTCCCGTCCGCCCGCTGGCCGGGAATATAAATCAGCGAGCCGTCATCGGTCACGCGGTATATGCCGGCCAGCTTGCTGTCGATATGACCATCCGGATCCAGCGAAATCGTGACGGGTAGCGGGAACTGTTCCGGCCCGCTCTTTGTTCCGTCTTTCGTAATCACGGCGATGCCCAGGTCAATCATTCCGCTGCCGCGCCGTACTATGTCGGAATCCGCCACTTTCGCCCACAGCGGGTCCAACTCGGATTTGGCCAACTCCCGCAGCTTGATCGAGATGAACGCATCCCGGGATGGAGCCTCCAAGATGTGTTTCTCCACGGCCTGAAGCACTTTGGACGGGATCGTCAATACGACACCGGCTCTCTTCAGCTCAAGCGATCTTGAAACAAGGATTTCCCCTGCATTCCGCGGAAGAAGTACTTCCTGGTCACCGGCCTCGAGGAAAATCGTCACATTTGAAGTACCGGCTTGTAGCGCTTGCCCTGAGACTATTTTTCGGTTGGCCGCGGCTGGCCAGTTATCGGCCATCGATGCGGTAGGAACACCCGCTCCCGTGTTGCCGGAGCTCGAGCTGCCGCCGGAGCCGGAGTCACCGCCACCCGCCGGAACCGGAGCTAAAATAACCGTTCCGCCCTCCGTCATAGCCTGGAGCGTCACCGTGACTTTCCGCTCCGAACTTACCCGGTATTCGGTTCCTCCGTACAGATCCTTCACCTTGCTGCCCGCCGTAAACGGAACCGGCAAGGTAACCTGTTTGGCTTCATTCTTCACATGAATTGCCGTCACAAGCTGCTCCCCGCCGTATTGCTTGGCAAACGCCAGGTAGCCTTCCTTATTGGACGCCGCAATCGGGGTACGCACCCCTTTGGAGAACACTTTCGAGTGATCGGCCCGGATGTTCAATAGCTTTTGATAATGCGTGAGCAGTTTTTTCTCCGCTTCAAGCCGGTCCCACGGCATATCGCTCCGGTTTTCACCGAATTCCCCTTTACTGATGTCCCCTGCGTTTTTGCCGGAACGTCCGAGTTCCTCACCATAATAAATGACCGGTTGGCCCTTGGACGTGATTTGCATCGCGGCGGCAGCCATCATTTTGCCTTTATCCCCGTTGACATAATGGGTCAAAAAACCGTCCTCGTCATGACTGCTGAGGAATTGCCCCATCATCCTCGTATTGTCCAGCTTGGCTTCGCGTTCGGCGAGATAGGCCTCGACCGATTCAACATCGCCGTTCGCCAGTTTTCGCGCTTCCTGCTTGAAGCCAAAATCGAGCAAACTGTCCATTGTACCGCTCTGCAGTTGCCCCCCGTCGCTTTGGACGGTAGCTCCAAAATATTCGCCGATCAGCTTAAAATCCGTATCGATCGCCGTCAGCGCATTTTTGAAAGACTTCCAGGTCGTATCATCGACATGCTTGACTGTGTCCACCCGGAAGTAGTCGATCGTATCCCCACGGTCCGTTCTCGCCCGCTCAAGCCAGCCAGCCTGCCACTCGATCACTTGCTGCCGGACCAACGGATCTTCGGTTAACAAATCCGGCAAACCGGCAAGCTCGCCTTTTACCGGGTCCGTATCTGCCGAGACGCCGTCCGTCCGAAGCTTGCCGGCAAACCTTTCCTTATCCTGCCGGGTAATGCCCGGGGCGTCATCTCCCGGTTTTAAACCATATCCGGTATGATTCAAGACCACATCGACCATGATTTTTATGCCGCGGTCATGCGCTTTATCGATCAGTTCTTTAAAAGTTTCCATGTCCCCTAAGTGTTCGTCGATCCGGGTAAAATCTTTGGCCCAATAGCCATGGTAGCCATACTGTTTACCGTTAAATCCCGCCCCGACATTATAATCGATATTATCGACTATCGGCGTAATCCAGAGCGTATTGATCCCCAGTTTATCGATATAATCCAACTTGTCGATCAAGCCCCTGAAATCTCCGCCGTGATAGGCTTCCAGGTGATTTTTGTCCACATCCGCATTGTTCGCGGGGTCACCATCCATAAACCGGTCTGTCAAAATAAAATAAATCCGCGCTTCGTCCCAGTCAAAATCGTCGGATTCCCCAGCCTGCGCTCGCGTTTTAACGGTCACTTTCGCCGTACCCGTGTGTCGGTTGCCGTACTGGTCCACCAGCGTGACCGGTATGCTCTTGTTCCCCGGCGTCACCGTATCCTTTACGGCGATGCTTTGCTTAAGAAGCTGCGGATCAAGCTTCGCCTTGACCGGTCCGCCCAGCTCCGAAAGGTCGATATACGCATCCTTAAAAGTCACGGATTCGGACGTAATCGCCTCGATGCGCAGCACCGCGTTTTCATCTGTCACAAAAGCCCCCGGATTCACCTCCGCTTTAACGGTTACCTTCGGTACCGAGAAGATAAGGACGGATTTCCCGTTCACCGTATTTTTCGGATCGGTCAGCTCGCGGGTTACGCCGTCTCGGGTGACCAAAAACGTATACTCGTACGTTCCCGGGGCCGCACCCTTCAGGGTGTAGCTGAACCACTCTTTTTCCGGGATATATCTCATCGTCTCCGCTTTTCCGTTGATCACGACTTTCACTTCGGAAATCGTATCGAGGCGGCCTTCACGGAACAGCTTATCGTCCCGATATAGGAACGTAATGTTGCCGTCCTCAAGAACGGGTCCCAGAATACTCGGCAAAATATCCAACTCATGCACCATACTTGTTACATTGATCTTCGTAAAACCTTCTCCCGGAAGTAGCGGGATGATTCGGTCGTCCGGGATATCCTGTTTGGCCGTGCTCCAATCCGTTCCCTTCCGCAGGACAAACCCTACGTTTGTGGCGTCGGGCGACACCTCGATCAGAGCCGTCGCTATACCGTTTTCGATTCTGTCAAAACGGATTTCGTCATTCTTCACTCCAGTATTCCAGACCCACAAGTTCCAATTCGTATAATCGCGGTCCGGACGGATGTAGTTCAACTGCACGTACCGCTTGGCGTCTACAGAGTCGGCTGTAACCGTAACGGTGATCTCTTTTCGGAACCCGCCGTACGTTACGGAAATGACAGCAACGCCTTCCGCGTTCCCTTGAACCAGACCGGAACTTGTCACCGAAGCGACTTTCGGATCGCTGGAGGCGTAAACCGCTTGCTTGGTTACCGTCCGTTTCCCGCCATCTTCATAGTTGGCATAAACCGCTGTTTGGTGCGTTTTTCCGATGGGCAAAGCATAGCTGTCCTTGTCGACCGACAAGTCTTTGATCACGGCTGCGGCCGCATCGGTCCGTATGATTACGGCCGTTAAAGGTTCCAGTGTGATCGAGCCCCCGGTAAGCGTAAATCCGGACTTTACCGTTACAGGATCTTTGCCGGCCTCGTCATTGTCAACCAATACGGCGCCTGAGGTCAGATCTTCAGAAAGCGATAGCTTTCTGGCCTTATTGTCAGCATTAACAAATACGTAATAATTGCCGGTGCCGTCCGTCGCTTTATTTTTAAACGCAATAACGAGATCCTGTGTGCTTATTTCAGGAATTTGCAACAATGTCACGTTCGTATTGACCAACGTCTGGCCGCCGAGCCGGAAAGCATCCGTAGATTTTCTGAGTTCGATCAACCCTGCCGTGTACTCTTTGGTCTTCACTTGCTCCGGAAACGTGTCCGCATCCGTGGCTTTGGTCCAATCGAACTTGTTGACAGCGTCGGAAGAATCATAAGAATCATGGATGAAATAACCGAATGATTTCCCGTTTTCATCCCTAAGTTCATGATATTTCTGCTCCGGAACCCCTTCCCCAAGCCACTGCTTCGTCCGTCCATACTCCTGCCCGGCATGGAGGAAGGCGGTGCCTTGAGACACCAGAGTAAGCAAATTGCCGAGCCGTAACCGTTTCAATATTTCCGCTTCATTGGCGGGAACGGCCGGATCCTTCTTGGTCGCCTGAGCGATGATATCATGCAAGGTCAAATTATCGTGCGCTTCGATATATTGGACCATGTCCCCGGGATCATCGGCCGGGGTGTTGCCGGGCTGGGCTTTTATATTTTTGAATATCGTCTGAATGTCGCGTGCTCCCCCGGTGATAAACCTGGGCTCTCCCTCGTTACCGTATCCCGATTTCAATTCATTGCGGAACTCGTCGGAGAAAACGCCGACATCGTCCGTTTGGTCCATCCAATCCTGATCCGCTCCTTTGCCGGCCAAGGACGGATCGGAAACCGCGCCGCTGAACGTCTTCCAGCCTTCGCCGATAAACAGGGCTTTCGGATGAATGCCGGAAGCCGCGTTGTAGGCGTTTTGAATCGCCTCATAGGTGGCGTCCCCCATCATATCGAAGCGCATCCCGTCAATTTTGTACTCGGTGAACCAATACTTGACGGAGTCGATCATTAATTTTTCGGCCATTTTACGGTTGGTCGCCAGGTTGTTGCCGAAGCCTCCAAGAAAATTGCCGTTCTGATCCTGGAATGCGTAATAATTGGGCACGATGTCATTGAGAAAATCCGCCTTCGCCATATGTGTATACGCAACATCCAAAATGACGCCCATGCCGGCCTCATGAATCGCATGGATCATCGCCTTCAACTCTTTGATGCGCAAATGAGGGTCTGCCGGATCTTCCGAGTAAGCGCCGTCCGGGGAAAAATAGCTGTGCGGATCGTATCCCCAGTTGTACTGGTTATCTTGGGTGGAGTAAGCGGCCTCGGGATTTTTCATGTTCGCTTCATCTCCGTTGTACCAGGCCATGACCGGAAGAAGTTGAATATGCGTCACACCCAGGGATTTGATATATTCCAGCTTCTTGGTAAAAGCGTCATAAGTTCCCCAGGTGGACTGATGCAGATCCGCGGCTATGGCGGGATCCGAGGTAAAGTCGCGAACATGAATTTCCCAGATCACGGCATCTTCCCTCTGCTCATAACCCGGAATATCCGCGAAATCATAGCCCGGCGGATCCGTTTGACTCAGGTCCACGATCGCCGCTTTGCCGACCGGATCCCCATCCGGCCCGGCCTCCCCCCTGGTGTTAACTCTGAATTCCGCCATCGATTTGGCATACGGATCCAGCACCTTCTTGGCGGTCCCGTTATGGGTCACTTCGTACTGATAAAAGTATCCCTTGAAGTCCGGAATCCCCAGGTCCCCTGGTTTTAACGCCAGCGACCATACACCTTTGTCGCCTTTGGCCAGTTCGATGGGCGCCCCGGCGGGACGGGCCGCATCATCTTTATGATAAACTTGAACGGATACCTTTTCGGCGAGAGGTGCCCATAGTTTTAGCTCCGCTCCACCCGCCCGGTAAGTCGCACCGAGATCATCGCCGTCATACTCGTACAGCTCATCCAGCATTCTCCAACCGCTAGCGGCCAAAACCGTTTTGCCCGCGTAAGTTACCTGGAGGGGGATTTCGTCCAAAGTAAATTGAGCTTCCACCTCTACGCTTGTTTCCCCAGTCATATGCACCCGTTGGACCGTAATGGCCTGACCGTCCTTGCCCATGATCCGCAGTTCCCGCTTCAAAGTCTCGGGCTCCAGGCCATCGGTCGAGGTAAGACTCAGGCGCAGCTTTCCGGCTCCCGCAACTTCCGCCGAGACGAGTCCGGTCGGAATCTCCCCATAAGGAGAAACGTAGACCGTATTGTTTCCTTCCTTTATGAACAAGTGGCGGAAACGGTCCATCATGGTAAAGCTTTTATCGCCCGCGTCCTTTCCCGCATCCCCTTTGGAAGGGTCAAGGACCAGAAAACCGATTCTTTGCGCATCGCTCTTCAGCTTGACGTCCACATAAGCGCCATAGCTGTCGCGCCGCTCGCCCGTGAACATTGTTGCGCCGGTCGGCCAGCCGCTGGACGGACTTTCGGCATCGCCCCATAGCCAAACTCCAAAAGCGTCATATTGCTGATCCTGTCTGACGTAATGAATCCTCACCGTATTGGCCGGAAGCTCGGCAGGCTCAAAGCTGTAAGCCGTATCCGTCCCTTCCTTCAGCCAAACCTCATTCATCTGCGGCGTTACCAGTTCAACGGTTTTATCACCGCCGTCCTTGTCACCGGTTGCCGTATTGACGATAACCATCCCGACTTTTTTAGAGGATGCCGCCAACGGGATATCGACATAGGCTCCGTAAGTATCCATTTGCCCGTCGGGGAAAACTGTTGCCCCGGCCGGCCAATTCGCGGACGGAGCCGCCACGTCCTCGAACAGCCACAGTCCCAAATTTCGGTAATTACCGTCCGTCCGTTTATAATGAACCCGTAAATGATTGGCGGGCACCGGGTTCATCTGGCCCGATTTTTCGGAAACCGGAGCTGCGTAATCAACGGAGACCGTATGGTCGATCACGTCATACAAGAAGATTACTTGGCGATTCTCCGTCAAATGAAGCGGTTCCTTCGCAGTCGGGTATATTTCGCTTTCAGGTTCATTCCCCAAGCTGATCTGGAACTCATGAAGGCCTGCGTACACATCGGCCGTTACGGAATACACATGGTCATAGTCCGCGTCCTTCAGGATCAGGTCTGCGTTCGCCGAAGACCCATTTTCGGATTCTCCAGTCCCATGCTGGAAGCTGCCGATCACTCGCGGCAACCGATCCGCCGGAAGCGGTTTGTAAAAAGTGGAATCCGCAATCCGGTGTGTGTGGTGATTATAGTAAAAAGTAACCTCGGTTTCCCGGGGCAAACGAAGCTGGATATTCCCTTCGGAACCCATTCCGTCCGGATGGCTGTAATGATCGATCCCGTAGCTTTCCTTCCCATCGCCGTCAATAGCCACCTTATACTCGAACGTCCCGGCCGGCAATGTTCCGGTAAACCTGTACTCACCGTCTCCCAGATACGTCATTTCGGTAGCCGCCGCGGCGGGATCCCAATTCGTGTCCGACCCGAGGTGCGTTTGCAAATCGCCTGTCACCACAACCTTGGCGTGGTCCGTGTTCGCCTTCACGGCTGGAGGGATCCAAATCATCGAGACAACCATTGAAAACGCTAGGATAATAACCCAAATCCGCCTGTCTGGTGCATTCAACCTCAACCTCACTGTACATAGCCTCCTTTTTGATTCGTGAAATCGACAAAAACGGCGCAAACGCTTGCGCAAACAAGTTTAACTCTCCCTGGGTCCTTTTATGGACAAAGCCGGACAAATTCACCAATTTCAGCTCCAGAGAAGCTTAAACGAAACAAATGTAAACGCTTCATTGGAAACGTTTGCATTTATCATTGTATTCATCCTTATCTCGTCCGTCAACCGTAAATTACGAAGGGGTGGCAGAGTTGGGGTGAGAAATTACGAAAAAAAGACTCGCTCAGGGATGTTGCGGAGTCCAGTGTTTGAGAGATTTATTAATATCATAAGGCTTTATACCCACAACATAGTGTATCTCCACCTCAGTTTTTGTTCAGGGACGTTACTGATAATCCCGATGAGAGGATTTTCACCTAAGACTGTTTGTCGATTTCCGGGTGACATTTACGCTTCTCTTCGTGGCGTGCGCGTAGCATCGCCTCATTATGCTCCGGCAGGATCATGCGCGATGACTCCCATAGCATATTCAATCCCGGCGTAAGTTTATTCGTTGACATATCCGAATCACTTCTACAAATACTGTATTGCCAAACAAGTGTTCTTGTGCAACAAAAAAATCCTTTTTGCATTCGACATTATTTTATAAATATAGACAAAATTGTTTGGACCTGGATGACGTAAATGGTTTATATTAGAAACGCCAAAAAAAATTCAAAGGAGATTATGTATGAAAAAGAAGTTTGGATTATTGTTATGCTTTACTCTATTTATGTCCATTTTTATTCCGGTGGTATCTGTTAGCGCCTATGCCGGCGGTTATGCAAATGGAAAACCAGCAACAGTATCCACCAAGTTTGGAGGAGAGACTCTCGATGTTACCTCGTTAATCACTGATAATGACGAATCGACGTTTTATACACTTCCGAAAGGCAAAACCATTACAATTAATCTTGGCAAAGAAGTAATTACAAATAAATACAGAATAAAAGCAAGTTCTAATAAGATAAGAATAAATATATATGCGGCAAATAAGTCTTCCAGTGGGGGGACCCGTGTAGATTACAGTTATACTGACATACCTGATGGTACTGAAAAATCATTGAATACAAATGTTTATCAGTACGTAACAATTGCTTCGGATAACAATGAAAACATTAAAATTTATGAGTTTGATATGATCAACACTTTAAATCCTGAGCCAACACCCACACCAGACCCAACACCCACACCTGATCCAACCGGGGACCGAGCAATCCTGACAGTAACAATGACGACCGGCCTTGAAAAAGAGTACGACCTCTCGATGGATGAAATTAACGCGTTCATCAATTGGTATGATGCAAAAGATGCCGGCAGCGGCTCTTCCAAATACGCAATAAACAAGCACGATAACAACAAAGGACCGTTTAGCAAGCGGACGGATTACGTTATCTTTAATAACATTCTTACGTTTGAAGTGAACGAGTACACGGCAACATCTGCAACATACAACAAATAAACGAGAACGACCACTACGGCCGCGTGAAGTGCGCCCTGTCAAGTAGACAGACCAAAAAACAAAATCATAAGTGTTCAATCCCCTCGGTTATCAAAGCTGAGGGGATTATTTTTCTTAGTTATGCTGCTCGTCGATATTCGTTAGGGGATAAGCCGTTTAGTCGTTCGGTGTATCGAAAATTATTGTAATACATGGATATAAGTTCTTACACTTCGAAGGAGACTGTCATACGTATCGTACTTCTCCAGATAAAAGCTTTCTGCTTTATAGGTACCCCAGAATCGTTCAATGGGTTGGTTGTCCAAACACCGGCTTACACGAGACATACTTTTTGTAAACTTGTATCTCTTTTGAAGTTGTTTGTATTCCAGCGAAGTATACTGAAAACCACGATCACTGTGCAAGAGCGGCGTAGCCTTAGGGTTTCTTTTATAAGCTTTCTTTACCGTATTCATGACAAGCTCATTGTTATTGGAATGGCTGAGCACCCATGACACCACAGAGTTGTCATAGCCGTCAATAATGGCACTCAGATAGGCCTTGCGGTCAGTTCCGTACTTTAACTCTGTTACATCGGTACACCACTTTTGGTTGGGGGCATCCGCTCTTGTCGATGGCTTTCTGGTAATTCAAATCATGAGCGAGGGTAAATTGTACAATTTCAATACGTTCTTCGTAAGTGGTTTTCCGTCCTTTATTCATATGAGGAGATTCAATCCTTTTCCAAGTTGGATTTATTTTCACCCCTTCAGTATACTTGGAAATCCAGTTATCTAACACAGATTTACTCGAAATATGGTACTTCTCCGCCGCCGCTCGTACAGAGTGTTCACCAGAGAGTACATCTTGAATGGCGGATAGTTTTAGCTCCTTGGAGTAAGATTTCCATCCCCTGGATTCTCTTAATCCTTCTTCTCCATCTTCTTTGTATTTTCTTATCCAATCGGTAACCGTGTTTTTATGGACCCCCAGTTGTTTTGCCTCGTGGTTAGGATTGGATTCATGTTGCAGGCAACGCCTTACAACCTGAATCTTAATTTCATATGAAATCGGGCTTCTTTTGGACATTACAAAAACTCCCATCATGGTAGAAGTAGAGTTTTGTTTTTTCTACTGTCTACTATGATGGGAGCATATCACGGCCAAGGTGGTCTTTTTCTCTTTATTTAGGGAGAAAAAAAGAACTATATGACGAATTTAACGAGAATAAATTACCCAAGAAAGGAAATGAGGTTAAAGTGACCAAGAAAATTCTAACTTTCATACTGTCCTGTACGCTTGTGCTGACGATGTCCGGGGGGGCCTCAACAGCGGCCGGAAAAGACATCAAAGTCGACAGCTTAGCGGCGGCAACGAAAGCAACTACGAATAAGGCCACAACGACTAAAAAAACGACGACAAAAAAGAAGACGACGACATCCAAACCGAAGAAAACAACAACCAAGAAAAAAACAACAACTACAACGAAAAAATCGAGCGATGAGGTTTATTACAAAAACTGTTCCGTAGCCAGAGAGGCCGGTGCAGCGCCCCTGTACAAAGGTGATCCGGGATACCGTAAAAAATTGGACCGCGACGACGATGGAGTAGCGTGTGAATGAAGCAACCAGGGGGAGGATTATGACGCAGTTAGATGTAAGAACTCTCCCTGTATGGAGAGTTCTTTTTATTGCGTTGGCGGGCGCCTTGGCCTGGTCGTTCTTTACCTGTTTAAACACTCTAGTTAGTTTTTGAACATATTAGAATTTTAAATAGAAGAATATTGTATTTTCATCTTTGTATTTTGAGTTTGAATACATCATAGTATCTACAGCGCCAATTTCAAATCCGTTCTTCAAATAAAATCGGCAAGCTAGTAAATTAACATCCTGCGTTTCAAGCGTAAATCCTTTCATCTCATTGTGTAATGCCCATTCCTTTGCCTTGTTTAGTAAGGCAGTTCCAATTCCTTTTCCTCTGCTACCTTCGAATACAATAAGTCTATCAATAGAAGCAAATCTATTTTCGTAACCTATGCTTAATCTGATGTGTCCCAAGCATTTTCCTTCGGAATAGTATAAGAACGCGATGCTGTCATCGCTATTTATATAATCATCAAGCTCTTCGTGTTCAGGGTATGTTGACTCATATGATTGTTCATAAAGTTCTTCTTGATAGCTCCAATTTCGATTTTCTAATTTAGGTATAAGCCTGCCTATGACAGTGAAGGGATAATCCTTGCATTCATAATAATTTTTGTTATTACACGTCATTTCGACAATCTCAAACTCTCTCAATTTCTCCAAAATATTCCTCCCTTATTTCCTTTAATATTTCCAATAATAATATAATTTTATAAGCAGTAAAAGGGAAGTTTACTTTGCGGGTGTGGCGGATGAGTGGGGCCGCGTTCGTCCAGTGGGAATTATCGAGTTTGGCGGGAGGATTGCTACTTTGTTTACGTGGTGCCGCGGACATACCTCGAAGAGATGATCGCAAGGGGTTGCGGTATATGAGACCGGAAAAGCTCCGCTTATAAGGAAAAATTATCCTCAGGGGTGCGCCCTTAAATCTTGCAAGGGTCCGCGCCTATGCTGTATAATCGTAATGTAAACGATATTTTGAGCGAAAATCCTTCGCCTGGGTTATCGTACAATGTTCGCGAAACCGTGTAACCATGCGGAGTTCTAACGCGTAACTTTATCGGGGTATGGCGCAGTCAGGTAGCGCGCACCCTTGGGGTGGGTGAGGCCGTGGGTTCGAATCCCGCTACTCCGATCATTTAAACCAAACAAAACCACCTTATTCCGGTTTCTACCGGAGCAAGGTGGTTTTGTTTCTGTCTATCCTATAAAAAGATGTCTCCAACACCGCTGAGCGATGATCTTTTCGCTTTTTCATTCGTAGGGCAGTACTTCGCTTAACAATTCCTGTTCCGTCTCGAGCGGATCGATCAAAAATTCAAGCATAATGACGACCTCCTTGAAGTAAAACTCAGGTTTGTTCACCGTAAAATTTTAAAATATCATCCACCGTCAAAAATACATCGTCTTCCTGTCGGGTCGTTTCCTGATCGGAAAACGGTTGCTGCTGTACAGATTCCGTCTGGTTTATCTGCTGTTCCATATTTCGCTTGCCTCCTACGTCGTTGCAACCCTTGCAACCCTCATCTAATGAAGGTCCTGCAATCTTATTTACCCCGTTTGGTCATAAATGTAACACCACGAGCACTCCGCTTCCCCACACTAGGTTTTCAGTATATGCCGCAAGCCTGCAAAAGGTGACAATTTCTATATACTCATCACGTTCGCACCTCACCTTCAACATCAGGTTACCAAGTTCATCCTATGAGTACGAAGCGACGTCCTATTCCCTATATCAAAAAAGAACCGCAGCCTCATCGGCGGTTCTTCCTTTATGGATCTTTTATTCATTCCGGGTCCGCCCGGATTCTTCCTCAAATTCCTTCAACCACTGCCGATCCTTGGCCGATAAATGCAGATTCTCCAAGAGGTCGGGCCGGCGCTGCCAGGTTCGGCGCAGCGCTTCCTTGCGTCGCCAATCCGCGACGTTGGCGTGATGTCCGCTTAGTAAAATATCGGGCACCTTCCAGCCGCGGAATTCCACAGGACGCGTATAATGGGGATACTCCAGCATACCCGTGCTGAACGAATCCGTTACGGCGCTCATTTCATTGCCCAGTACGCCGGGGAGCAGGCGAGTGACACTGTCGATGATGACCATGGCCGGAAGTTCCCCGCCGGTGAGCACATAGTCGCCGATCGACAGCTCGTCGGTTACCAGATGCTCGCGGATCCGTTCGTCATAGCCTTCATAGTGCCCGCAAATGAAAATCAAATGATCCTCGGCGGCCAATTCCTCCGCCTTCCGCTGCGTAAAGCTCTCCCCTTGCGGGCACATCAGAACTATCCGCGGAGGGCGACCGGCTTCCTCCCCGGCTTCCCTCCGCCTTTCCAGCAGATCTTCCACCGCATGAAAAATGGGCTCCGGCTTCAGCACCATCCCCCCGCCCCCGCCATAGGGCGTGTCATCCACGCTGCCGTGCTTGTTTCCCGCATATTCGCGAAAATTCACCGCGTGGAGCTTGACGATGCCTTTTTCCCGAGCTTTCCCCAGAATGCTGCTGTGAAACACGCCTTCGAACATTTCCGGAAACAGGGTCAAGACGTCCATGCGCATGTCAGAGCAGTCCTTCCATCAGATGAATCTTGACGAGCTTCGCTTTGACGTCCACATCCAGGACCACTTCATCGATAACAGGAAGCAGGAGCTCCTTGCGCGAGGGCTGCTTCACGACCCACACATCATTAGCCCCCGGGCGCAAAATTTCCTCGATCACGCCGAGTTCGCGGCCCTCTTCGTCCACGACCCGGCACCCGATAATTTCGTGGAAGTAATACTCGTTTTCCGGTAGCTCCACGCTCTCTTCCTTCGGCACCTTCAAATCATAGCCTTTATATTTTTCCACGTCATTGATATTTCCGTATTCCTCCAACTTCACGATATACATCTGTTTGTACGGTCTGGCCGCCGCCACAGTTACCTGAATTTGGCCGCCCTTCTCGGGATCGATCATCAACAGCTTCGACTTAGGCGCAAAGCGCACCTCCGGGAAGTCGGTATGGAGCAGCACCTTCAATTCGCCGCGAATGCCGTGCGTATTCACGATTTTTCCTACCTGCAATAATGAGTCCGACATCTTTACCTCCCAAAAATCTATTCTTATCGGGGTTCTCCCGTTTCCCTCAAGCTTCAGCATGTACGAAAAAGGGCTAGGACAAACATCCTAACCCGCTTTCGTATATTTTTAAGACATGATGTCCACGGTAACCCGCTTATCCATCTTAACGGCTGCCGATGCCACAACCGTGCGGAGCGCCTTGGCGATTCTCCCCTGCTTGCCAATCACTTTCCCTACATCATCGGGATGTACGGACAGTTCATAAACAATCAGATGTTCCTTCTCCACGACCTCCACACGGACATCGTCCGGATGATCAACAAGAGCCTTCGCAATAACGCCGACTAATTGTTCCATAAGGACCCTCCGAAATCAGCAATTATTTTTGCTGCTTAAGCTCATGAAATTTCTTCATTACGCCTGCTTTGCTGAGCAGATTGCGAACGGTATCGGATGCTTGCGCACCGTCTTGCAGCCATTTCAATGCTTTCTCTTCGTCGATGTTCACTACAGCCGGTTCAGCAACCGGGTTGTAGAAACCAATCTCCTCGATAAAACGGCCGTCACGCGGGGAACGGGAATTCGACACCACGATACGATAGAAAGGAGCTTTATGAGCGCCCATGCGTTTCAAACGAATACGAACTGCCACGAAATTCACCTCCTTTAAAAAATCAAACTTGCATATATTTCATCCGGTAATTGTACAGGACTCTTACCGGAAAGGAAACCTCATACCTTTGCCTGCCTTGCCGAGCTGCTTCATCATTTTTGACCCTTTGCCTTTCGGGCCCATCATGTCCGAAAACTGCTTCATCATGCGGCGCATCTCGTCAAACTGCTTGATCAGACGGTTCACATCGGCCAGCGTCGTTCCGCTTCCCGCGGCGATCCGCTTGCGGCGGCTGTGGTTGATCATGTCCGGATTCTGTTTCTCCTGCTTCGTCATGGAATGCACGATCGCTTCGACCCGGCTCATTTGCTTCTCGTCGACCTTGATATCCTTCATCTGCTTCATCTTACCCATGCCGGGAATCATATCCATGATCTGGTCGATCGGACCGAGCTTCTTCACTTGATCCATCTGTTCCAGGAAATCATCAAACGTAAATTCCGCATTGCGCATCTTACGTTCCATTTCCTTGGCCTTCTCGGCATCGATATTGGACTGGGCTTTCTCGATCAGCGAGAGCATGTCGCCCATCCCGAGAATCCGGGAAGCCATCCGCTCGGGATAGAACGGTTCCAGCGCATCGATCTTCTCGCCCAAAGCGGCAAATTTGATCGGACAGCCCGTCACCGCTTTAACCGACAGCGCCGCACCGCCGCGGGTATCGCCGTCCAGCTTGGTGAGCACGACCCCGGTCAATTCCAACTGCTGATTGAAGCTCTCGGCCACATTCACCGCATCCTGACCGGTCATCGCGTCGACCACGAGCAGTACTTCATCCGGCTTCGTGACCTCGTGGATTTGACGGAGTTCCTCCATCAACGCCTCGTCGACATGCAGCCGTCCGGCCGTATCGATTAGCAGGTAGTCGTTGCCGTTGTCCTTCGCATGCTGCAAAGCCTGTTTGGCGATCTCTACCGGGCTGTTGCCTTCCGGAAGCGTAAATACCGGGACTTTGATCTGCTCGCCGAGCACCTGCAGCTGCTTGATCGCCGCCGGACGGTAAATATCCCCCGCCACCAAAAGCGGACGATGGTTGCCCTTCAAGAGCAGCTTGGCCAGCTTGGCCGAAGTCGTCGTCTTCCCGGCCCCCTGCAGACCCGCCATCATCACGACGGTCGGCGGCCGGTTGTTCTTCGCCAGTTTGGCTTGGCTGCCGCCCATCAGTTCGGTCAGCTCTTTGTTCACGATATCGATGATGACCATGCCCGGCGTGAAGCTGTCCATCACCTCGCTGCCGACAGCCTTCTCTTTCACTTTGGCGATAAAATCCTTGACCACTTTAAAGTTGACATCCGCTTCCAGCAAAGCGAGGCGAACTTCGCGCATCGCTTCGTTCACATCATCCTCCGAAACTTTGCCTTTGCCGCGAAGCTTGCTGAACACGCTCTGCAATCGATTCGTCAAACCTTCAAAAGCCATTCACCGGTCACCTCCGTTCCATAGTCCTTGTCCAACCGCTTAGTTTTACAGCTGTTCTGCTTGCCGGAGCAGCTGTTTGGCCGTCTCTTTATGTAGCTGAGACATCCCGCTGTCCTCCAGCACTTGCTCCAAACGGGACAGCAGCCCGCTGCGCTCTTCGTCCTTCCGAAGCAGCCCCAGCTTTTCCTCGTAAGCCTCCAACATCTCTTCGGCCCGCTTAATATGTTCATACACCGCCTGGCGGCTAATTGCAAATTCCGAGGCGATCTCGCCCAAAGAAAAATCATCGAGAAAATAATATCTGAGAAACGTCTGCTGCTTTTCGGTCAGCAGCGTTTCGTAGAAATCAAACAACAAGTTGATCCGATTGGTCTTCTCAAGCCTATTCTCTTGACTCATTTGGGCACCCCCTCCGTCAAGGAAAAACACTTTACAGCGCATCAACGAACCTAATCATACCCAATCGCGAAGGCATTGTCAAGTAAAACTCCTTAACAACAATAGTGTCGCCATAGCCGCCAAAATAAAGAGCCACAGCCCGAAAACACGGACTGTGGCTCACTGCCCAAATGGTCGATGCAAGGCCTATCGATGCGGAAGCAGGTACATCAAAATCGCAAAAAAGTGCGTGATGCTACCCCCCAGGACAAACAAATGCCAAATCGCATGGTGATAAGGAAAGGCTCTCCATACATAAAATACCGTGCCCAGCGTATACAGAATGCCTCCCGTTACAAGCAGCACGATGCCCGGCTCAGGGACGGCCGCCGTCAACGGCCCCCAGGCAGCCACGATCAACCAGCCCATAATGAGGTAAAAAAACGTGGACATGAACAGGAATCGCTTCACGAAATAGGCTTTGAACACGACGCCGAGCAGCGCAATCCCCCATACGATCCCGAACAGACTCCATCCGAGCGGTCCGCGGATCGCAACCAGAAGAAACGGGGTGTACGTGCCGGCAATGTAAATATAGATGGACGAGTGATCAAGAAACTCGAACAGATCCTTGACTTTCCCTTCCTTAAAGCTGTGGACCAGCGTAGAGCACAGATAGAGCAGAAGCATGCTCACCCCATAGATCGTGAAGCTGACGACGTGCCAGGCCGTTCCCTTTATGCTGGAAAAAACGATCAGCAGCACCAATCCGGCCAAGCTGAGCAGTGCGCCGACGCCATGGGTAATGGCATTGGCGATTTCCTCCCGGCGGGGATAAGTATGCGTATTGGCCATCTTTTCACCTCCGTGAAATTCTTGTTTTGAGCTACATTACTATAAAACAGCATATGGGCGTTCGCCCAAATCCGTCACTCCGCCTTTTCCTCGGCTTCTTCCTCATCCCGGATCAAACCGGCGAAGAGGCCGTGAACGAACTGCTCGGAATCGAATTTCTGCAGGTCTTCCATTTTCTCGCCAAGGCCGACGAGCTTGACCGGAAGACTGAGCTCCTGGCGGATCGCAATTACGATACCGCCTTTCGCTGTCCCGTCGAGCTTGGTCAGCACAAGCCCGGTCACCCCGCTCTTCTCGCCGAACAGCTTCGCCTGGCTGAGCGCGTTCTGGCCGGTGGTGGCGTCGAGAACCATCAGCACCTCATGCGGCGCACCGGGAATCTCCCGCTGAATCACGCGGAAAATTTTATTCAGCTCTTCCATCAGATTCGATTTATTCTGCAGACGCCCTGCCGTATCGCACAAGAGAATGTCAGCGCCGCGCTGCTTGGCGGCCTGAACCGCATCGAACATCACCGCCGCCGGATCGGAACCCGCCTGCTGCTTGATCACGTCCACGCCGACGCGTTTGCCCCAGACTTCCAGTTGCTCGATCGCTCCGGCCCGGAACGTGTCCCCTGCGGCCATGAGCACTTTTTTGCCCTGCTGCTTGAAGTGATGCGCCAATTTGCCGATCGTCGTCGTCTTGCCGACCCCATTGACGCCGACGAACAAAATGACGGTGATGCCGCTCGGGTTCAGGTGCAGGTCGTTGTCTTCATCGCCGCGCAGCAGCTCCACCAGCTTCTCCGACAAAATCGGCTGCAACTCGGCCGCATCCTCGATCCGGCGCTTCTTCACTTCGGCGCGCAATTCGTCGATCAGCTTCATCACCGTATTCACGCCGACATCGGCACCAATTAGAATTTCTTCCAGCTCCTCAAAAAATTCTTCATCGATTTTTTTGCGCCGGGTAATGAGCTCCGTTACCTTCTCGACAAACCCCTTGCGGCTTTTCTCCAGTCCTTCCTTAAACTGCTTCGTCACCGATTCGGTTTTGGAAGCAATGCTCTCCTTCAGTCTTTTAAAAAAACTCATAGGTTCCCTCCTGCATCTATATTGAAGTCTCAGGCAATTTCCATCGTTTCCTCATCCTCGAGCTTGACGGAGACCAGTTTGGAAACCCCGCCTTCCTCCATCGTGACCCCGTACAGCACGTCGGCTTCCTCCATCGTGCCTTTCCGATGAGTAACGACGATAAACTGCGTCTGCTCCGAAAACTCGCGAAGATACTGGGCAAACCGCGCCACATTGGCTTCGTCCAGCGCCGCCTCCACCTCGTCGAGCACGCAGAACGGCACGGGCTTGACCTGCAGAATTGCAAACAGCAGCGCCATCGCGGTCAGCGCCCGTTCCCCGCCGGAGAGCAGCTGCAGGTTTTGCAGCTTCTTCCCGGGCGGCTGGGCGACCACGTCGATCCCCGTCTCCAGCAGATTCTCCGGATCGATCAGAATCAGATCGGCCCGTCCTCCACCAAACAGCTTGGAGAACACGATGACAAATTCCCGGCGGATCGCGTCGAATGTCGTTTTGAACCGCTTGGACATCTCGTCGTCCATTTCCTTGATTACCTGGTACAGCGTCGTTTTCGCTTCCACGAGGTCTTCTTTCTGCTCGCTGAGGAAACGATAGCGTTCATTCACCCGTTCATATTCCTCAATCGCGCCCAGGTTCACTTCACCGAGAATGGCGATTTGCCGTTTTAGCTCCTTGATGTCCGCCTGGGTCTGCGGCACGTCCTCCGGTACGGCGTAAAGCTGCTTCGCCCGTTCATACGTCAGCTCGTAATCATCGGCCAGCTTGCGGAGAATGTTGTCCAGCTCCACATCGAGCCGGTTTGCCTGGATTTCCGTCTGACGCAACTGCTCCTCGACGGTTTTGAGCGCGATGCGCTGCTCTTTCGTCTCGCTCTCGCCTTCCTCGAGTTTCTTTACGAGCGCCATGCGGGAAGCCCGCTCCAGCTCCAGTTGCTCGCCGGCGCGAGACTTCTTAAGCTTGTAGTCGTTCAATTCCTCCCGCTGAGTGACCGTCTGGCGTTCGTTCTGCGCCAGATCGGCCTCAATCGACTGGAGGATGCTGCGGTTCTGATCAAGCTCCCGTTTGAGCAGGCTGCAGTCTTCTTCGGATCGCCGAAGCTGCTCCCGGAGCGAGAACACCTCCTGATCCAGCTTGCCCTCGCGAACTTTCAGCCCGGTAAGTAAATCCTGCAGCTCTTCCTTCGCCGATTCGTTGGCTTTACGGGCGAATTCCGCCGCCTGAATGGATTGCTGAATGGACTGTTCTTCCTTCTCCAGTTCGAGCAGTTTGGCTTCGGCCTCGGCCTTGCTCTTGTCAAGGTCTTCAAGCTCCTTGTTGTAGTGGCCTTTCTCCTGGCCGTAGAGCTGGTACTGCTCCGAGACGTGGCGCCACTCGTGGTCGATCTGCTTCAGCGTCCCGGCAACCCCTTGCTCCTCCGTCCGCTTCTGGTCACCGGCCTCGCGCAGCTTCTCCAATTCCTTCTCCGCGGTCGCCACCTGCTCGCGGATATCCCGCAAACCGTGGCGGAGCTTGGTCAGCATCTCGTCGCTCTCGGCGATGTCAGCGGCCAATTGATCCAACTGGCGCTTGCGCCCCAGCAGGTTGCTGTTCTTGCGATGCTGGCTGCCGCCGGTCATCGAACCGCCGGCGTTGACGACATCGCCTTCCAGCGTAACGATGCGGAAGCGGTATTGACAGCGGGCCGCCATTTTGTTGGCCCGCTCCAAGTCGCTGGCGAAGACGACATTGCCCAGCAGGCTTCCGACGATGTCGGCATAGCGTGGCTCGTAGCCGACGAGCTCCGCACCGATGCCGACAAAACCGTCGGCTTCCTCCAGCAGCCGCTTGTCGGAGGCGGAAATCTGCCGCGGACGAATGACGTCCAGCGGCAAGAACGTCGCCCGGCCGAGCTGGCGCTGCTTCAGAAAAGCGATCGCCTGACGGGAGACCGCTTCGTTCTCCATGACGATATGCTGCATCGCCATGCCCAAAGCCGTCTCTACGGCGATCTCCAGCTTCTCCGGCACGCGGATCAACTCGGCAACCGCACCGTGAACGCCTTGAAGCGCCGATTTGCGGGCCGCCTTCAGCACTTCCTTGACCCCCAGCGCAAACCCGTCAAAATCTTCTTCCATCTCCTTCATCGTGTCTCGGCGGGAAATCAAACCTTCCCGTTTCTGCTCCCACTTGCGGATCCCGTTTTGGCTTTCTTCAATTAATTTTTGGAGGGACTGGTGCTTCTCGCTCTCGGCGATATACTTGTTCCGCAAATCGGCGATTTCTTTTCCAAGCTGTTCCAGCGTACGTTCCAGCTCCTGCTTCTTGCCTTTGAGCCGATCAAGCTCGCCTTGCCATTTGGCGCCCTCCTCCTCGGAACGGGCCATTCTGCGCTGTACACCTTCTTTTTGCTGATCCGCATAGCGGACCTCGCTCCGGGTATGGGCCATCAGGTTCATAATCTCCAGGAGTTGGCCCTTCAGCCCTTCCTCCTGCTCCTGGCTGATTCCTCCCGTCACTCCGACCAACTTTGCTTCCTCGGCGGACAGCTCGGTACGAAGCTCCGTCAGCTGTTTCTCCGAAACCGCGAATTTGGCCGCGAGCGCCTCCATCTCGGCAGCCCGCTGGGCATACCGCTCCTCGCTCACGGCAAGCGATTGGCGGAGCTGGTCGCGGTTTTGGGTCAGGTTCTTGGCGCGTTCCTTCAACACCTCGCCGAAGCCTTCGCTCTTCTCGTAGCTCTCGCTGTACTCCAGAAGCTGGGCTTGCAGCAGCTCGATTTGATCTTCCACCTGCCGCAGGGCCAGCCGTTCGTTCTCCAGCTTGGCATCGTGCGCCGACACCACCGTCGAAAGGGCGGTATGCTCATCCTGAAGCTTGGTCAGGCGGCTGTTCGCCTCGCTCCACGTTTCGTGGATTTGCTCGATTTGGTGGACGTACAATGAAATTTCTTTATGTTTCAACTGTTCGCGCAGTTCTTTATACTTATGGGCTTTCTCCGATTGCTCCTTCAGCGGACCGATTTGATCCTCCAATTCGCTGACCAGATCGTGGATGCGCAGCAAATTCTGCTCCGTTTCATCCAGCTTGCGGCGAGCATCGCGTTTGCGGCTTTTGTATTTGACAATTCCTGAAGCTTCTTCAAAAATCCCTCTGCGATCCTCGGACCGGGTACTTAAGATCTCTTCGATCCGCCCTTGTCCAATGATCGAATAAGCTTCTTTGCCGATCCCGGTATCCATAAACAGCTCGGTAATATCCTTGAGCCGGCAGGACTGCTTGTTGATCAGGTATTCGCTTTCCCCGCTCCGGTGGACCCGCCGGGTGACCGTCACTTCGCTGAAATCCAGCGGCAGTGCGTGATCGGCATTGTCCAGCGTCAGGGAAACCTCCCCGTAATTGACCGCCTTTCTCGCATCGCTTCCGGCAAAAATGATATCCTCCATCTTGCCGCCACGCAGCGATTTGGCGCTCTGTTCGCCAAGCACCCAGCGGATCCCGTCGGAGATATTGCTCTTGCCGCTACCGTTGGGCCCGACCACCGCCGTAATCCCGCGGACGAATTCCATTTCCGTTTTGTCGGCAAAAGATTTAAAACCTGCTAATTCGATCCGTTTCAAAAACATACGTTCACGATCACCTCTGACGACTATTGTACCATACCGCAAGCCCCCGGGACAGGCGAAGAAAAGATCCCCGCTCCTTGTTCTCCGGCCCCGAAAATCGCTTTTCACGGAAAAAGCGTGAATAAGAAAAGCAGCCTTAGCCGGCACAATGCCGGCTAAGGCTGCAATCGAGAGCACACGGCTCTTCTTCAAGGATGGTCCGCTTACGACAGATCCTGCTTCAACCGCTCCAGCGCTACGGCTGCCGCCTGCTGTTCGGCCTCTTTCTTGGATCTGCCGCTTCCGCGGCCCAATCCCCGTCCTTCCATGTATACCTCGGATACGAATTCCCGCTCGTGCGCTGGTCCCCGCTCCTCGATGATCCGGTACTCCAGCACGCCCATGTTATGATGTTGGGTCAACTCCTGCAGCTCGGTTTTGTAATCCGTCGTCTGGAGCTTGCCGTCCAAGGTAATCTGGGAGAACACGTATTGATGCAGGAACGACGTGACCGCCTCAAGCCCCTGATCCAGGTAAAGCGCGCCGATGAAGGATTCAAAAACATCGGCCAGCAGCGCCGGACGGGTTCTGCCGCCGGTCAACTCCTCGCCTTTACCCAGAAAGACGTACTTTCCGAACTCCAGGCTCTCCGCGAATTTGACCAAGGAAGGCTCACAGACGATTGCCGCGCGCAGCTTGGTCAACTCTCCTTCGGGCCGGTCCGGGAAAATCCGATACAAATGTTCCGAAACCGTCAGTTCCAACACGGCATCTCCCAAAAATTCCAGACGCTCGTTATCCTCATGATGGTTGAACCGGTGCTCATTCACATAAGACGCATGAGTAAAGGCCTGTTTCAAGAGCTGTCTGTTTTGGAATGCCAGTTGAAGTTTTTGTTGTAACTGCTTCAGATCTCCGCTCAACAGACTGTCCCCTTACGCTTCGAATTTCTTCAGAATGATCGTGGCGTTATGCCCGCCGAACCCGAAGGAGTTGGACATGGCCACTTTGACGTCGGCTTGTCTGGCTACGTTCGGAACATAATCCAGGTCGCACTCCGGATCCGGGTGCTCCAGATTGATCGTTGGCGGAATAACACCGTTCTGCAGCGTCAGACCGCAGATGACCGCTTCCACGCCGCCGGCTGCGCCGAGCAGATGGCCTGTCATCGATTTGGTCGAGCTGACCGCGACTTTGGAGGCATGATCACCGAGCGCCTGCTTGATGGCAATCGTCTCCGAGCGGTCACCCACCGGCGTCGATGTGCCATGAGCGTTGATGTAATCCACCTCGGAGGCATCGATGCCCGCATCGCGAATCGCCATCTTCATGCACCGCTCCGGTCCGTTCGGGTCCGGTTCGGTCATGTGATGGGCATCGCCGCTAAGTCCGTAGCCGATCACCTCGGCGTAGATCTTGGCGCCACGTTTCTGCGCATGCTCCAACGACTCCAGAATGAGGATACCCGAGCCTTCGCCCATGACAAAACCGTCGCGCTCCGCGTCGAAGGGCCGGCTGGCTTTCTCCGGCTCGTCGTTGCGCGTCGACATCGCCCGCATCGAGCAGAAGCCGGCGAGGCCGGTTGGACGGATCGTTGCTTCCGCGCCGCCGCAAATCATCACATCCGCATCGCCGCGCTGAATCAGCTTGTACGAATCGCCGATGGAATGAGTTCCGGTCGCGCACGCAGTCACCGCCGTGCTGTTCGGGCCTTTGGCCCCGAACAGGATCGAAACATGCCCGGAGGCCATGTTCGCGATCATCATGGGAATAAAGAATGGGCTGACGCGTTTAGGACCTTTTTGCAGCAAAATGTTGTGCTGGTCCTCCCACGTGCCCAAACCCCCGATGCCCGAGCCAATCATGACGCCAACCCGCTCGGGGTCGGTCTGCTCGGCTATATTCAGGCCGCTGTCCTTCAAAGCCGTCGTCGCCGCGGCTACGGCGAACTGGACGAAGCGGTCCATTTTTCTCGCTTCCTTGCGATCCATATAATCTTCGGGATTGAAGTCTTTCACCGAAGCGGCTATTTGGGTCGGATACTCGCTGACATCGAACGACTCGATCCGGGATACGCCGGATTTACCTTGCGTAAGGTTGCCCCAGAACGTTTCAAGATCGTGTCCGAGTGCCGTCACCGCGCCCATGCCGGTCACTACTACTCTATGTTTCAAACACACTCACCTCGTATAGACTTCATGTGTAATCTTACTTCGTTGTTGCCCTTGTCCTAACCTGAACATCCTCTCAAGATGAGGAGAAGTCCCGCCTGCTTAATAAGGAGGTACGGGACTTTTAAAGATGACTTTAGGTATGAGATTGTATGTAGTTTACAACTTCACCTACGGTCGTAATCTTCTCTGCATCTTCGTCGGAAATTTCCAGGTCGAATTCATCTTCGAGTTCCATAACCAATTCCACGACATCGAGAGAATCCGCACCCAAATCATCTTTGAAAGAAGCTTCAAGCGTAACTTCGGCTTCATCAGCACCAAGGCGATCCACCACAATGCGTTTTACGCGATCCAATACATCGGACATCCGGTTCACCTCCTCTTTGGTATTATACGAGAATTAAAAGTAAAATGCCAGAAGCGATAGCGGGCAAATCACATATACATTCCGCCGTCGACGTGCAGCGTCTGTCCGGTCATATAGGACGCGCTGTCCGACGCCAGAAAGACGGCCACTTTGCCAATCTCTTCCGGCTGACCGAGCCTGGCGAGCGGAATGCCTTTCAGCATGCCTTCCCGAAGTTCTTCAGAAAGCTGGTCGGTCATATCCGTTTCGATAAAGCCGGGGGCGATGCAGTTGACGGTGATTCCGCGTGAAGCAAGCTCCCGGGCCGACGATTTCGTCAAGCCGATAACGCCGGCCTTGGCGGCAACATAGTTGGCCTGCCCGGGATTGCCGAGCGAGCCGACGACCGAAGAGATGTTGATGATTCGGCCGGAACGCTGCTTCATCATCGGCCGCGTGACCGCTTTGATGCCGTTGAACACGCCCTTCAGATTCGTTTCGATGACTTCGTCGAACTCTTCCTCTTTCATCCGCATAATAAGATTATCTCTAGTGATTCCCGCGTTGTTTACGAGGATGTCGATCTTGCCCCAGGCGTCAAGCACGCCCTTGACCATCCCTTCAAACTGTTCGCTGCTTCCGACATGGGCCTTCACCGCATAAGCTTTGACGCCCAGCGCTTCGATTTCGGCCACGACGCTCGCGGCCGCCTGTTCATTCCCGGCATAGTTGACCGCGACATTCGCGCCGGCCCCGGCGAGGGCCAGGGCGATGCTGCGCCCGATTCCTCGGGATGCGCCCGTAACCAAGGCGTTCTGCCCTTCAAGCGGTATTGCCATAATGTCATTCATCTCCTTCCCCAAAGAGGATATACCTTTTGGACTCCAAACCACGGAATGTCAAGCTTAAAAATACCAGAAAAGGATGAGCTTGTCAGCCCTTATCTTCTAACGGAGCGCTTCCGCCGATGACTCCAGGCTCTCCAGCCCGTTGACGTTAAGAATTCGGACGCTCTTGTCGATTTTCTTGATCAAGCCCGCCAGTACGCTGCCGGGTCCCAATTCGACAAAGGTATCCACACCTTCGGCGATCAGAAACTTCACGCTGTCTTCCCAGAGTACCGGGCTGTACACTTGACGAACCAAAAGGTCCGAAAGCTCCCCGGCGCTTTGAACCGGGCGCGCCGTCACATTGGCGACTACAGGAACCGCGGCGTCGCGGAATTGCGCCTCGGCAAGCTTCGCCCGAAGCCGCTCCGCCGCCGATGTCATCAACGACGAGTGGAACGGCCCGCTCACTTCCAGCGGAATCGCCCGCTTGGCGCCGATCTCCTTCGCCCGCTCGACAACCTTGGCGATCCCTTCCTTGGTTCCCGAGACGACGATTTGACCCGGGCAATTGATATTGGCCAGTTCGACAAGGTCTCCGCCGTCCGTGATCTCCTTGCAAAGCCCCGCCAGCGCCTCGCGCTCGCTGCCCAATATGGCCGCCATGGCGCCTTTGCCGCCGGGCACCGCTTGCTCCATAAACTCGCCGCGGGCCCGCACGGTTGCGACAGCGTCCTCGAACTTCAGCGCGCCCGCCGCCGTCAAAGCGCTGTATTCGCCGAGGCTGTGCCCGGCCATAAAGTCCGGTTTAACCCCTTTGGCGGCGAACGCTTGATAAAGCGCCACACTCGTCGTCAGCAGCGCCGGCTGCGTATTGGCCGTTTGCTTCAGATCGCTGTCCGGCCCTTCAAACACCAGCTTGGACAGCGGAAAGCCCAGAACCTCATCCGCCTGTTCGAACAAGCGTCGGCTCTCCGGCACGCTGTCATACATATCTTTGCCCATTCCTACACTTTGGGAACCCTGTCCCGGAAAAACAAAGGCGATCTTCCCCATCTTTCGATCACGCCCTCCTTGTCCTACTTTATCAGAAACCACGAATTACCAAACGAGCACGGAAGCGCCCCAGGTCAATCCCCCACCGAAGCCGACCAGAAGCACCGTGTCGCCTTCCTTCATCCGTCCCTCTTCCGCCGCCTCAACCAAGGCAAGCGGAATCGAAGCCGCCGAAGTATTCGCATATTTGTCCACATTGATCACGCATTTTTCTTCCGGCAATTCCAGCCGCTGCATCGCGGATTGAATGATCCGAATGTTGGCCTGATGCGGCACGAAAAGATCGATATCCTCTTTGCTCTTGCCCGCCTTGCGGAGCACTTCCTCCGTCGCCGTCCCCATGACCCGCACCGCGAATTTGAACACCTCGCGTCCGTTCATGTAAATAAAGTGCTTGCCGCCCTTCACCGTTTCTTCCGATGCCGGGAGGCGGGACCCGCCGCCTTCGAGCTTCAGCAAAGGTCCGCCCGCGCCTTCCGCTCCTAGATCGAAGGAGAGAAAACCGCGGCCTTCCGGTACTTCGCCCAGCACGACCGCCCCGGCTCCATCCCCGAACAGGACGCAAGTGTTCCGGTCGCTGTAATCGGTAATCCGGGACAACGTATCCGCCCCGATGATCAGGGCGTTGTTATACATGCCGGTCTGCAATAAACCGTTCGCCGTAGCCATGCTGTAAACAAAGCCCGAACATGCCGCGGACAGGTCGAAAGCGGCGGCTTTCTTCGCCCCCAGCTTCTCCTGCAAAATGCAGGCGGTCGATGGAAATGTCGTATCCGGCGTCACGGTCGCGACGATGATCAGTTCCACATCCTCCGCCGCTAGTCCGGCCGTTTTCAGCGCCTGGACCGCCGCCTCGTACGCCAGATCGGACGTCGCCTGCTCCGGTGCGGCGATATGGCGCTCGCGGATGCCCGTCCGCGATACGATCCATTCGTCGTTCGTCTCCACCATTTTTTCCAAATCGGCGTTGGTCAACACCTTCTCGGGCACATATTTGCCGTACCCTACGATTCCTATTGAACGAAATTTCATGATTGCACCATCCGTTTCCCGATTTCCTCCGCGATACTTTCCGTCAACCGGCTCTGCAGGGCCGTTCGTGCCTGGCGCACCGCGTTTTTGATCGCATCCCTGTCCGAGGAGCCGTGCCCTTTGACGACCAGGCCGCTAAGCCCGAGCAGCGGAGCTCCGCCATGCTCCTTATAGTCCATGGTCTGTTTAAGCCCCTTCAGGGATGGCATCAGCATTGCCGCCGCCAGCTTGTTCTTCAGCGTTTTGGTGAACTCCTGCTTCAGCAAGGAGAACATGGCGCCGGCCGTACCTTCCAAAGTTTTAAGCAGAATATTCCCGGCAAAACCGTCGCAAACGAGCACATCGCAAGCCCCCGTCAGAATATCCCGCGCCTCGACGTTGCCGGCAAACGCAATCGGCATCTCCTCCAGCAGCGGATAAGCCGCCTTCGTCAATTCATTGCCCTTCTTCGCTTCGGTTCCGACGTTCAGCAAGCCGACGCGGGGTTTCTCGATGCCGTGAACCCTTTGCCGGTAAATACTGCCCATCAGCGCGTATTGCGCCAGATGCTCCGGCTTCGCGTCCATATTTGCGCCCAGGTCCAGCGCCAATACGCCGCGTCCGTCCAGCGTAGGAATCATCGGCGCCAGGGCCGGCCGTTCGATCCCCTCCAGCCGTCCGACGACGAGCAGGCCGGTCGTCATAAGCGCGCCCGTATTGCCCGCCGAAATCATCGCGTCCGCCTGGCCTTCGCGGACCATCCGTCCGGCCACAACCATCGAAGCGTCCTTCTTGCGGCGGACCGCCTTGACGGGTTCATCCTCCGCCTCAATCACTTCTTCCGCATGATGGATCGTCAGATTGGACGGAGCCCCCGCCATCAGCGGCTCCAAGGCCTCCTTGCGGCCGACGAGCACGATTTGAATGTCGCTCCATTCCCGGGCCGCGGCCATCGCGCCTTCCACGGTACTCTTAGGCGCATGGTCCCCGCCCATGGCATCAATCGCGATTCGCATGGTTATTTCCTCCCTCTTGATTGTCATCGGCGGTCGACCGGTAGATGACAAAGTTCCCTTGAAACACCATCTCTTCTCCCACATAGGTGAATACTTCGACCCGAGCCTTGCCCTTGTTGCCGGACATCGGACGCACATAGGCCTTCGCGATGCATTTCTCCCCCAAATGAACCGAGCGGATAAACCGGATATCGGCGGAGAACGTCAGCGCGATCTCGTCGTTGATGACGGCGACGGCCAAGGAGTTCGCCTGAGCGAACACATGGTGTCCCCGGGCAATTCCCGTTCGGGAAAAAACATGCTCCTCCCGGATTTCGAAGATGGAAATCCCGCTCTTGTCCAGCTGGAGATCGACGATTTCCCCGATCACTTCATGCAGAGGCAGGGACCGAACCTGGTCGTAGGAACGCTCCGCCATCAGCTTCATCCGTTCCCTGAGCTCGGGGATTCCCAGCTCCAGGCGGTCCAGTCGAATCGTCTGAATGCTGACTTTAAGCTGACGCGTCAGCTCCTGATCCGTCACAAACGGATTTTCCTCTATAAGTTTCACGAGCTGCTGCTGTCTCGCTCTTTTCGGCAAACGTTCGATGGATATCCCCTCCGAGGATCAGTTCAATCTATTCTCAACTCTAAGTATAATGACATCATTTTTTAGAACCTGGTACTAAATTCTAGTATAAAACATCTCCCCGTAAAAAGAAAGAGGCAATGCTTCAAACCGCCCGCCTTCCGTCATGTTGACCCCGGTCGTTTGGATACCGGACATCTGCGCTTTATTATCGAAATACAATAGCCTGCTTCGCAAAAATTACGCTAACGGTTGCCACAGCCGTTATTTCCCCTGAAAACGGCGATTTCCCATTCTAACGGCCGCCACAGCGCTTATTTCGCATAAACAGAGCTGTCGTGAAGGAAATCCAGGGAAATCACCGCGCTCATGACCGTTACAATTTCTCATGGGTTACCTCGGCTAAAGTAGCGGCTATTACGTCCTTAAGAGCAACCGTGGAGACTTGCTAAGATGAGACCGTGTCCAAGAGATCGGTAATGCAAAAAAAATAGTATCTCATCGAAATGAGATACTACCTGAAGTTCTTGAAATCCCAGTCGCTTACGCGTTGATAATTTCTCTCGATTTGTATGTTCCGCAAACTTTGCATACGTGGTGAGCAAGCTTCAATTCTCCGCATTGTTCACATTTTACCATGCCCGGCACAGCCAATTTGAAATGCGTACGACGTTTGTCGCGGCGCGTTTTGGACGTTCTCCGTTGAGGTACTGCCATGGTTCCCACCTCCTTATCAAGTCAACCCGGGTTTCCGGTGTTCTTACGCTGTTCGTTGTTTACTTTTTGAAAAAATCGCCGAGCGAGGCCAGACGAGGATCAATCACTTCCGTATTGCAGCCGCAATCTCGCTCATTGCGATCGGTTCCGCAAGCAGGGCAAAGTCCTTTGCAATCTTCCTTGCACAAGGCCGCAAACGGAAGGTTCAGAAGAAAGGACTCTTCCAAATACGGCTTCAGATCCAGTTGGTCTTCGGCTACCACTTGCAGTTCCTCATCTTCATCCTGCGTTTCCGCCTCGGGATGATCGCTTTGCTTGAAGCGTTCTTCAAACTCGATATCGACTTTGTGGTTCAAGGGCTTCAGACATCGGGAACAGAACATGTCCAGCTCGCCCGCAAGGGTTCCGGTCACCTTCACCACTCCGCCGCCGGCAGGCTCGGCCTGAAGATCGGCTTTCAGCGGTCCGGCCGCCTGAATATCCTTGCGTCCCTTGATAACCTGGCTGACATCCAGCGTCTGGCGGAACTTCACCGGGCCGTCGGATGACGCCAACTGACGAAAATTTAAGATCATGAGTATCACTCCAAACAAACAAAATTTATTATACCGATTTCCAGTAAGTTTTGTCAACAGCTCTGCTGTGTTATTATTCATATTAAATAAACAAAATCATCGTGCAGTAACCGCCCGCGCATAGTTTAAAGCGCAATGCGGGAAGCTGTGCCGCAGAGGGGATCAAACTTTGAATACCGTCGGACTCATCGTTGAATATAATCCGCTTCACAACGGACATGCCTATCATTTCGCCGAAGCCAAACGGCTCGCCGGCGCCGAAGCCGCGATCGCCGTGATGAGCGGCGATTTTTTGCAGCGTGGCGAGCCCGCGATCGTCAGCAAATGGGCCCGGACCGAAATGGCGCTGCGCCTCGGCGTGGACCTCGTGCTGGAGCTGCCGGCGGTCTACGCGGTACAACCGGCCGAATGGTTCGCGTACGGCGCTGTCGCCATCTTGCAGGCGACGGGCGTCGTCACGCATCTCTGCTTCGGCAGCGAGGCCGGGGCGCTCGAGGCCCTGCAGCCGCTCGCCGGGCGGCTGGCGGACGAGAGCGCCGCCCTCCAGGCGGCGGTCCGCGAGGAGCTCGCCACCGGTGCGAGCTACCCCGCCGCCTACGCCGCCGCGGCCGCCCGCACCTGCGCGGGCGGCGATGCCGCCGAGGCGCGAGCGCTGTTGATGCAGCCCAACAACAGTTTGGGGCTGCATTACCTGATCGCGCTGCGGCGGCTGTCCAGCGGCATCGCGCCGCTGACGGTGCGGCGGCGGGCCGCGGGCTACCACGACGCGGCGCCACAGGACGCCGCGATCGCCAGCGCCACCGCTGTGCGGGCGCTTCTGGCCAAGGCGCGCGGGCTTGCAGCCGCGGAGCCGTACGTGCCGCCGTTCACGGCGGCCGTACTGGCCCGCGAGTTCGCCGCCGGGCGGGGGCCAATGGACTGGGAACGCTTCGCGCCCCAGTTGTTTCACCGGCTGCTCGCCTGCTCGCCCGGCGAGCTCGCAGCCCATCACGAGATGACCGAGGGGCTGGAGTACCGGATCAAAAAGCAATTATCCGACTTAAAGCACCCCTCGGTATCCGAACTGCTCCGGCAACTCAAAACAAAGCGCTACACGCATACCAAGCTTCAACGGACGCTGCTGCATGTATTGCTGCAGCATCCAGCCGATTCCCTGTCCCCCTGGTCTTTGGAGCAAGGGCCGCAATACTTGCGGGTGTTGGGCTTTTCGGAGACCGGCAGGAAGCTGTTGAAAACGATGAAAAAAACGGCCGCCCTCCCCGTCATAACCCGGGTTGCAAGCGGAACAGCACACTTCCAGTTGGCGCTTGATTTAAAAGCTTCCGCTCTTTACGCAAATGCGATGATCATAAGAACGGCGGAAGATATTTTGCGGGACTATCGGCAACCTCCGCTTCAATTGTAAGACCGTTATGATTTGTACGACAGTTCCTTTAAATAATTTAACGCATCATCGACCCGCTTGACCGGAACCAGCTTCATCGAGGTGCCGATCTCGTCGGCCTTTGCCTTTGCTTCCTTATAATTGTCCTCCGGGACAAAAAATATATCCGCCTTCTCCCGATCGGAAGCGACGATTTTAAACTGGACCCCGCCGATCGGCCCGACCGTTCCGTCCTCGGCCACCGTGCCCGTTCCGGCAACGCGGTAGCCTTTACTCAAGTCTCCGGGCGTCAGTTGATTATAAATTTCCAGGGAGAACATCAACCCGGCGGAAGGGCCGCCGATTCGGGTTTCGGCAAAATGAACCTCCTTGCCGGGATCCTGCGGCTGGATTTTTCGTACCTCCCCAACGCTGACCCCGAACCCTACCTTGGAAATCCCGTTTGTATCGCCAAGCTTCACCAACTCAACCCGCTGTTCAACCTTTTCTCCGTTTCGCTCCAATTCGACCGCCACTTGATCTCCCACCGATTTTCCGGACATGAGCTCCGCCAGTTGCTCGAACTTCTCAACCGCTTTTCCATCCACCTTCTTAATAATATCTCCCGGATGAAAGTCTCCCTTGGGGGTAATCTTGTCGGAAAAACCGATCACAAAAACGTATTCCGGGACGATCTTGTACTCGACTCCGGCGTATTTGTACGCCGCCATGATCGCGCTGGATTGTGAGGTATTCATGTAGTAGCGCTGTTCGGTCTGGTACTCCTCCTCATCCCGATCCGGTTCCTTGCGGATGATTTCCGTGTGAGGCCGGAACTGTGAAGTAACCAGCATGGCGATATTCGCATAGCTGACGGAAACGGTAGTAAGCATAAATGTTCCTTTCTCTGCCGTATCCCCTTCCTTGACACTGACCATCGGTTTGATCTCTTCCGCCGAACCGGGCTGATGGATCATGTAAGGCGTGGGCATGTACACCAAGACGTAAATTAATATTGCCAACGATATAAAATAAAGCCCCGCTTTAATGACGGACGATCTGCTTCTGCGCAATTCCCGCTCCCCCCCTCTGACTTTGCCGCCCTTTGACGAAGGCATGTACTTTGCCTCCCGCGCATATCTTGTACTATTCAAATTCATTCATCATTGTATATTCAATTTTCAAAAAGTAGGTGAACTCCTTGCCAAGCAAGAGCTCCACTTCCGGAGGCAGACTCTCGGCGACGCTGTTTTTCGGGCTGTCCGCCGTCCTGCTCGTCGTCTGTATCATGCTCGACCCCAGGGAGGCCTTTCAGGCTTCCGGCCAGGGGTTATCCATCTGGTGGCGGATCGTGTTTCCCGCCCTGCTGCCTTTTTTGGTCCTGTCTGAAATTTTGCTTGCCGGCGGCTTCGCTCACGGGCTTGGCGTCTTGGTTGAGCCGTTAACCCGAAGAGGATTGGGTCTGCCCGGTTCTTTTGCCTGGGTGCTGCCGCTCGGTGTTACGGCCGGGTTTCCTGCCGCCGCCGCATCCGCGGCCACCCTCTACAAACAGGGAAAAATCTCGGCTACTGAGGCGGAGAAGATGGCTGCCGCCGCCCACTTTGCCAGTCCAATGCTCATCGCGGTTGTGGTTGGGACCGGCTTTTGGGGACGGCCGGAGTGGGGGCTGCTGCTCCTCGCCGCGCATTGGCTCGGCGGCCTGGCCGCGGGCATTACGCTTCATCTTCTGGATCGCGGCGCGAACCCGGAACACAGAGCAAAGCCGGCCGCCACCTCTTCCTCCCGGCCCCGGGCGTCCCGCTTCCGCCTTGCGCTCGCGCAAATGGAGGAAGCCCGCAACGCCGACGGCCGCAGTATCGGCAAGCTGCTGGGGGACGCGGTCAGCTCGGGAGTACAGATCTCGATGACAACCGGCGGTTATATGCTTATATTTGCTGTAGTCATCCATGTGTTGACTGGCATATTGCCCGGATTTGTTCCCGCCTTCTTCGTAGCCGGTCTGCTGGAAGTCCATTTGGGAACCTACGCAGCCGCCCAGCTTTCGCTTCCTCCGGCGATCGTCTGCGCTCTTCTCAGTGCTTTGCTTGGGTGGAGCGGAATCTGCGCCTTCCTGCAGGCGAGGTCGGTCCTGAAGCCCGCCGGCCTGGGCGGTGCGCGGTATTTTCTGCTGACGCGTTTGGTGCACGGGGCATACGCCTATGTATTGACTTTGCTGCTTTGGAGTCCTATGACCAAGTGGATTCCCCAAGCGCAGTCCACTACGGCGGAATTTGATATCCATCCCGTTGCTGCGGACTCTTTTCCCATTCCGGGCTGGGAACAAATTTCCCGACTCGTGCAAGCCCAATTCTGGCTGCTGCTGTTCTTGGTTGCGGCATTTCTGTTTATCTCGCTTTTTCACAAGAAAAAAATGAATTAATGCGGCCGACTATTCTTCAAAGTTTCGCAAACTTTTCCTTCAGCGCCTTCTCCACATCCGCCGGAACAAGATCGCCCACGTCTCCATGGAAGCTGGCGATTTCCTTCACCACGCTGGAACTGAGGTAGGAATATTTCGGATTCGTCATCATAAAAATCGTCTCCACATCGCTGTTCAGCTTGTGGTTCGTCGACGCCAGTTGAAGCTCGTATTCGAAATCCGTGACGGACCGGATTCCTCTGACGATGACATGCGCCTGCTTCAAGTCCATATAATTGACGAGCAAATCCCGGAAACTGTCGATTTCCACGTTCGGCAAATGCGCCGTAACCTTGCCCAGCAATTCTTTGCGCTCGTCTACCGTAAACAAAGGATTTTTGCTCAAGTTGTTCAGCACGGCGACGATCAGTTTGTCGAACTGGCGGGACGCCCGCTGAATGATATCCATGTGCCCTTTTGTCACCGGATCAAAGCTTCCCGGATAAACCGCGACCCGCGGCCTTTTGATTTGTTGTTCCATCTTATGCCTCCTCCCCCGCTTCTCGAACCGGGAGTTTATGATCCTCGTCGTTGTAAAGGTATATAGATACGGCCGTCTCGCCGTAATGGGCCTTTCTTGTCTCGACAAAGCCCCCGATCCGCTCAGGATAAGCGTACGAGGATTCATACTCCAATACGACCGTTGCGCCGGGATGGAGTAAATTCAGTTCGCCCATCATATTCATCAGCTTGTCCCCATGCTTTAAACGATAGGGCGGATCCAGGAAGACTAGATCAAACTTCGCCTCGCGCTTGGCTAACGCCTTGAGCGCCCGTTCGGCGTCATTTTTGTAAACCTCGGCTTTGTCCTCAAGCCCCGCCGTCCGCAAATTCGCGCGAACCACTTCAATACTCTTATAATCCAAGTCCACGAACACCGCTTTGTCCATGCCGCGGCTCAAGGCTTCAATTCCGAGGCCGCCGGTGCCCGCAAACAAATCCAGCGCGCTGCCCCCTTCAAAATAAGGCCCGACCATGCTGAACAGGGCCTCCTTGACTTTGTCGGTCGTGGGCCTCGTCCCCATGCCGGGAACCGCCTTCAGCGCTCTTCCCCGGGCGCTGCCCGATATGACTCTCATGCTACGCTTCCCTTCCTTCATGCAAAAATGCCTGACGCTATCGTACCACACTCGCACGGGGAATGAAAAATTGAAACGTCATAACATTTCTTTGCTCGGATGTATAAACCACCCTTAAAGTGATCAGAATGGTACTATCGACATCACAAATGTCGTAGACAACCGCGGAGAAGACTTACGTTTCCCCATAAGCTCTTCGTCCGGTTTCTCCTCTCCCATGATGGGCGTCCCGCAAGGGGCGCCCGGACAAAAGCCTTTGTAGCAAGAATTCTACGAAGGTTTTTGTCCTTTTTTTTATGGATTGATGACCAAATTCACAATTATCTTATGAATTTGTACTTGTCTTACATCATTAAAAAACCGTTCAAAATGAGCGGCTAAGTATAGCAACATTGTAGCTTACTACATTGAAAGTAAAACCATTGAGAGATATTCACTTTTCTTTGCCGAAAAGAAAATCCGATGCGCCGACATCGGATCGAGTTCCTTATTCTTTTCAGTTCAGCTTCCTGCTGGATGGAACGGGCGGAAAGCAGCTCATGGTTTTATGTTGATTCTCTAGAATTGTTTCCACATTTTTCAGGCGGTCATTGGTTTCCAATACTGCACGCTTGACCAAATCCAGATCTCTTTCATCCCTTGCTGCTCTTGCTTCATCCCCTGAAGCTCTTCTTTCATTCCCTGCTGCTCTATTTCAATTCGTTCCAAGCGTTCATTCACTGGAACTAATTCAGCACGGATAACAGACTGCAACAATTCTTTAAGGCCGTTGTCCAATTGACTCCGCTCCTTTTAAACTTTATGAGGATATTGTACCAAGAGCCTTGCTTAATTTCTACTGATTTGGGTTCTTGTTTGCGAACAAAAAACACATCTTAACTCATCGTCTTTCGACGGCAAGATGTGTTTTTAAGAGACATGGCTATTCCTAATCTTCCCTAACCCTTGACGGAACCGGCCATAATCAGATGGTACGGCGTATTTGTTGCTCTCTTCGAGCGCTTTTAAGGCGACGGATAAAGTCATACTCTCCTGTGATCTTAATATCACCGAGGTCCAGAGGAAGTTATTCCACTGTTTGACAGCCGTCGATCCGCGCCGCTTCCATCATTTTGTCGGGAATCGATGCGCAGTTCCAACCGATATATAAGAACTCATAGATGCTATTCCAGATTCTGTTGTATGATCTATATTAGTAAAAAGTCTAGAACATGGAGGTTCCTTTATGAGTCCATTGTGGCGCAACGTCTTTTCGTTTAAAGGAATTTTGGCCTTGATGATGTCGGCGCTCCTGCTCACAAGCTGTGAATCTACGCAAATGGCCGTGGAGACAAATACATCAACCACTATGACCATGAAATACGCCAAATTTACAGGTCAAAAAGAAAAGACCATTCAAGTGGAAGATGGTCGGCCTTTGGATGTCGGGTTTGAAGTAACCACGGATGCCGGACAGCTGGATATTTCCCTGACGGATGAACAAGGCAACCATTTCTATCAGGGGAAGCAAATCCAAACTTCCTCCTTTACCGTACATCTCGATCAACCCGGCAGCTACCGTGTTGATGTGAAGGGGAACCAGCATAAGGGGGGCTTCGCCATTTCCTGGGGAAGTTTGAAACAGTAAAAAGGCGTCACAGATATGCTCTGCGACGCCTTCGCGCTTTCGCCTTCAAATCAATACCGGCTGGGCGATCAGCCCCCGTTGAAGGTCGAGCTCTTTTTTTACGCTGCTGAATACATCTTGAAGTGAAGAGCCCCAAAGAAGATTTTCCTGCAAGATATAAGATTTGACCTCATTGCAGCTTTCGTCGAATGTATCGAGATAATTGCTGCCGGCCTCCTCCAGATGCTTTCTCGCTTGCTTGATCAAGGACTTATATTCATGGTACAGTTCGGATTGTATGAGTTTGGAATCGGGGGAGAGAGCTGCCCAAGCAAATGCTCCGCCTTCGACACATTCGGAAGAGCCTTGAACGTATTCAATATCGGAGTGCACCAATATCAACAGCCGGACCCGATTTTCCAGAGACTTATATTGCTCCTTTAATTGTTCCAGCAACTCCATCTAACACACTCCTTTCCAATTGTATTGCCATTGCAGAAAGAGGGTGTCTTCTTCGCGTTCTTCATTCCCATACCATAGAGTATAAGCTTTTTCCCAATCCTTGTATATATAGAATTTACAAAACCGTAACCTTTGAATGAAAAAAACGTCATTTCATTTCCGAAAATCAGTTAACTTGCTGTCTTCTTGTCAAAAAGCCCGCGTCGATGCATGATCGTAATCACCCGGTAAAAATCAAAACTACCTCCTTCAGGAGTATCGATCAGCGGGTAAGCCCGGTCGTAGCTGGCGGCGGCCTGTACCGCTTCTTTTGCCCAATCGGGTACCGGCATACTCGCTTTCCTTTCCAGTTCGGCAATCCGCTCCGCTTGCTTGGCCACCGTATCCAGCAGGGCTTCAAACCGCTTTTTCTCCTCGGCCGTCATCGGTTCATCCCCTTTCCGGGTATCATATTGATATAAATCATACATATCCATCAATGCGATCAATTTGGAAGCATATGACGGATCGGTCGCATAACCTGCAGCCGCAACCGCTTTAGCCGCCTCCTGCCCGGGACGCCGCAGCACGCCGGCATAACGCTTATTCTCCAACAGCCGCGTATGATCCGCGATCGATTCCGCCCATGAGCGGTATTTCCGGAAGGGGGCATTGATCCGTATCGGCGATCCGTTTCTGTATTCGGTCGTCGGCATCATCACACTGCCCGCAGGCCCGGTACCTTTTATCCCGAATAAATTGTTGGCTTGTCTCGCCAGACCGCTGGATCCCCAATTGGATTCCAGTGCGGCCTGGGCGATGGTAAGGGAAGCGGGAACTCCGCTTTCATGCCAATCTTTTACCGCGTTCGGAGCGAGTTTAGCGATGAATTCGATTCTGTCCATCCCATCACCTCCAAAATAAGCATATGTAGAGGTTTCTCCGGACGCTTGGACAAACGGGACAAAACAGGCTTATTCCATGATCTTGTCCGGATCAGCCGCTTTTTTAATCTTGTGTTCGACCTTCTGGTCGCTGCCGAGATAGTACTTCTCGACAGGTTTTAATTGATCGTCCAATGTGTAGACCAACGGGATCCCTGTCGGAATGTTGACATCCACGATCTCCTCATTGCTCAAATTCTCCAAATATTTCACCAATGCTCTGAGGCTGTTGCCATGGGCCGCGATCACAACACTTTTCCCCGCAAGGACCTGCGGCTTGATTTCCCGTTCCCAATAATCCTCCACTCGCACGATAGTCTCTTTCAAGCTTTCCGTCAGCGGAATTTGCGAATCCGGAACGTCGAGGTATTTCGGATCGTTACGCGGATAACGCTCATCCTCTTGGTTAAGGGACGGTGGAAGAACGTCGAAGCTTCTCCGCCACAACATGACCTGGTCCTCCCCGTATTGCTGCGCCGTCGTTAATTTACTTAGTCCTTGCAGAGCTCCATAGTGCCGTTCGTTTAGCTGCCATGTTTTATGTACTGGTATCCAGAGCAGGTTCATCGCATCCAGGATATAGTACAGCGTTTTGATCGCGCGTTTTAGATACGAAGTGTAAGCTACGTCGAAAACAAATTTTCCCTCCTTCAATAAAATCCCGGCATCTTTCGCCTCTTGGACCCCTTTTGCGGATAAGTCGACATCAGTCCATCCCGTAAACAGATTGGATTTATTCCACTCGCTCTCTCCATGTCTGACCAGCACCAACCGGTACATCCTCCATCACCTTTCTTTTTCTGAGTATGATTTTATTTCCAGAAAACTACATCTTTATCTTATTACAAAAACGCATATCAAGGTATATGGTGGGTAAGCTAACCATGATTCCCAATATCTAAATATTTAGGAGGACAAACTTCATGTTCAACAACGTGTCCCAGCAAGTTCGCGAAATCGAACAGCTTGTAAGACAATTGGAACAGCAAACCCGCCAGTCTACCGCCATGTACCAGCAAATGCTGGAACAGGAACAGCAAAACGCGATTCAACTGGAGCAACTGGCTCAACGTGAACGCAAGGCGGTTCAAACGATCCAAACTGCGATTCAGGAACACCAACAAGCTATGCAACAATTCCAGCAACTTTCGCAATTAACAAGCCAAATTGAGAGAACCTCCTTTACGGGAACCAGCCAATTTGGAAGTCAGGAATACAGACCGTCCAGCTCATTTGGAGCGGGATTTGGCCAATCGGGATTTAACCAAGGAAGCATTGGCTCGTCGATCGGATCTTCCTCGATCGGATCAACCACTTCCGTTGGCGCCGCTTCCGGCGGGTCGTCCATCGGGTCGGGTTCGTCCTTTGGCATGGGCTCTTCCATTGGGTCCGGTTCATCCTTCGGTACGGGCTCTTCCTTCGGTACAGGCGCCCCTATCGGTTCCGGCTCTTCCATCGGATCGGGTTCGTCCTTTAGCTCAGGCTCTTCCGTCGGGTCCGGTTCGTCTTTCGGGGCAGGCTCTTCCATCGGATCTTCGTCCGTAAATTCGTCGTTTGGATCCACCGGATCGTCTGCTGGTTCCTTTGGATCCGCTTCGCTCAGATCGTCGGCTGGAACGTCCTTCGGATCTTCCACCGGCTCCATCGGATCCGTGGGTTCCGCGGGTTCCGTGGGTTCCATCGGATCCGTGGGAACCACCGGGTCCGCCGGATCCATCGGGTCCATCGGGTCCACCGGATCATCCTTCGGATCGTCGATCGGCCAAACGTCCGGGTCGCAATTCAACCCATCCAACACCGGTTCGACTATGCGCGGTTTACAATAACGCACGGACAACGGACCGTTCAGAAGCCGCCCACGGGCGGCTTCCTTTAATGATATCTACTCATTAATACCCAAACAGCCGCTCAACTATAATCCTTCATCGCCTAATCTATGCTATAATTGGGAAATACAAAGACAGGTGGAGGAACTTATGAGCAAGTTTATGTTTTTTATTTTATTGTCCTGGCTGACGGGGAATCCTTTTATCGCGATTATTGTTCTGCTGGCCATAATTTATTTTGTCGATCGGCGCTTTGTCGGCGTTTTCCCGAGCATTTCCAAACCGTTCAAAAGGCATCGCAGCATATTTAAGCTTCGCCAGCAGCTTTCCCTAAGCCCGCATGATGTTTCCGCGAAGCGTGAGCTGGCACGTTTGTTACTGGAACGCAAAAGGTATAAGGAAGCCCATGATCTTCTGGAGGAAGTGAGAGACTACTCCGAGGATTCCGCGGAATATTGGGACGATTTAGGCACGGCTACAATTGGACTGAAACGTGTAAAAGAAGGCGAGGCCATGAAACTTCATGCCTTAAAATTAAATGAACGCGTGAGATACGGCCAACCATATTTAACGCTGGCGTTGGCCTTTCGGGAACAAGATCCCGAACATGCGCTGGCCTATGCCGCCAAATACGGTGAAATCCAGTCCTCCTCCAGCGAAGCCTGCTTTCTGCTCGGCAGCCTCTATCGCTCCCTGGGACGCAAGGAAGAAGCGCAGCGTGCCTTTCAGGAATCCATTGCCATTTACAGAAGCCTGCCAAAATTCAAAAAGCGTCACGAACGAAAATGGGCGGTACGGAGTTATTTTTCTTTTCTGTTTACTTAGCGCGAAAGCCAAAAAAGCCGCATCCCCGGTTTACCCGGCGGCTGCGGTTTTTTCTATTCATCCGATTCTTCTTCCTCTGACCGATACACGCACCGGAACTCCTCATACCCGCTCTGCGAAACATAATCTTGAACCGAAAATCCGATATTCCGGAAAAAATCGGCCCCTTCTTCATCCGTTACCGCCGTGATGACCCGGGGTTGTTTTAGAAGTAATGTTTCCAGTATGATTCCGCGCCCGTAACCTTTCAACCGGTCTTCCGGATGCACCGCAAGATGGAGAATTTCCATCTGAGCGCCCTCCCGGAACGCAAAACCGATTAACCCGATCCATTCGCCCTCCTCTTCATAACCGTACAGCTCGGCTTGTCCGGCCGATGCGTAAAGGTCCCAGGCCTGCCGTTCCCGATCGGAGTCAAAGCCGGTGGCATATTCCATCAGTTCCTGAAGCGCCTCCCCGGCGGGAAAAGATGTCACTTGAACGAGCACGCTTTCGTTCCTCCCTTCTTCCTTTTTATTTCTTTTTCTCGATGACTTCTGTTCTTCCGTCCTCATAACCTACGATAACCGTATCGGCAATATCCACAAACAGTCCATGATCCACGACACCGGTGGTCATTTTTAGTTCATGGCTTAATTGGGCAGGAGAAACGATCTTTCCAAAAGACGCATCCGCAATATAGTTTCCGTTGTCGGTCACATACAGTTGTCCGTCCCGTTTACGCATTTCAAATTCAACATTATAGCGGTTTTGGAGCTGCCCGAGCGTCCACTCATAGCAAAAAGGAACGATCTCGATCGGGAGCTTGAACTGTCCCAAATGAGGCACCATTTTCCCGCTGTCGGCGATGACAATGAACCGGTCGCTGTTGATGGCCACCAGTTTTTCGCGAAGCAAGGCGCCGCCGCCCCCTTTGATCAACGCCATCTGGGGATCCACTTCGTCCGCTCCGTCGATCGCGAGATCCAACCGGGTCACCTCGGAGGCCGCTACCAGCGGAATCCCGTATTTCACCGCGAGCTCTTCGGAAGCCTTCGATGTGGCGATCGCCCGAATCTTCAGGCCTTGACTCACCATCTCTCCAATTTTTTCAATGGCATAATATGCCGTGGACCCCGTCCCCAAACCGACGGTCATTCCGTCTCGAACCCATTCGGCCGCCTTGTGCCCCGCAGCTTGTTTAGCATTCATCCTTATGCCTCCTTATTTTGCCGCATCCTGTTACCGATGAGCAATTCAACACCTTATGTAACGAATTTCATTTTTTTGTGGAACCAGCTAATATCATACCAAAAACAAGCATAAAAAAGAACAGCGCATCCCGATCACTGCCCCTTCGGTGCATTCAGGATAACGCTGTTCTCTATTTGTTCTTAGAAGTGGCGGGATTAAGGATTGTATTCTAATCTTAGTCAGGCCTGATGAATCGGTCTCGGCGCCTTTCCTTTGCCGCCCTCTCCTTTTCCGGATTCGGGCTTGACCATCAGCAGCAGCAGAACAACCGCGATCAGCGCCACGGCCCCGATTGTGATGAACATCATCGCGTGGCCCGCCCCCACGAGCAAGGAGATTACCGGCGGTCCCAACGAAACACCGATAAAGCGCATGCTGCTGTAAATGGACGTGATGGTGCCGCGCAGCTCTTTATCAATCCCCTCGGTGATTAAAGCGTCCGAACTGGGAAGGACGGTCCCGATCCCGACCCCGCACACGATCAGACAGGCGATGACGAAATAAATATTGTTCAAAAAGCTGATCCCGAACAATGCGCCCGTCGCCATGACCAGGCCGACAACACCGCACCATTTCATCAGCTTTTTGTTCTTTCCGATTTTTTTGCCCGTAATGTATGAAGCCAAACATAAGGCCGCCAAAGGAATGGCAAGGACCAGACCTTTCAGTACCCCGTCCAGACCATGCCGTTTTTCCAACTGGTCGGACAGATAAAACAGAACACCGAAGAGCAAAAACATACAAATGCAGCCGATCGCGAATATCGCATACAGCCAGCGTCCTTTTTCGGCAAACACTTTTTTCAGGGAAGTGAAAAACTCCCTCAGAGGCTTGGCCTCATCGCGGCGCTCGGGCTCCTTGACCAGGAAAACGACCAATAGAAGGGAAACCAGACACATTACCGGTATCGCCAAAAACGGCATATACCAAATCCATGCGCCCAGAAGCGCTCCCAAGATCGGGCTGAGCACCTTGCCGAACGTATTCGAGGTCTCGATGATCCCGAGACTGTGGCTCACCTCATCTTCTTCGTCAAACAAATCCCCCACCAGCGGCAAGACGATCGGAAAAGCGCCGGCTGCGCCAATCCCTTGCAAAAAGCGGCCAGCAAGGATAACCCAATATACCGCCAGGCCTTCCGTAAACCAGGGAGCTACTCCGGAAACCGCCCCCCCGAGCCCGGCGATAATCAGGCTGGGAATAATGATTTTTTTCCGGCCCCATTTGTCCGAAAGATACCCGGCCACCGGAATAAGCAGGATGGCCACAACCGCATACACCGTAATCAGCAAACTAACCTGAAACGAGGAAATATGAAGCTTGCGGGCAATTTGCGGAAGAATCGGAATCAGCATGGAATTGCCCAATGTCATGATGAGCGGGATGGAAGCGAGCGCAGCCAAATCGCCTTTTTTACTATCCATTAAGATGGCCACCCTTCACAGTCAATAAATCATTCCATAAAGGGTAGTTTGGTTGTAATTCGCGAAAATATACTCCAGGTCTTTATTCACAGCTATACAAGGATATACGTATCCTCCCGGGCTTCGCGGATAAATCGGCTGGGCGCTCCGACGGAATAAACATGCAGCAGATGCATGGCCCGGGTACATGCCGTGTAAAAGAGCTTGCGCTCCGTTTCACGGGTATATTTCTCGTCCGAACCGTCGTAAATCAGGACGGCGTCAAATTCAACCCCTTTTGCCAGGTAAGCCGGTATAATATGGATCCCCTTCTCAAAGGAGAGCGTCGTCTTCTTGATCAGCTTCACCGGCAATTCTTTCGACAGCTCCTCGTGAGCCTGCTGGCTTTCGGCCGCCGTCTTGCAGATCACCGCGATCATGTCATACCCCTCGGCACGCAGGCCCGCAATATCGCGACGGATTCGCTCATGCAATTCAGAAACGTCGCGCAGTACACGCACCTCTGGTTTTTCGCCTTCCCGGTTAAACGGTACGATCGCTTCACCTCCGGGAATCATGCCGCGCGTAAACTCGACGATCTCCCGGGTGGATCGATAGCTCTGCACCAAAGTAATCAGTTCGCTCTGCTGCTCACCGTAAAGCTCCGTCAGCGACGTGGATTGCTGAAGAACGGAGGCATGCGCGTAAATCGCCTGGTTCAGATCGCCGAGCGCCGTCATGCGGGCACGGGGAAAGAGCCGCTTGAGAAAGTACAGCTGAAAAGGCGAATAATCCTGCGCTTCGTCGATAATGACATGGCGAATCGAGGTATTGGAGCGGAATCCCAAAATAAGTTCTTTCAAATACAGAAAAGGTGTAGCATCCTCGTAAAACAGCTCCCCTTCCCTGATCTTTTCCAAAGTCTGTTCACAAATGGCGTCCCAGTCCGCCGGAAGCTCGTCGCCGTGAATCTCCTTGAACAGCTCCCGACTTTGAAACAACTGGCTGTAAAGCGCCGTCCCATCGACGAAGCGCAGCGACTTCACCCATCTGCGCAACGGTTTCAATCGGTCGCTGACCACCATTTTGGATAAAATGACGCTTTCCTCGTCATAATCGCTGAAATGATCCTCCCGCCCTTTTTGATTGCGGCGCATCCGTTGAAAGGCCCGTTGATAATCCTCTTTATCCAGAAGTTGAATTTGTTCCTCGACCCAAGGCTCACCCAGTTCACTCTTTCCGAAGGCGGCCAGTTCCTTGAGCAGCCAATCCTTTAAAAGCTCGCAGCGGTTGGCCAGCCGAATCGCCGGATCGAAAGCGTAAAATTTCTCCGCGATCGCGTCCGCGTCCACGACCACCTTGCCCATAAACCTTAACGGCTTGAACCTCATCTCCTTGCGTTCCAAAAGCTCCTTATACCGGTTTATCGCATCAAGAAACGAAGCCGAGGACTTATAACGAATCCCGCTGACGCGCGCGGCGTAGGCTTCATCCTCCCGGCTCGAAAGCACATACTCGATCTGGATAAAAGGATCCTCCAGCTGAAATTCGCGGCCAAGCCGGTGTTCCAGGTATTCCTGAAACGTCGTCTGCAGCATGTTCTCTTCTCCGAGCTCCGGCAGAACGGTGGACACATAGCTGTTGAACATCGGATTCGGCGAAAAAAGAATCATCTGGTCCGCCTGCAGCGTGTCCCGATGCTTATAAAGCAAGTAAGCGACGCGCTGGAGAGCGGCGGAGGTCTTTCCGCTGCCGGCGGCCCCCTGTACGATCAACATCCGGCTTTTGTCATTGCGGATGATCCGGTTCTGTTCCCGCTGAATCGTGGCGACGATGCTCTTCATCTGGGCGTCGGAACTGCGGCTCAGCACCCGCTGCAGCAACTCGTCTCCGATCGTGACGCCGGTATCGAACATCACTTTGATTTCGCGGCCCCGAATGACAAACTGCCGCTTCAGCGTCATCGTCCCTTCAATCGTACCGGAAGGTGTCTCGTAAGAAGCCGGCCCCGGGACGCTATCGTAGTAAAGATTCGAAATCGGGGCGCGCCAGTCGTAGACGAGGAACGTCTCGTCCCCTTCTTCCAGCAGCGAAGCGATTCCCAAATAAATCGATTCGGTCCCGTAGCCTTCTTCTTCAAAGTCGATACGTCCGAAATAAGGCGATTGCTTGAGCCGCTTCATTTTTCCGAGCGCCGCCGAAGCGTGCTGGTGACTCTTCTCCCGCTCGGATAACACTTGCGACTGCTGGCGCAAGCTGGTGGAGGTTTCTCCGACATCGTCGGCTTCGGAAAAATTGACGGTCACCTCATCCCAAAATTCCTTCCGCATGGCCACAACATCTCCGCGTACGCTTCCCACTTCGCGCTCCAGCCGCGCGATCTGTTCATCAATCCGGTCGGAGACAAATTCAACGCGCTGCTGTTCTTCTTTCCATGCTTGATCCGTTCCGTTCACACTGATCGCTCCCCTTGTAAACTTCTGTATTCCGATTTTACGGACAAGGCAAACATCCTATTGACAATCAAACGATAATATGATAAAATCCAATTAGGATATTTTCACTTTTCCATAATTAATGAATCCAACTTTTATTGTAACCATTTTATGCAGCTTTTTCAACTTGATATTAACGTTTAATGGATGAAAGTCCTGCCGATCGGCAGGACTTTTTTTTGGTATTTAAGAATCTCCGTGAGTATGGCGGTGATCCGCCAACCGGTTTAGCCTCTCCAGTTGATGACCGTATTCATACATCTCCGCCGAGACGATGGACAGACGCAGAACGCCGACCCGCTCGGAAGCATACCTGTCCAGCATACGGCGGAGAAACTCGTCGTTATCCTGCTCGAACTGCTCGGCCTCACGGTTGTTCGGCTTCAGCTTGTCGTCAAACTTGAGCATGATATGCTCGTGAAATTTGGTCAGCTTCTCGAGCTGCTGATCGAATTCACGGTTCATTTCCGGCGTCCGGACGACCGCTTGAAAGTAATGCTGCTCCACGGCATCCAGCACCTCGTACCCTTTTCTCAGCGTTCTCAGCATTTGTTTATATACGACCAATTGGCGGCTGTCGCTGAACTTTGGCGTTTTCAGTTTCTTCTGATCTTCTTCCATCAACTTATATTTGTCCGTTAGGGCATTGATTTTGTCTTCCAGCTTCCGCTTCTCGCTCCGGAATACCGTTTCTTTCATTTCATCGGAGACCGCCGTCCGCAACAGCAAGGAAAGCTGATCGAATGTCTCCTTGATCTGGTTCAGAAACTGTACCTTGGGCTTGGGCGGCATGACCAGGACATTGATCACGAATGCCGAAACGATTCCGATCAAACTTAGAGCAAACCGATTCAGGGCGAACTCCCATTGTCCCGAAGCTTCCATCACCGATACGACGGTAACCAGTGTAATTCCGATGGTCTCTCCCATCTTCAGCTTCAGACAGATCATAATGACCAGAATACAGACCAGCCCTACCGCAATCGGCTCGTTGGAGAACAGCATTCCGCCCAGCATGGCGAGAACGGCCCCGAGCGTATTGGTCTGGAGCTGGTCGAGCAAATATCTCCAGGACCGGTAAATCGTCGGCTGCATCGCAAAAATAGAGGCAACCGCCGCGATGACCGGCGAAGATAAATTGAGCCAGCTCACCACATATAAAGCTAAAGTTACCGCAAGGCCGGTTTTTAGCATTCTCGCGCCAAACGTCACATCGATACCTCCTGTTGCTTCTCTCTTTCTCATTTTTACCCGAATTGATATGAATCCGCTCATTTTGTCTACACTAAGAAGGCAAGGCCCAAATTATTCTAAACGATGAGGTGAAAAAAGTCTATGGACCAGCTTAAGCGTCCGGCAATTACCACGTTCCTTGCAGCGGTAGTGTTGTGGGGACTCTTTGCTTCCTCTCCCGCATTCGCTCATTTGTCGCCGGCGGATAACTCTTCTCCGAATACGGAGAACGGCGAACGGCAAGGCAAGCCGCATCGCCTGCCTTTCCGGCACTCCCGCGGCGGGCACCTTGTTAAAGATACGGCGGCCATGCTCGGTATGGAGCCGAAAGAGCTCCTCGACCGCCTTCGGAAAGGCAAATCCCTGATGCAGGTCGTGCAAGCCGAGAAGGGCTGGAGTGAAGTCGAGTACATCAAAAAATTAACGGAAGCGGCGTCCCGTCATTTGGACGAAGCCGTTACCGAAGGCAAGCTTGCGCCGGAGCAGGCCGCCAAAATAAAACAACGCCTGCCGGACAAGCTGAACAAAATAATTCACCGGACTTGGAAAAACGGCACCCCCGGACATCCGGCGCTGGATATGCACCATAACCACATTGTTTGGCCTAATCCGGATTTCAAACCGGCGGACGAACAAAATTAAGCAAAAAAGGGACGGAGCCAACCGCCTGCCCGGCGAGGGCTCCATCCCTTTAGCCTCGTTTGATTACTTATTGGCCGGTGACAGCTTCTCCGTCTTCTTCGCCGTACCGATCGGCACTTCCAGAATATCAAGCAAAAACATGAAGATCGGTATCCCGATGATCAACCCCCAAACTCCGAGGAAATGCTCCGAAACGAGCAGGATCAGGAAAGTGTAGAAGATCGGGAGATGCGTTTTATTGGAGTAAAATTTCGGATTCAGGAAATAGGTTTCCAAGGCATGCACCAGGGCGATCATCACGAGGACATAGACGATCTTGACCAGGCCGCCGATCTTAAAAGCGATCGCGCACAGCGGAATCAGCGAGATAATCACGCCCATGACCGGAATCAGCCCCAGCAAAAAGATCATGATAAATAGAGCCACCAAATTCGGGAACCCGAAAATCCACAGAAAGATTGTGGAGAGCGCCGCATTCACGAACGCGATCATAAATTGGACTTCAATTACTTTACCGAAAGACGAGACGAATTTCTTGCCGAAGTATTCCAGTTCGACGAACAGTGCGGAAAACTTGCTCGCTTTAAACCTCGCAGTGAAGTGGGTCACCTTCTCTTTCTCCAACAGGAAGAACAGGCTGAGAATAATGGCGACGAACAGATTCAGACTCCATTTTCCGATATCGGATAAAGCATTGACTGCAAAACTGAACCCATCTTTGATGTAAGCAGAGAGATCGATATCCTTAAGGGAATCCACTAAAAAATTCAAAATGAGATTATCGGGTAAGTCCGTGGGAGGGTTATCGTAAAATGAAATGACCTGATTTACCAGATCCGTCAGTTCGTCGAGAAAGACGGGTAAATATCGGACAATCGCCAGCACGAGCAGAGAAATCATCACGATGTAAATCAAAAGTATTGAAATGCTCCGGTGGATCCGGACAACCTTCTCTACGTTCCGGGCGATGAAATTATGAATCCGGTTAATTAAATAGGTTAAGATAAACGTGATTAACATCATGTTGAGCATGCTGCGCGAAAAATAAAGCACCAGTATGACAAACGACAGGGCCAGCACCCTGCGAAAACCCGGCATTTGAAATAATTCCCTAAAAAACGTCATAATTTGCAACCTGCTCCCCTTAAGTGGTCTTCGAAAAACCTATGGGTTTATCTTATGTCAGCTCCTGCCCGAAAAGCAAGTGAGCAAACAGAACAATTTCCGCTTAATGGCTCCCTCCTTGTGAATAAACCACAGCTTTAACGAAACATTGCGTCACAGTTTCCAAGCGGGATAGCGTTCTCTTGCCAGTTTTTGCGGTAAGGTCTATAATCTCGAATAATTACGTAATTGATAATAAACGCCAGAAACGACGATGACGGAGAAAAGTAAGCGAATGCGACCAGACAGGGACGGCGGTGCCGGAGATTGAGAGCACCCCGATGGAGCCGCGCCGCCGAAGTTCGCTCCCGAGTCGATTTCCCGAACCCTCAGGGTAGTAAGGAGATCCGGCCTCACACCGTTATCCGTGTCCAAGCTGAGAAACCAGAAGGTTGTCTAATGAGGGTGGTACCGCGGAAACTTCCGTCCCTCACGAGACGGCCTTTTTTTGTTTTCAGCCTCCATCCCATCTATTCAGAGGAGTGTTTAAACATGAGCCAAACCTTAGAGGAATTGCGCGCCCAACTAAGCCGCATGAATCACGAGCTGCTGCGCCTGCTAAACGAGCGTGCGGAGGTCTCCCGCGCCATCGGAGAAATCAAGGAGAAACAGGGGGTTCCGAAGTTTGATCCGGTGCGGGAAAAAGCCATGCTCGATGAACTGACGAAACTGAACCCCGGACCGTTCCGCGACGCCGAGATCAAGCATATTTTCAAGGAGATCTTTAAAGCTTCGCTTCATCTGCAAGAAGAAGAGCATAAACGACAATTGCTGGTCAGCCGGAAAAAACAACCGGAAAATACGGTCATCGATGTGAACGGCACATTCATCGGCGGGGAAGCTCAAGTTATGATCGCCGGTCCTTGCTCCGTAGAATCCTACGAGCAGTTAAGGACGGTGGCCTCCGCTCTTCGGAAGGCCGGGATCAAAGTGATGCGGGGTGGCGCCTTTAAACCGCGCACCTCTCCGTACGATTTCCAGGGCCTTGGGGTAGAGGGGTTGAAGATGCTGAAAGAGGTGGCCGAGGAATTCGGTTTGTCGACGATCAGCGAGATCGTTCACCCTGCTCACATCGAGCTGGCGGAACGGTATATCGATATCATTCAAATCGGGGCCAGAAATATGCAGAATTTCGAGCTCCTCAAAGAGGCGGGCAAAGCCGGAATTCCCGTTCTGCTAAAACGGGGGCTTGCCGCCACATTGGAGGAGTTCGTGCATGCGGCGGAATATATCGCGGTGAGCGGAAACAGCCGGGTCATGCTCATCGAGCGCGGCATCCGCACTTACGAGAAGTGGACGCGCAATACGCTGGACATTTCGGCCGTCCCGCTGCTGAAACAGGAAACCCATCTTCCGGTTCTCGTCGACGTGACTCACTCCACAGGAAGAAAGGACATCCTGCTGCCTTGCGCGAAGGCGGCTCTCGCCGCCGGTGCCGACGGGATTATGGTGGAGGTTCACCCGGACCCGCAGACCGCCCTGTCCGACGCCGCCCAGCAGCTTGATATTCCGCAGTTTGAAAAACTGTGGGAAGGTATTGCGTCATCCGGTCTATTCAACAAATCGGTTTCCGCCGAAGTTTAACCGAACAGAACGGGACGCACGCACACCGGCTTCGATACGGATACGGTCTTCCCTGTAAATTGCAGCCGGCCGCTATCCCGATCGACGCGGAACAGGACCAGGTTATTCGCATCCCGGTTTGCCGCGATTAGGTAGCCGCCGTCCGGCGTCAGGGCAAAGTGACGGGGATGTCCGCCTTGGGTAGGCACATGCTCCACGAGGGAAAGCCGGCCGCTGTCCTGATCGATGCTGAACTGCACGATGCTGTCATGTCCGCGATTGGAGCCGTAAAGAAAACGGCCGTCCTTCGATACTGCCACTTCCGCGGTCGTATTTTCGCCTTGGAAATGCTCGGGCAGCGTGGAGATCGTTTCGATTGGCGTCAAACGCCCGGACTCGGCATCATACTGATATGTCGTCATCGAATTGCCGACTTCATTAATGGAGAAAACCCACTTCCCATTCGGATGGAAGGTCATATGCCGGGGGCCGGAGCCGGGCGGCGTGACTGCATCAGAGATCGGGCTGAGCGTTCCCGTTTCGGCGTCAAATGCATAAGTACGCACCAGATCCAGGCCCAGATCAGCAACGAGCATATAACGGTTATCCGGGCTGAACAGCGCGGAGTGCGGGTGCGGCCGATCCTGTCTCTCGGGGTCGGCCCCCTTTCCCGTATGCCGCTGTTCGTCGACAAGGCGGCCTGCAAGCCCTCCTCCTTCCAGTTTGACCAGTCCTACATTCCCGCCATGGTAGCCGGACAAAGCGATGTACCGGTTCTCTCCGTCCAGAGCGATATGTGAGGACGAGGGTTGAATCGTGCGGGCCCGATTCAGTTCACTGAGCCGCCCGGTTTCCGGATCGACAGTGAATGCGACGGCTTCCCCGATTCGTTCGCCCGACTCATTATGGGTTTCGGCAATGCTGTAAATTTTGCGGTGGTCGGCATCCACGCACAGGAACGTCGGGTTTTTCAAGCCGGATACGGCCTCTAAACGATGGAAGGCCTCTTGGGCAGGATCAAATTCATAGACGTAAACGCCGGTGTTGTCCGCTTCGGCATATGATCCCACGAATACAAGCTGACGTTGCGATAAGGTTGACAAGAAAGTCGGCCTCCTTTATATATAGCTTCTTTCTAATATTCTTCCGTAAAAAAAGGAAAAAGTCCAGCCGTTTGTCCCGGAAGTGTTTAAATTTTAATCATATCCCCTACACAAACGCGTAAAAATATGGTATACTGCAAGCGCTTCCACAACATCATCTGAAGGGGGATTTGGAATGATGAATGTCGGATTGGAGAAGAAGGACGTCTATGCGGATTTTGATCCGCATGACACGTATTTCTTCAAAATTGGGGCTCACGGACTCGTTTGTTTTCACGGCAGAAATTATAGTATAAAACAGAGACTTTCCGCCGAACAAACCTCCAAACTTGTATCGGACCCTTCCTTCTACCGCATCAGCACCAACTTTTACGTCAATTTGCCGAAAATCGCGGAGATTCGGGACAATGTCGTATGGTTCCGTGATGAGGTCCACGGGATCAAGACGATTCAGGTACCCCGGCGGAACCTGGAACAGATCAAGCGCCTGCTTCCCGTATCCCACCGCAGAAAGGCCGGTATGAATCAGGTAGGCTGAGTGAAACCCAACAAAAAGCGCGGGTTGCCGGGGAGGATGCTCCCTTCGCAAACCCGCGCTTTTTGCTTTCCATAATTGCCGTGCACCGGAAATTCCCTTGCTCTTACTTTACGTAAAAACGAGCGGTCTCTTCCCAGATTTCCCCCGGCGCCAGACTGAACAGGCCGATTTCCTCCGCAGGCAGATCCACATTCGGCGCGTTCACCAAGTTGATTTGGGGTTCCGGACAGAAAAATCCTTCGGTTGCCCCGTTGTTCCAGATCATCCACTGTTTGTAGGAGGTGCCTACATCATAGACCAGCGTTTTGCCGATCTTCGTGTCGGTCAGTTCCATCCGGTTTCGGCCGTTTTGGGGTACGGCTGTATAGTGATTATCCATCGGCGCGTAGAAAGGATAGACGCCCTCGCCTTGCAGCTTCTTCTCCTCTTCGGTCAGCGCTTGATGGCCGCCTGTAGGGAGCATCCGGTTATCGAGTTCCCAGCGCTTGCCGACCGTCAATTTGACGCGGTAATCCTGCGCCTCGCTGCCCGGCGCAAACGGCGCATTAACCGCCGTGTGAAAGGCCAGCAGACAGGGTATCTCCTGCTCGTCCTGGTTATGCACGAACAAATGTTGGGAGAGCCCTTCTTCGCTCAAACTGTACTTCAATCTCACCGTAAAGCGGAACGGGAGATAGCGGAATGCTTCATGCTGCTCATCCACTGCCGCTTTGACCGTGACATAACTTTCCAGCTTCGTTTGACCGAAATCTTCCACTTCCCAGGCTACCGTGTGAAAAAAACCGTGCAGATGGTTTCCGGTCGCTTCCTCATTCACCGGGAAGCGGTACTCCTTCCCTTTCCAGGGGAATACTCCGTCCTGATAACGGTTCGGCGGAAATAATACCGGAATTCCGTAGATGCCCGGATTGCGTTTGAAATCCTCCATCTCTCCTTCCGCCGGTTCGCGCAGAAAACGGTAACCGCTTTCGGTATCGCGAAAAGCTAACAGATTACCACCGACACTGGGTACCATAGCAGCTTCATATTTGCCGGCTTGCAGCCAGACCGCCGGTTCCCCATGAAACGAACCCTCATATGCCTTCAAGTGTGCCATATTGCCCTCTCCCCTCAAGTCTAAATATGATTGCTTCCTTAACCTGGTAAGGATTATACCGAATGCCGGTTCAAAAGTCATCTTTTCCTATCACATTCCCATGGACCGCTCATGATGTCATCCGGCTAGGCATCCCGCAAAATTCGCCGGCCGATCGTCATCGCCAGCACAATCATCAGGACGCCGACGACCAATTGCAAGCCAAAGACCTGGGTCCATTTCGGCCAATGCTCGATCCACTCATACATTTGCCCGCCGATGAGCGGACCGAAAAAGGACGCTACCCCCGTAATCGCCGAATACATCGCCATGTACATCGGTCTCTCCGCCTTCGGCGTATCGCCGATCATGAAATTAAACGCCAACTGGTTAAAGCCCCCCACTCCGATGCCAAAAAGAATATGCGCAAGAAACAAGACCGGCAGCACCGGAAACACCGAAGTAAGTCCCCAGGTCAAAACGGCCAGCGCGATCAAAGGCATTGTCCAGAGAAGCAGCCTCCGGTTGCTGTATCTGGCATTCAGATTGCCCCAGACATAAAAACTCCCCATCATAAAGAGGGTCTGCGTCACGTTCAGCAACGAGATCGTTTTGTAGTTGATTTCCAGCAGTTCCAGCATGACGTAGGAATACATCGGTACGATCAGATTTTGCAAAAATAGAAAACCGGCGATAAAACCCGTCGCTTTGATAAAAGAACGATCCCGCAGCGGCCGCTTAAGCATGGGCAGAAACTTGGTCTCTTCCGAGCGTTCAAACGGCAGATCAGGGTAGAAGAAAAAGGTCACGATATTGGCGGTGATGCAGATCCAGGCGACGATATACAGATACAGAAAACCCTGCCCTCCGGGGAAACGGTCGAGCAGCATTCCGCCGATAAACATAAAAAGGGTCCCCAGCCCGTTCAAAATCATGTTCCGGATTCCGAAGTACCTTCCCCTTACCCTCGCCGGAACGATATCGCTGATCAAGGAATTCCAAAGCATCCCCACAAACGTATTCAGCAAAAAAGCCGAGACATACAGCCCGATATAGGCGGCGACCCAATATTTCTGGGGAAACAGAAACGGAGCCAGGCCCGTCGCTCCCCACAACACCCGCTGAATGGTGCCGAAGATGACAAACGCCCATTTACGGCTGCGGATTTTTTGAATCAAAAATGCCACAAACAGCTGACCGATATTCACAAAGGTCGTAATCGCCAACACAAAGCCAAGTTCCCCGGAAGTCGCCCCGAGATAAAGTAAAAAGCCTGTTAAAAATTGACCGCCCAACAGCGTCTGAAAAATAACGGAAGGAACTCCTTCCCAGGTCGCCATCGCCAAATTTCTGCGCTGCTCCGACGGTTTACGCTGGGTACTGTGCTTTATCATGATGCCGCCCCTCATAAGACACGCTCCTTGTTTTGTCAACAAAACCTCGATCAACCGGGAAATTCCCCCAGCTTACATAAAATAAACAGACTATTACATACTTCTACATATCCGATCCTTTCCCGAAGGCGATTTTCCATCGTCATTTCCGGGATTTAATCCACAGAATGGAGTGCGATACGCAAATGAGCATTGCTCCGAAAAAAACTTGGGTCCCCCTGCTTCTCGGGCTTCTATTGTTGGCCGCCACCGCCTGCGGGAATCAACAGCCCGGCCCAGCCGCCCGATCCGTCCCCAAGCCGGAAAACCCTTTGATGCGAACCGGCCCGGAGGGCACTCCGGCGGATAACGAATGGATTCCCCTTACACAGGTTGCCGATTCCCTCGGGCTGCGGCTCAAAGAAAGCCAGAACAGCGCGCAAATGGGCTTTACCGATGTCATGTTCGAGCTTACGCCAAGCCAGAGATCGGCCATTTCGTTCGGCAAGCAGGTGACTTTGGCTCAACCGCCATTAAGACAAAACGGCAAAACCTATCTGACGGCCGCTGCCCTTTCAGACCTGCTGCAAGGACAAGTTTCCAAAAATCCGAAGACCGGGGAGCTGCATATCGCTTCCGTCGGCGGCGATCAGGCCCCTAACGTTGCCGCACAGCCCCGAAAGCGGGGATTCCAGGCGTTCGGTCTGGCCGAAAACCGCGATGAGCTCATTTCCTACGCCAGACAATTTTTGGGCGTTCCCTACGAATTCGGAGCCGCCCCTTACGAGCAATCCAACACTTTTGACTGTTCCTCCTTTACGCGTCATGTGTTTAAGCGGTTTGGCATCGATCTTCACCGTCTCGCCAGGGATCAAGCCAAACAGGGAACTCCCGTCGAACGATCCGAGCTGCTTCCCGGCGATCTGATCTTCTTTACGGTACCCGGCCGGTTTGACAGCGAGAAAATTCCCGGCCATGTCGGCATTTATATCGGTAACGGAAAATTTATTCATACATGGGGAGACCCCGGCGTACAGATCAGTTCGTTGGACAGCGGTTACTGGAATGACGTCATCCTGTCGATGCGCCGGGTGCAATAAATCCCTATCAACGCTACTCCTAATACCGGGAGACCTCAGGTCCCCGGTATTTTTCGTCCGTCAACGCCCCCTCTCCCCACCATTTCCCTTCGTTACAAATACAAAGTATAATGAATGGTAGGACTACTATCCATATCATTTCTAGAACAATAGAGAGCAAAAAGCACTTACAATTAGAGGAGATTGGCGATGGACGAACTGAAAAGAGCTTATGAGACTTTAGGACTTTCCGAGAACGCTTCCAGAGAAGAGGTTGAGAAAGCCTTCGAGCGGGTGCTTAAGAAGTCCCGTTCCAAGTCGGCTGAAGACGAAACCGGCGAATCCGATTATGACTTAAAGCTGAAAGCCTACAAAACGATTGTGGAGCATGAAGAACGCAGCAAAATCAACGAAATGAGCCGGAAGCGCTACGACAAATGGGGGAAATTCGCAGGAACCGCCGAGAAAATCGATGATTTTTTTCGATTGTACCGGACCCATGTCATTATATCCGCCATCGCGGTCATTGTGCTGGTAGCCGGAACGGTCGCCTTCATCAACCACCAGGAAGAACAAAAGCGGCTTGCCGCCCTGCCTCCGGTCGATTTGTCGATTATGTTTATAGGTAATTATATGTCTGACCAGAATCAAGGTGGGGATGAAGGTCTCGAACAAGCGATGACCGCCCAATTCCCGGAGTGGAAGCGGCTTGAGGTGCTCCTCACCTATCTTCCCTCGCAAGGCCAGGGGGCGGGAGCGACGGAGATCGCTTTTCAGCAAAAGGCCATGGCGGTCGTGGCGACGGAAACGCCGGATATATATATTTTGGATGAGAGCTCTTTCAAATGGCTGGGCGGCGGTGGCGTTCTTGAACCCCTGGACGATGAGGCCGAAGGCGTACTAAAGCCGCTTCTGAAAGAGGACTCACTCGTAAAGGGCCGTACGGAAGAAGATACGGAGGACCACATTTACGGCATCCGGGTCACCGACAGCGCCCTGGCCAAAGCGCTGCCGCTTGGCATGGACGATATGATCATTACGCTGCGGATCGGCAGCCAAAACAAGGACAAAGCGCTGCATTTCATCGAACGGTATCTGGAACCGGGCGTAGCGGCCAAGTAGCCGCCATTCACCTCCCGAAATCGAAGCGGATTTCGGGAGGTTTTTTGCAACATCAAAAATAAGGAATTGATTTCGTCCGGGGCATCCACTAAAATAGACTCATAAACGCGCGTTTACAAGAAAGTAGGGAACCACATGCGCAGCGAAGATATAGCCAAATTGGCGGGGGTATCCCGAAGCACCGTTTCCCGCGTCATCAACAACTATCCCAACGTTCCCGAAGCTACCCGGGCCAAGGTGCTGCGCGTGATCGAGCAGTACCAGTACGAGCCCAACAGCTTCGCCAGAGCGCTGGCCGGCAAACGGACCGATACGATCGGCCTGTTCGCCATCAGTATGAACGAGAAGGAAAACGCGAGCCGGATATACCAGAACAGCTATTTCGCCCCGATCGTCGACCTTGTCGTCGATACGGCGAATGCCCGCGGTTTCTACGTCCTCATTCATACGGTTTACTCGCCGGAGGATTTCCAGAAGATCAAGCAGGCTTTCTTGCAAAAGCGGATTGACGGAGGCATCCTGGTCGGAACGCAGAAGGACATCGAACTGGTTCGGGAACTGGTGGGCCAGAACGCTCCGCTCGTGCTCATCGACTACGATATTTCCGAAATTATGGCCGAGCGGCTGAACAAGAGCCACCTTGCCGTCATCAATTCCATGGACTACGAAGGCACGGTCGAGGCGATCGAATACTTGATCGGGCTGGGGCACCGGGAAATCGGTATTATTAAAGGCAGAATGAATACGTTCTCGGGACGGGAGCGCTATACGGCCTTCGTGAACACGCTGCAAAAGCACGGTCTTCCGGTCCGGGAGGAATTCATTCTGGAGGGCGACTTTTTGAAGGAAACCGCCTACCGGGAAGCGCAGCGCCTCGCTGCGGGCGGACGGCTTCCGACAGCCTTGTTCAGCTCCAATGACGATATGGCGATTGCGGCGATGGAAGCGTTTGCCGAACAAAACATTTCGGTGCCCGAACACCTGTCGCTTATCGGTTTCGACGATGTGCAGCTCGCCGCCGTCATCAGTCCCAAGCTGACTTCCGTCAAGCTGCCGATCGACGACATGGCCAAGGCGGCCGTCTCGAAGGTCATCGATCTGTGCAGCGCGGAGGAGCCCACGTTCAGCACCGTAAGCTTTCCGACTCGGCTCATTATCCGCGACTCCTGCAAACCGCCGGAAGCTTGACCGACAAAGAACGACAGTCAAGCAAGCTATCGATTCGGCCGTCCATGCCGCCCGTAAATTTGGGCCATCCGTCCGGTTCGCCCCTATTCTGCCCCATGAAGCAGGTTGGGGCGGTACTTTTCACCAAAATAAACGCGCGTTCACAAACGAAGGGAGAGCATTAATTCATGAAATTCGGACATTTTGACGACGTTCGCAAAGAATATGTCATCAGCACCCCGCAGACCCCGTATCCTTGGATCAACTATTTGGGCAACGAGCAATTTTTTGGTCTGATCTCCAATACGGCCGGCGGCTATACCTTTTACCGCGACGCCCGCCTGCGCCGGCTGACGCGTTACCGTTACAACAATATCCCGCTGGACACCGGCGGACGTTACTACTATCTCCGCGATCATGATACGCAGGATTTCTGGACGCCGGGCTGGATGCCGGTGAAGCGAGATCTGGACTTTTACGAGTGCCGCCACGGTCTCGGCTATACCTCGATTACGGGCGAGCGCGGCGGCGTCTCCGTGACTCAACTGGCCTTCATTCCGCTCGGCTACAACGGTGAAGTTCATCGCTTGACCGTCAAAAATACGAGCGCGGCGGCCAAAACGGTCTCCCTCTTCTCTTTTGCCGAATTCTGCCTGTGGAACGCCCAGGACGACATGACAAACTTCCAGCGTAATCTCAGCACCGGCGAAGTGGAAGTGAAGGACTCCGTCATTTATCACAAAACCGAATACCGCGAACGCAGAAACCACTACGCGTTCTATTCCGTCAACCGGGCCATCGACGGGTTCGACACGGACCGCGAATCGTTCGTCGGTCTTTATAACGGCCTTCATGAACCGCAAGCGGTCGTCCAGGGCAAAGCGAACAATTCCGTAGCCAGCGGCTGGTCTCCGATCGGTTCCCACGAAGTGAAGCTGAACCTGGCGCCGGGCGAGGAGCAAAGCCTTGTCTTTATTTTGGGCTATGTGGAAGTGCCGGAGGAAGACAAATGGGAAGCGCCTAGCGTCATCAATAAAAAACCGGCGCTCGCCATGATCGAGAAATTCGCCACGGATGCCGACGTGGATCGCGCGATGGAAGAGCTTGCCGCCTATTGGAATGGACTGCTCTCCAAATATCAAATCAACAGCGGCGATGATAAGTTGAACCGGATGGTCAATATTTGGAATCCGTACCAGTGCATGGTGACGTTCAACATGTCCCGCTCCGCCTCCTATTTCGAATCCGGCATCGGCCGCGGCATGGGCTTCCGGGATTCGAACCAGGACCTGCTCGGCTTCGTACACCAAATTCCGGAACGCGCCAGAGAGCGGATTCTCGATATCGCCGCCACGCAGTTTGAGGACGGCAGCGCTTATCACCAATACCAGCCGTTGACCAAGAAAGGCAACAACGAAGTGGGCAGCGGATTTAACGACGACCCGCTCTGGCTCATTCTCGGAACGGCGGCTTACATTAAAGAGACCGGAGACGTTAGCATTCTGGATGAACAGGTGCCGTTTGACAGCAATCCGAACAACACGGCAACCCTGTTCGAGCACTTGAAGCGTTCCTATTATCATGTCATCCATAACCTCGGGCCTCACGGCTTGCCGCTGATCGGCCGGGCGGACTGGAACGACTGCCTGAATCTGAACTGCTTCTCCAAAGAGCCGGGCGAATCGTTCCAGACGACGGAGAACATCGCCGGACGCACGGCGGAATCGGTATTTATCGCCGGATTGTTTGTGTTTGTCAGCCCGGATTTTGCGGAAATCTGCCGGATGCGCGGCCTGGAAGACGAAGCTTCCGCAGCGGTGGCCCATATGGAAAAAATGCGCTCCGTTACGCTGGAACACGGCTTTGACGGCGAATGGTTCCTGCGCGCTTATGACCACTACGGCCAAAAAATCGGCAGCAAAGAGAACGAGGAAGGCCAAATCTTTATCGAGCCGCAAGGGATCTGCGTTATGGCCGGTATCGGTGTGGAGGAAGGACTTGCCGACCAGGCGATGACCTCCGTGAAGGAAAGGCTCGACACCAAATACGGCATCGTGCTGCAGCAGCCTCCTTACTCCAAGTACTACTTGAACCTGGGCGAAATCTCCACATATCCGCCAGGGTATAAGGAAAACGCCGGCATTTTCTGCCACAACAACCCGTGGATCATGATCGCGGAAACCGTGCTTGGCCACGGGGACAGAGCGTTTGAAGTTTATTCGAAGATCGCTCCGGCTTATCTGGAGGACATCAGCGAAATCCACCGGATGGAGCCGTATGTATATTCGCAGATGATCGCCGGTAAAGACGCGGTTCGTCACGGGGAGGCGAAGAACTCCTGGCTGACGGGAACCGCCGCTTGGAACTATGTGGCGATTACTCAGGCGATCCTGGGCATCCAGCCGGACTTCCGCGGCCTGAAGGTTGAGCCTTGCATCCCTGCCGCATGGGATGAGTTCGAGATTACCCGCGTATTCCGCGGCGACATCTTTGTGATCAAAGTGCTGAATCCGGGCCGCGTTTCTAAAGGCGTCAAGAGCATGACGGTCGACGGTCAAGCGGTGGAAGGCAACATTATCGCTCCGATCGGCGACGGCGGCGTGCACCAGGTTGAAGTGGTCTTAGGCTAACTAAAAAAACAGGGAAGGGGATTTTCTCCCCTTCCCTGTTTTTTTACCACATATCACGCGGGCACGCATTATTGTTCTGCCTCACGTTTATGTAAGATTCAAATACTCTTTTATACCATCGACAATAGCTTGGGCCGCCTTGTATTGCATATCCTCGGAAAACATCGCTTCCTCATCCGACGGGTTGCTTAGAAACCCGACCTCCAAAAGAACCGCAGCCATATGGGTCTCTCTAATGACCTGATAATTACCGTCCTTGACTCCTCGGTCTTTTAAACCCATGGCTTCCACCAACCGCTTATGAATAGATTCGGCTAATTGTTTGCTGCTGCTCCGCTTATAATAAAATGTTTCCGTTCCGGTCGTTTGCGGTGAGGAGGGCACACTATTGCCATGAATCGAGACAAAGACATCGGCATTTCCTTCATTGGCCAACGCCACGCGCTCTGAACGGGTAGGATAAACATCGCTTTCACGAGTCATTACGAGATGAATCCCGGGCTCCCGTAAAAGTAACTCCTGGACTTTCAAGGCTAACGGTAAAGTAAATTCCTTTTCGGCTCTCTTGCTGTAGCTGGTTGTCCCCGGATCGCTGCCGCCATGTCCCGCGTCAATCACTACCGTTTTCATTCCCGGTTCGGCAACAGGATTTTGAGGATTAACAGGGTCAGCAGGATCTAGAGGATCGGTAGTATTCTCCGGATGGTTTAAATTAACGATTAGGTTGCCTTCATTAAATTCATAGTTAAGCGGCATGTTTTGATCCTCGTTTAACTCAACAACGATCCGGACTTGCTTTGGATCTTGATTAAACAGTGAATATCTAATGTCTGCTATCTGTGAATTTCCGCTTACGTCCAATCTCCCGTTTAGGCCGGCATCCACTGACTGGAACGTATCCGCAAATGCGGTATTCGGCAAATCGATTACGATCCTTTTAGGGTCCGGCAGCGAAAATAGGCTTGGAGTAACTTGCCCGTTCATGGAAATAACAAGCTGATTATCGTTAAATTGGATTTCGTTTATATATGTTAATGAGTCATCGGTATGATCTTTGGGCGGAATAACATTTTCTTCTTTACTTGCAAGATATACTGTCTTGTCGGCATTATTCCAATTTACCTCGAGCCCCATTTGTTCACTGACGAAACGAATCGGAACTAAAACTGTATTCTTTTGCACCAGGGGTGCGGTATTTAGCAAAACTTGCTTATTGGTGACTTTAGCTTCTTTTTGACCCACTTTTAAAGAGATCGTATTCGAATTATTTTCAATTTTAACGTTTTGCGTCTTTTGCTCCCACTTTACATTAAATTGTAAATTTTCAGCCACGACTCTTATGGGGATCATCACGTTATTATTTATACTGGCAACTTCCACGCCTTCTGGAAGAACTATTTCCTGGCCATCCAGTACGATTTTTGATGAAGCGGCTTTTGCATGAATTTCATACGGGAAGAGAACGATTAAGAAAATCAAACTTAAAAAATATAAAAAAAATGCCTTTTTCATTTTCACACCTCTATTAATCGTCGCAATCTATGATTTTGTTATGGCTTTTATTTGGCCACAAAGGTCTGCCCCCCCTTGCTAAGTAGTGTAATCAACAAATTGTCATCATGGATATTTCTACATGAATATATACCTTCCCTTCTAAAACTACATTATTTTGCAAAATTTGTTTTGCTTCTAATCGATTATTGCAGTCTGAGGCCCACAGACATCCGAATCTGTATTAAGCCCCCGGCTATCAAGGTGCCGAGCGCATTTCCAAATCCAAAAGATGCAAATCTGCAGGTATTTAGGACGATCCACGGGGCTATGCGAAAAAGGTTGTCTGATGGGACGCTAGATAAAAGACCTATCCTCATTTCATAGTCGGTGATATAATCAATGGTAGATATATCCTATTTTTCAAGGGAGGCATCATACTTATGACATGGTTCAACGGACTTCCTCTATCCAAAAAAATCTCCGCCGCCTGCTATATGGTGGCCGCCATGTTTGCCGTGCCTACGCTGGTTTTGTTTGTGGTCGTCGGGAAACTGCTGGCGGGAATTATTTTGATCATTGTATTGGGAGCGCTTACTTACCCGCTTACCGTTTACGTTCAGAAGTCTTTGACCGGCTCTTTCGACGACATTTCAAACGCGTCCGCCAAAATCGCCAAAGGGGATTTCACCGTTCGGATCATGGAAACCGGGGGCATGGAAGAACTGAACCGCGCCTTCAACAACATGGCCGACAAACTGCGTAAAATTCTGCAAGAAACCTCGGAAATCACCCGGAAAGTGATGGATTCCAGCAGGTCGATCGCCGACCGGAACCAGGAGCTCATCCGCGTCATGACCCAGGTGACCCAATCGTCGAACGAGCTCGCGCTCGGGGCCAACGAAATCTCCGAGGATGTCACCGGAATGAAAGGTTCGATCGGTGAAATCGAGCTTAAAGTGAGTAATTATGCCGGTTCTACGCGAGAGATGAACCAGCGCTCCATGGAGATGCTGAATCTCGTGGAGCGGGGGCAGGAGTCGGTAGCACAGCAGGCCGAGGGGATGCGGCGCAATATTGAAGCGACCAACCGCGTGGCCGAGTCCATCGAGGCGTTGGCTCAAAATGCCCGGGGGATCACGAAGATTACGAGTACGATCTCGGAAATCGCGGAGCAAACCAACCTTCTCTCCCTGAATGCTTCGATCGAGGCAGCGCGGGCGGGCGAACACGGTGCCGGCTTTGCCGTAGTCGCGCATGAGGTCCGCAAGCTGGCCGAGGAGTCCACCGCTTCCACCAAAGAGGTGTTTAGCCTCGTCCGCAGCATTGAGCAGGATGTTGTGCGGGCCGGACAAAATATCAAAATCAATGAAGACGTCGTACGCAAGCAGAATGAGATGATCCGGGAAGCGGAACGCGTCTTTCAGCAAATCGTAGATAGTGTTCAATATATTTCGGAGCAAATTTCCGTCTTCTCCCAGGAAAGCGAAGCGATGCTGGAAGGCGCCCAGCATATTTCGTCGGCCATCCAGAATATTTCAGCGATCACGCAGCAGTCGGCGGCCGGAACCGAGCAGGTTTCCGCTTCTATGAATGAACAGATTACGTCGATTCAGGCGATGGCCGATGAAGCCGAAGAAATGAAGAACGCGGTATTCCAGTTGCAAAAGACGATACATATCTTCAAATTCTAAAATGACTTAAACCGCCGTCTATTTTTGAGACACGGCGGTCTTTTTTTTGGTATATTGGGATAATCAAATCGATAGAACGTATTGAAAGGAGACAACCGTTTCATGTCAACGCCATGGGAAGAATTTTACCGCGGACATAAATCGTCATTCATAGCCATGGCCTATCGGTTAACGGGTTCATGGGCAGAAGCGGAGGATATCGTCCAGGACACCTTTACTTCCTTGATGGAAACCCCCACTTCATTTGAACATGTGCGGAATCCGCTGCCTTACTTTCGGCAAGCCGTCGTCAATCGCAGTTTGAATGTGCTGAAGTCCCCGCGGTTTTCCCGCGAAACATATCCGGGGACATGGCTTCCCGAGCCGCTTTTTCAAATCTCCTCCGGAATGGATGATTCCGTGCTCTGCGAGGAGCAGGTTTCATATGCCTTTTTGGTTATGTTGGAGCGGCTTTCCCCTGAAGAGCGGGCCGTGGTTGTTCTGCGGGAGTCATTCGCAGTGGATTATCAGGAAATAGCATCCATCCTGAACAAAACCGAGGCCGCCTGCCGAAAACTGCTGAGCCGGGCCCGGAAAAAACTGAACCTTAGCGGGCTGGACGAAGCGCAGGTTCCGGGGGACCGGGTTTCCAAATGGGTTCAGGCTTTTCTTCAAGCCTCCCGGCAAGGGGAGTTCTCCCCCCTGCTGGCGATGATACGCGAGGATGCCGTCCTTTGGAGCGATGGCGGCGGAAAAGTGCGGTCGGCGCTGCGTCCGATCTATACCCGGAAACGGATTATGGCCTTTTGGAACGGCATTTTGCGTAAAGGAGCTTTATCCGGCAATTTGGTGCCGGTACTCTTAAACGGAGACTGGGGACTACTCCTTTATCAAGAAGGCCAACCCGTCAAAGCCATCGCTTTTGAAGGGGATGCCGACGGGCGAATCCAGAATATGTATTTGGTTACCAACCCGGATAAATTAGCGCTGGCTCCTCCTCTTTCCCTGCTTGTGTCTCATTAATTTTACGGTCCGGTCACAAAATCCCTTCCTTCTTTGTCTTATCTTTGTAAATCATAAACAGACCATTGGGAGGGATTTGCCATGAAAATGAGACTGAACCATTACGCTGTGAATCCGGAGGTTTACCGGGCCATGACTCAATTGGAGAATCGCGTCAAGGAAAGCGGATTGGACCGGGTTGCGTATGAACTGATCAAAATTCGAGCTTCGCAAATCAACGGCTGCGCTTTTTGCCTCAACATGCACACCGAGGAACTGCGGAAGATGGGCGAATCCGAACAGCGGATCGCTTTAATCAGCGTCTGGAAGGAGTCCCCGTGCTACAGCGACCGGGAAAAAGCCGTGCTGGAACTGACCGAAGCTGTTACCCTCATCTCCAAGGAGGGTGTGCCGGAGGAACTGTATCAACGCGTGCGGAGTTTTTACAGCGAGAAGGAATACGTCGATCTGATTTTTGCCATCAACCTGATCAATGCCTGGAATCGCATCGCCATTTCCACGGGGATGTTTCCCGGGTGCATGGACAAATAATGCCGCTGTTCTCCCCGTACAACAAGAAAGCCTGGAGCCACGCTCCAGGCTTTCTGTGTATTATGATCACACCAAAACTAAAGATTATTGTACGGCTGTCAAACGCACCCACATGCTCGAAAAATCACCATGCAGAGAAGATACCGGTATGCCCGCGTGCATCATACGATCCCCGCCGAACACCTCTCCGCTTGGCTCTAACCGGTAGTTTTTGACCGGATCCAGCCCCTCCAGCTTTACGCTGCGCAGCGGCGCATTCGGTTCCGCCAACACGCGGAAGTAGAACAGCAGCGCCTCTTCCCGATCACCGCTCACAAACATCCAGGAAGTGTCATTGCCCTCAAACGGGCTGCGCAAGCGGTAGAGGTCGCCTTGCTGCACCAGGCCGCGGATTTGCTTGTAGAATTCGATCTGGCGTTTTGCCGTTTCCTTCTCTTCTTGCGTGAACTTGGTCAGGTCCAGTTCGTAGCCGAAATTTCCGGACATAGCGACATCCCCGCGGAAGGCAAGTGAAGTGATCCGATCCACCTGGTGATTCGGAACGGCGGAGACATGCGCCCCCATCGTGGAGACCGGATACACCAGGCTCGTACCGTACTGGATTTTTAACCGCTCCACGCCATCGGTATCGTCGCTGGTCCAAGTTTGCGGCATATAGTAAAGCATGCCCGGATCAAACCGGCCGCCGCCGCCGGAGCAGCTTTCAAACAAGATACCCGGAAACTCGCTCGTCAGACGTTCCATAAGGTCATAGAGGCCGAGGATATAACGGTGGGCAATTTCTTTCTGCCGTTCGGCCGGAACTTGCGCGGAGCCGATTTCCGTCATATTGCGGTTCATATCCCATTTGACGTACGAAATCGGGACGTTTCGGAAAATATCGCTAAGCCGCTCGTACAGATAGTTCCGGACATCCTCCCGGGACATATCGAGCACGAGCTGGTCCCGCGCTTCCGTCCGGCGGCGGTTCGGCACATGCAGGCACCAGTCCGGGTGGCTCCGGTACAGATCGCTGTCCGGAGAAACCATTTCCGGCTCGACCCACAGGCCGAATTGCAGACCGGTCGCTTCAACCCGGCGGGCCAAATCCTCCAGACCGCCCGGCAGCTTGCGGCGGTCCTCAAACCAGTCGCCGAGCGAGCTGTTATCCTTGTCGCGGCGGCCGAACCAGCCGTCATCCAGCACGAACAGCTCGATCCCGAGCTCACTGCCCGATTTTGCGATGGCCTCGATTTTGTCGGCGTTGAAATCGAAGTAGGTCGCCTCCCAGTTGTTGACCAGAATCGGCCGCACTTGATCGCGGTGCTGTCCGCGGCAGAGCCGGGTCCGGTACAACCGATGGTATGTCCGCGACATGCCGCCCAGGCCTTCGTCGGAATATACCATTACCACTTCCGGGGTCTGGAAGCGGTCTCCCGGCTCAAGCCGCCAGCCGAAATCGAACGGATTGATGCCGATTTGCAGCCGTGTCGTCCCAAACTGCTCGACTTCGGCTTCCGCCACAAAATTGCCGCTGTATACGAGGCTGAACCCGTATACGTCGCCTTGACGCTCATTGGCATCCGGACGAAGCAGGGCGATAAACGGATTTTGCTGGTGGGAGCTCGATCCTCTGCGGCTGCTGATCCCCGTGACTCCGGGAGCCAACTTCCGCCGTTGAATATGGCGTTCGCGGGCCCAGGCACCGGACAGATACAAGGCGTCGTAGTCGCTGTCGGCAAAATCGAGGGACGCGCTCAAAACGCGTTCCAATTCCACCGTGTTAGGGCCCGCGTTCGCGATGTTCACCGAACGGATAATGGCGGTAAAATCGGAGAATACCGTATAGAACAAGGTCACCGTTAGCCCGGAAACCGCATCGCTCAGTTCGAGTTCCAATGTCTCGGCTTCGGAATCTCCTTCCGTATAAACGGCGGGCAATCCCGCGAGAGCCGGCTTTCCGGAAACGATCCGGTGCGAACTGTAATTCAATTCCGTAATCCGGGTACCGTCGGCCAATTTCACTTGATAGGCCGGACTGCGGAAATCGCTGGTCCCGTATCCGGGGTATTCCTGCGGCAGCGTGTCAAGGGAAATTCTTTTATCCTCCGGAATCGGGTTTGGAGAGAAAGACGCCCTCTCCGTAAGCTGCACCAGGTTCGACAAATTAGCGTCGTTGCGCAGCTTGGGCCCGTAATATACATGAGCCGGATAGCCACGCACCAATTGGATCAAATAGCTGGAATTTTGCGATTGCAGATGGAACAGACCCTGAACTTTATCAAAGAAAATGGGCATAGTAAAATCCTCCTGATTGGTTATGATATCTGGATTAGCACTTACCTCATTCTACTATGATATCCAGGAGGAGTAACGTTAATAAAGTGATCTGATACATGGATTTTTGTGTCTTTTTTTGTCACACCACATTTTCCTTGTCCCCGCCAACCTGCCCATCGGGAGCCGGCCTGGAAAAGACATAATATCGGTTTTTGCCTAAACGTTTGGCATGGTACATCGCCCGGTCCGCTTCTTCCAGCATCCGGGCCCGGTCCACTTTGGAAGCATGGCACAGGCTAATCCCTATACTGCCCGTTACGGACATATCCCGCTCTTGAATGTGATAGGGCCTGCTGATTTTGCTTAAAATTAAGCCTGCGAGAATCTCAACCTGGTTCGGGTCGCGATTTTTCATAATGAACAAGAATTCGTCTCCGCCCATCCGAAAAGCGAGCAAATTTTTATTCGTCACCTGCTGCAAATCCTCGCTGACCTCCTTGAGCAATTGGTCGCCCGCATTATGACCGTAAGAATCGTTAATCTCTTTAAACCGGTCTAAATCCAGACTTAGCAGGGCCAGATTGTCCTTGCCTTTAAAGGTCGACCAAAAATGTTCGAATCCGTTCCGGTTTAACAACCCGGTCACCGGATCCCGATACGCCAGCTCCCTCAGCGTATTTCTCTCCGCCAAAAGGGTACGGATATAAAAAATTCCAGCGAGCAGTACTATAAAGACAAAACCATAAAGAATATAGTGCAGGTTTATTTCGGATAAATTCATTGTCATCACCTATACATCCCCATTTCTGCCTTACTTGTTGTCTGCCGCTGTTTGGGGACTTGGAATTTCACGGTCGTCCCCCGGTGGGGGACGCTGGAAATCTGTAAACCCTGCCCGTAAATTTGCTTCAACCGGCGATCCGTATTGATCAGCCCGACCCCGCCAGGAGGTGTAAGTGTTCCGACCAACAACTGCTTCATTGTTTCCTCCCCGATGCCCACCCCGTCGTCCGATACCGCGAATTCCCATTCGGCCTGGCATTCCGCAATCCGAATGGTTACCGTGCCGCCGCTGGCCCGGGCAAGTATACCGTGCCGAACCGCATTTTCAACCAACGTTTGAAGGGAGAGAGGCGGTATTTCCGCTTCCACCGAGGCGGGAATCTGCCAATCTATATTGAGCCGCTCCCCGAAGCGTTCTTTTTCAATATATAAGTAAGAATGGAGAAGTTCAAGTTCATGCGCCAACGGTACGACACGCTCCAAATTTTTCAAGTCGAAGCTCTTCCGCAAATAATTGCCGAATTCCTCGAGCAGAATGACCATTCTTGCGGGATCGCTTTCGCTGAGGGAAGCGATGGAATTTAACGTATTGAACAGAAAATGCGGCTGAATTTGAGCTTGGAGCCATGCGGCTTCCATCTGGAGCCGTTCATGGATCGAGTGCTTGAGCTCAACCAAAGCCCGCACTCTCGCTTTCAACTCCATCGCCCCTACCGGCTTGGCGACATAGTCGTTAGCCCCGGAAGAAAAGCCCGTGAACACATCTTCCGGCCGGCTCCGGGCCGTTAACAGCAATACGGGCAGTTCGGAGATGGAGTAATGGAAGCGGATTTTCCGGGTAAGCTCATAGCCGGACATCTGCGGCATCATAACATCGGCAATCACCAGATCCCATTCACGCAGCTCCAGTTGTTTAAGAGCGTCTTCTCCGTTTGTGACGACAACGACATGGTATTGCTCCTGAGCCAGCATGTCCTCTAAAATCTTCAGATTAATGGGGTCGTCGTCCACCGCCAAAATATGCGGCCGATCCTCCGCTAACCCTTGAGAATCAAGCGCGGTTTCTTCAATGACGGGGTCCTCGATTTGTAACGGAGACGTTTCAATTATCCCAACCGCACTCGCGGCCGCCTCCAGATACGACGGGGGCGACAGAGCCTCCTTGTGCTGTAGATCCACCGGGATTGTAAATGTAAATACAGACCCTTGACCGGGGACCGACTGAGCGGTGAGCGTACCGCCATGTAGCTCAACCAACTGCCTGCAAATGCTGAGCCCCAGCCCGATCCCGCCTCCGGTCGCCGTGATCCCCGAATCTCCTTGTTCATAAGGCTCAAAGATCCTTTCCAGGGTTTCCCGATCCATCCCCATTCCCGTATCCTTCACATGAATGCAGACGGTCTCCTCTTTGATCTCGGCTTCCACGGTCACCTTTCCTTCACGAGTATATTTTATGGCGTTATGCACCAGATTGAACAAAATTTGAACCAGACGATTCTCATCGGCAATGACGTTAGGGAACGGGGTTTGAAATCTCTGTTCCAAGGCCACCGGCTTGCCTTCGGTTAAGTAACGCACCATATCGAACACCCCGGCCACTATGCCCTCCAAATTGACGCTCTGTTTTTGCAGCCGAACGTCTCGGTTCCGCAGAAGCGTAGCGTCCAGCAAATCGTTCAGCAGCAAAGACATCCGCTGGCCGACGGTGACGAGCAGTTGCAGTTTGTCCCGGTGCTGAGGCCGAAGACGGCTCCCTTCCTCATCCAGGACCGTCTGCGCCATATTGATCATGCCGTGAAGCGGATTGCGCAGTTCATGAGACGTATTGGCCAGAAAGTCATCCTTTTGCTTGTCCGCCTTAAGCAGTTGTTCCGCCAGCTTTCCGGCACGGATCGAAGTTTGGCTGAACCGGATAAACCAAAAGGAAGCAAAGCTGAGAAACGCAATGACAAGGTCTACCGGATAGTAGGGCATATCCTGCCAAAACCGAGCTTTGACAACTCCACCGATCAAAATATTCATCGACAGGGCCGTTGCCGCCAGGAGGAAGGAAAACGCCGTCTTCTCCCCGCTGCGGATCACATTTACAATCGTCATTGTCACGAGAAGGCTCATACCTACGTTGAGCGCGAGCAGCAGGAGCCGGAAGTAGGTAACATACTCCACCGGCAGGCACAACGTGATAAGCATACTGACCATACCCAGAGCTGTAAGAGCGCGAATCGGTGTTTTTAATTTGCGTTCCTCCAGCAAAGACCTTGTGCACAAGGTGATAAATAAGGCCAGAGCCATATAAATCACGAGCCTTAATTTCACGGACCACACGACATCCAGCTGCAGCCAAGCGATCAGCATCCGATCGTCCTCCGACAGCACGGACAGAACCGCAAAAACGTTCATTACGGCAAAATAAACCAGCCCTTTTCCGCGATACCCCATCATTAGCAGAATCAAGGCGCAAAGGCCGTGCAGCAGCATCACAATCGTGACGATGATTTGCATCGTTTTGGTGAAAAATTCTTCCCGGGTTATGGCCTCCGCCATTCCGAACTTGATGGACTGGTTGATGCCGCCCTTCCCCGAGTACTCGTGATTCGAAACGTGAATCACGATATCCAGATAAGGCCTGTCCGATTTGAACAGCACGGAGTACGGGATATTGCTCGATTGGCTGTCCGGGGCGCTTTCGCCCGGGTTCCCGGCCTGCTTCAGCAACTTTCCGTTGACGAACAGTTTGGACGCCGTATCGATGCTGTAGATGCGCATACCGTACAATAACTCACTGTCTTTAAGAAGTACGCGCAAATGATAAGTGGCAAATTTATGTTTACGGTAGAGTTCGGACTGATTGACCCAATTCGCCGGGACATGAATGAATTGTTGATCCAACCTGCCCTCCGACTTCAAGAACGTTTCCGGCTCCACGAAGACCCCGGGATAAAACTCCCACTCTCCATTTAACGTAATCACCTGGTTATCGGAGAAATTCCATTCCCGCAAATTCTGGATTCCATGCTCCGCTTGCGGATGCTCCGGAATCATCCGGAATTGGAACCATAATAACCGAAGGCCCAGAAGGAGCAAAATAAAGAGGAGCAAATACAGAAGCATCTTTCGCTTGGAGTTCAGCTTGAGAGGTGCGAGCGGCAATCGGTTCCATTCCTTTCGAAGTGTACCCCTAGGACTCGATTCTGGCTTGAATGATCAGCCGATGCGTTGGATTCTTTAAGGGGTGACAAGTAATCAGGGTGAGGATTTTATCTTGGCCATTTCCTTCAAGCACGGACAAATCCGTAGGTTCAACTACCGAAGTATCATAGACGGTATATTCATAGGTCCCGTCCATCGTGCTTATCCTGATCTTATCTCCAATCTCCACTTCATTCAAGCGGTTAAAAAGTCTCCCCTTGGTTCGGGCACGGTGGGCGGCCACCGCCGCATTGCCGACTTGACCAAAAGGCACCGTCTCCATCATATGCGCAGCCGCGTGTTTCATGTTTTTCTGGGTCGCCCCCTCAAGCACGGGAAGCTTTAAATCAATCTTTTCAATTTCGATCGTCGCCAGAGTCCCCTCCTTCACAGTTTCCTTGGCCACAGGGGGCGGAGCTTCTTCTTCCCCGTGATCTTGTTCAAGCAGCCGGGACACTCGTTCATATCCTGCCGCCAGTTCGGAGTTCGGACCTCCGGTGTCCCTTAACCTCTGGAGTGCTTCCGCTTCCTGAAGCAGCTTCTTCTCCTCCCGATTGGCATTCCATTCTATGGCGTAAGGAGCCGCAATCAGAATCAACCCCGCAATGATGAGCAAGTAAGGCCACTTTCGCATCGGTTTTGTCCACCTTTGACTATGTTGTTGAAATCAGCTTAACGCACCCGGCTCTACAATTTCTCAACGAAAAAAGAAGGAATACCGGGTCAAGAGCCGGCCGTTCCTTCTTTCCAGTATTCCAGCGTATCCTCGGCCAGTTCTCCCAATCGCCACAGCGAGAAGCTGTTTATGCCTTCTTCCCGAGCCGTTTGTACCCAGCTGTTAAGGGTCATCCGGTCGGCAAACCATACGGTATGCTGCTCCCCATCCTTCGAGCGGTATTCAAAGTGCAGACTGCCGCTGTCTTTGTCCCTCTGCAGAGAGGCCCCTTCCGCTTGCGCCAGCTCCTTCGCTTTCTTCTCGGTCACGGCCGTCACTTCTCCGGACGCCGACCAGTCGAAGCCGCCGGCGGCAAGCGCGATGACCGGCTTTCCGGGAAGGCTTTTCAGTTTGCCGGACACCTTACGGATGAATGCGAGGTCTGCTTTGGGCCCGGGACCGCTATGGCTTCCAAATAAGTTATAAGCCATCATGACATATTCGGGCCCTTCCGGAAGCGTCACAGATTCAACCGGAGCTTTCGGCTCCAGCACGATGCGAAGTGTTTTCCCTTGCGCCTTCAGCTGTTCGTAGAGCTCTTCATAAAAAAGGCTGACGGACGTCCAGTCTTCCTTGTTGATCTTTTCGTAATCGATTTCCACCCGATTCAATCCATGTTCTTCAAGAGTATCGATGATTTGCCTGATATGTCGGCCGCGGCTTTCCTCGGTAGCCACCAGGCGGGTGACCAGGTCCGCATCCTTTTGCGCCGAGCTCCCGTCCGTCCGGACGATGTCGTTAACGAGGGTTAATCCGATCTCGGCGGCGGGTTCGGCACGGAGCTCGGTTATTCGGGACAGCGCCTTTTTCATATCCTCGCTGAAGTATAACGCGTCCGTTTCATCAAAATAAGCGGCAAACAACTGCAGCCCTTGCGGGGGGCCGCCCGCCAGCTTTTGCGCTTCCTCCATACCGGCATCCAACTGCCAATCGACGAGCCAGGCGGAAAATTCCGCCCGGTCCGCCGGAATGGGGTCCGGCTTGTCGCGGCCGGTCTCTCCCCGCAGAGAGAACCAGACGGCGGCGGCTCCGACCAACAGCAGCGCTCCGGCTCCCGCCAGGGCGATTCGCGTTCCTCTGCCTGCAGGCATTAGCCCACCTCCACTTGCGTTGATGTAATCAACCTAGAATGTTTCGATCGCCCAGTCAACAGCGGCGTTTACCGCCGCTTTTACGCGGTCAGCCGCCCCTTGCCAGCCATGGGGGGCATTGCTGAACAGAACCTGGTCACCCGCTGTAATCTCCATATTTTCAAACCGGGCATCGTAGATATTTTCCTTCTTATTCTTCTCGTTGTATTCCGCTTCGACAGCCACCGTACCGGATCGTATGGAATCATCGATCTGCCGCTTGTCCAGCATCGCCTCGTCGTCCACCCGCACAGTCAAGGAACCGCCGTCCAGCGAAATGTCGACCTGCCGCTCGTCATTGATATTGATCGGATGGGCATCGTCATCCTTATTCACTCCGGCCGAGGTCTGCTCATACGTATAGACGGAAGCCTTGTCAAAGCTCAGATCTTCGGATGACCAGGAGACGGCGTCCAGCTTGCGCGCAAGCAAGACTTCAGGATCGGCACCGGATTTCTTCTGTTCCACTTGAAGGGTGTTGTTGTCCAAAGTGACCCGGATATAAGAATCTTTCGCACGGTCATACCGGACATAAATGCTCTGCTTGCCCACCACATTTCCGGTCACTTTGGCGGAAAAGTGCAAATTCCCGCTCTTTGCCGGTTCCTTTAATTCGAGCCATCCGCTTCTTCCCGGCGGGGAGGTCAGAATCAGCTCATGATCTTTAAACTGCGCCGCCCCATCCTTGACGTTCCACTGTCCGGCATCCTCCTCATTTCCGGTTATGAACGGCAGCGCTTCGCCCGTATCCTCCCGCAGCCTCATTAAAAGATGGTTCGTCGACCAATAAGGTGCGGGCTGAAGCCGGGTCAGATTGAGAATATCGGCACTTTTGGAATTATAAGCCTCACCCTCCCGGTTGAAATGAATCTGGAACAGTTGACGGATATTTTCCTGGTTGGCCTCCGTCACCAGACGGTTCATTCCTTCGCCGAGCGCGTTGGCATGCATGATCATATAGACCGAAGGCACATAACCCATCTGTTTCGTATATATTCCTTGGATATTCTCATAATCGGCGCTGATCCGCGCATTCATCTCATCCCGGTTCTCGGCCGGGATCATATTCTCGTCCCGAATAAAGTCCATTAAATAGTGGTTATAGTACGCCACATTGGACTTATCCCGCAGTTCATTCTCGTTCTTCATCCCGATAAAACGGCCATCATTATCGAACACATTAATGTAGCTGAGACGGTACCCGTTCGTCCCCATTTCCCAAAAACCGGTCTTCTCCATCTTCTTCATTTCTTCCGGCTGGACGAATTTCCGCTCTTTATTGTCTCCCAGCTTGTCGGCATAGGAAAAAAATGTCGCCTTAAAATTATACTTCTCCAGCATCGGACGGGCAAACAAACTCGAATCATTTCTCCCGTCTTCGAAGGACAGGAACAGCGCCTTGTCCGGAAGCGGTTTGCCTTTCGTATAAAAGTTCATGATATCCTGCTGCGATATCGTCTGATAGCCCAAATCGTGCAGCACCCGAAGCTGCTCGTCCAGGTCGCTTTTGTCCACCAATTTGGAGGTCCCGGAACGCCCCACACCGAAATAGGACAGGGCGATAAACCCGCCCTGCTGCTGCCATTTCGCCCGGTCGGGCTCCTGATAAGTCTCTACATCAAACACAGCATGAAACAAAACGACCCCCAACAAGACCAATATGACGGACTGGATCAACGTTTTGACCAGCTTCTTCGTGTTTTTTCTGCGTACATCCAGGGCAGAACCTTGTTTTTTCTTTACCATGTCTGCCATCCTCACTTGACTCGGTTTTTATTTTTAAGTTTCCGTGCTTCTTTCTTCTTCCTGGCCTCTATGTCCTGCGGCGTTTCCCGCGTTCCCCAAGTGGACTTCCAGAAGGTCACCCAAGCTACAGGCATCTGCCAGAGCAAGATGAACTCATAAAAGACACAGAAGACGAAGCCGAATACCCAAAGCCGGCTCTTCCGGAACATCAGGTGCGCCAAACTCATCAGCAAAGCCATCATCAATAACCCCAACAGGAAGGTCGTGGGGAAAACGCGGTAAACCGCCGGTACGTAAACGAGGTTATACAGCACAACAACCGGCGCGGCGATCGGCACGATTAAACCTATGTAGAAAAATAAGGCCATAAAAGGCTCCTTCCGCCAAATAAACGTCGCGGCCCGGAGCGATTCGCGAAGCCAGGAACGTTTCCACCGCATTTGCTGCTTCAGAAATACGTCCATCTTCGAAGGAACGATCGTGGAGCAGATCGCGGAATCCTGGTATGCCGTCCGATGCGTTTTCAATATAAAGTTGGTCATGCTCCGGTCATCCCCGAAGGTTGCGGGCTGTCCAAGAAACTTCTGATTCAGCCAGGCCTCGGCATGCTGCTGAATGAGATCCTTCCGGTAGCATGACAAAGGACCGGAAAGACAGGTGACGCTGTCAAACCAGGATTCCGCCGCCTTCATTATGCGAAATGCGATATAATAGCGAACCGTCTGAAGCTTGGTGACGGTGTTCGTGTATTTGTTCTCCACATCCGTCCGCCCTGCCACGCCGCCCATATTCGGGTCTTGAAAAGGCTGGACCAGATGCCGGATCGCCGTAGGTTCCAGGAAACTGTCCGAATCAACGAAGACGACGAGATCATGTTGGGCCAACTCGACCCCTTTGACCAGCGCCTCCCGCTTTCCGCCGTTCTTCTCCAGAACGGTGTACTTCAGCCGATCCCTGGTAGCAAAGCGCTCCGCCTCGTTATGAATCAACTCCACGGTTTGTCGAATATGGCTCACCGAACCGTCCGTGGAACGATCATCCACCACAATCACCTCCAGCTTGTCCACCGGATAGTCCTGATTGATACAGCTCATGATCGTCCTGCTGATCCATTCTTCTTCGTTAAAGCAAGGGATGATGATAGAAACGCCCGGCGTATAGTCGGGATTGATCGGGACATCGCGGTAAAAGGCGCCGAATAAATAGCGGGTCAGCAAAAAAGCCGCCGCAATCAAGCTGTATAAATAAAGCACCAGGTTGTAGCGGAAGTAAATGACACTCTCCACGCGCATCAGCATAATAAACAAGACGGCTACAAAAAGGATCGCGCTCGCGGAGTAGACGGAATATCCCCAACGTTTTCTTTGAAAGTAAGCAGTCAGAGGCTTGGAAAATTCCACGGCCAACATGAGCTTGGCTTCCTGCCCGTCCTCACGTGTAAAACGGCGTACAACCTTAGCGTCAATGGTAACGGCGGATTCAAACCCCTCCGGCATCGTTCCGGGAGGAATACGGAAGCGGGCGCTCACCCGGTTTCCTTCCATCAAGTCCGCATCTTTCCCCAGTTCGATCAAGAGACCCGTTGCCGAGATATCGACCGCCCTGCCCCGGGTTCCCTCTTTTTTCCGCTTGCCCTCCGGCACGAGCAGTACTTCAAAGTCGGCCATATATCGCAAACTTAACATCCGCAGCTTGTTGATATACTCCGGATCAACATCTCCGTCCCCGGATCCCGCCAATTGCGAGCCTCTTCGGTCCGCGCTCTTGCGGACCTGTTCCGGATCGGGAACATACGAAAGCGTCCGCCGGTCCGTTCGAGTCATTGTTAATTTTTCTTCTTTATTTTCTTTTTTCTTAATGATCACTTGAGAAAACCCCAATCGCTATATTACAGGCTCCAGTAATGGAAGCCTTTGTGTTTGAACACGTTTTTGTCATAAATCCCTTTAATATCGATCATTGCCTTGGGCTGGTCGTCGCTGCACATGCTGTCGATTTCCATCGGACCCATTGAGGCAAAACAATCATGCGCCACAGCCACAACGACTATATTGAGTTCCTTCAGCGCCTCGGCTCCCGATAGCTCCACGCCATACTCCTCACACGCTTCCGCGGGGTCGACCAGCGGATCGAAGACAAGCGGTTCGACGCCGTACTCCTGAAGCTCCCGGATGATATCGATGACTTTGGAGTTGCGGATATCCCGGCAATTTTCTTTGAAGGCCAGCCCTAAAATGCCTACCTTCGTCCGGCTCAGATCCAGGCGTTCCCGAACCATCATTTTAATGATGTTTAATGCGATATATTTCCCCATGCCGTCATTGACATGTCGGCCGGCCAAAATGATTTTGGAATGATATCCGCTGTCTTCCGCCTTATACGTTAAATAATACGGATCGATTCCGATGCAATGTCCTCCGACCAGACCCGGACGGAAATTCAGGAAGTTCCATTTGGTCCCCGCCGCCCGCAGCACGGCATTCGTGTCGATATCCATCTCGTGAAACAGCATGGACAGTTCGTTCATAAAGGCGATATTGATATCGCGCTGGGCATTTTCAATGACTTTGGCCGCCTCGGCGACCTTGATCGTTTCGGCCCGGTGTACCCCGGCCTCAATGATCAGTTCGTACAACTTCGCAACGGTGCCCAGCGCCTCTTCGTCGCTGCCCGAAACGATCTTCACGATATTCTCCAGGCGGTGAACCGGGTCGCCCGGATTAATCCGTTCGGGTGAGTAGCCGACCTTGAAATCGGTGCCGCAGCGGAGACCCGATTGCGATTCGAGCACCGGCACGCAAACTTCCTCCGTCACTCCGGGATAGACCGTTGACTCGAAAACGACGAGCGATCCGGGCCTCATCTTTCCGGCGACCAGCGCGCTGGCCTTCTTCACGAACTGCAGGTCGGGGACGTTCCCGCTCTTGACCGGCGTCGGCACCGCCACAATGAAGCATCGCACCCCGTCAAGATCGGCCGGATCGGACGTAAATTTCACGCGGCAGTCGGATATGGCCTCGTCCCCCAGATCCCCCGTGACATCGATTCCCCGCTGATAACTCGCCACTTTGGCGACATTGACATCGAAGCCGATCACCTCGGCTTTTTTGGAAAAAGCGACCGCGATCGGAAGGCCGACATACCCGAGGCCGATGACCGCGATTTTTTCACGCCGATCGACGATATTTTCATATAGTCCAGTGTTCATATTCTTACTTCCCCGCTGTCCTAATTTTTTTGTTCCTTGATCAAATCCGCCATTTTCACAAACGTATAGCCTTTGCCTTCCAGACTGTCGATCAACCTTGGCAGAGCTTCAATCGTATGAATGTCATCCAGCATATGAAGCAGGATCACGCTGCCCGGCTTCGTCTGCGTTAAGGCGCCGTTCACGATATCGTCGGCGCTGTTGGAGGCATCCCAGTCGAGCATCGTCACATCGTACATCGCGATGTCCGGATAGCCTACCGCCGCGATCGCTTTGGCTCTTTCGTCGTCGACTACACCGGTAGGCGGGCGGAAGAGCATAACCGGCTGCTCTTGAATCGCGTCGGTGATCACCTGGTGCGCCTTGACAATATCCTTCTGCAGTTCTTCGGCCGTCAGGGAAGTGACCACCGGGTGGCTGTAGGAATGGTTGGCGACATCATGCCCTTCCTCCACCATCGCCCTGGCCAGATTCGGGTTGGTTTCTACGCCTTTTGCCCGCAGGAAGAACGTAGCGTGCACGCCCTTCTCGGCCAGGATGTCGAGAATTTTCGTGACGGTTTTGTCGCTCCCCCAATCGTCGAAGGTGAGGGCTATATGTTTCTTGGGAGTGTCCACCTGGTAGATGAGACGATAGTCCGCCTTTTGGTACTCGGGGTTGATGCGCGCCGCATCGTAACCCGGAATCTGCTCGAGCGGCTTTCGTACGCCGCCGCCGCTGACGAGCTTGTCCAGCGTAACCAGCTTATATCCGACCTCGTCCGCCGCCGCGGCGATAAAGGGAATCGACGCGATCACTTCCGGATTAATGTCGGTGTTCAATGAGATAATGCCGCCCCGGTGGATATATTTTTTCACATAGTCGCCAATCTCCTTGGCGCTCTTCATATCCCGGTCCTTCGGGTTGATATTGTAGCTGACCACCGCCTTCATGCCGAGCTGGGCCGCCACCAAAGGCAGATCCGCGGGATAGTCCCCCGAGCGGGTGCGCACATATTTCGGGCGCGTTCCGGTTTTCTCTTCGATCACGTCGCTGGCCAGCTTGACCTCTTTGTAGATTTGCTGGTAGTTCAGCTTGTTCATGTCCAACTGGTTTAATGTGTTGTTCTCAATCTCATGCCCGCCGGCCAAGATCGCCGCGGCAATATCAGGTTCCTCCGCAACCCGTATGCCGGGAAGAAAAAAGGTCGCCTTCACCTTGTATTTGTCCAACTGAGCCAGCAGTTTCGTCATTGTGTCTCTATCCCCCATCCCGTTAAACGTCAGGGATAATTCCTTCTTGGCCGTGTATACAAAAGGGAGTTCCAGACTCTTTCCGCCGGTATACTTCTCGACAACCTCCGTCGGCTTCACGACAGGCTGATCCGAACCCTTTCCGGTCTCCGCCGAACATCCCGCCAACAGAATGAAGAAGGCCGAGATCATCACTCCCGCTTTGCGCAGCGGCCGTTTCATTACTTCCATCTTTCCTTAGCTCCTTTAAAAATCGTAAATAAACATAGTATAATAGGAATTTCCTCACAGCACCAAGATTATTTTTCTAGTAAAATAGCCCCACTATTACAATACCTCATTCTTCTTTACAATTTCTATACAAACTAAGAGAATTTTCGGGCAAAAGAAAAGCGCTCCCCAGGAGAGGAAAGGTCTCCTTTGGGGAACGCTCGGTGTCAAACTACTTTTTGAGTGCCATTCTTCTCTTAAGCAACAAGCCTAGAGCAATCAAGGAAACCCCGGCCAATTGCACCGGCAAAGCGCTCTCTTCACCGGTTTTCGGCAGCACTTTCACGCCACTGCCTTTCTGACCGGCATCAACTCCGGCTTCACCGCCTGAATTTCCTAATGAGCTATTTTTGCCGTCTTGCTTCGTATCCTGATCAGGTTTTTGATCCGGCCCGGTGGTATCTCCGGCAGAACCGTTACCTGTGCCTGGAGCCTCCGTATTTCCTTGATCATTATTGTTTCCTCCGTCCCCATCTTCCGCAGGAGGGGTTGAAGGATCATTCGGCTTATTCGGTTGCGAAGGGGTTTGCGGTTGGCTGGATCCGCCTTTGTTTCCGGATTTTCCGCCACCGCGGTTTCCGTTATTGCCGCCAGAGTTTCCTGGGTTTCCGGGAACCTGCGGCTTTTTGACGTTGGGAATAGGGAGTATGAATTTGCCGTCCACCAGCTCGGTGCTCGAACCGATCGTTACGGGACGCTCGGTCGCATCGAGCAGATAGCCCGCCGGTGCCGCCGTTTCCTTAAGGATATACTCCCCGTATCGAAGATTCGGGAACACCGCCACACCATAAGTATCCGTTGTCACCGTCAACGGGTCCCTCAGCTTTGCGGCATCCTGGAGTACGAAGGTCGCTCCGGCCAGCTTCTTGGAAACATCGTCCTTGTCGACCTTGACGATTTCCAGTGAAGCGACAGGGTCAGGCTGTTTTTCATTCTCCACCGTTAACGTCACGATGGATTCCTTGTCGATGGCGATTTTACGCTCCGTGGGGTCCAGTACATAACCTGCAGGAGCCTCGATCTCTTTCAGGGTGTAATCCCCAAAGGTAAGTCCGTTAATCCGTGCACGCCCTGTTTCATCCGTCGTCAAGACAATCGGGTCTTTTTGCTTACCCGCATCCTGCAATTGGAATTTGGCCCCTGCCAGTCTTTTCGAGGTATCCTCTTGGGCCACTTTCTGGATTTCCAAACCGCCGAGCGGAATGTATGGGATTTTTTCGTTAGGTACCGGGAGCACTTTCACGCCGCCTGTGCTTTGCACCTCTTTATCGATTTTCACCGTTAGAGGAGCCGTCAGCGGTTCATAGCCCGCCGGCGCTTGAAGCTCGGTCAGCGTATAGGTGTCGTAAAGCAGCTTGGTGAACGTAATTTTCCCGTCCGCTCCGGTTTCTTTTACTCCGATCGATTCGCCCTTGCTGTTTTTCAGCTCAAACTTGGCGCCGGGCAATACCGTGTCCGGTCTGTCCTTGTCCACTTTCGTGATTTCCAGACCGCCGCGAACGCCAGAGCCGGTACCGGAACCGGAGGATAAGCGAATTTCAATCTCCTTCCCCGTTTCCCGCGTACCTACCGATACACCGTCTCCCGTAAAGTTCACTTGGTTCGTGATCTTTTCTTTGTCGACGGATACGGCGATTTCCGACTGATATTTCAGGATATAGGCCGTTTCGATGGCCTTGGGAAGAATCACTTCGAAGCTCTTCAATTCACCCGAATCATCGGTGTGAAGCACAACATCATAGTCCTTGCCTTTTTCCTGAAGCTTAGCGGCCGAAACGTTGCCATTTGCATCCACTTTACCTTCGTACAGCTCGAAAGTTTCCGGCTTCACGATTTGATTGGCACTTGGCGTATCGATGATTTTCGGATTCTCGACGTAGGATTGACCTTCGTTGATTTTGATTTGCCAAAAGATTTTGTCGGCGTCTTTGCCGGCGCCGCGTTCACCGGTCTTGCTGACATATACTTCGCCGTGCGGGATTGTTACGGTATGGCCCCAATTCCATTTTGCTCCGCCTTCCCCGCTCAATGCAGCGACGTTCGGTATTTTGTCCGCCACCAATGTGTTATCAAGCTTCGTTTGGAAGGTAATCCAGTAGGGTTCATGGATGTTTCCAAAATCGAGCTGAATCTGGCCGTTGGTGGTATCAACCTTTTTATTAGTGAGATCGACTTCCGAACGTTGCAAAGGATCGCCGTTTTCCTGAACAGACATTTGGTAGACTTTTAGTGAATCCTCGACCAAAGTTTGATTTTCCAGCAGAGGATCCTTAAAGATCGCACTATCTACTTTGAACCCATTGTAATTGGCATAGATTGTCCAGGTTAATTTCTTGGTTTGAGGATCATAGCTGCCTGTCTTGGCACCGTTGTTCTTGGTATAGGGGTTAGGATCAAAAGAATCACTCAAAGTTTGATAATCAGCTGTCTTTTCCGCCCAGTCTAATTTAGCATTGTTCCCGAACTCCGATTTACTAGGATCAAACGCAGTCTTATAAGTGATCACGTATTCTTCGGAGAACTCTCCCGAGAAGCTTAGCTTAAAACCCTGATCAACTGCTATACTACTATCCAAGCTATGGGGTATTACATTTCCGGATTTAGAGGTTACCTTAAGTTCACTTGGAATCAAGGTCAATCCTCCACCTGTGAAGTTGTCATCGATAACTAGGTCCGTCATTTTCTGAAGGTCACTGTTAACAACGATTTTCCAGGTAAGTTCCTTGGTAGCATAATTTGTAGCGGACTTTACAAGGCTCTTAGTTCCGATCCCGCTGCTAAAGGTTTGAGATGCGGACTTCTTGGTTTCTTCCCCTTTGTATGTCGTGGATACTACATTCGTGACCTTAACATTATCGTATACCCTTGATTTGTATTTAGTCTTGTATTTAATCGTGTACCCTGAATTTATGCCTGAATTGAATTTCAATTTGAAACCGTTTTGGCCCGGAGCCAGATCATCGGGTTTTGTTACTTCAAATTTGCTTTTGTCCACTTCCCCGGCTCCAACCTGAGTAACGATGAGGTCTCCAACCAAATCCATGGTGTCAGGAAATCGGTCCACAATAAACGCCTCGGCCTCAATGATAGGTTTTTCCCCGTGATTATAATCAATCGTCCATTCCACCGTCTGATTGACCGGATCATAATTACCGGCTTTTTTTGTCACCAGTTCCTTACGTTGAATGGTAACATCATCGGAGGCACTCACAGTGGTAGAGTTGCTCTTTAACGTGGCTGTATTATTGAAATAGGTTTCTTTCTCATCGATCACGTCCGTTTTAAAGCGAATCCGGTATGCCGAAGTAACCTCAGCATCGTTAAATTTGATGCTAAAAGCGGAACCATCCGGTTCGGCTGCCACTGTGTAGCTCCCGTCCGCAGGGGAAACCTCGCTCCCTTCGCCCGGTGCCCGGTCAATGTTCAGGTTAAGTCCGTAAACCTTGATGCTGGTCTTATCCAACTTAAGTCCAGCAGGAATTTGATCCGAAATCTCAGGAGCGTTCAGTTTTTTAGCATCTGTGTTAACATCCAAGGTCCAATCAATATACTTTTCCCCAGTTGGCGTACCTTGCTTTACTAACGGCTTCCCGCCAAACGGCGCAAATTTAACCTTTGTTACCTGGTCCCCTCCACGTATCGGGAAGGTGATGGGTACTTCGATGCTTCCTTTAATCTCAGTCTTGCTGAATTCGGTGTGCATCTCCATGGTGCCCCGAACTTCCGAGTTATCCACCTGATCATTGAAGACCACCGTTACGTGACCGTTCGTTTCAACGGTAAACTCCCCAATGCTGCTGCCGTCATCAATGAACAGCGGCTGGGTAAACCCACTGTAAATTGTGAATTCCTTAGGGATGTCAAATTCAAACGATTGGCCGCCTGTATAGCCGTGTCCGTTCTCCAATGACCATTCATATTCAATTCGAACGGGATCCCCGGGCTTGGAAAATCCTTCACGGCTCGGATTGTACACCGCATCGATCACGGTGTTGTTTTGGTCCAGGAGCCTAACCTTAGTGATCATGCTCTCTTTCCCGGCAGCCATCAACGAAACCGGTCCATAGACCGCATCCGTTATCGTTGCCGCATCCCCCGGAGGGAAAGCATTCGAATCCGCGCTGGCCGTAGGCATCCACGCTCCAAACACCGTTTGAAGCAGAAGAACCCAGGCTATCGTTATCCCAATCATTCTTTTCTTCATTGGGTTACTTACTCACCTTCTTTTTATTTTTTTTTCAAGGATCAAACGAAGTTTGTTTTTCCTGACCCCTCCTATCAGGTTTGTTGTATAAAAAGTCACAATAAATATACTAGTTCCTGGTTCTGAACAAATTCTCTACAATACTCCACATATTTCTCAACAAGCTTCTCGACAAAAAAAGAGCGCCTTCCGGCACTCTGAAAACTTGCTCCTAGTATTGGAGACTGCTATTAGGTTCGTCTGCCGGCGGCCAGCCTTGTTTTAATAAGCCGCGCAGGAGGGTGCTGCTTATTTTGAAACTTGTCGCCTCGGTGTGGCGAGTTGGATCCGGCGTGCCCCATTTCCCTAACCGCCGTCGCATGAGCAGCCTTGCAAGAAAGACGAAAATTAACGCTAACGGTTGCCACAGCCGTTATTTGTCCTGAAAACGCCGATTTCCCATTCTAACGGTCATCACGGCGCTTATTTTCGCACAAACAGGCTGTTAAGGCGAGTATCCAGGGGAATAACGGCGCTCACGACCGTTAGAATTTCGAAAGGGCTACTTTTCGTTAAATAGCGGCTGCTACAGCCGTTAGACTCCTCCCAGGCGTTAGTACCAGCCGGAAAGCCTGACCTTCTGCAGGAATTCATACTCGATTATATCAATGCAGGTAAGTCTTCATCAAGGAGAATCAAGAGGCGATACCGCTGTGTGCCCTAACCTGAATCGGCTCTAAACCTTCCGGACTGCCTCCCGAGCTTGGCACCAGGCTTCATACCAGTCGGTGATATATTTGCTCGGCGTTACATCCAATTCCTCTTTCAAAATGTATTGAAGCTCTTTATATTGCTGCTCGACCAATACGGAGTTTTGCGCAGAAGCATAGATCTTCATAAGCTCAAAATAAGTTCGTTCTTCCTGCGGATATAGAGATCTCAAACGTTGGTAGCAAGAGACCGCCTTATCCCAAATTTCCTGCTGCTGGTACCATTCCGCGATCGCGAAAGAAACGCCCAGCCCTTGCTCCTTTAAGCGCTGACATTCGCTCTCGGTCCACCAGTACCCGTATTCCTGCAAATAATCCCCTGAATAAAGCTTCATCGTATCTATGTAATCTTCCAAGGAGACCTCGCTGATCGGGGGGAGCTTGCCGATCCGTTCCTCCCACTCCTCGATGTCCAGCCGGACTCCCGTCAAGCTTAAAATATACCCTTCGGTGGTATTTGTAATTTGAATGTATTTCGCATATGGCTTTAACGTTTTACGAATATGATAAACCGCGGTATAGAGCTGCGAATAAACTTTGTCCAGCTCATATTCGGGCCACAACAAGTCGGTCAAGGTAGATTTGCGAACCAACTGCCCGCGATGCTGAAGCAGATACAAAAACAGTTCCTGCGCCTTCGTTGTCCGCCACTGGAGCAAGTGTTGCCCCTCCTCTGCGGCGATACTGAACTGTCTGAACAAGTTCAGGCGAAGATCTTGAGCCGATTCCGTTTCAGCCACAGATGGCTGCTTCAGAGACAAGCTGTCCCGGACACGCGACAAGGTTTTTGAAAGACGCTCCAGACGTACCGGCTTCACAATATAATCCAGTGCATTGAGCTCAAAGGCTTTGACGGCAAATTCGTTGTAAGCCGTTACGAACACAACGGCAAGCTCCGGCTTGGCCTCCAAAATTTGTTCGGCCATTTCGATACCGCTTATCTCCGGCAGATGGATATCCAAAAAAGCTACATCCGCCTGATTTTGCAGCAAAAACCGCTTCCCCTCAAGGGGATCGGTAAACTTCCCGACGATGTCGGCAGAGATATCCGTGATTTTCGCGATTTGCCGCTCCAGGTAATCCAAAGCCAATTGTTCATCATCCACAATGACTACTCTCATAGATTTAACTCCTCAATCGCTTTGAGTGTATTGCACTTACATGGCTTGCTTACTAAGAAGGATAACATAATTAACTTCAACAAAGAAGCCTCGAACCTGCTACGTCCGAGGCGAACCATTCTCCTTCTACCTTACATCTCCTTCATCGGGGCCGGTGGAATCGAGGCTTTCGGGGCGCTCCGCTTCGCGTACGGACTGCCTTTTCCCGCGCTTCTTCCGCAGTGGGACATAAATGGCCACGATCAATGCGGCGATCAGGATAACCGGCAAGGCGCCGGCAATGACGATGACGACCCATTGCAAGATCATCGAAATCACCTTCATACTGCCGTTCAACGCTTGTTCGGCGCGCTGCAGGAGCGGAGCCTGCTCTTTTTCAAGCTTGGTTGCGGCGTCATCCAACGGTTGAAAAACCCGAATCTCCACCGTGGAGAACGCCACGTGATTATCGATAAACCGCATGCGCCCCTTGATTTGTTCGATTTCAGTCTGTATCCGCTCCAGTTCGTTGGCGAACTGAACCAATTGCTCGGTTTTGGTGGCCTCATTCATAAACTTCAGATAGCGCGCCTCCATCGCCTGCTTCACCTTGAGCCGGGACTCCAGATCCACATACTCTTCGGAAACATCCTGCCCGTGAATACTTTGCTGGAAAGATTCGGATTTCAACTTTCCAAGCTCATCGAGAAAGGAAGAGAACCCGCTGGCCGGAACCTTTAGAATGAACGTGCCGCCTCGCTCGCTGCCGGACTGGTTGTCGGAAAATTCAACAATGTAACCTCCAGTCAATGTGACCAGACTGCGGATATCCAATTGAACCTTATTGAAATCTTTCACTTCGAGGGTCACATTCGCTTCGTAGATCAGCTTCTTGTTAAGACCCGTTTCCGAACTCGACGCCTGAAACCCGCCGCCAGCCCCAGCCGAGGAAGAGTAAGAGTCCGCGGCCTTCTCACCCGGCCGAACCGCCGTTTCCGCCTCACTCCCCTCCACCCCGCCATCTGCGGGACTCTTTTCATCCATCACCGCCTTATCTTCTGCGGTAGCAACCGACATCTCTTCCGCCGCATAGCCGCCGGCTCCGCCGGGATCGGCCGAACTGGCATTGCCGGCCGAATTGTGGGCGCTCCCGCAGCCTCCCAACAGCATCGCCAGCACAAGACTTAAAGCAACTGCGCAACTGCCCCATCGTTTCATTTCAATCGCCCCCTGAAATGGATTCGTCAGGAAATCCGGTTGAATCGCGGCGGCTCATCTTTATAAGTTTCTATGACAGCGATCAACCGATCCTGATTACCTGACGTTTCCAGAGGCTGGAAGGTTGCCGGAAAATCCCTAATCTTAATCTATCAGATTGCTTTCCGGAACGGTTTCCGATTCCGTCTTCTTGGTGACTGCAAGCTTACGAATCCGGCGCTGCCCCACTTCCCGAACGGCAAAGATATAGCCGTTATACTCCAGTTGCGGCTTTTCCTGCGTCGTCGGAATCCGTTTCAGTTGACCGATCATAAACCCGCTCAAAGTATCGAAGTCCTCAACCGGGAGGCTGATTCCCAGCAGCTCCTGCGCATCGTGAAGCGACACCGTTCCCCGGAAAAGATAGCTGCCCTCCTGCAATTGCTCGTATTCCGCCTCTTCTACATCATGTTCGTCATAGATATTACCGACGATTTCTTCCAACAAATCCTCCATCGTGACAATCCCGGCCGTCCCACCGTATTCATCGACGACGACCGCCAAATGAATCCGGTTTTGCTGCAGATCTTCAAACAATTCATTCGTCTTCATGGATACCGGGACGAAATAAGGCCGGGTTAACATCGAACGCAAATCCCACAAACGAGGTTCCGCCTGCTTCAGATAACGGATCAAATCCTTCACATGCAACACCCCGATCACGTTATCGATCGTGTCCTCGTATACCGGGAAACGGGTGTATTGTTCCCGGTCCGCCAGTTCAGCCACCGTTTGTAAATCGGCATCCACCGGCAAAGCAACCACATCGATCCGATGGGTCATAATGTCGGAAACGTTCATATTGTCAAAATCGAAAATATTGTTAATCATCAGTTTCTCACTGGCCTGTATCGTCCCGAGCTCGGTTCCGGTATCCAGCATCATCCGGATCTCTTCTTCGGATACTTCTTCATCCTTCGCGTTGGGGTCTATTCCGAACAGACGAACGAGCAGATTGGTGGATAACGTAAGCATTTTGACAAAGGGGGCCGTGGCTTTTGAAAGCACATATAGCGCGTTTACCGCAAACATCGCCATGCCCTCCGCCTTTTTCATCGCTACCCGCTTGGGTACCAGTTCTCCGAGAACAAGTTGAAAATACGAGAGAAACAAGGTGATGATGACGAGTGAAATGGTACTTAAGACCGTTGGCGACAGCGGTACTCCACGCTCGATGAGAAACGCCGCCAGATCCCCCGCAAAGCTGTCTCCCGCATAAGCGCTGGCAAAGAAGCCGGCCAGCGTAATCCCGATTTGAATCGTGGCCAAAAACCGGCTGGGCTCTCCCAGCAGTTCAACCAGTTTTTTCGCCTTCTTATGCCCCTGCTGCGCCATCAACCGGATCTTATTATCGTTCAGTGAAATCAACGCGATTTCCGAGGCGGCAAAAAAAGCATTGATCAGGATCAAAATGAAAATAATGATAAGTTCAAACAAAAGAAAACACCTCCAAATTTATGGAACGCTTTAAAACGCAAAAAGGCACAACCCGACGTCAAATTAGACGCAGGTTATGCCTGGTATGCCTGGATAATATTATTTCCCTGATCAGGGTTGGGGTTGTTACTGTCCGGGTCGTCCGTATCGCTCATCGTAACTAAACCTCTTTCCGAATATTAAAATATATTATAAAGAGCCGATTATCGGGGTGTCAAGCTTTTGCAATTCGAGCCCTCCCAACCCGGTAGATGAGCGGCGGATTCACTCTCCCCTTTGAAGCAGAATGGCGGCGTTATGTCCGCCAAAACCGAAGGAATTCGAGAGGCCGATGTTTAATTGGGCCTGACGGGCAACGTGCGGGACATAGTCCAGGTCACACGCCGGGTCCGGATGATCGAGATTGATCGTTGGCGGAATTACGCCTTCTTTCAAGCTTTGGATCAAGGCGATGGCCTCTACCCCTCCGGCGGCACCGAACATATGGCCGGTCATCGATTTATTGGCCGTAACCGGAGTGCGGGCGGCCTGCTCGCCGAACAACTTCTTAAGCGCGGTCGTTTCCGCCAAATCTCCGACCTGGGTCCCCGTGGCATGGGCGCTGACGACATCCACGTCCGCCGCCGAAATGCCGGCCGATTGCAGCGCCCGTTTCATCGCCAGGAAAGCCCCTTCCCCTTCCGGATGCGAGGCCACGACATGATAGGCGTCCGAACTGGCACCGTAACCGATAACCTCGGCATGGATGCGGGCACCCCTGCGCCGGGCATGGTCAAGCGACTCCAGGACAAGGAGGCCCGCTCCTTCGGCCATGACGAAACCGTCCCGCTCCGCATCGAACGGACGGCTGGCCCGCTCCGGCGCCTCGTTCCGCTTCGACAGGGCCGTTGCGTTGCCGAAGCTGGCGAGGGACAGCGGATGCACCGCCGCTTCGGTCCCTCCGGCGATGATCACGTCGGCCTCGCCGCTTCGGATCAGGCGGAGCGCTTCTCCGATCGCCGTATTGCCGATGGAACAAGCCGTGACGGGGGACAAGGTCGGCCCCATGGCACCGTACCTGATACTGATCTGCGCGGCGGCCATGTTGGAGATCATCATCGGCACGAGACTCGGGCTGACGCGGCCCGGACCGCGCTGCTGATAGGCCTCCATATTGTCCGTCAGCGTCGTGATACCGCCGATTCCGGTGCCGACATATACCCCGAAGCGCTCCCGGTCGATCCGCTCGGGATCAAGTGCGGCGTCCCTCACCGCCTGTTCCGCGGCATATACGGCGAACTGGACGAAGCGGTCCATCTTTCTCGCGTCCTTACGCCCAAACAGGGCTTCCGGATCGAAGTCCCGCACAATTCCCGCGATTTTTGTCCCGAAACCGGACACATCAAAATGATCGATAACGGAAATGCCGGAGCGTCCCGCTTTCAGCCCGTTCCAGAAAAGTTCAACATCATGGCCCAGCGGCGAAACGATTCCCATGCCGGTCACAACAACTCTTTGCATTCGTTTGTGCCTCCTCATAAAGTCCCGTCCCATTCTTGGATCGGGAGCCGTTTGTCCCTATTGTACCCTTTGTTTATCCTATTACAAGTTTTTGGTTATCCTAGTATAATTGATAATACAATAAGAACAGGAGGTCTTTCGCATGCATAATGATCCCCGACTTAAGGCGTTATCGGATTTCCTGAAAAGCCAAAGGTCCAAACTGCATCCGGCCGCGGTCGGTTTGCCGCCGGGCGCGCGGAGGCGGACTCCCGGACTGCGGCGTGAAGAAGTCGCCCAGTTGGCCGGGGTCAGTACAACGTGGTATACCTGGCTGGAACAGGGCCGGGATATCAAGGTTTCCGCCGTCGTTTTGGACGCCATAGCCGGAGCGCTCCGGCTGAATAGCGATGAGCGTAAGTACTTGTTTGATCTGGCGCTCGATAACGGCTTTCATCCCGAGCTTGCCCCGGGGCGGGAGGCCGAGATCAGTCCGTCGCTCAACAAAATCCTCGAAGAGCTGAAATTTTGTCCTACGCTTATTTCCGACCGTCACTGTCATATCGTAGGCTGGAATACAGCCGCTTCCCACGTGTTTCTGAACTTTGAACAGGTGCCCGAAGCCGAGCGCAATTTAATCTATCTTCTGTTTCGCAAAAAAGAGCTGCGTACGCTTGCCGTGAACTGGGCCCAATTTGTTCGGGGATTTTTGGCGATTTTCCGCGCCTACTACGGTCAATATGTGGCCGATCCCTGGTACTCGGCTTTTATCGGGCGGATGTCGGGGGAATTCCCCGACTTTGAGGAGCTGTGGAATCAGAGTGAAGTGAGTGCGGCTCCCGAAGTTATGATCGAATTCCGCCACGCCCGGGCCGGAAAAATGCTGTTTAATCTGTCCTCCCTCCAGGTCCAAGGGGAATCCGACCTCAGGATGAGCATTTACACCCCTGCCCCACAAACCGCTACGGAGACGAAGCTCAGAAAACTGCTGGAGGGGTAAAGCCGCGACAGCGAAACAGGCAAAAAAACAGCGTTCCCCATTCAAGCGGGGAACGCTGTTTTTCCTATCTACCCCGGTGCTTCTGCTTCGCTTTCAGCACCTTTTGCTCGCGCTTGTACGCTTGCTGACGTTCACGCTCGTCCCGGCCGAGACTTTTCCGCTCCTTCTTGCGAAGCAGCAGTTCTTCCTTCAAGGCCTCCTGCGCAAACGTCGAGATTCCTCGACGGTTCAACTCACGAGCAGCCAGGCGGGCCAGCCGTTTCGGATTGACTCTGCGGGCACCGGTATCGAGTTCCCCTTCCACGCCTCTCGAACGCGACAGCACATCCGCAACGCGGGACAGCTCTTGAATCACAAACTGAAAAATCTCGGGATCTTTCGGCTCGGACCCAAAAATATGCCGATACGCTTTCAACTGCCCTCCAATGGTCTCCTCCACCACGCCAACCCAAAACTGTCCCTCAAAATAAACCGTCAACTTCATGGTAAATCCCCCTCTTATTATGCATCGAAGCGCCGGACATCCCGAGGGGGGAAGGTTACTGACACGGCAAAAAACCATGCTTCTGGACTACCAACCAGAATGTGTTTTTGCGCTCCGGGTTTCAGTATAGCAAATCTTGCGGGATTTCGGCATCACTCTTCAGGAAAAAGCGGTGTCGATAAGTAACGTTCGCCCGTATCCGGCAGAAGAACGACGATATTCTTCCCCGCGTTCTCCGGGCGTTTCGCAAGCTGAAGCGCGGCGAAAGCGGCCGCACCGGACGAGATGCCGACAAGCAAGCCTTCGGTCCGGGCGAGCAGTCGGGAAGTCGCGAAGGCATCCTCATCTTTTACCGGGAAAATCTCGTCCACGACCTCGCGGTTGTAATTTTGCGGCACAAAGCCGGCCCCGATGCCCTGAATCTTATGGAATCCGCGCGCTCCGCCCGACAGCACCGGCGATTCATGGGGCTCCACAGCCACGATTTGCACCTTGGGATTTCTTTCTTTCAATACCGCTCCCACGCCGGAAATCGTCCCTCCGGTTCCTACGCCGGCCACGAATATATCGACCTTGCCATCCATATCGCTCCAGATTTCCTCCGCGGTGGTCCGTTTATGTATTTCCGGGTTGGCCGGATTCTCAAACTGTTGGGGAATAAACGCATTTGGCGTCCCATTGGCCAGTTCCTCAGCCCTGCGGATCGCTCCCCCCATGCCTTCCGCGGCCGGCGTCAGCACCAGTTCGGCACCCAGCGCCACAAGCAGCTTTCTCCGTTCGATGCTGAAGCTTTCGGGGAGCGTAATAATCAGCTTATAGCCGAGAGCCGCCGCGGCGAAAGCCAGCCCCACGCCGGTATTTCCGCTCGTCGGCTCGATAATGACCGAACCGGGCTTCAGCAAGCCGCGTTCCTCGGCATCCTTGATCATGGCAAAACCGATCCTGTCCTTTACGCTGCCCGCCGGATTAAAATATTCCAGCTTCGCGACAAGCCGGGCATCCGCCTTGGAAGCGGCGGAGAAATTGTTCAATTCCAGCATCGGCGTATTTCCGATCAGATCCGTTAAATTTTTGGCGATATTCGACAACATTCATCCCTCACTTTTTATAGTTCAACAATTCCACTTTAACACCCGCAATTGGGGATGTAAATTTGGAAACCAACTCCTCGTCCGTCCAATCTGTCAAATCCAGCAACCGAAGGTAAGGATCCCCTTCCAATCCCAGCAAGGAAGCAAAGGCCGGCTCGGTCTTGAAGCCCTGCTGTTTGAGCTGAATCACCGCCCGCTTGAAATCCTCGCCGAAGAGGCGCAGCACCCGGGCTTCCGCCATCATATGCCGATACCCGTTTTGCTGGTGGGCGGGGATCGGCTGCGCAAACACTTCAACAGGCCAATTCCCGCAATTAAAATTGGCCTTGAGTCTTTCTACCCCATGCACCCGCCGGCGGGTAAGCGTAAAACCCGGAAAGTGGCCGAAGTGCCGACGTACATGATCCGCGAAACGATGAAAATGAAAAACTTCACAAATGAGATCAAGGTCACTGCCCGGAATTTGGAGATCAAGCGGAACCGTCCCGACGAGAACCGGATGATAATCTTTTAACATTTCGCAAAGACCGTACCGCTGGATCAAGTAGTAAACTTCCTGCTGAACGGGAGTTCCGCCCATTAAATAATCAAGGTCTTTGCCGTCCGGCAAGGCCATGAAACCTCCTCCTCCGGTTGCTTATTCAAGTTAGTCCAATCGAACCTCATGACGGTTCCCCCTGGTTTCAAACATTTTATAAACATGCCATGGCGCAGGAGGATGGTCATGGAAGCATCGTTCAGTCCCCTCTCACGAAAAAGATATAATCCGTTGCCGGCGGCACAATCTCCGCCATCCTCAGGGAAGCGGCGATTTGTCCCCGATGATAGCTGCCGTGAAGCGCAACATGCGTCAATATATCTTCGATCGATGTAGCGAACGACTCCCCGTTGCTTGTTCGGTAATGAATCTGTTCCTTCAGCTTCCCGTCATTCACTTCGGCCATAAATTGCCGGAATCCTTCGATGCTCTCCTCCGCAAGCTCGGAGTAATGCTCGATCTTCCCCTTTCCGGCGGACCAGAGGGGCCCTGCCTTTCCTTCCGCTCCCTGCAGTCTGGCGAGCCACGTTGCTTCCGCCGCTAAAATATGGCCAAACAGTTGAAGAGGGCGTTCCGGCAATGATTCCTCCTCTTGTAGCGCATTCACGATTTCCCGGTTGGCCCAGGCCATATGCCTAAACATCCGAAGCAGCTGCATTTTGACAGGAGAGCCTTCCTCCAGGCTAGCCCGCTCCCGCTCCAACAGTTCTTCTCTGGCTCCGATCAGCCAGGAATGCACCAGCTTCATTTGCTCCCTTCGCTCCCATACCTGATTAAGATAGGTAAGTACGGCACCGTTCAACTTCAAATCATCCACCAGGCGGCGAATCTCCTGGAGATAGGCATGTTCGCCGGGCAAATCCCAGGCCACCTTATCGGCGATAAAGACCACTTTGTCAAACAGGGAGGCCTGAGGCTTTAACGTGGTATGGCATTCAATGGCCTGCAAGATGTCGGTGTCCCGGATCCCGAAGATCGCTTCAGCCATAGCCCGGGACAGCTTCTGGTGCAGAATGCGGGGATAACGCAGTTCTTCCTCCAGCACCTTAACCCCGCTCAGCTCGGCTACCTGAGGCATCAAGCCGACCGGGATGACGTTGCTGATATCATGTAACAGGGCGGCTTGCTCCGCTTTGCGGGCATCGGCGCCGTAAAGCCGGGCAATGCGGACCGCTTGGGAGGTTACCTTCAGCGTATGGTCCCAGGTATCCTGGTCTTTGTGCAGCTTAAAAAAGGTGCCGACATCCTGAAGCAGGCTTCCCGTCAACTCCAAACCTGCCGAGAAAGCTTTCACTCCGGTTTGCGGCACACGATTTTCTTGACTCTCCATATTGGCCTCCTCTTCTTCCCAAAACAAATTAGGCTATGTCTTTTAATTTAGCATATTTTGCTAATGATGTTTAGGAAGAATCGCGGGCTTATCGGGTCGAGGACCCGAAATCGGTAATATGCAAATCGATATCAAAGGTCACTGGAACCTCGGTAAACACGTCATCCCATCGGTCTTTTACTTTTTCCCAGGTTTTGGGGGACTGAATGCGCAAGCTCTCCCCGAAACCGGCCACCTCCGCTTTATACTGGAATTGAATCTTCCGCATAAATTCGTGGAGCATGACCTTCAGCCTTTCTTCGAACAGCTCCTCCACCTTTTCCAAATACTCCTGTTTGGACGGATTCTCCTGAGCATCCCAATTTTCGATGAATCGTCCTTCGGATTTGATCTCAACATGAAAAGAAATGTCGTCGCCCTTCACTTTCGCTTTTCTCTTACTCTTCATGGATTTGATTTCATAAACGATCGGCTCCCCGCGCCAGTCATACGTTTTTAAGGCTCCGCCTTGTCCGTTGCCCTGAATCCAGGATATACTCTCCACATCGGTCTGACTCAACGCACCGATCCATTTTCCGCTGTGCCCTTTGATGATGCCGGCACCCGAAATCTCCAATTCGCCGTTGGCGGAAATAACATTTTGCAGCACAAAACTTTGCCGGCTGCTCAGCAAGGCATTGAGGCTGGTTAAGTTCACGCCTTTCATGATTTTGTTCGTTCTGAAGCGGTTCTGCAGAAAGTCCCTCATTTGCTGGGCAGGTACCGTACCTGACGAATTTTTTTCAAACGTATCGAGCGCCCGCCCTTCGGTCAAAAAGACAACACAGCTGGGCCGGATGTCATTGTCCCGGTGCACGAAATCCATGATCGAATCAATCCTGTGTTTTTGCAGAAGCCGGGTCGAAACGACGAGCGTCTTGAGATGGTGGCCGATGACGGCCCGTTCCCGGCGGATTGAATAGGTCCGCATGATCTCAAACATGGAGTCCCCGGTTTCCGTTGTGTTTAAAAAATTGGGCGCCTTTCCTTTCGACGACTTGTCCTGATTATTCCCGAGAGAATGAGCTGGCACGATCTGAATGGTCGCGGTGATCTCGTTTTTTTTGTCATAGGCGGCACCTTTTCGTTCCAGTTCCTGTTCCAACGGTGTGGGTTCCCCGACATCCAGAGCCAGGCCCACGTACATACTCAAATCCTCGATTTCTTTACTGCTCCAGCAACCGCTTAATAGCGCCATCACTGCAATAGAAAGGAATCCCCGTCGTATCGAACGCCTACACATTCTGCTTCAACCCCTTCTTCCGAATCCAGTAGATCGCCGAGAGAAGCGCGGGTAACAGGGCGAAAAAAAAGATGCCGATGTAACCGATCGCCCCGCCAAGTTGAAACACATCATTAATTCGCTTAGGGATCATCGCGGAGAGGAAAATGACGGGCATCAGCGCGAAAAGGACAAAACCGAACCTGATCCGAAAAACTTGCGAGACCCCCAGAGAGGCGCTGAAATAAAAGCTCGTGAAATTGCAAAACATCTGCATCATCCAAATGACCAGGAACGGAAATTCCAAACGCTCAAAGAAGAGCCCCGCCACTTCAAAGCTCCGCAATAGGTCGATCGTAGGCCACGTGCTCCTTAAAACCGCATCCACGGACATCCCCCCAATCACCATCACGATGGTGGCAAGGTATATCAAGATCGGTATCCCGATACCGGTAAGCGCAGCCTTAACCGCCCGCTCAGGGTGCTGCATATGGGCAATCAGAACCATGATGACTTCACAGCCCGTGAACACCAGGATGGTATTCTTTAACCCTTTGATCACAGGCATAATTCCTCCGCCTAACACCGGCCGCAAATGATTGAGATCGAAAACCCGGGTACTAAACGAATAGGACAGAATCAGAAAAAAGAGACTGATCGGAAAAATAATCTGAAATACGCGGGCTATAGAGTTTATTCCGCCACAAGCCAAATAAGCCCCCGTCCAAATAAACGGTATCAAAATCGCCCATATCGGCGTTCCCTCCAGCAAATAGAGCATCGCGACTTCGGCGAGTACACGAATTTCAAAACCGCCGACGATGATAAAGTAGATGATCAACAGCAGACATAATATGGCCCCGGGAATCGTGCCTAGAATCCTTTTGGTATATTCAAAGATCGTCTTCCCGGGAAACTGCTGGCTTAATTTCACCATGACAAGAACAAGCAGCAGAATGATCGCGCCGCCCAGCAGAATGGACAGCCAAACATCGGGCGTTTTCACCGCTTCCGCCACCGACCGGGGCAAAGTCAGAATACCGGCTCCCAATACGGTATCCGTCAGAAAAATGGAGGCTTGAGTTGTCGTGATTTTGTCGTCTTTGCGTAAAAACACAGCAGGTCACATCCCTCTCGTTGCTTTTCTAAGATCTGCGGCGGTGATTCCTGGTCTTCATCATTTCCGGTCGGCGTTTCATTAAAGTTAAGGGCGCGCGTATGAACAAATCTTTAAAATCGTTCAGGCGGAACGGCGAAAATGGCGTAATATAGGGAACTCCAAAGCTTTTCAGTTTGGAGATGTGGCTGCAAATCAGCAGGAAGAACAGTATGGTACCGAACATGCCTAGCGTGGCGGCAAACAGCATGCCGGCAAATCTTAAAACGCGCAAAGCGATCCCCGCGCTGTACATGGGAATGGAGAACGAGGAGATTGCGGTGACCGCAACGACGATGACCAGAAAGGGACTGACGATCCCGGCTTGTACCGCCGCTTCCCCGATGATGAGACCTCCGACGATCCCCATCGCGGGACCGATCGGTTTGGGTAACCGGAGGCCGGCCTCTCGCAGGATTTCAATGGAAATCTCCAGAATCAACACTTCGATCAGGGACGGAAAAGGGACTCCCTGCCTGGCCTCAATGATCGTGATGGCCAGCTCCGTCGGGATCAAGCCGGGATGAAACGAGATGAAGGAAATATATAAAGCGGGGGCCATAAGCGCCAAGAAGGATGCAAAAAACCGCAGCGTCCGCAAAAGTGACCCAGGCATCCATCGTTCAAAATAATCCTCCGGCGACTGCAGGAGCATGCTGAACGTAACGGGTACGATCAGAGCAAAAGGAGTGCCTTCCATCAAAATGGCCACTCTGCCTTCCAATAACGCGTTGATTACCCGGTCGGGGCGTTCGGTATTTTGCACCTGTTGAAACGGGCTGAGCGGATTGTCCTCAATCAACTGCTCCACATAGCCGGACTCGGCGATAAAATCGATATCGATTTGGGATATTCGTCCCACCACCTCCTGAAGCAGCTCCGGGTGTACGATATCCCTGAAGTAAGCGATAACAAGGTCTTTTTTTAGCAGACTGCCGACCACATATTTTTTTATCTCCAGGTTTTCGCTTTTCCCCTGCATGCGCAGCATTGCCGTATTCTCGCTCAGCACTTCCGTAAACCCGATCCGCGAACCGCGTAAAAGCGCCTCCGAGGTCGGCTCCGAAATGGCCCTTGTTTTTCCGTTCGGTAAACCGACCAGCAGGGCATGGGGCATCCCATCCATCAAGAGGGCCGTAAATCCCTTCAGAATCGATTGGGTCAACTCGAGCTTCTCCGAAACTTCCATGATATCGATGAGAGGCAGAACCTTTTCCTTGAGGTGAGTAGTAAACTCCGGGGTATTTAGGGCCCCCTCCTTTCCCTTCAATTGCGGATCGGCCTCCCGCATCAACACTTGCATTACATGCTTATTGATGAAATCTTCGGTCTGCATGCCGTCCACAAAAACAAGGGTGGCCCTGACGTTTAATCCGGTGATTTTAAACTCCCGGAAATGAACATCGCTGTTCGTTCCGATCGTTTGTCTAAGAAACCCCAAATCACGCTCGTATTCTCCGGATAACGGGTCTTTGGGAGAGGTTGTGCGCCCGGCGGTCGTTCGTTTCGTCGGGTTGTTCTTATTTGAAATAAGCGAGGAAATTTTATTATATCCAAAGTTTATGATCAAAGGGATCAGCAGCACCAATCCCGCTTGCATAAACGTTTTCCAGTCAGGGATGTAAGAAAGTACTTTGGACCACATCGCATATCATCCTTACCTTATGTACTATCTTCATCCTGCCCTGGAAGTCGTTTTACCATGCATGATGTTCTAATGAGGCCGCCTTTTTGCGGGCAACGATGATAAGATGTTCGGTTGATTCACGGTACTGCGGCGCTTCACTCGTTTCGCTGGCAGCTTGCAGCAAATTGTCGTAGACTTGCCGATCCTCACGGTATAACCGGGTCACCTCCGCCGACATTCCGGCCAAAAAGCTTTCCGCTCCGGCATAGGAAAGGATGTCAAACCCGCCGGCCCGGACCTCTTCCAGCGCTTTTCCCGGTATCGTGAAGTAGCTCTCGGTAAATCCCCGGTTGTCATCCAACTTCTGCTCCCTCAAATAACCGTATATTTGCTCGGGGTCCCGATAAGATTCACTGAACTCGGTGACCCCGGCCTTCAAGACGCCCCAGGAATTAATGTAAGAAAACAGAGCGACGCCGTCCGCCTTTAAAATCCCGGCCGTCTGCCGGATCACCTGCAGGCGTTGCTCCTCCTCTAAGATGTGGTATAGCGGCCCAAGCACCAGGGCGCCTTCATACTGATCCGCCTCCAGAAGATGAAGATTTCTTGCATCCTCGCAAATATATGCTTCCGCTTGCAGTCCAAGCTTGCCGATCTCTTGTTCGGCCAAAGCCAATTCCCTGGCTGACAAATCCATCAGGGTAACCCGATAACCTTGTTGAAGCAATTCGACGGCATATCTCCCGGGGCCCGAACCGATATCGCAAATGTGACCGGTATCCGGAAGATACCGATCCATTAAACGGAGGGTAGACAACCACTCCACCTTGCTGTAGGGCTGCTCCAAGCGCAGCCACTCCCGCTCCGCGCTGTCGTCATAGTAGCGTTTGACCGTTTCGCTCATGTTCTTCCACCCTCCATTCACGTATGACTCGTTTTAAATTTGAATTAACTTCTCGGCTTAATGGGCAAGAAAAGATCCACCTTACTTTTCCCCTCCGGATCCGTCGCCGGATTGTTCATGCAGTATTCCAGACAAGGTTTATCCTCCGCCTCATACCCGCTTTGCGGAAGCCACTGCCCAAATAATGTCTGGTAGGCAATGCCTAATTGGTCTATGGAGTCGTAGAATGAATAAAGCGCATAGGTCCCCCCTTGCAGCGTAACGAATCGGATTTCATCCGCGTGTCCCGTCCGGTCAAATCCCTCCGGCAAGGTGACGCAGGCGTCATAGCGGCAAGCATGCTCCTCGACCAGTGCCGGGTCGTCCAGCGAGATCCCGATAAATTGCTGCTCCGGAGCGTATATACCGTTTCTGGCCGCCCATGTCCCGAGTTTATCCCACGCTTGATAAGTATCCAAGTAACTGCCGACATGCCTGACATAGGCCACCTCAACATCGGCTAATTGACGAATGGAAATGTTCATGTCCCAAATCCTCCTTAAAAAGTTTGTTGTTACTTCTCTAGCATAGGAGGATTGCTTCGATTCATCATCCTGCATCTTGCGGTCTAATAGCGGAATATTGCGATCCGCCCGGGAAGAAATTCTGATTTCGCTCGGCGTCTTCTGAAAATGCCTTTTAAACACCGAGTTAAAGCCCGACGGCGACTCGAATCCGCACAGCATCGAAATTTCCAATACCGTCTTGTCCGTTTCCACCAACAATCGGACGGCCTCCCTTAAGCGCAGGCGGGTTAAATAGACGGCAGGCGTGCTGCCGGTTATGGAGGAAAAAATCCGGCTGAAATGATATTTGGAGAAACCGGAAATATCGGCAAGACGATCCAGCGTGATCTTTTGCGCGAAATGCTTCTCCATGTAACCGACTACGCCGTCCATTCTCTCCTTGTAGTATGAACTCATAGTCCGCTCTCTCTCCTCGGTTATTTTTCGGGCAAGAGCAGCCCCATGCCGATAACATCGACATAATGGCCGTCCTGGAGCTTAATTTGCCGGAGCAGCAGGCTTTCCCGGATAAACCCCATCTTCGTGTAAAGCTCAATGGCTTTGACATTGGTCGCAAACACCTCCAGGCTGATTTTTTCCAGCCTCGGGTGCTTCCCGGCCCACTCGATAAGCGCTTGCAAGAGCGCTTTTCCGATGCCTCCCCCCTGGTAATCGCCATGAACGCTCATCCCGAACGAACCGGTGTGAGCAATCCTCCGTTTCCGCCCGCTCTTAAAATCCAGAAAACCGACAATCCGCCCCTGGTCCTCCGCAATGATGACCAGGTTATTGTCGTTGCCGCGCATCTGTTCAATCCAGCTTCTTTCCTGCTCGACCGTCAACGTAAACTCCTCGGGCACCGTCAGCAGATGGGCTTCCGATGAAATGACGGTCCGGTTATATTCCAAAATGTTCTCGGCGTCTTTCCCTTCCGCGGTCCGAAGATCAATGTAACGGTTGTATTTGTCGACGATTTTGATCGGTGCGATCCACCCCATATTACATCCTCCTCCCAAGCGGGACCTAGTTCTCCTTCCAATCTCCGGCCAACATGCCGTACACCATATGATCGATAAAATGATCATACAGCCACTCCGATTGCCGGATCTTGCCTTCCAGCACAAAACCGAGCCGTTCCGGAATCGCCCGGCTGCGGCGGTTGCCTTCGCCGGCCCGGATCTCCACCCGGTTCATGTCCAACGACTGAAACGCATAGCTCGTTACCGCCCGGCAGGAGCGGGTCATAATCCCTTTTCCTTGGAAATCGCGGCCGAGCCAGTAACCGATGGAGGTCTTTCGGTTGCTTCTTTCGATGCCATGAAAGCCGATACAGCCAGCGATCTCGCCCTTGTAGAAGATACCGGCATGACATCCGTTTCCCGCAGCCGCCTGCTGTTCGGCCGATTCGATATAGGCGAGGGAATCTTCCCAGGTCTTGGTGGCGTCCACCCAGGGCAGCCATTCCCGCAAATACGGCCTTTGTCCGTCAATTAGGGTAAACAGTGGCTTGGCCATCCGTTGATCCAACTGTTTTACATGCACCTCTTCATCGATTCTAACTTCAAACATGCCGGTACGGCCTCCTATGAAGAAATATTTATGTTCCGCACATATCCCCGGGAAGAACGGAAGAAAAACCTGCAAATCTGCAGGTATTTTTGGCGCAATGAACCACTTATTTTGAAATTCATGCAAATCTGCAAGCTTTTTTATACAAGAAGCCCTAATTCCTTAGAAGCGAAGAAAATTCCTGCAGCATTGCATCCTTTTACCTTAATTCTCCTCATTTGGCGGAAATTCCTGCACTATTGCATCTTTTGCAAATGAGGGATCCCTCCGGCAGACTTCTATACGAATCGGCTGCAAGCTTCACTTCCGCCCATGCTGTAGAGCGAGTAAGGTTCCGCATAGGTCCAGCCGGAAATCTCGACGGCCAAATCCCGGGTCATCGGCTGAAAACAAAATAAGGTCTCGATCACGATCACCTCCGCACCGATAATTCCTCCTTAGTCCGTCGATTCAGGTCCTTTTTTCCCCGTTTCTCTTTCGCTCATAAGCCTCGAGCTCTTCCTCTATAATGTAACGTTCCTCCTCTTCAGGGGTGAGAAGATGCCATTTGTTTTTGATTTTTTGCAAATCGGTATGGATTTCCCGGCTTCTCCGGTTCATGTCGAACACCATGGCGAACAGGATCACAATACACAACGCCACTCCATAAGGTCCGGCAAAAAGGCCAAGCGCCGCTATTCCGGCCCCGAACAGCAAACCCAACCAGCTCACGGGAGTCCCTCCTTTCCTCATAGATAACCGTTCAAGTCCCGGAGATCCCGGATGAACGCGCGGGGAAAGACCTCCATCTCCTTCATTTTAGCTTCGTCCCCGCAATAGGCGATAAACGGGATGCCCGCAAGCGCGGAAGCTTTGCCGTCTATCCAGGAGTCGCCCACCGAAATCCACGCCCCGGGGGACAAACCGCCATAGTGGCGCAGCACGTGTAAAAAAGCGTCGGGGGCCGGTTTGAGCAGCCGAACTTGTTCCCTGCCAACAACCTGATCAAAAAAGCGCAAAACGTCATGGTCCCGAAGGGCTGCCTCCGCCGCCTCGAGGGAATTGTTCGTGACGACGACCAAATGATACAGGCCCTGCCACTCATTGAGCAGTTCTTTTACGCCGGGCTCAAGCTCCGCATCCTTCATGCCAATAAGCTCGTGTTTTTTGGGAACATCCCACAGGTCCTTCATCAAAGACTCATTCATCCGGTTTGTCTTTACGGCCGCTTCAATCAAGGTGGAGGCCGTGTGCCGGTTTAAATCAAAGCCATCCGGTAATATGCCGTGTGACACTAAAAATTGATATACGTCTTGTTTCATCGCCTCGAAATCAATCCGGGACCGCAGCAGCGTATTGTCCATATCAAAAATAACGCCCTTAACCATCGGCCACCCTACGGAAGCTCCAATCTTAAGCGGACCATATCCCTGCACTGAATTCCGTTTTCAAAGATTTCCTCATCATAATGTCGGACAAAAAAGTCCGGATCCACGCCTACGATACGAAACCCGCATTTTTGATATAACGCCAGCTGCTGGACCCCCGAGTTGCCGGTGCCGATCTCCACGGTCTTCATATTGTCCTTTTTGGCCGTTTCAATCGCGTGCAGGACCAGCTTCTTTCCGATGCCTCTGCCCTGATAATCTTCACGCACGGCGACATTGACGATTTCAACCGTTTCGGGGCGGGTTTTGATCAAGACGTACTCACCGATGATTTCATCATTCAGATAAGCCGCATAACAGATCCCCCGATTTACGTACTCTTCCACAATCCCCCGCGAGGGGTCCGCCAGAAGCAGCAAATCATAGGGAAATCCGTCTGCCTGTATGATTTTTCTAATTTCAAGTTCCATTCCGGAGATCCAATCCTCCCATATACCGTCTTTTCAATTATATTATCGTTGCACAGTACCCCGTGCCTCTCCCTTTTTCTACCGCCTGCATGTAGCCCGAAAAATAGAAGGGGATATTGTCCTCCGTCCCGTTTCGAATTCGCCCCCTTACTTTATCGAAAGCGAATAGCGAGACCGAAAAGTCCGGTTCCCCCGTAATCAAAACAGGCTGCTGCCGATCCGGGCTCCAAACGTAGACGCCGCCAAAATTTCTTCGGGCCACCTCAAACATATAACAACCCGCCATAGAGGAGATGGAGTCCAGTTGTTCTTCTTCCAGATCGAAGTCGCCAGCCTCTTCCAGCAATTCATCGAGCGACTGCAGACTTTCAATACTAAAATCAAAATTCCCGCGATCCGCAAAGTTACGGGCAAGGCTCTCCGCCGTGAATCTAATGTCTTCTTCTAATTTTCTTGTCATGGGTGAACTGTCCTCCCTTATCCGTTCTCCGGCTCCGTTTCCACAATTCCAGCAGCATTGTCCGGGCCTCTTCCAGCTTCCCCGATTCTCATAACCGGATGGCCGAATCTAAATTTCTCATAATCCCTCCCTTCCTGATACGAGTATTGTACCAGCTTCTGCCAACCGGGAGAATAGCGCTTCATTGACAACTAATTAGTTTAAACACTAAACTATGGGAGAAACATCTGCCATGTGAGAAGAAGCGAAAGGAAGTTACAAACATGGACAAAAAACAAGGATCCCGTTCTACCGGCAAAGAAGTCATCACGGGAAGCCAACTCTTGGGACGCCTGTTTATGCAATTGCAAAAAATGGATCGCCAGCCCCGCCATTATGGCGATGCGGGACCGTTGACACCGAGCGAAATCCATACGATCGACGCCATTGGCTGCGGTGACGGGATACTAATGAGCGAGCTTGCTTCCCGGCTCGGCGTGACGAAAGGGGCCGTAACCCAGTTGATCGGCCGCCTGGTGTCCAAGCAGCTTGTCCGGCGTTCCCCCCATCCGCAGGATTCCAGGGCCGTGCTGCTTTCGCTGACGGAATCCGGACGAAATGCCTACCGAGCTCACGAGCGGGTGCATCAAAGCTTCTATCGGAGCTCAGTGAGCAATTAAGCGAAGAAGAAATGCTTATTTTCGAAACCAGCATTCAAAAGCTGATTGAATTTATGAAGGATTAATCGGAGCGGGCGCTCAGGGAACGGGTTTGCCGTTCAGTCTGGCCTCCATGGTGACGGACTCCCGAATGGACGGCAGCACGTCTTCAAGCTCAAAGAGCTGCTCAATATGAAACACGCCTTGCGGGAATCGGGTTACATAGAGCGCGGCAGCTACTGCGGCGGCTACTTTACCGGTGATTTCGGCTTCCCGATCCCCGTGGATGGAGCATTCCAGAACGGCTTTCTCGCCCCCCTGCTTGCCATAAGCCTCGATTTTTACCGCATAACTCTCCGCCCCAAACGGAAGTCGCATTCCGCTAATGAGCTTGGTAACCGCGCTGCGAACCAGGGCAGTACGTAAACCGTGATACAATCCCGACGCCCGTATCCATCTTAGCAATCGAGTTCCCCAGGCCGCATCAAAGCAAAGTCGGGTTGATACCGAAGGGATTCCCAATGTCCGCGGAATGGCATGCTGATCCGAAAAATTAAACCGGTACGCTTTTTTGCGTCCAACCCCCGTGCCGAAGTCCACGACTTTTCCGTCGCTAAAGCTTGCCACTTGCATTCGCCTGCCCTCGTGCAGCACCTCAAAACGGGTGCCGAGATGGTCGAGCATCCACTCCATGGCCGCCTTGCCGTGTTCATCCCCGAGCCCCAACATGACGCTAATCTCTATAGCATCTGTCTCATCCAACCGGGCATGGGCATACTTCGCCAGTAAATTTCTGTCAATCATCTATTTTTTAAATAGCTCTTTTGATCCTGACACCCGTGATGTCAGAATTAATGGAGTAGGATGATAACGAACCACCGATAAGTTTGGAATCGAGGAGCGAAACGGAATGGTACGGAAACCGCTAGAACGGTTGAGCCCGCTCCAGCTGTACTGGGAGCAAGGGGCTTGGTACTTAAAATGAAAGAGATGCACTACCATAGGGTGTGCATCTCACTATTCTACTCTGCAACGAATTGTTTACTGTTTTTGTCAAAGCTATATTTTGTAGTTAATGTATCACTCTCTGTCTGTCCTTCGGTATTTCTCGTGGTTACGACCAGCTTTTCGTTTGTATTAACAGGAATACTACCTTTTTCATAGTTAATAGTTTCTTGAACATTTTCAGCCTTTTAAAAGTGATTGCAAATCCTTCTCCACTTTTTTTATCAATGCCAAAAGCATAAGAATTATATCCTCTTGAAGCTGTGTATTCAGGAGTGAGCAAGAAAACGTCCATTTCTTTAAAACTGATTTTCTCGAAGGAAATGGGTTGCTCAGAAGGTTGAATAAAAACAAGCTTCTTAAATTCTTTTATTTCTTTTATTTCCTCATTATGCTTGTAATTCACGGAGTAATTACCTTGATAAGAAAAATCGCCTTCACTTCCTAGAACACTTGGTGTAGTGATGTGGCCAAGCGCTTCTTTTCCTTTAGAAACAACATAAAGCTCACCACTATCCGTGTTTATCCGTGCACGAACTGTCGGATTTTCTTGAGTGGTATCAATCTTAATTATATTAGTATAAACCGAATTGGGATCTTGAGTTTCCAATTCACTACTCTTATTCGTTTCCGTCGACGAAGTTTCTTGTTTGACAATAGGTTTTTCTGAACTCCCAGTACCACATCCAGATAATAAAATACTTAATGTACTTACTGCAACTACGGAGTTTAGAACGAATCCAGGCTTCTTCAAAATTACAAACGCTTCCTTTCTAAATGTTAGTAAATTTTACAGAGATCATTATACATGATAAATAACCCACAAAAAGTTGAAAATATGTAGTTTATTTCTTAAAAATTAGTAACTTACGAATCATAACGTTAAAGGGCGTTCCCGGAATTGTGAGGAGCGTCTTTTTTCATGTGCGCCCGGCATGGGCGATAACTTAGCGGTGAAAGTTCGCTACAGGCAGGGATACTGCCTGCTGCGGCAGGCCAACCGGATGTTCCGGGTCTCCAGAATCTCCGGGTTGCAGGTGACCGAAGAAAAGTTTACGGCAAGGAACGCAGAGCCGGAGGAAGACGAGGAAAACCATCCCCAAGGCATAGGGGTGCACCTAAGGTTTGCACCGGGGGTCAGGCTGCGCGCGATGGAGCAGTTTCCATGAGAATACCTGGTTCGCGACGGCCATCTGGAGGTCAAAACGGTCTGCTACATGAAAGACTATGCTCTTTCTATCGTACATAGCTATCCCATTAGCCTGGTTGTCACCGCCGTCCGGGGACTTATGAACGGAACGGCCGGGGCGGGAAATCCGCCCCCACCCCGGCCTGTTTATCTCAGCTTATTGTACGCTCTGGTTATATCCGCTCTTCGTCGTCACGGTACTCTTTTAACTCGACAAACTCAAATCCCGATGCTTGCAAGAAGTCCTGCAAATAGGCCTCCTGCTTGTCCAAAGGGACGTGATAGGGGCCCGAAACCTCCTTTAAGTTTGCGAACAGCACCCAGCCTACGTCCGGATGGGAAAACTTGCTTTTTCCCTCCACATCCCGATTCGGATAAATTTCGACATAAACCTGCATCTCTTTGTTCAAATTCCAGTAGAAATGCCGATAGACATATGGAAGCCTGGCTTCCAGCATTCCTTTATTTTTTGACTTGGAGAACGTCCGGTTCAAAGGCTCCAGAAACCCCAAGAGCGCGTTGATCAGTTTCTTCTCGTCTTTGGCCTCGCACAAAAAGCCGTATTCCAGCATTCTTCCCATTTTCCTTATCTCCTCGGTACGCACCATTTATTTCGATTTGTACTCCACCAGCTTCATTTCCACGTAATTCCAGGCGTCCTCCAGACTGCGGAACACCCAGCCCGTTTCTTCGATGCCTTTGGGACTATACAGCCCCTGCAGCAAAGTTCTTATGCCTTCCTCGCATCTTTCGCTGACGACCATGGCTTTGGGGAAAGGGCGGTTGGCATACTTATCCACCCCCAGATCAAAGACATAATCCAACATATCTCCCCACTCATATTCAAGATGACTCAAATCCAGGATAAGCGCGTCCGGATCCCAAGCCTCCAACGCTGCTTCCCCCATGGCCCGCATATAGTTGGCGTCACTATTACCGCCCGAACCGAACCCGTAGCTGCCGATAAATTTCAGAATCATCACTTCACGGTATTCCACGGCCGCCGACTTGCCGATATGTATTTCATAATCGATTTGACTTAAATCTTCCAGCCTTACTCGGGTTGTTTCTAGATTCATCGATCTTTTCTCCTCTCCGCTTGTTAACAGCATTACAGCTTTGTCCAGGTCGCTCGGGTGTACCCGATTTTCATCCCTGCCCGCTCCAAAACGTTTCACTTCAACCCCCTCGGGATTTCCTTCTCGAGCTCGAATCGCCTCCAGACCATCCGACATACAATCCGTTTCGGATTGCTCCAGCATATCCGCTAACGCCTGGCTTATGATCACTGTGAGGGCTCCTCTTTTTCGGATGCTTAAGTTCGGCGGCTAAACGTCATGATTCCCTTTTTCGTAATCACATGTCCCTCCGGTAAACACGTGGTGCCGGGGTGGTTTTTGCAGCGCTCATAAAGTTCTTTCAGATCGTTTTGAAAATCGCCCCGCGGCTTTTTGGGTTCGGGAATCCCCCAATTTTCCATACATTCGAGAATCAGGCTCTGCGTTTCGGGATAGCGAGAGGCTGTATCCAGGAGGCACCCCACCGCCCCTAGTCTTGTATCCTCGTCTATCTTTTTCTTCATCTTCGCCACACAGCTTGTGACAAGATGCCAAAGCCAAATGTGGCAGGTTTTATCGCTCCCCGGAATCGGAGAATCGAAAAATCCCTGGCGGACGGCCGCCCAGAGGGCTAATATACTATTTTGCGCCAAGATAGGCGTCTCATAATTGTGAAGCGACGTTAACAGCGAATTCAGGCGACCGGAAATATCGATTCCCCGTTCGGCTAATGCCCACCATATATGACATATTAATTCTTGGGTCAACGGATCTCTGATGTAAAAGTCGGTAAGCAGCAGTTCAACGGCCTCCCGCGTCAATGGAACTTCCGACATAAGCAAATGGTCCATTAGGGCAGCCGCCCGATATTGAACATATTCTTCCGCCTTCGACTTGTCGGAAGCCCTTTTGTCGATATATAAAAGCCTTGCCACCGGGGTTACATAGGGCTCGGTGGTTTCCGCTCCGCTTAGGGTTTCGTGTGCCAGCTCCATCAAATCCGCGGTGAGATCCGGGTCCTCCAAGGCCGTAAAAAATCCCTTCTCCCCCTGCTCACTGCCCGCGCAGGAAAGACGGTTTGCAATCCAGGCGGCAGCTTCCGACGCCGTGCCGGAGGAACAAATCTCGTCGATCAATTCCCCTTTTATCGCCTCTCTCATGCCTCGGTCCGTTTCAGCAAATCGCTCCAGCTTTTCAAGTAATGTTAGATCCCTTGTCATCGTCCGGTCGTTCTCCTCCAGTTACTGAATTTTAGACCCAAATCACCGGGTTTCCCGTCTGAATCGAAGCTTCAAACAGCTTTCTTAATACTCGAATTGCCCGCACATCCGAACTTGTCAGCCCCCGGTTCACAACCTGGAAAGATGCGGGATAATACAGTTCCTCGACCCCCCAGATTTTCTTGGAGATCGGAGACGTTGTTTCGCAGGTGCTTCCGGTATCCGAATCACTAAACCGCGCATTGAACCGCTGCCAACCGCTTCGGTTTGTCTCCACAGCTTCTTGGGTAAAAGCCCTGGACTGGAACAATACCCGCCCTTCCCTATTCTGCACACAAAATCCTTCCGGGTTAAGCCGGTAAGTGATTTCGTTACCCGCTGAGTAAAACCACCTGTCCTCGCCTACGAGCGTCATCTGATATTCCTCCATGGACCCCGATTCCAGCAGGAAAATGCCTTCCACCTCCCCCATCCTGCGCTCAAGCTGCTCGAGCTCGGTGAGAGCCTTATGCGATTCCTCGGGGGTAAAAGGCGAGCCCCAGATGCGGCGCAAAAGCGGAAACCGCTCTTCCCCCAACCGCTCCAGCACGCCATAGTAGACGTTCATTCCAGACGTATTCCCTACACGGTCCGAGTAAATTTGCATATCCTCATGGGGACAAGCATGTTCCTTCCATTCATGATAAAGATAAAAGATTTCGTCTTCCACCGTGTCCGGCATTTCTATCCCGTCATCCGTCCACTCCAACAGACTTAAATCAAAGGGGGCCGGCTTTACCCTGCCCTCTTTGAGACAATTGCAGTTCACAAAAGCATCCAATCCCATGTTCGGCCCGCTCCCCTTACCCTATATCTTCGCACCTAATCGTTTATTCCCTCCAGGTTATCCGGTCAATAAGTACGTAACAAGCGCAATGATGAGAAACGGGATCCCAAACAGAAACAACACCTTCGCCGCCTTGTTTCTGAACGCCCTGTCCTCGGGAGTCTCAATGCTTTCATTGGCTCTGGAACGGTCCCCGTTGATGTAGGACCCGGTAAAAATCCCGGCCACCAGCCAGGCACCAATACCGATTCCACCCGTTACTTTTAAAGACATGCTCCAGGAGTCCAGTATCCCGAATCCCAGTGCGATAAGGAAACCAGAGGTAGTTGCGAGAAGCAAAGTGATTCTCACGTTTCTCACGTTTTCCCCTCCCCTTAGAGATAGCTCAATTTTTCTACCGCCTCATGCTCGCTGGTCAGGAAAAAGATGTCTTTACCGTGGTTGCACTCGTAGATAAAATCGCGAAGACTCTTGCTGGAGTAAGCGGAAAAGTCACCCACGATGGCAATTTTCGTTTGATAGTTAATAAACTTTTGCAAAATCTCCCCGGCCAGTTTCGTTTTCAAATCAAAGAAAGTTTCCGTAATCGCCGTTTTATGAAGTACGATCCGATGGCACCCGGTTTCATAATGGACGGTCGCTATGAAGTCCAAAGCCGATTGAACATCCGTAATCAGTTCTTCATTGCTGTGAATTAGGGCTATATCCGCCCCGTTGTTTTGAACCGTCTTAAAATTCATCCTAAATCCCCCATTTACGTATCATTTAGAAAAAAAACCTCACACCGAGGTCTTTTCAAGGACCTCTTGAATCAAGGACTTTTGGGAATCCGGTAACCTGCCGGCCAGGAGCCGACCCCGCAATAAAGAATGTCCGAGATCTCCGCACAGGGTCTGAACGTCCCGCTTCGTACTTTTCCGCGAAAAATCAATTCCACTCGGTCGGGATCTTTTTGATAGACCGCACGGTAAATCCCCGTAATCTCTACCGAAAGCCCGGTTTCTTCCTCGATTTCACGCTTGAGTCCTTTCTCCGGGGCCTCCAGCTCCATCCAGCCTCCCGGGATGCCCCAAGGCTCTTCACGATAAACATGGTTTAACAACAGAACCTGGCCCGACTCATTCGTGATGACCCCCAGAACCGCAACAAGAAACTTATCCTGGGCTTTATAGACGATCCAGTTTTTTAGTCCTTTAAAGGGCATAGCTCTGTATAAACGCACCAGTAAGTCGCTGGGGAGCCGCCTCATTAATCTTTTTATCATCGCCCGCACCAACTTCGCTTAAATGGCTATTGCCAATTTATTTTTTCAACGTCGTGATAGATCAGCCTTAAATTTTGCGGCAGCGGCAGATCGTGGTGAAAATGACCGAAAAACCAAGACCGGTAGGTCAAACGCTGCTGAATATGTTCCAAGTAATCGCTTAACTCGTCCGCTTCGACAGGGGTGCCCAGCGCCTCTTTCAACGATGTTACGGTGGATGTGGGACAAGTGTGCGTAATCACGAGATCGACTTCCCAATGATGCCTCGCCAAATTGTCCAATCCCTCCTGGTACTCCTCCTGTGTCGGCATTTCTCCCCGCCACCAGTTGACGTTTTCTTTTCTGTACGCTTTATCATGGGACTGGGCTCCGCCAAAAGTAAACACCTTTAGCCCGTGGATCGAAAAGACCTGGCCCCTCATCAAATGAAGAATGCTGTCGTTAATTTTATGGATCTTCCCGCCGTTCCATTGCTCTACAGGATAGGAGTTTAACAAATCGAAGTTCTCATGGTTTCCGTCGATAAATAACGTGGTGAAGTTCTTGCGCGCCAACCATTTTCTCCAATACAGCTCATCTTGCTGATGATTCCACACAAGCCCAAAGTCGCCCGCAACGATCACATAATCTTCTTTGGTCAGGTGCTTATTGGCGGGAAAGCGTTTGGAATTCAGTTTACTGATGTCCTCATAGCCATGCAGATCCCCTGTAACAAACATACCGTTATGACCTCTGTTGATAACTGCCGGTTAAGGCAACGATCAAATCGGCTAACGTAGACATGAAAATGCCGTTGGGGTCCTGCTCCAGATTGCCGAAGCTCCCGTAATCCGTATCGATCCATTCGACAGCACCCGTTTCATTGTTAAAGACCAACAGGATCTGGCCGATATTCGCAAAGATTTCCCCGACCCAAAACCGCTGGCCGAAGTCATATCCGCCGGTCCAGACTTGATAAGCTCGCATGATCTGTTCTTTCAAATCTTTGCCTCTTTCCGGACCGTGTAGCGTGACGGGGAGTTTGAACTCCTGATTAAATTCAAACCAATGCCCCCATTTCTCCGTGGCTGGGACCTGGGATGAAGCCAGGATTCCTTCAATTTCATCAAAATAATAGCTTCCGAAATAAGCCTGCAAATCAGGGTGAAGCTTAAATCCCAATTCCTGCTCGATCATTGAGAAGTCGTGGAAATCGGTGTTTTCCACTAGTGAGTTAGGAGCATTAGTTTTAAAATAGTCGTAAATCATATCTTTGAGGTTCATCGTTTCTTCTCCTATTGCGATAGATTAGGCTGTGGCTATATATGTCCTGCTATTTTTTGACCTCACCCGTCAGCTCAATATTCAATCCCTCATCTAAACCTTCAGGTATGAATGGAACCCATAGCTTTTCAAATCCCGTTTTGTCATTCACCAGGGTGTAGTAAGCCATCAATATGCCTTTAACGGCATTTTCGCGAACCGGTTCGCATACCAGCATTTCAACGATGCTTACTTCTCTTTCATTCTCAGCATGTTCCAGAGCAACATGAAAATCAAAAAAAGGGATGGAACTCTTGCTTCCGGCCCGACATATGATCGGAAAGCGCTGCTTGGCAAAATCGTGAACGACAGCCTCAGCTTCTTCCTGCGTGAACGTCTTGGGGACAGCATCCAGGTTACTTATTCCACGACGAATTATCGGTGCATAGGGAAAGTTGATGAGGTGATCTTTAAACTCCTGAATTAACGCACCTCTTAGAAAACCGGGACCGATCATTTACAAAGCCTCCTATTCCTCATTCAGCCATTCCTCCCATATAGGGCTTAGAAGCTTATTTTTCTTCAAATACGCTTGAAGTTGGGACAGATAGGTTTGACATATGAGGATGTATTCGGTTCGTTCAAAATTCCTTGCTTGCATTTCCCTTCTTGCCCTCCGAATAAATAAGGCTGCCTCATCATAGGAACCACTGAGCAGCAGTGCGATGGTATGATTGATATAAGAAATTAATGGATAGTATATCGAGTTGCGTCTTAACCCGGTCTCGGGGAGCGTCTCCTTGGTATTTAAACGTTCGATGAGCTCCCATAGTTCGCTATTTAACGTCGGCTTCAATATTGCCCCCTCCAAAAAAAAGGAATTCCGTATCAAATCCCATCTGATCCAAAATATCCAGCCCATTGGGATATTCAATACTTGTTTCTCCGGTCCATCCGTGATCCAGCGCGTATATAATTAACTCCTTGATCCGTTTAGGGTGGTGCAAATTAAAACGCTCCGTGTTGTTCGTTTTTTTGTTTCTAAGGTCCACTCCTGTTAGAAGCGGACTACCTGCTATGGGATGATCCCATGTGGAAAATTTGAAGATGCAGGTAAATTGCTTATCTTCCTTCGAGGAGATATTTAGTCTGACTAAACTCTCTCCGTTAGAATACTTGGAGGTCAGCACATAGACGTATTCTTTTTCACGTACAATGATTTCTCTCGTCTTTTTCTTCATTCCATAGTCCTCGAATCATTCAGTTCTTCTCCAAACCATGCTTGCAAATAGAAGCGTAGGTTTATCCCTAAGGTTCATCATGATTCACCTATTGTATTTTCCGGCCAACGATGTATCTCAAATTATATTCCTTTGTGCTGTGATCGTTATAATTCAAAATCTCCTTACAGGATCCTGTTTCCAAAATTTGAAGTTGACTGAAATGTTGCAGCAAATCCTTCTCACTAAAAAAATGAGCATATTTCCCTTCTATGTATTCGTATGTTCCCTCTTCGATCTTCGGTCCTACGCCGTAATTCTTGTCTTGGTCCGAAAAACAGGTGAAGTACACGAGGCCGGATGGATTAAGATGATGCAAGCAATTCTCGATCAATTGCTTTCGTTCCTTCGCTAAAAATAAATGCAATACATCGAAGCAATAGACCGCATCGTATGTTTTATTCGGTAAGATGGGTTCCAGGCAAGAACCCTGAATAAATCGGCTGTCCGGGTCCCATTCTTCCGCTATGGCCAAAGCCTCGGTCGATATTTCGAGCCCTTCAACATCAAAAATGGACGAAAACGCCTTGGTATTCCTACCATAACCCGAACCGGGGACGAGTACAGATTGCACATGATGCTCCCTAAAGATCTCAAGTGCGTGATAAGCCGTCCTGCTGGGGGATTTGCCCCAAATCATTCCTTCACTGCTAAATCTTTGCTCCCAATAGTCTCCCAATGTCCGTTCCTCCTTTTTAAGAAAGCTGCCCTCTGCTAGCGGTATCTTCGATGTAAGCTTCTATGTATCGCAATAATTCTTCCTTACTATTGCAATCAAACCACTCACTCTTTCTATTCAACATGTATAAGGTCTCAAGGCCGTGGTAATTCAATAACATTTCCCATCCTTCTTTGTAAATGACGGCCTCCATGATCTGACAGTAATCGAACAGGATTTCAACCGTTTCCGGTTGGAGCAAATCGGTATACCTGTAGCTCGTTCCATGCGGCAGGGGATAGATGCGAAACGCCAATTCCTTTTTTTCCTGAGAATTCATTCTTTAGCCTCTCTGCTTTTATAACTTTGAATGGCCGTTATATATTGATCTCTATCATATTGAAAATTCAGTTCATGTGAACAACACATTCCCCTGACTTCTTCCAGTTTATCTACCAAAGCTTGGGCAAATGCGCTCATTTCGTCATTCGGGAACACAAATCGCTGCTGACCGGGGACGGATTTATCCATAAACGGCGTTTGTTCCGTTATCCAGATCACCGAATGGTCCTCATGATAGACATCCACATAGTAACAGCCACACCCGAATATGCCGCAAGTGCAGGTAAACATCGGGTATTTCCCCGGCGCCAACAGCGATTGAAAAAACACATCCACTACAAACACTTCGTCCTCATCGAATTTGTGACCATTCACGTAAAGGTCGAGTCTGTATTTCAGCACTGGCAATAGCGCTCGTTTATGTTTGGCAACATTCCTGTACTCTTTCCTGACCTCCGCCTCAATTTGAACCGAGATCGTATCGCGCTCTAACTTCATATTTTGTAATCCCCAAAATCATCGATGTAGTACCCTTCCGACTCCCAACCAAACTCCCGATCCGCATAACGATGTGCCATAAACGCCGTGAAATCCATGCCCATGAAACTGCCTCCGAACTATGATAGACGTGTTGTTGAAATCTACCTCGAAAGTTAATTGCATATGATGCATCCAAACAGGGACAAGTAAACTCCATGTTTCTCGCACTTCGGATAGCCGTAAGGAATCGTGGGACACGGGTCCCCTTCTTCAATCTCCGTCCATTCCAGATAATTCTCCAGAATCACGCTTCTTCTCTCAAATGCCTGGATCATGAATCCAAATTGCCGTAAGCAATTCAGGACTATATCTTTATTTGGCTCATAATCGAGCCGTTCCCATCCCAGTCCCTCTATGGCGGCATCAATCGTACGGAGCATAAAGGCTTTCTCCGCTTCAAAAGAGTCCAACGTCCAGGGCATCTCATCGAGGTCGAAACCCACCGTCCCGATCCCGACGGCAGCCTGGTCTCTTTGCGCCAGCCAAATAATCAACTCTTTGTCCCGATCCGTTGCGGCCAGAATGGACCCGCTTAGAACAATGACTTCCAACAAAACGGAGGTCAATCCGTTAGACATATGTAATGTTTCAATGGCATAGGCCGGGTCATCCGGCAATCCAATGTAATTCCCCATTATACATCCGCCTTTATGAAATTGTAGTCAAAATCAAAGTGTGCATGTATCCGGTGGCCGCCAAACATTTCACCATCATCATACTCTAAATATATCTCGTCCGTCCGAATGTCGATATGCAGAAGGGAGATGGAAGCCGCAAACGCCTCCTTGCTTACCGCATACTCTCCGGCATCCACAGCATCCCAATCCAGATCCTCATCATCTTCGTCATATTCCGGCCAGAAGTCATTTTTATAGTCTATTAACTCTTCCGCGATGGCCGCTTTGGCTTTGGGTTCAAAAACCGCCAAGTCCTTATGCAGCTGTTCTGCTTTTTGAATCAAATCCCGAACTTCATGGTCATCTTCATTTGATGGTTGCAATGCCCAATATATTTTTCCGTCATCGAGTTCATAGGATTGAAAATCCTCTTGATAGTGAAAAATGTCAAAAGATGCTTGTATCGATCCTTTTTCTTTCATGATTTTCCCTCCTTCCGCCCCCGGCTGCTCAACCTATCCGAGCAAGCGCACGCTTAGCGGCTGAGCGGGCATTAGGCAGTCCGTGCTCCGCGATCTCCCGCAACTTTTCTCTGACCGGTGCATATTGGTGATATCCCAAAATATCACAGGCCCGTTCTTGAACAAACATATCGTCTTCATCCAAAAACTGCACCAGAGAATCCAAATGGTCATAGGGGGTTAGCGCCAAGACACTGTAGATATACTGGCATCTCACTTCGTCTTCCAAATCGGGGTTTTGCAAAATGTAATGGATCTGCTCGATACTTTCAAGATCCGCGGCGATCCACTCGCTATTTTCGGGATGTGCATTCGGATAATCTCGTTCCAAGTCATCCCATTCGCTCTGCGGATTCGGCTCCAATGCGGCAATAAATGTACCGACATTTCTATAACCTGGGGAAAGATCGGTCTCTTCATGATTCATGTAACATACTCGGTAACTTAGCGGGCCTCGATAATACATGCAGACGTAGTTGGAATTGTCATCGGTCCAGATGGGAAGCAAGTCTTGAAACCCGTCCAGATCGGACATAAATTCAAGCATCTCCACGATCTCTTCATGACTCAACATCCGCAAGAAAAAATCCACCTCTTCCTGGAGACGGAAGTGTCTGTTCAATGGCTCCAGGGTCTCATCAGGCAATTTGATATTTAAAGATTTAATGATATCTTTGAAAAACATGTTCTCCAACTCCTAGTTGATTTTAGTCAAGCTCCACCGTATATTTCTTTCTATATTCTTTATCCAGGATGGAATAAAAATATTGATCATGCCACTGTCCATCCAGAAGCAATTCTTCCTGGAAAATCCCTTCCCTTCTCATGCCCGCGCGTTCCATAAGTTTAATGGATTTGAGGTTACGACAATGGCACATGCCGACAACTTTATGAGCTTGCAATTGCCTGAATGCAAAATCCAGTAGAAGTTTTGTCGCTTCCGCTCCGTACCCCTGCCCCTGGTAGGAAGGAAGGATAGCAAAACCGAGCTCCCAACTGTTTCGATGATCGACGTAACTCCAGATCTGCGCCAAACCGATTCGCACATGCTTTCCATCTATATCCGCTGTAACAACAAAGTCATAACCGGTCTCCGAGTCCATTTTTTCCAAATAATCCGCTCTGACGGTTGCGCGATCCGATTCCACATATTCTTCGTAAACCCATATTTCCTTGTTGCATTCCAGTTCGCTAATGAAATCAAGATCATCCACGGTAACCCGTGAAAGATTTACGTTCATTCCATTAAGTATCATTGTGGTCAAGTCCCCCTTGTTCCCTATTCAAGATTTCAAGAACTTCGTGGATATCCCGTACGACAGGATAAGCCGTGTTTAAGTTTACAGTTTGGCGGTACTGTTCAAGATCTCTGCATAGCACAATTCCGGCAATCCCCAGCTTGGCGGCGCCGTCGCAATTTCGCACGTTATCATCCACAAATACGACTTCTTCCGGCGATAGTCTCAGCTCTTCCAAAGCGGTCCGGTACATTTGTTCATGAGGCTTGCTCACTCCGATAAGGGAAGATATAACAAACGACGAGAAGTAACTTCTCAGCCCCGCGTGTTTAAACACACTTTCCAATGATGGCCAGGCATCGGAGACAACGGCAAGTTGATACGTCTTGCTCAGTTCAGGCAACACTTCGATCACGTCGCTGTAGAACCTGTATTTTTCATAGTTGTATACTAAATCGTGTGTTATGGAAGCGAGCGAATCAGGAGCTAACCCCATTTCGGGCAGCTCATTTGCAAATAATCGATAGAATTCCGCGAAATGTGTATATTCTTCTTCCTCCGTAGTAATCCAATTTTGCTCCGACAGATAAGCATGTGCGATCTGAAACGCTTTATATAAAGTGATCTGGTCGATGGCTCTGAACTTCTCCGGGTCCACGAACGAAAAGAAATTGGGCGGCATAAACCATTGCCCTGTAACAGGTTCATTTAACACCCTGCCCGAATCGAAAAGAATTGCTTTGATATTTCCCCGCTTAAATTTTACCTTTTCCATACACGGCAACCCCTCAGTCACATGTCCTCGATACTAAATTCCCTAAGCGTAACCAATGGTTTGACGCCTCTGTTCCCTTTTTTCGTTACAGTGCGTCCTTGGTCATTCGTTCTTTTCTGAATATAGTCGCCGGTTAGCAAATTGTAGTCGTCTTCTTCCACGCTTTCCATCGGCGTCCCATTAAAATAACTGCCTGTCGTCGCCCCGATCAAATACCAATCGTCATTCTGATACCTGAATCTGTATTTTTGATACCATCGCCAATTACTTCCGCCGTAGTGGCTCACAACGACAGACCCCCGGTTAATCTCCAAGCTTTCAAAAGGATCGCCCCATACACCGCCTTCATCGGCTTTCAATAGAACTTTATCCGCAATAATGGATAGCCGGTAACCCCGTTCTTTGTCTCCAAAGGCAATCAAAAGGGAACGCGGAGGCGCGGTATCCTCACTTGAGATACCTTCAATCACGGCCGCGACATCCATGATCCCGTCCTTGTTTAAATCGCCTTCGGCTATAACGGGCTCATCATCCGCTAAAAGGTTGTGCCAACCTGGGGGGATCAACGAAGTCCAATCGCCCTTAAGGTCGATTTCGTCCTTGGTTCTAGAAGCCTCCGGCTGAGGAGATCCCTTCGAATTTTGATTTTCCTGTGGAAGATTCGAATTTCCCCCGCACCCGGACAGTAAGCTTGAAAGTAAAACCGTCCCGCATAAGATTCGTATCATAGCCTTTTTCACATGTCTGCTCCCTATCTGCTTCTATATCTTTTTTTACGAAGAGTACCCGTTACAACAATGTATCCAGATCTCTAAGTGAATGAATGACAAAATCAGGCTTCACTTCGTGCCCCCAGGATCTCCTCTCCCGATTCAACCAGCAACTCACGATACCTTCCCGCTTGGCTCCAACAACATCGGATATGGAATCTCCGATATGGATCACTTGACTGGGATTTACATGATAGGTAAGAGGCAATTGTTTAAACATCGCATTGTGGTCATCATTTTTATAGGATTGATACTGCTCGGAAGTGAATATGCGCAGCCTATAGTCCAAGTAAAACTTGGGCAGCATCGCCTCATCCGTATCACTAACGATACAAACCTTATATTTATTTACAACCCCTTCCAAAAACCCCGCTGTATCTTCGTACAATTCCGAATGGGTGTGTTCGCTGATCAAGATCCTGGTAGCCTCTAGCGGATCGTAAGTCATGCCCTTTTCCCTAAACAAACTTTCAAAACACCGTTTATAAATGTCTTGGGTAAGATGAAATGGTTTCGTCGACCTGAGATCGCTGGAATGATCCCAAAAAAGCTCCAGTAACCGTTCTCCGCATTGTTCAGCCAGGTCAGATGTAAAGAACCCGTTTAGGATCGGCCTCCAAACATATTCTCTTCTGGAATTTACGTTGACTAAGGTTTGAAACATATCGAGACTTATTACTTCGAACGGTTTCAGAGGGTTCAACCTTCCTTCAAATTACTCGCGGTCTTTTTCAATTCTTGTTTATATAGTTCGTAGTTGATTTCATCAAAGCATACGAAAATAATCCTCTTTATGCTGGTTCCGCTATTTACCAAATAGGCAGCCACTTCATCAATAGCCAAAATACAGGCTTGTTCTTTCGGGTATCCGTAAATTCCCGTACTTATGTTGGGGAAGGCCATGCTTTCGACGTTCATAGAATCAGCCAGCTTTAATGAGCTTCTATAGCAGCTTTTTAATTGCTCTTCTTCCTGCTTGGCTCCGCCGTTCCAAACCGGACCCACCGTATGAATGACATAACGGCATTTCAAGTTCCCTCCGGTTGTCACCACGGCCTCGCCTACGGCACAGCCGCCCTTCTGATTGCGGATTTTCAAACACGCCTCCAGGATCGCCTTTCCTCCGGCCCGATGGATAGCACCATCCACTCCGCCCCCGCCCAGCAAACTTGTATTGGCCGCGTTGACGATCGCGTCCACTTCGCATTTCGTGATATCACCTTGAATTAATTCGACTATGGTATTTTTGATGGTAACTTGCACGAATGATTCCCCTTCCTCTTGCGAACATAGAAACTCCCGTGTCATCCCTCATTTTGGCGCGTTTCTCAACTTTTCCAAATGAAATTTGTTATAATCATAGTACCTTAAATTACCATGGGGAGAAAAGAATAAGAATGGATTGTAGAAATTATAAGTTGCTTAAGGAAGGCCGCTATCAAAGCGTCGGGATTCTGGAGAATACGTATGTATTTGAAATCAAGACAGGGGTCGCGGATGTCCCCGAGTATTACCGTATTACGAAAAAGGAATTCGACACCTATGATCAGTGGAAAGACGAGTGGATCAGCGACGAAAAGACCATCTACACCATCGTGAATCGAAAATGCTTCTGCAGTGCCTATAAAAACCACGGGGATCATCCACCACGCAACTACCATTACGCTGTGGTCCAATGTCCGGAATGCAAAGTTGAGACGGTCACCCACATCGGCAATTTGCCGTTAGGTGCCCGTTACGAGGTAACATGCCCGCAGTGCGGCACTATTTTCTCCGAAACGAAGGATTAGGCATAAGAAGCAAAAAGCCCCCCCGCTCCAAAGAAAGCCTTTCCGAGACGGGGGGTTACACTTGATCCTTTAACGCTTTGAGTCGTAACAAAATACAGGTGATATGTCCGTTCAAAACGGCCCGAATAAACAAGCCTTCATTGAACCGGTCTCCACGGATATAGCTGGTCATTAATTTTCTCAGCGTGTCCAGGTCCGCATTCCTGATGGGTTCTTCGATCGGTTGGGCCAAATCCGTGAATTCCTCGTGATCCGCCAGCCATTCATGCCAGTTAAAAACGATCAGGAAGCCGGTGCGATCCAATTCCTCTCGAAAGCATCCCACCTCCGGACTCTCCTTATAATATCCGTTGACCACTTCGTAAAACGTATTGCCGGAATTCTGAAAGTAATCAAGAAAACCGATTAAACTCTCGATCTCTTGTTTCGTAAGCTCTTTATGTTGCGACATCTGCCACTACCTCATTTCGAGACGAATTAAAATTTTGCGCAGGACGTAAAGCCTTATCCTATAAATACTATAACCCCTTCTTCGGAGAAGGCTTCCGTCAGCTTGGTCTTTAATAAATCTACTCGGGAACAAAGATGTACGCCATCCTCCTTACTTAAATTTTGTTCAGACCAATTCATGAGTTGCGAAAGCTCCTGAAATAAGTGGGGGAGATCATCTTTTGGATATCCACCCCGGTCCGGGGTCATAGCTGCCTCTACTTTCCGTTCAAAGTTAGCCCCTCATCTAACCATGGATTGTTCCGGATGATTTCATTCACGCGTTTTAAAATGGACGATTCTTGGGACAAATCGGACATCCGGCTTAACAAAATCCAGCGCAAACACGCTACAGCTTCAAAAATTTCAGCATCCTCCGAGGAAAAATCAGGGGTAGATGCCCTGAATTCAGAAGCATACATCCGGCCGTACCGTTCACCGGCGTAAACCCGCATTAAAAAAACAGACCAAGCTATGTCATATCTAATGTCGCCCAACTGTCCATTTGTCCAATCGATGACCGTTAACTTGTCCTGATGCTCCAAAATATTCCCTAAATTATAATCACCGTGGATGAAGCGATCCTGCCGAAGTTCTATCCGGTCCAGCAGCCTAACTAAAGAATTTTTCAGATCCTGATGTTGCTCCAGCCGAGGAAAAAAGTAAGCCACAAAATCGTGCTTCGGAATAGACGTTATATCCCTACTTACGTGATAGTTATGGACTTGGACCAACATATGTACGATTTTTTTCAATTTACTTTTGTCCAACTTGGAAATAGGCACCCCGTCGTAGCTGGTCAGCAATACGGGATTTTGATTCACATCCGTTCCCCAACCGTACGGTTTGGAAACGCGGATTCCCTTGTTATACAGTTCGAATAGAAGGTGATACTGCTTTCCGACATTCGGTTTCGAATCCTTGTTCCATATCTTGAGAACATATGCGCCATGTTCGGTTTCTACCTTGACGACTTCAGCTTCAAGTCCCGGATTTAGAGAAAACAGCTCGTGACGATTTTTTATATGGGTAATTGCCTCCTGGTCACCTTCGACCCATTGAATCTCGGGAATTTGAGTAATGGTGTTCTCCCGCCTTTCACAAAAATGAACTTAAAATTACTCATAGCTCTAATTCTTCAATTTTTTGATTCAACGTATTTACTCTATACATCTGTACGACATTACCGGATTCATCTTTTCTATTCACCACCTCGACTTCAGGGCCGGCGTCTAATTCTTCATTCCATTCCGCACCGCTATTAATCTCTAGATTATTTACATCCTTCAAATGCAAATAATTCCTAAGAAGTTCAAGGGGATCGAATCGTTTTAAGCCCTTATATGGATCCCTAACCAATATTCTTTCTTTATGATATATTTCACTCATTTCATCACTTGCTTGCTCCAAGTCTAATCGAATATGTATTTCATCTTTTAAAAAAGTAAGGGTTCCCCTACCTTTTCCGACGGAATCATCAAATATAAAACTAGCTTTATTCCCCTCCAACTGAAAATCACTCGTTGAATCCGTTAGTCTGTACGGATTATATAGGAATATACTGATACTCCCTAGATCTCCATTATTTTGACTCACATCTATCTCCGCGCTATTTAAACAATCACTGCATGTGAATTGATTAAAATCCTTGTCTGTCCATGATCCCTCATAATTTTGCAGATCTATTTTTGAGGGTTCTATAGGCTCAACTGTATTTGCGTTGTTTGGATTGGCATTGCATGCAACCAACAAGATCAGCAAAACCCATCCGCAAATGAATTTGTATTTCATCCGAATCACGACTTCTTTCCCGAGTAATTTTACAGTGCTCTGTTAATCCGACAAATTCCGTTCATTTTCTCCTTTAACGACTTAATCCATCATTCAGCGCTTCTTTTGATCAACTCCTGTAGCCATTACAGTTCCTTCTTTGTCTTAAAAGGTCGTCACGACTTTTTCCGAACTTGATTGTATTTCTTCGGGACCATTCACACCATAAGGGGAAACATGTGAAAATAAAAGCGCCAGCAAAAAAAATAAAATAATATTCAATTTCATGGACTTACTCTCACTTTCTAAGGTAGTCCTTCAAGGGTTTCATATGATGCCGATCATGCCAAATAAAATCCCTCAAGTATTGTGGAATATGAAAGACATTACCGTCCCCGTCCGTATAATTTTGTTCCACCACCTCTTCCGGCAGCGCTTCAATCGTTTCTATGATTTTTTTACGATAATCTATGGCTTCTTCCACCAATGCGTCTGTCGTTATCGCTTTACTGTAAACCACAGCTTCCCGGTTGAATTCATCATAGTTCAAATGCTTGAGCGTCAGTTCCTGGTGCGTGGCAATCTTGTGAATGGCTTCTTCATAAAAGTACTTATCCCATAACATCATGTGACTAACAATCTCTTTGATCGTCCATTTTCCGGGTTTCATGCTAGAGTTCCATGTGTTCTCATCCAGTTGTTTTAAGGTGCTTACGAACGCGATCCATTCTACAAAAGACTTGATTAATTTTTGGTTTTTCACAGACATTGACATTTTTTCACCCATCCTTAATTTTTTTGAGATCTATCCATTTGTGACTCATTCATCCTCAAACGTACTACCGAAAAACGGCCCCGCCACACCCTTGACGTAGTTTTCAATCATGTTTCTCACCGGCACGGGGAGCAGGTTGTGTTTTTCCATTTCATCTAAGGGAATCCAATAAAACTCCAAGTGGTCCTCTTGGGATGTTGGATTAGTTCCAGGATCCGGGTGGTCCAAACGGGTAACAAAAACATGACCGATCTCTTGGTGGTACACTCCCTTATCTTCATATGCGGCCTCCGCCGCCCCGATATAAGCACCGACCTCACACGCCAGACCTAGCTCTTCATGAATCTCTCGTTGCAATGACGTTCGTATACTTTCATGAAATTCCACATGACCGCCCGGTAAAAACGTGTTATCCATGCCTTTACAATGAGCAACCAGGAGGTGATGATCCGCCAAAATGGCACCTCGAGCCAATACGTGGTATTTCTGTGGTTGAGCTTGCTTTTGCACGTAAAAACCTCCCTTTCTTATACTACAGCCGGGTCTTCCTTGCTATTACGAGCCACAAACGTAATTCATTATGAATGGACTGCATTCCTGTATTCATACAAAAACCCAGCCCTAAATCAAAAGGAGGCTGGGTCACTGAATGTTTTTCTCCCATGATTATACAGGCAAACTCCCTCGTTAGGCTAGCCCTAACGATTACAATGCCATTTTGGCAGCTTTAAAGCTAAATCAATTTAGGGTTTTCCCTAATTACCAATGAAAACCATTGTAAATTGATAGGAAATTATGGCTTTAAAATGGTACGTTTCTCAAGCCATTTTTTTGCTGGTTTTATTCAATCCCAGGGGGATTATTCCGATAATTCAAGTATATACAGTTTGGTGTTTATTGTAATGGGGATGAAAACTTTTTGAAAAAAGACCGATTTTCAAGGTTGACACGGAGGTGCAGACGAAAGTGACCACGATGATGTCTCACAGAGGAGGTTGATGATCTGAAATAATGAAGTGTGAAAATAAAATAAAACGAATTCGTCGTTACGTGGCTGGTTTACTGGTTGTTTGGTTGTTCTGTATACATAGTGTTCCCGCTTTTGCAAACAGAGCCTTTAACGATATAGAACATTCCTATGCGGCCGATGCGATTGAGGCCATGGCTGCTCAAGGTTATGTAACTGGTTATGGGGATGGGAGCTTTCGGCCTTTGCGTTTTATTTCGCGGCAGGAATGCGCAAGCATTTTCGCCAAAGCCTTAAAGCGAACATCTAATAACAAAGGTCTAATTTCTTTTCGTGATGTGTCAACATGGGCTCTCCCTTATGTACAGATCTTGCAGGAAGAGAGCATTACTAAGGGAATCGGTGACCAATTATTCGGTGCCAAGTACAATTTGACGCGCCAGGATATGGCCGTTTGGTATGCCAGGTATTTCGGAGTTTCTGAAGATACCCCATCCGCTGGGATCTCCAGCTTTGTGGATCGGTCCGATGTATCGGACTATGCCCAAACGAGCGTGTGGCTGGTGGAGCAATTAGAGCTGATTGAGGGGGATACGAATCATTATTTCCACCCCAAACAATTTGTGAACCGGCAAGATGCTGTGCTAATTGCTTATCGAGTCTGGCTTGGCGGGGACGATCTGAGCGAACGCGCCCAGCGCTTACTGGAGTCATTAGGAAAAGGAGCTGCGACGGAGAATCAGCCGACCAGCCCAACGGAACCGAAGAAGGCAGCGGTCGATCTGGCGCCGGAAATTAGCAGCCAGCGTGCGAATTTGGAAACCAAGGGACCTAGAAGCCATAGTCCTAGACCTGATCCACCGGCAGGTCCAGTTACACCAACTGAGCCGGTAACACCAACTGAGCCGGTAACACCAACAGAACCGGTAACACCAACAGAACCGAAGCCGGAGCAACCGGAGATTCCACCAGCGTCTGACCCTAAACCACCAGTGACACCACCAGTGACACCACCGGTAACGCCACCAGCGACAAGACCAACTCCGCCAAAACCACCGGTGCTTCCAGTGGATGATTCTGTGGGTTTTGTAGCGGATAAGGTCATCATCAAGGCGCCGGATCTGGTAAATCAACCGGAAACGTATCCTTCGTATCAGTTATCCTTTCAGCTCTACAATGAAGGGCGGCCGGTAATCATTCCTGCTGCCAGCGTCACAAGTGTAACTTATGCATTTAGGGATGAATTAGGTGTTTTTGATGAACAAGGGAAAATCGCCCATGCCGAAAATATACCGACGGCTGACAGCTTCATTCCTGTAGGGGTAAAAGTCACCATTGCCAAGCCTTATCAGGTACTTACAGCACAGACCAAGCTGATCGTAAAAGGGAAGACTCCTCCAGCAGAGGAACCGAGTGTAATCAGGTCCGTGTACTTGGCTACGAATAACATTCCGCAGTCTACTACTCTAGACCCTGCATCCTGGAGTATGCCCTATGTATTTCAGAATGCAAAAGGAGAGGTAATACCTTCAGGTTTGTTACCGTCAGACTTGAAGCTTCGGATCGAGGATTCCAAGGGAATATTTGATGAGGATGGGCACATAGCCAACCTGCACCTGATTCCTACGGTGAACTCTGTCATACCATTCAAGATCGAAGTTGAATCGCCATCCCAGGGAATTCACTTCATCTCCGATGCCGAATTGACGGTAGTACCGGGAGAACGCAAAAAGCAATATTTTGCTGTCTCACTAATGCTGCAGGGGCAAGATCCGGGCAGTACGACCACGGTGGAACAAATCGAACAGGCTCGTCAAATGCTGATGGACCACTTTGGCCCTAACATAAAAGTAACTTGGGCCATGGAGAATAGATTTGTTTTCGTAGAAACGAATCGCCCGCAGCTTAAAAAGGTTTTGGAATACGTCGACCAGTATGGGGATGAAGTCGGTATTTTGGACGGGTATCCGAATAACCTGTATGAGCTCCCTTTATGGGAATTGCGGATGAACGAGTGGTTGTATATGTATCGTTATAATGCGCTCACTGAGCTGCACCAATCCGGTACGATGAGATCACCTTCGGTGTTTGAAAGCATGGATACAGACCAATATCGGAAGTATCTGCCTAAATCATTGACCAGCTTTACGGTGAATCCCGAGCAAACCCAATGGCTCAAAGATCACTTTAAGATCACTTCCGCGATGGGGTGGTCGGCTACACAATATAATGTGAACGGCATGTATGGTGAGGGTTCACCGTTGATGCCTTACTGGTCCAATAAAGACAATCCGATGGTACCTGCGCAGAGAGTTTCGGATAATAGCGGCACCGTATTCATGAATTCGATTACGATTGATCCGATTGGATCGCGCTATACCAAAGATTCCTCACGCTGGACTCTCCATCCGGGTGACCCTTATGTATATGAAACGGATGCGGCACCACAACTGTATATAGCACAACAATATTTGGATAATCCGTTTCAACGTATCAATACGGTAAATTATATGTCCATTATTTTGGACATTAACTGGCTTGCCGGCAATCATAACATGTCTGAAATCTGGGAGAACTTTGTGAACCACTTCCCTGTAGACCGCGAGGTCGAGGTTGTAGGCGTGGACGGACTGAAACAGGTTTATGAATCATTGGCCGGATCGAATAATGATCATGCGGAATTTACGCTCATGTTCAGAGGCTCCGGCTTTAAGACAGCTATGGACTCCAATAATTCACCGGCCAATCTGCGCTATTTGTGGACAGAAAACGCCGCACAGCGGATTATTTTATCCAAAGAGGATGGAGACGAGGCATGGTCCGTTATTGATTTCACCGACTATACTCGTAGTCCGGTTCCAAAGACACCTTACAACCTGAACAAGAACACGGATGTAAGCTACATCACCGGAAGGAACTTCAAGCTAAGTCCTACGGCTCCGTTAACCGCAGAGGAAACTCAGCGCATAAAGGATCGTTTGAAGGAGATTTACTTCGCCGAGGAAGTGAATTATCAGTAAAAGTCCTAAGCGGAGAACGTTTGAGGAACTGAGGTTTAAAGAAAAAGAACCGAGAGCATATCGCTTTTGGTTCTTTTTTTAGGCTGCTCGATTGTGAAAATACTCTATAAGGGGTTTCCCGGTCATCTATTGGAGACTACTAATCCACTTTCCGGCCCACAAAGAGCCCGTGATTGCTCATTCCCAGGATGGAGGGCTCCGAACAAGTTCGTAAATGGTACGCCACCCATTGTTTAAATTCTTCTTCACTTAAAGCGTTCACCATATCCCGCAAGTATTGGCTCACCCCATCGGTGGCTACATTTGCGATTTTGCCTATATTTCGTTGGGTTAACAGTTGTTCAATTTCGCTCGGCGAGTGAAAATAAGCATCCGTCCAAAAGCCTGGAACTTCGTGAGAAAAAATCCTGCCGTCATTCAATATTTTACTCACCCAGGGTTCTTCTAAGTATTTTCTGTCTTTTTGGATCAAATGGGGGAGAATAAAGAATTTATTGACATACGCTACGGCAAGAATCCCCCCTGGTTTTAAAACCCTAATGCATTCACGAATACACCGTTCTTGATCCCCCAGGTCGGTTAGATGATAAATAGGCCCTAAGCACAAGACAACATCAAAACGCCCGCTTTTGAAACGGGAAAGGTCCCTCGCGTCGATCACCTTAGTCCGGACATGATTCATTCCTAATTCATCCGCCTTGGCCTTTATCATCTGGACATGTCTAGGCGTAATGTCGGTGGAGACCACGGGATTCCCTTTTTCTGCGTAATAAAAAGAATATATTCCCGTCCCCGCTCCAAGATCCAAAATTTCATCATCAATCGAGATATGCTGATCCAGCACATGGGTGGTGGTGATAAATTCAAGTCTTCTGGAATAGTCCGTTGTGAGCCTGGACGATTCGTCATATTGGTTATAGTAACGAATGATTGCCTCCATGGTTTATTCTCCCCTTGGTTTGCGTCTATGAGAGTTTCTCCTCACAACAACATTTCAAATTCAATTTCATGCTTTATCGGAATCCCGTCTTCACTTGTGAAGGGAATCGACGGTTTAAGCTTTCTCGCCGCTTCCACCGCATTTCTGTGTAGGGCCTTCATTTCAAATCTGCGCCTTTGATAAAACCGAATCGCCCTCAAATTCTCATTGGTTGTGACTAACCATACTCTTCCGCAGTTTGCTGTCCGGGCATGGTCAATGACACGTTGGACCAGTGCGGAGCCTACGCCCAGGTTCTCTTTCCGGCTTTCAAGGGAAACGATCTCACATGCATGATTTTCAATGAGATAAAATACCGTCCCTAGAGTCCCTTCGTCCGTTAAAGCCGCAAACCCGGGGAGCTTATTTAAATCATGCATTCTGCCGCAAGTTGCAACAAAACCGCTATCAACAACGGCGGATTCATGCATGGCTTTCATTTCGTCGATATCTGTAATTAGCATGAGTTGAGTTCCCCCTAAACATAAAACTGGTCAAAATATATGGAGAAAACCCGATATATTTCTTTAAAACGAGATACTTCCAGCTCATAATGTCCTGTAAACTCGATATTCGTATGCTCGCCTTCGTAACAAATAATCCTGTGAGCATATCCATCATTCCACAAACTCTGATAAGTCAGCTTGGCCGAGACTTCCCTGCTCAGAGTTACAAACCAATGCCGGACCGATTCGGATTGGGAAAACAACTGATCTGTCTTCCACTTTTTTGGAATAAATCGTACCGCGACCCTATCTTCTTCGCCGCCAAGTTCTTCTTCCGAATAATCGATCCTCTCGATTTTCACTTTGTAATCCGGCTCTATATACTTATAGACGATTTCTTTGTTGAAGTATGGAATACCGCCTTGAGATATACCATACTCTTGCTCGCCATGCCCTTTTTCCAGATACCTCATAAGCGCCGAGTCCAGATCAAACTTTAAAACAACCTGACCGTTGTCAAAATGCCCATGCCTCTCAATATAGCTTCGCAATTGTTCGAGACCGGCTTTCCTCAAGATCAAAGTATACTCTTCTTCAAACTTGTAATTCGTCTCATAAGAATCGAGGATGTCCGGTAAATTTTTAGAGAATTCATCCATAGCCCCAAGAAAATTTTTTTGACTTACCTCAAACAGGCCATCCCCTTTAAACGCTAAAAAGGCTTCCGAACCCTTCAAAAAGACGATCCTGCGCCCTTCCGATTCCAGATCCAAATAAGTCATCTTGGCGTCTACCCTTCTGCTCAGCGCCACAAACCAGTTTCTGACGGACACGGAGTCACCAAATAACCGGCTCATATCGGATGTGACCGCCGTAAATCTCACCACGAGCTCCTCGTCATTTGCCTGAGGAATCCGTTCATCATAATCAATGCCGCCGATCCTGGCCTGGTTGTCCGGCAGCAGATACTTTTGAATTTCCGCTTTATCATAGTGCGGTTTCCAATCATATCCCCCTTCCAAATACTTCAGAACATGGGAGTCCATTTCGAAATAAGCACTGAAACTATCTGATAGATCAACCTCTCCATGCTCTTTTACGAAATGAAATAATTCATCTCTTTTATCTTTCTTGATCACAAGTACATAACTGTAGTCGAGCCCCATCTACATGGCCTCTCCTTTCTGGCGGCAAATCTCAGGCTATTCTTAAACTCATGACGATTTGTTCTCCGATCGGCCCTATTCTTCTTTCCCCCGTGTCCACAAATCCCACTTTCAAATACAGCTGTTGAGCCGGAATATTTTTGTGATTGACCACCAAGACGACTTCATCACAACGCTCAAATTCTTTTCTCACAAAAAGAGGCAACTCAAGCATTCCTTTTCTCGCATAACCCTTGCGCTGCTGTTGTGAATTTATGGATAAAGCCGTTAATAGCATAGCGTTTGGATTGGTGGTATAGTCTTTAACCCGGTCCGTGGCATGGAGCAGAAAAAATCCCACAGCCACCCCTTCATCTAATATAACGATGGGATACTGACTTTCCGTTACGTTGAGCACTTCACTTGGCAGCGCCGTAAATTGCCGTTGTTCCTCAGGAAGCTCAAATTTGTTCAACTCAGCTACATGTTTTTCCGCCAAATGAACCAATTTAATGTCGTCTAGTTTTTCCATGCTTGCTCTCCTTAATCAAAAATATCTTAACTTCTGTTCGACCCATGAAGCATAAAATCTTCACCGCAAAGCGAATTCGTTACTTCAATTTCCGTATGATGGGTTTCTACTCCTCCGACACTGGTTCCGCCGGTTCCCCTAATGTTCACACAAGTCGGGTCGATGGCCGTCCGGTTGCTTTTTTCATCCACATAAAAATACTGATCGATAACCTCTCCGTAATCATACATAGGGTTCGATGTCTCGTATTTCCCGCTTGAATCTACGGGTATAACGTCGTATTTCCCCTCCCTTTCGAGGAGTGGAGCTTCCTTTATATTATAAGTGACCCTAATAATCCCCTCGTAACCTTGCGGTATAAGGTAGAGGTCATAAGTTCCTCGTTGGTATGGGGAAGCACAGCCGACCGTAAAGGCTAAACACAAAATAGTAAGGAGCATTTGCTTCATACGCCAGGTCCTTTCACTAAAGAGTTCTAAGATAATCCGTTGTCCCCGTTAATTCGGACCATCTGGCCGAGAGAAATTTTGCATAGTTTAAAGGGCTGATCCCGTAAGTCCCCAAAGAATGACCGTCGTTGATCTCCACCAACTTCATTTCGCCATTGGGGTCAACTCCGAAATCCATTCCGTAGGCGGCTGGTGCATCGATAAAATCACGGATTGCATTCTCGACAACCCCGAGATCTATTTTAGAATCCCAGGCACCTTTATAGTAGCGGACATCAAGGATCTGACCGTATCGGATAAAACAACGCCATTCCGTTTTAAAATGCACCACTTCGGAGCACCAAACCGTCGTCCGTTCATCCCCGTCATTCAATCCTATAAAATCCCGATACTCTTTCACAACTCGCCCGGCAAACTGTTTGGTCGTGTCTTTAGGTTTAATAAATACATTCCAGTCCTGTGGTTTCTGGATAAGTTCCTGAAGGGTGGTGGCCCAAATTTTTCTGCCGAAATAGCGTGACAAGGAAGGCGGATAATCGATTTCGCCCTGTTTTCTTTCAAACCCCAAAATTTCAAGGCGCTTTCTCACGTTTCCGATCCCGCCAACCAGGATATGTTCAGGATCAAACTCCATGATCTCCTGTACGTCATGGAATTTAACGGTTTCCCAACCCAAGGAAGTAAAACCTTCATTCGCGATAAACGCGTTTACGTTGTAAAAATTTCCGTTCTTATCGGTCTGAATATAAGCTCTCATCATTGATACTCATCCTTTAAAAGACCATGATAAACAAGATCCTCAAAATGATCCCACTTTTTAACATGGTGTCTTAATTTCCCTTCATATTTCATGCCTAATTTGGTCATTACTTTTCCCGAGGCGGGATTTTTCCCTAAATGAAGTGCAAATATGCGGTTTAACTGCATATCTCTAAATCCGTAATCAATGATTCCTCTGGCCGCTTCAGTACAGTAACCATGATTTCTATACTTGCTTCCAATCCAATATCCAAGCTCTGCATGCTCAAACTTTCTGTTAATTCCTAAACTAATAGCGCCGATTAAATAACCGTCATCCTTATGTACGATAGCCAATTCAAGTGCCCGATCTTCATTAAAATGGTTAGCATGCGTTTCAATCCATTGTTCCGCCATCCCATCCTCATACGGATGAGGAATCGTTAACGTCATTTCAGCAACAGATTTGTCACCTGCCAAGGCTTGAACTTCTTTGGCATCATCTAAACAAAAAGGTCTTAATATTAGTCGTTCCAGTTGTATGGTTGGCAATTTTTTCATTTACGTCCCCCCATAAAAGTCGTATTTTTTCTCACGTTACTCTTCCCGTCCTGATCGCAACAGCGTAATCCATTCGTCCGTTTGACTCGGCCATCGAGCCGGCTTGCTCCCAATCATACTGAACCATAACATGCTCTATATTCCATACGCTCATCTCCGTCTGATAGGCAATGACATAATCCGCATAAGGGGACAGCGACTCCATTTTATGCGGAAATGGCAATTCCTCCTCATAGGCGGGCAACCCCACACTGCCCGGATTGACGATGAGCTTGCCATCGGGCAAATATATGGATTTGGGGACATGGCTATGGCCGCAAAAAATATATTTTTGCGAAATGGAGCCAAGTTCTTTCATGAGTAATTCAGGCTTCTTGTAACTAACCCCATCTTCATCTATGGTCTCTAATAAGTATCGATCGTTTGCATAAGGAGTTCCGTGACAAAAGAACAGGTCCTTATATACCCATGTATCTTTAAACGTTCTTATCCATTCCTCAATCTTGCGCCCCAGTAAAGGTTTAACATATTGGAAAGTAGCTGAATCCATCTCTTTTTCCAGTAAAGCCGCGTCACAGTTTCCCATGATATGAACCATATTAGCGTGCTCCATTAACCTTTTGGCTGTACCCAATGGGTCAATGGGACCGAACAGACTATCCCCCAAATTTACGATCCGTTGAATGTTTCGCGTGGATATATCTTTTAATACCGCCTCTAATGCAAAACGGTTACTATGTATATCCGAGATAATAGCAATGGCATCCTGCATAATCTCTCTCCCCTTTTAAAAAAAGCCAAGCGCTGCAACGCTCGGCATGTACGACCCGGCTCTCCGACCTGATAATTTACTCTTACTCTACAAAATCTTCTTTAAATTCGTCCACGGGATCCCAGATGGACCAAGCCGCTTCTAACAGATTACCTTCAAGATCTCTGAAATAAAAGTACTTGGCTTCTCCATTACCCAGCGTATGTAGATCCTCCACCGTTACGCCTCGGTCCTTCAATAATTGATACGTGTATTCAATATTGGGACAGTTCATGGCCATGACGGGAAATGGTTTTCCGTTTCTTGTGATTTCCATGGTTTGCTTGTCTTGTGTTTCAATGAGCAATAAAGCTATGGAGTTCTGATGCGGGTGGTGTAATACGGCAACAAATGTCCCGCGGTCTTGAAACTTATTCATCAGTTTAAAATCCAAATTCTCCGTATACCAATGAATGGATTCATCGATTTGCGTGGTGGGAATATAGACGTAACCTATTCTTGAAAAAGCAAACTCCTGTTTCATATGACAGGCCTCCCTTGTTTATTGATTTCATTTTCTTCGGCTACCCTGACAAGATGGTTGTATCGATCTCTTCGAGTTGCTTCAGGAATTTTAAGCATTGATTCATGCATTCCATATAGTCTTTACGGCTATAGGCTCTGAAAAACGGATTCATAAAACCATGTTCGGCATGTATGGCTGTTACATGGATATTCTTCTTGTTCTTCAGTTTGTCGATGAGCTCCGGAACATGAAACGATCTTTCCGATTCCGGAAAAAATAATAAGGTCGGACATCCCGGTTCCATCTCAACATAGTCCCGAATTCTGGATCCATAGAACCCAATCACGCCGTCAATCTCAAACTCGCTGCATATCCATGCCGTCGTAGCTCCGACGCTAAAGCCTATAATGTAAATTTTCTCATAGTTCATTCGGTTTGCCGCTACAATTTGCTTTACTTCATCCTTCGGTCCGTTAAATCCGACTTCGTTAATAAAGTAGTGATAGGCTTCCTCTTCCTGATCGTAAGAAAAAGGATCCCTATGTAATAGATTTGGAGTAATGACATCATAACCTTCTTGCGTCATGACATCTTTCATGAAATCCATATGATTGTTAGCACCATAGATCTCGTGGAGAAGAATTACTAAAGATTTTGCTTGACCGGTTTTCATTCGCTTTTCACGTCTTTCTCTATGATATTCATCATAACATTCTCGCTATCCTCATTTCCATAATCTCTCAACCTCTATTAACTCATCATCCTTAAATTCCATCCTGTAAACATCCGGTTTTGAAGTTCTCATTAAAAAATCAAAATCATAGCTGCTATCAAAGTGTTCCATGATCAAAGTCATCACGGCCCCATGAGTCCCTATCGCAATGCGCTGACCGCGATTTTTCGTTAAAATCTCCTTGAGGACAGCTACTGCACGTGTTTGACATCCGAAAGCGGACTCTCCACCAGGCGAGAGTGCTGCCCGATTTGAAAACATCTTACTTACCAGAGGGTACAGTTCACCGTCTGACATGATCTTGTCATCGCTCGAGAACGTTAACTCTCTAAGGTCTTCATGAAGTTGCATTTCCTTTCCTGCCGTCCGCGCCAATTCTTCGAGAGTCATTATTGCTCTGGAGTACGGACTTGAGAAAAAAATATCGATTCCTTCTTGCTTCAACAATTCTGTAATTCGCTTTGCATCCGTCTTCCCTTTCTCGGTTAACCCCCGAGTCCGCTCATTACCCTCAGCTTTTGGCGATTCGCCATGTCTTACCATATAAATGATTGTATTCATGTATTACGTCCCTTCCTCTCCGACTCGGCTGATTTACTTGTTCTGCATCACTTACATATATCTTTGAATAATTTGTTCATCCCATATTTGCACTTCTATGTATCTTTCCGGTCCCTTGGCTCCATCATAGTTCCAATCTTGTGGTAAGCCAAATTGATCAATAACTTTAATAATTTCATCTTTAGTATACACTTGTTTTCTGTATGGTTTTTCATCGGGATATCGCATAGTTGGGAATAAATCACCGTATGTAAAACTCATTGATTCCTTAGCGATTTCATTCCAATCTATTGTGATGATCCCCGGTTCCAAATACCATGTCTGAAGCCAACTACAAGCTCCCAGAGTCATATAGTGAGGAAAAGTATTGACTGGCTTCCCGCCTTTACTAATAAATAGGTCTCTCGCTGTTCTTTCCAATTCTCTTCTGATCATCAAATATTCATCATTTCTTCGACTGGCAAATACCTTACCCTCATTCTTAATTTGATTAGATACTTTTGTTGCATCATCCATTGATAACTTTGACAAGTTCTTGAATGGACCGATTTCTTTTTCAAAATAATGATACAAATAATAAGCCATGAATACCGTCCTATTCATAGTCAGTTAAAAAACTTATGAAATTGATGGTAAAAGCAAAGAGGATACTAACAACATTCAATTTTATGAATTTCTTCAATATGGAACACTCCCCCGATTAGGGATGAGCCCAGCCATAGATCACTCGTATCTAGGCTGAGCCGCTTGGTGTCTAGCTTACTCTGTTCTCACATAGCTGTATTTTGCAATCATTTCTCCCCACGGAGCCAATCCATCTTCTATGAATCCGGCTTTCGAATACAATCTTCTTGCTCGCTCGTTCTCAGGTTTATACCCTAAAACCAGTACCTCCGTGCGATCCGCGCGGTTTCTGATCTCTTCAATGATGCTGCAAACAGCCTGGTACCCGTACCCTTGACCTTGAAAACGCCGATCGATCATAAAACGATAGATCCAATAATTATGATCATCCGGATCTATTCCATATAGAGCATACCCAATCATCGTCTCCTGCTTAAATATGGCCACACTCGAAAATCCCTGCAAAAACTGGGCTTCAGCAATAGAATATACATTCGGCGCAATAAGGGATTGTTGTTCTTCTGCCGGCTCCAGCTCAGCACATTCTTCCCAATTATCTTTATCAATTCTTTCTAATCTAATCATAGGAACCCTCCGATTCGTGGAGAGACCTGTTTTCAAGCTCTCCACCTAAAATTTAGCCTTCACCGACAAGCCGATTTTCAAAATACTAGGGTTACTTCTCATACCACATCACACCTTTCAAGAAATTTAAACATTAGCTTTCCAACGGAACCTCCGCAGAGCATGTTATATCGGGGCCTGGGTTGCGGTTGCTCCGTTTCCTACAATATCAGAACTTTACCGATAGTCTAAGGCTTCAATCGTTTTTAAATGATCTTTACCATCAAGCACCTTGTAGAGTTGGTGGCCCGACCCCTTAAAAATAACCATGTACTCCATATCCTACTTCAAAGCCGATGTTTTTATCTTTCAAATATATCCTTACTGCATATTCCCGATCCGCGGAAATGTCTCTCACCTTTTTCAACTCAATATCCGACTGTTCGGCTAGCATCTGATCGATGCTTCTCGTATCCTTAGTGATCGTTTCTTTATCGTCCGAATATCTTCTAAAAGTAACTTTAACTATATTAGTTAGGCTGATCTCGTCCATAACTTCTTTTCTCATGGATGTGTAGGTTGCTTTGTTCGAGATATACACGATGCCTATAATCACAACTATGAAGGAAAGAGCAAGCGCCACCACTTTTTTCAAGCTTGCACCACATCTTTTCTATTATTCTTATTGTTCAACTACTTCAATTTCAAAACCTCTGCATTTGTAGCGCTGTACCTGTTCAAAGCCTAATCGACAGGCCAGTTTTTTTGATGCTTCATTATCGAGCGAACAGTCCCAATACGGAGTATACCCACTGTCACGTATATCTTTTACTAATCGATATCCCAAATAGGTTCCCACTCCCTTGTTCTGATATCGAGATACCGTTTCAATACCAATGGCATGAGTTTGATTAGTCACAAAACTGGAGTAACACACTCCAATGACTTCTGATTCGTCTAGAGCAGCATACCCATATCCCTTTTTCTTAAATTCTTCTTTGGAGGACCAAAACAAATCGATATGGCTATTTATAAGTTCTACATTTCTTATACTTCCGTTATTCCACTCATCAGTTTTTAGATTGATGATTTGGTATGTGCCCGTATTTTCAATCGTTTCTAAGGGTTCCTTCCGCATTTCTAAAACCAATTGCTCGAACTGATAAAGTTTTCTGGAAGCAAACATGCTTTCAAAATCCCACTTCTCGTGATGGCCCGAGATTTCAAAATGGGTTAAGGAAACCGCCTTCATCCTGGGCTCAATATACTCAGCTATAAAACCATCTAGAGATTGGTTAAAGTAATCATTTCTGTAATCCCCGATAAGATAAAATCCTTGAATCCCCTGGCTCCAAACTAATGCACTCCTTGGATTCAATAATTGATCCACGTATATGGCACCCGGATTATTCCGTTCAATTATGGATAGAACCTCAGGATGCTGAAAACCGTCATTTGGTAATTTTTCAATCGTATAATAATATTTCGGCGCTAAAGCCTGCATGGGAATCCCTCCTTACATCGCAAGCTAAAATCAATTTATATCCTTGATAAAAGCGACGATTCTTCCCGCTTCTTTAAATCCTATCTTCTTATGAAATTTCTGACTTATAACATTATCCAACTGCGTATCCGAGGCGATTTGATGGCAACCGAGCGACTTCGACCATTGCTCTCCGGCTTCAACTAATTTCTTGGAGATGCCTCTGTTTCTGTAGTTCTCTTCAACATAGATTCCTTCAACATATCCGACGGGACTCGAATTGGAGCCCTCGACGTAATCGACTCTTAGTGACATATGAATAAATCCCACAAAACCACCTTCAACAGTTGCTAAATAAAGGATGTCTCTCTTCGAATCCAATAGCTCTTCAAATTCGGCTCTTAAATGCTCCTGTTCGTTGTCTGGCCAAAGTTTCAACGCTAGCTCCGTTAATTCATTTAAGTTGGATGGATCCGCTTTTACAATCTTCATCAGAAACACCTCTCTTATTTAGTCTTATGGATTTGAGGTAATTCATTACTATTAAATCGCCAAACCGACTGCCGAGGTCCCTGCGGATCTGTGCTCTATAGCCGCCTATTTCTTTTTTCCTCCAAATGGATATCCAATGCTTCGATCGCTCGAATCAATAATTTAATCAGCAAATATAAGCAATATAGCCCAAGAAGAATAAACAATCCGTAGACAATAAACAGAAACATCGGTATGAATGAGAACACTCGGAACAACTCCTCATAGCAAAATGGCTTGCTTACACACTTAAATTCACATGGTCATGACGTCACCACGGATTAGGTGGAGGTTGGCAGGCTTCCCTCCTGCCCTTGATAATTTGCTGTGAAATCATTACCTCATTTTTAAGATGTAATGCTGAAGTCAGCAGCTTAAGCCATACCACCTCTACTCTATTTTAGGGGATGGATGAAGGTTTTTCCATTTTTTAAAAATCACGTACCCCAGATTAGCAAAATCAAGCTATTCCCCTGCTCTATGTGTCTACACCATTCTCAAAAACTGCAATACACTATATCAACCTTAAAAAAGGAGTGATATAGTTGGCAAACAGTGATGTACGCCTTGCACTTTGGTCAGGTACTAATTTTTCTGGTCGTCGGATCCTCTTCAGACGCGGTGGAGTTGCGGTTCGTGATCTTGGAGCGTTTCGGTTCAACAATGCGCTTTCGAGCTTCCGACTCAGAAATGTTGTGCAAAGCACTCAAGTAACACTGGTACTGTTTTCGGGAACTAACTTTCAGGGATCCTTCCGGGTTTTCCGTGGCAGTCAAAATGTGGCTAACTTGGGTAATTTGAATTTCAACAACGTTACATCATCGCTAATTCTGGTAGGCCGCAATCTAACTAACAGCGAAATATCCCGAATCCAAAGCACTGGAAGACCACCTCGTGACATCCTGATTATAAGACAATAGTACTACAATGTTAGTTTACTAAACCAGCGGCAGTCTGGGGCTTGTTTTATCGCCCAGGCTGCCTCTTCACACGCCTATTAGCTTTTACGTTGTTTAATCATACTGCCATACAAGCTGTCCCTTCCTTATTTTTGCTATGTATATTATTTGCCCTGTGTGATAATGAATTTCTCTAACCATGGCTATCATTAGGTTAAGAGCGGATGTCTCATTATTGAATTGACTATAGGTAAGAGGCGGACGATTGAGAAATGGTTGAGACAATAACAATTCCGGGTTTCTATTGAGGTGTTCGAGATATTGAATAATTACATCGAATGCTTCCTTCATCAGGTTATAAGCTTGCTCTTTAGTCATTATTAGTCCGTGTTCAAATTCCTTTTCCCTGTCCCTTGTATCGGGCATATTAAAAAAGATTGTTTCGATTCGTGAGTGAACGCAACCTCGAATATGAGCAATTAGATTCGCAATACTGTTGCTTTCCGAGTTCGGAGACCAGGAGATATCTTCCTCTGACAGTTGTTCAATTGCTTGAAGAGTCCATTTCCTTTCAGACTTAAATTTAACCAACATACTTTCAATAACTTCATAAGCTACGTCCATTAGTAAACCTCCATTTATTATTTGTTATCAGACGTTAGTTCTTCCATGTAAACTACAGTAACCTTCTTAGAGATTTTTTGTAAGCACTATTTCAAGGGGTTGGGTCTCCAGTATTAGACATCCAGCATCACGATAACCAATTTTCCTATAAAAATGCTGTGCTCCTTCATCAGATTGCGTTGACGTCATTACTAACTCAAATCCTTTTTGACGCATAAGTTCCTCCCAATACAATACAATTTTTTTACCGATACCTTGTCCCCTATATTCTTCTTCAATCCATAGCATATTCATAAAAGGAGTGTTATCCCAGAAATATCCGTATCTCATCCATCCAATTTCATGCTCTCCATCTTTAAGTATAAAAATTTCCTTTTCATTAATCTTTGTACTTACAAGTGTCTTAGGAACATGTTTATCTCTTTCAACTATGTACTTATAATCTTTTTCTGTTGCTAATTCTATCTTCATTGTAATCTCCTTTAAACTGTTCTTCATAAATTTATCTTTATATTTTCTCCGTGCTGATTTCTGATAACGTGCCTTGATAAATCACCGTAAGAGATTTCATTGATAACTTTGATAAGTTTTTGAATGGACCAATTTCTTTCTCGCAATAATGATACAAGTAATAAGTCATGAGTACCGTCCTTTAAAATTAGTTACACATAACATTCTTGCATTGGTGTTAACCGATCTTGCTGTTTTCTTTAAATTACTAAAAATAGATCTTTACATCTATGTAATCATGTATCCCGGTTCCATGTCTGGCTAGTCCTTTATTTAACAGCTCTTGGCAAGCCTTGCATATCTATCTCTTTTACCGATCTTTGAAGTTCCTCCATCTTTTTTAGGCTTGCATATTGATTCCCAATAATCCCTGCAAACCCAATAATCAGTCGATAATCAACATTAAGGTCATCTCTCCGAGTTTCCTTTCCACGTACTTTTTTCGTCACTCGTTCCCTTCTTGGTTTCATCCTTAATCCCCAAAAGCATTTTTGATAAGGTTACCTTCCCCTGATCTTCTTCACCCGCTTGAAACTTAAAGTACTCATTCTTAAATCTATGAATCGGCGAATCTTTTTCATTTTCGTTTAGTAATCTCATGGGATCCATCCAATAATCAAACCATGCAAAACCTTCCCTTAGGATAAATTCCATCATTTCTTCAACACATTTCAGTACAGAATCTTCAGTCCTTCCATAAGACAAGCTGTACTTTTTACGGAAACTGTCACTATCAATACCGTTTAATGCAACTGCTTCAAAGTCATCACAAAAAAATCTCGCACCAATATGCACTCTAAATGATGGGCCGGAAGTAAACTTGTGAATATGAATAAATTCGATTCGGTCACTTTTCACCCTGGTATAAAAAGTAGGTTTACTCCTCTTGAAACCATAAGGTTTTAGTTTTTTTGCCAAATCGCTCCTTATCCGGTTTGAATATTTTTTCTCAAGAAGTTTATCCATTTGGTACGGTTCATCTCCTTTGCTTATACCGACTATCCGTACTCTTTTCTCAAAAAATGGCTGATGCGGCACTAGTGCCTTCTAGTTACTACCCAATCCACTAACCACATGATTTGAATAAGGAAGTGGATAGCAGGTAAAAAAACGCCCAATTCTATTTGATAATCCGGGAAAATTGAAAACCCACCTGGTGAGGTCGGTTGATATTTTGCCCAGACAATAAAAAGGCAACCTGGGACAATACTTGTAATAAGCCAAATCCATCTTTTCCTTCTATTAGTTGATCTATAAGCCAAAGTAGAATTAGACACTAATAGCAATAAGGGGACGGTATAAAAAAAAACAGCACGGTTTCGGATGTGAAATCCTCAACTCGGATCCCCAAAAATAAAATAAAAATAAAATGTGCAAAAATAACAGTCAAAATGCTAATGAAAGCTTTCAAATATTTTGGCCCCTTTACTTATTAGTAACTCTTAACTATGGCCCGAACAGGGGGACTTATCGTTTCTGGCAAACCATCAAGATCAAAAAAACGAATATCTTTGCATTCGACCGCGGTTGGGTAAATGGATGTATCGCCCGAATCCGCTTCCATGAGTTATCTTCTGGCAACCGAGGGGCGTATGCCCCGATGCGTGAACACATTGTTAGGTGAGGTTCATATCTACTGGTTACACTTTCAATCTTTTTCTAATCGTTCTGATTTGTCCTCTATGATTGATCTCATCTTCAAACACGTGAAACCACATAAAATAATGGTTAGCTTTATTCCACCAGAATTTCTCCTCTATATATAACCAATCATCGTTAACTGTTTTGAATAATTCAAGCGTCTTATTTCTTACAACATCTAATTTATTGAGATAATATGCTAAATCATTACCTTTAATTTTTTCTTGACCTTCCTTCCCCAAATTCAGAGCAGGACCCCATATTGAGAGTTCTTCTTCGTTCAATTCCCGTTTTTCAAATGTAGAGACCTGGTAAGCATATTCAACCGCTGCAAAGTGCAATAATAATGCTCCAATAGAGTTACTTTGGGAATCAAGCAAAAAATCAAGCTGTTCTTGTGAAAGATTCTTTACAGCATCTAGTGTTGTAAATCTAGCATAGTTCATCATTGATAATAAACGACTGATTTGAGGGGTATAACCGGGAATATCTGTTATAAGCAATATGTTCTCCATGTTTAGCATTTGTTGTTCCTCCAATTTCTTATTTGAACTTCACTTAACGTTCTTTGTATTTCACGAAACGACCCAGCCTTAGATAGCTCTTATCTTAGGCTGGGTCGTTAGTTGTCTGAGCTTCTTCCATGATTATACATCTGATAATCGAGGGGCGATAGCCCCGATGCGTGAACACAGTGTTATGCGCCGTTACTGTCTTCGAAGCATCACCTAAAAACCTTTGATCAAGATTCCAGCTCTATTTTTTACTTTGGTATAAAAACTCAACTTCACCATCTAGCAAATAGCGATATTCAAATAATTGCATGGTTCTTTCCCTAATTCTCTCCTTTATAACCTTCCCTAGGCTTACCGATCCTTGTGTTCCTAGGTAACCATTATCAATAAATGTCTTCTCTACAAATTTTGTTTCCTTTAAGTGATACTGTAACCATTCTTTCTGTGATTCAATTAGTGCTTCCCTTGGTTCTCTATCCAACTTTGAAAGAAGCTTTTTATATATTTGATTCAACTCTTTATCCCAAATCTCTGTATATTTGCTTTCCAACGCTCCCCATCCCAATGTTGTAACCTCATCGGAGTTTTGTAATGCATTAAATTCCACTTCATAATCATGATCTATAGGATTTCGAAGCATTTCATCATAAAATTCTCCAGTCAAATCATAGTTCCCAACGCTTATGGATAACACTTCATTGTTAGAAGGATCTGATCGACCTTCAGTTATTTCTTTCGATTCTGTTCCATTACCTGTACTCACTACATCAGGAGGCAGTTCAGAATTCATTATTGATTTAGTTTCGCTGTTCAAGGTAGTCGATTGACTAATATTTTGACAAGATGACAACACTATCGTAATAAAAAATAATAAGAGTATCTTACCTTTCATAAATTCTCTCCTTAAAATCTTTAAAATTTTTGCCGGTAATGGCTCATAACGTTGTTGTATTCACGAACCTCACTGGCTTAAGAGGCTCTAGCCCCAGGTCCGATGGACTTAGCCAGTGCAGGGTTCTCTGCTGATTCCGCTTCTCCGAAAATCCTTTTGCAGACCAAGGGACCGTTAGGTCTCGCCGTGTAAATTTTATTTCTTTAATATTTCTTGAGCGGTTATATGTACTTCTTCAAGTTCTTCTCCTTTTGTTGGTCTATATGCAATTCGCTCAAGATCTTCTTTTAAGTTTTCTCTTAGTTCCGTAGGTAAGTCCTTTACAATATATCTCAAACACCATTCTTTCCAAATATCATCGTCACCCGCAAGAACATTTCGGATAAATGGAATCGTTTCTACGGGAACTGTTAATAGTAATTTAGATACATCCATAGCTATTGGCCAGTTTATATCCTGCAGCCACTCGATTAATTTTGGTATTAGTTTTATCAGGTCTTCTTTATCTATATATTTTAAAACATCTACTCTCTCAAAGTCATGTTTATCTCTAGGTAATAAATTGTAGAGATCACTCATGTTTTCAGATCCTTTCATTTATTGCAATCATTTCTGATAACGTTCTTGAATTCACGAACCCTCACTGGCTTAAGTGAGCGATAGCGAACGGGTCGTCAGACTTAGCCAGTGCAGGGTTGTCCGGATGCTTCCGCTTCCTTGAAATCCCCCTGCCGGACCGAAGGCGTATGCCCGAAGCGTGAATTTGGTGTTAGGCGATGCCGCTCAGAAATAACCCTCAATTAGTGTCATTAGATCTTTGTAGTGAACTCTTGAATATATTTTTTTCGTTCTTCTCTATATCTTTCTGTGTAATTGCCTTCTTTAAATTCATTTATTACGCTTCTCCAAAAGGATATTGCCGTAATATTTTCTTCCATCTGAGACGCCTTATACATGTTAAATGCCATTATTGCTGCTTTACGACCTACACCTGCTCTTCTATACTTCTGTAAAATCATAAAATCGTATATTACATGTGTTGGATCGGGATCAATATCCATATTCTCAAATAGAACTACCAAAAAACCTAATTGAACCTTCCACTTCAATAAAGAAAGGGTTCCACCTACCGTCACCATCCCAATAAAAATCTAAGTTAATTTCATACTTTCCATTCCTATTTACATCTCGATTTGTGTATTTACTAAAATCATATTCATAAAATTGATACAGATTAGTTAATGTGTCTTTATTCTCCGGCTTAACCGGAACAAGTTTTAGTTCCATATTGGCTCCTTTTGGTTTCGCTCTTCGCTGTTTCGCCTAACGTTTCCGCATCTGCGACGCGACCCGGCCTCAGATAGCTCTTATCTTAGGCCGGGTCGTTTGTTGTCTGAATATTCTTCTATGCATTTAACTTCTGACAACCAAGGGGCGAATGCCCCGCAGCGTAGATGCATTGTTAAGTGATGTTACTGCCATCTTGAATACACTGAATAAAAAAACTTTGGATAGTTATCACCCTTAATTTGTAGGAGTAAAGTTATCAATATTATGTTGAGCTACTATCCTTTCAGCCTCTTTGATTCCGCTAGACAATAGTTTGTGAAATGCCCTTTTCTTTTCTGTTTTTTTATCAAACATAGTGCCACCTTTATCAAATGAATACTGAACCTGTCTTTCAGTTGCAGGAAGCCTAAACTTATTTTTAAAAACTGCTACTATATCATCATATGAGAAATATTCAATTCCCTTCTCTCTTGAGTATATCAACATTACAACCAATAACTGATCGATAAACTTTTCTAAAGAAGAAACATCACAATACTTCTCCAAGTTAAGTTCATCCAAAGATATATTTAGTAAACTAGATTCCGAAGCAACCTTCCGGCTCTTTGGTGATTTCTTTACAGGGGTTGTGGCTTCTGAAGGAGTATAATCTTGACACCATTCAATTCCAGAGGTTAATACATAGAATGATTTAAGGCCATCCTTCTTTTCTTTTGATTCACCAAGATATCCTTTAGTTATATTTTTGTTGATAGCATCGCTTATATTTTTTGGTTTTGAAATTCTTGCTTCAGTATATTTAGCCTCAATATCTTTAACTGTAAAAGGACTGATGTCTTCTATTTGATCTAAAAAATAAGCAACACCCAACACTCTTTCCACTTCTTTGCTAAATGATTTAATTTTTAAAAAGGTGGCTATTGAATCATAGGAATTAATATTATTGTTCGACGAGATATTAGTCAAAGCAGGAGTACCAGATGCTTCTGTAATATCTTGTACCACCTCTAATATTTGGGGGCCAGTTGAAACAACAGGAGAAACAGCATTTATGGCAGTTGGCAATAAGCTAAAAAATTGCTCTCTTTCTCTTTCAATTAGTTCACTATCTCCTTCTACTTCAAATTCAATAGTGCCTAATTTAATGCGTAATTTATTTGTCAAGCTTATCTCCTCCTAGTGAATTAATCCTGCAATATAAAATAATTCTTCAAGACAGACACGGTAAGTTTGTTTTATGTCATCAATATCGCTTTTTCGCGTATTAAAATGTATTTTATGTGCGGCAAAATTCCCTAAATCTCTAATTGAATCGTATTCTTTACGTGACCTTGATATATTTAAAGTTCTATTCTGTATAGCGTTTGCTACAATTCTTTCAAGCATTACATAATCACCGTGTCCATCCTTAATTTGATCTTGGATTCCTTTACTTTCATACGCGAGAATTAAAGAAACTTCAAAAACTCGCCGCATAAGTACAGCGCAAGCATCATAACAATTATTCTTATAGCTGCTATTAATTTGCTTAATGAGTTTATCTATAAATCCTCGCTTTCCCAAAAACAAAGCTTCATCAAGTATTTCACTCGAAGATATAACTTCTTCGATATTATTAAATATAGGCCCAATTTCATCTTGTAGTTTTTGCTTAATGGTAGGTGTTATCATATACTCAGTTCCTTTGCCAATCTTTTTGAAATCTTTTGATTTAGAAAGGTAACTTTTGATTCGTGATACATTCGAGATAGGATGACCAATTTCTTTTAGCATTTGAACAATGTTATCAAGGGCGAAGGAAGTAGTCTTCTCAGTAATATTCAAAAAAAAGGCAAGTAATTGTACTTTCTCCAATTCTGTTTTTTCTGCTAGATTTACAGTCATTATATATTTGTTAAGATTCATAATACTCTCCCTAATTTATATCTTGGGTACAATGTAATTTATTAACTCTTACACACCATTATACTTCATTTATATAACATATATAGATCCATTATTATTGAGGTGACTTATTGGAATTTTATTTGCAGTAATTTCACTTAACGTTCCGCATCTATGACGCGACCCGGCCTTAGATAACTCTTATCTTAGGCCGGGTCGTGTGTTGTCTGAATCTATGTCTGTGAGTTTGCTTCTGACAACCAAGGGGCGAATGCCCCGCAGCAATAGATGCATTGTTAAGTGATGTTACTGCCTTCTCTGTGTTTACATTCTCATATACGGTTTTGTTTCCTATGTATTCTAGATAATTATAGTATATTAATGGTATTTGATCATGTCTTATATGTTATAATTTTCTAGTACAATATACGGCTATAAGGGCGGTCGGCTAATCTCCCAGAAGGGAGGTGATGCCCATGGAGGTCAAAGATGCACTTTCCTTAATGTTCATGTTCGGCATGTTCATTCTGGCATTGCTTACCTACATGAAAAAGAAGTAGACCGCCCTGCCTAAGGAAACGGTCTATTCTGCGACCTGACTAGTGTGGCCGACTGCTCTTTATGCAGTTATTGTACTTTGGAGCCGTGTTAGCGCACGGCTCCTTACTTATTCTTACCTCAGTATAACTCATTTTATAACGCTTTTATAGGTTTTGTTGATTATTTTTATTTATATAAGGTCTGTAATGTTGTCTGCAGTAATTTCACTTAACGTTCTTTTATTCACGAAACGCCCCAGCCTTAGATAGCTTTTATCTTAGGCTGGGGCGTTTGTTATCTGAGCTTCTTCCATGATTATACATCTGATAACCAAGGGGCGAAAGCCCCGATGCGTGAATACGGTGTTAACTGAAGTCAACGACTTCCTCGAGCTACGTTACTCTCTAATATATCATCCGTCTTTAAAATTCTTCTTTATTTTCCATCAGCATAAGCTTCCGTTACAATTTGAACACCCATTTTGAAACCATAGATGAATACTTCGGTTGAATATATCGAAGAAGACCTTCCCAATAGATCATATATTTTTTCAAGAAGCTCCACCTCATCCTCCGTCAGGCTTGTTATTAACTTCTCCTTGAAGCTTGAAATTTCGCTATTCAACAATTTATACTCTGGATTCTTCGGTATAATCTTTTCTTCTGGTCTAATTTCTCCAAAATACAATTGCTCTAATAAGCTACTCATCCTACATTCCCTCCATTGTATTTCTCATAAGAGCATTTTAGCGATTTTATCGCTAAATCTCAATAGCGAATTACTCGCTAGAGTATTTTTATGTTGGAGGTGTTTGTATGTACCCAAGAATTAGAAGCTTGCGTGAAGATAAGGATTTAACTCAATCTCAAATTGCTGCATATCTCAACTGTAGTCAACGTATATACAGTAATTATGAACGCGGTGAAGTTGATATTCCAACCGCCATACTCATTAAACTTGCCGACTTCCACCAAACCAGCACCGATTATCTTCTTAATAGAACTAACATTAAACAAGCTTATCCCAAAGATTGAAAAAATTTTTGGGGTTCTTATTTCACTATCGTTGATTTCACCTAACTCCTATATCTCTGCACGTCGCGAACATCCTCTACAATTTAGTATTCGCGCACCTGACTATTATCCATAATTATATCTCCATTTCATGTTTCTGTAAGCGAATATTTCACATCCTTTCTATTGACCATCTCCTCCTCATCCGGCTGATCGTAATCCGATCCAGCGGGCTTTGGATTTTCTTAAGGTTCTTAGTGCTGACATGGGTATAGCGCTCGGTGGTGGAAGGGTTGGCATGGCCCAGCAGTTCTTGGATAAACCGGAGGTCAGCGCCGTTTTCGAGTAAAAAGGGTGGCAAAGGAGTGTCGAAGCACGTGGATGCGACCTTTTTCTTGACGCCAGAGCGTGTCAGTGCTTCCGTAAAAACTTTTTGAAGCGATCGTTCATGGAGGTGGGTTCCTGGATATTGACCCGGAAATAGCCATGCGGATGGCTTCTCTGATTTCATGTATTGTTGCACCAGTTCCCATGCCGCTCGCGACAAAAGGGTATGGCGGTCTTTTTTTCCTTTTCCCTGCCGAACGGAAATGATTCCCCGATTCCAATCCAAGTCGGTAAGCTTGAATCGTACCGCTTCACTTACACGCAATTCGGAGGAATAGGCCAAAAAAAGCATGGTACGATGCTTCAAATTGTTCAAGGCCTTGAGAACGCGAAGCACTTCTTGCTCAGATAAAACGTAAGGAAGCTTCTTTTCCATTTTGGGACGCAGGTAACTGGCTTTTTCTGTAGAACATTTCAGGACGTCGGCAACACGCAGAACGCATACTCTTCAAATCCTCTGATTGAAAATGCTGTAATTTTACCCATAACTCCTTGTCATTGACCCGCCCGATATGAATGATCATCGCTTTACCCCTTCCCTTCTTTTTCCCAACAAAAAAGACAGCCCTCCGCAGAGTTCTGCCTTCCATTGCTTTTGGATACCCGGTTATGTATGATCTGGGCGTTCCTCTACCCCTTCACCTTCAACCCCAACAGCTTCGCAAACCCGATCGCCTGCTCCGGCGCTACGGTGCATCCCGCCAGTGCCTCTACCGGAATGTCGATTCGGTCATACGTGCACGTACTGATATCCATGCCCTTCAGCGAGGTGTTGTTGAAGTCCGCTTCGTTCAGGTCACACACGTCGAGCTCCACATCCTTGAACTTGCAGCCATAAAACGTCGCATTCTGCAAAACACTGCCGGTAAAGCGCACCTGCTTGAGCGAAGCCTCGCCGAAATCGGACAGGTTCATGACACAGTTTTCAAAGGTGACGAACCCGAGGTTGGCCTTGCTCAGATCGATGCCGGTCAATTTGCAGTCCTTGAAATGGACGCGGTGGATCACGCCTTTTTGCAAGACGGCGTTGGACAGGTCGCAGTTTTCCAGAACCGCGTCGGTCAGGTCCATCCGGTCGAAGGTGGTATGGGCAAAAGAACATCCGCGCAGTCTCACTTTGGCCAAAATGCACCGATCCATGACCTCATGTTCGAACCGGTCGCCGCTGAGCAGCCCGTTCACCAGTTCACGGTCCTCGTCCTCCAGGACATCCTCCCACCGTGCCTCGTTCAACTCCGCCGGAAGCTGAGGTGCCATCATTTTTATTTTCGCTGCCATGTCTTTATCCCCTTCAAAAATTAAATTTAATGCGTATCTAAAGCGCTCCTGCTCCGCTAGCTGTTCAGTTTTCAACCGGTAAAACTGCCACAAAAAGCACGGACCCGATCACCGCAAACAAGTAAACTCAACAAGGTGCCACTATCCGGCAAAACCATCCCCCGGAACGCCGTTCAACGCTTCCTTCAAGCCCTTCAAATCCAATCCGTCCACGGCAAAAGCGCGCCGCACCAGCTCAGGCGGAACAAACTCGTCGTACTTCCCCAGGTAAGGGGCCTCGCTTGCGTCGAGCAGCGCCTCCGCATCTCTCACCTCGGACAACTCGGTCTGGATCGCGGCCAGAAGCTCCGGCGCTGCCGTCTTTCCGGCGACGACCATGTAATACGGCTCCATCGGGACAACCTGCCGCAGTCCCATGGGCTCGGTCAGGTTGTGCTTCAGCAAACGCTCCAGCGTGCGGAACTGTTTGCTTCCCGTCCACGGCAAAATAAACACCGAATCGCCCCCTGCGGGAATCACCGGACTTCGCAGCAGCCCGCTTTCGCGGGCCAGCCGACGCGCGCGTTCCAGCCGGTTCACCGCGCCGGGGGCCAGGTACGGGTAGAGCGTGGATTCTTCCAGCACCTGGCGCATTTTTTGCATCACCCGGGTGTGCACATCCCCGCCGGCGCCGAGCCAGAGCGTGTCCACCTTGCCCCGGAAGGATTTGACATACACCGCTTTATGCTTGTTGTCCACCTCTTCCACCTTCCACAGCTTCCCGGCCAGCGAGAAGCAGTAGCCCGGCGGCGGCACGGTGGTGATGCTGCCGATTTCTTCGGAGCCGTTGTACACCGCATGCTCTTCGTCATCCTTGAACACGGCGTAGAAGCGGAAGTTGTTGACCACCTTCTCCCCGCCGAGCCCGATGATCAGCGTCCCTTCCTCCGTCTGCAGGATGTGGTCGGTCTGCAGCAAATACTGCAGCAGCTGCTTGTATTCCTCCGGCTCGAAGCCGCGAAAAGAAGGCAGCGTCAGCACCGCCCGCGCCAGCTCGGCGGGCTCGGCTTCGCCGATGCTTTTGAGCGTGCTCATCGTTTGATGGTAGAGCACACCGACCGGCTTCCGCCGTAGATCGAGCGGCTCCACCCAGCGTTCGCGGACGTACAGCTCGATGACGGCGATCGCCCGCAGCAGCGTCCACGGCATGCGTGCGGGGAGTTGCGCCTCCTCGTCCTCTTCCTCCGCGACGAGGAACATCATTTCGGACGCCATGTCGCCCCGGCGTCCGGAGCGGCCGAGCCGCTGCACAAAGCTGGAGCAACTGTACGGCGCCCCGAGCTGGATCACCCGCTCCAGCTCGCCGAGGTCGATGCCCAGCTCTAGCGTGACCGTCGCAGCGGCGACCGCGGGCCCGGGGCCGGAGCGCAGTGCGGCCTCGGTCTCTTCGCGCAGCATCGCGGAAATGCTCCCGTGATGCACATGAAACACATCGCGCTCCTCACGCTTCGCGGCGATCCGCCGCATCTCCAGCGTCGTCAGCTCCGCGTCCGAGCGGCTGTTGGTGAAGATGAGCGCTTTTTTGCGGTGCGTATGGTCGTAAATGAAGCTGTAATAGTTCTGCTTGGCCAGTTCCAAATGCTCCGCTTCCCGTTCATTCCGCGCGTCCGGGAACGAAAAATGCTCCACCGACAGCTTCAGCTTCCGCCCGCCCTGCGGCGAGACGACCTCGACGGGCTGCTTCGTGCCGGCCCCCAGCCAGCGCGCGGCCGTGTCATAATCGCTCAGCGTCGCCGACAACCCGATCCGGCGCGGCGAGCAGGACGCCATGCGCGTCAGCCGGGTCAGCTGGCTCAGCACCTGAATCCCCCGGTCCGCCCCCATAAACGCGTGCACCTCATCGATCATGATATACCTTAGATCATGGAACAGCGCGGGGATCGCATTGGGCCGGTTCATCAGCAGCCCTTCCAGCGATTCGGGCGTAATCTGCAGCACGCCGCAGGGGCGCTGCATCAGCTTGGTTTTCTCCGCCTGGGAAACGTCCCCGTGCCAGTGCCAGACGGGCACCTCCCCCTCGCGAAGCAGCTCGGTGATCCGCTCGAATTGGTCGTTGATCAACGCCTTGAGCGGCCCGATATACAGAATGCCGACCGATTCCGACGGCCGTTCGAACAGCTCCGTCAACGCCGGAAAAAAGGCCGCCTCCGTCTTCCCCGACGCCGTCCCCGAAGCGATCAGCAGATGATGCGGGGTGTCCAGCAGCACCCGGCAGGCCTCGACCTGGGCTTCGCGCAGGGAGTCCCATTGTTTGCGGTAAATATATTCCTGTATGAACGGAGCCAGCCTGGAAAAAGAATGGTTTCCGCTCATAGGTCAAACTCCGCCAAAAAGTCGTCCAGTTCGTCCTTCGCCTCTTTGCGCGAAGCCCCACCGCCCGATGCCGCAAATTCCTGCTCCCGCTCTCCCATCAACGCCTCGAAGGTCAGCGACTCATGCTGGTGCAGCATATGCAGCACGTCCATGAAATCGCGGACGACTTCCCGGGTTGTCAGCAGCTCCTCGGCGCCCAGCCGGCCAACCGCCGCCTGCATAAACGCGATCAACTGCTCATCCGTTAGCTGCGCCGCATAGCCGAAATGCATGGCATGGATCTCCCGGAGCTTTTGCAGCAGAATCAAAATCTCTTCGTGCGACAGCATATCGAGCTTCAGGATCGGCGAGGTGTACGTCCGCCGCGTGCCGCTGCTATATCGCCCGTCCATGAGCCGGGAGCGCAAAGCGTCGTAGCTGAACAGTCCCCTCCGCTCATCCTCCACGAACTGCGGCGTCCCGCCGAGGTAAATGCCGAGGTACTGTGCCTTCCCCTGCATCGTGTCGTTGAACATCGTCAGCAATTTCTCATAGTTGCTTTGGCGGGAGATGCTGTTGGTGATTTTGTACAAATTCACGCCTTCATCGATAAAAAGCAGCAGCCCTTTATACCCGATCCGCACGGCAAACTCAGCCCACAGCTTCATATAGTCGTACCAGTTGTCATCGTCAATGATTACGCCGACGCCGAGCTCCTTGCGGGCTTCCGTTTTGGTCGGAAATTCGCCGCGCAGCCAGCGCAGGGCCGCCGCTTTCCGGTCATCGTCCCCCAGTTTGTAGCCGCTCCAGTAAGCCGCCAGCACCTTGGCAAAATCAAACCCGTGCACCAGGCTCTGCAGTTCCTGGCTCACCGCGTAAATCCGCAGCTCCACCGCTTCGAGCAGCTGCGGATCGCCGGGCCGCAGGCCCGTCGCACGCATCTCTTCCTGCTGGAGCGCGGCGATCCATTTCTGCAGCATCGGCTCCAAAGCGCCGCCGTCCGGCCGCGTCCGGGTGGACATATTCATCATCAGTTCCCGGTAGGTCGCCAGGCCCTGCCCCTTCGCACCGACGAGACGCCGCTCCGGGGAAAGGTCGCCGTCCGCGACCACAAACTCTCGGTCCATCGCATAGTTGCGCATCATTTGCAGCAAGAAGCTTTTGCCGCTCCCGTATCGCCCGGCAATTAACCGAAAAGCGGCTCCGCCTTCCGCGATATTGTCCATATCCTGCAGCATCGACGCCACCTCGGCCTTTCGCCCGACCGCGATATGCTCCAGCCCGACCCGCGGCACTACCCCGGCCGTCAGGGAGTTCACCAAAGCGGTGGTGAGCCGCTTCGGAATTTGCACCTGTTTCATCGAGATTTCACCTCATTGATCTTCTCTTCTTCGCACTTTCTTTAATCAGCCGCTCTCCCAAGAAGCTTGCCGAGCTCCGGCCGATATTCCTCCGGAATGTCCTCGCCGTCCACCAGTAAATCGCCGATTTCTTCCATCGCGATTTCATTGATTTCGTCGAGCAGCAGCTCGGGCATCGAGCCGGCCTGTTCGGCGATCGCATACAAGGAGGACGCGTCTTCCCCATTCAGCAGGGCCGACAGCATCTGAAGATGCGCCCCGCCAAACCGCGCATACATCCCCCGCCAAACCGCCGGCAGCCCTTCCGCTTCCGGGTTTCGATCGGAGAAAGGCGCCGGCGGTTCGGACATTTCTATCGCAGCCGCGGGGAACTCCCTCATTTCCGGCTCCGTTACCGGAATTTCGGACTCGGATTCATCCGCAAAGGCCAGCCAGCCCCGCTCGAAATCAAGCTCCGCCTGCTCCGGCCCGGCCTGCTTGCGCTTGCCCGGCTTCCGCCGGCCCGGCTCGCTGCCCGCGATGGGACCCGCCACCGGCGCAGGCTCACCCCACGGCGCTTCCCCGGCACCAGCCAGTTCCTCCGCCAGCAGCAGATCCCGAACCTCATCGGATTCCTTCTGCAATTTGCGCAGCTTAACCGTGTTGATTTTGACCTTGGGAGCCCGGGCCTTGGCTTCTTCGGCTTTGCGCTGTTCCAGTTCCTTCCGCAGAAAACGGTCGACAAGCTGCTCGACGTCCGGCTCCACCGCGATCCCCCGCAGCTTGCCTTTGAATCCCGTCAGCTCGCGGAGTTTGTTCTCCGTGAGCCGGACGAGCTGGGTCACATAATCGCGCAGCGGCGGATGCTCGCTCACCGGCAGCACGGTGACCGGCACGCTGCGTCCGTGCAGCTCGAAATCGTAGACGGCGCTGCGGAACAAATGACGTTTGACTTTTTTCTCCCGCGGCTTAAACCGGGCCAAAAGCCGATTTCCCTGCGCCTTGCTCATGTAGCCGTCTACCAGGGACACCACTTTCGGGGCATACTGCTGCAAGTCCTTCCGTCCTTGCCCCGTATAAAAACGGCTCTTCTCCACTTCGTAATCCAGGAGCGGCGTCAGCATGTCCCAGGAAAGCCCGAGCGGTTCGGCGGTAAATCTCCGGTACCATTCCAGTTCCCTCAGCTCGGTCGAAAGGTTCCGGGGAAACTTCAGCAAGGGTTCCATCCTAGGCAAATCCAGCCCGAACACCAGCGCAAAATCGTACAGCCATTCCCGCGCGTACAAATCCAGCTTCGGATACCGCTGACGGTATTCTTGCCAAACCCGGCGGATGAGCTCAAACCCCTGCGACGGCTCACGCCAGCCGATTCCGTGAATCAACTCGTACAAGTATACAAAAAGATACGACAGATCCGTATCCGGGTACCTTCCCGCACGAACCTCACCGCGCCAATGCAAATACCATTTCAGCTGAGCCGGCTGCATTTCCTCATAGGTCGGCCAATAATGTTGAAAAGGAACGAATTCGGCCGACTCGACCGTCTCTCCTTCCAATTCTTTAGCCTTCCGGACAAATTGCTCCTCGCGGGAAACATACCTGAAGTTCTCCCTCCAGTCGATTTCCCGTTCCACGCTTTCCGGCATCACAATCCGGCTGTACGCTTGCGGCTCCTCCCGGGCCACAGGCCTCGCATAATCCGCATGGTCCGCGAAGTCAAGCTCCAGTTCGGCGAACGTAAGACCCTGTTCCCGGGTCGTTCGCGGGTTCTTTTTTTCTTGAGACATGCCGTGCTTGTCCGCTCCTTCGTTCATCGTCCAACGTCCTCCATCACGACTCCATTATACCATCGAAGCGAAAATTTGTTCGCTTTTTTGAATGCTTTTTTGTTCTCTATTATAATTGAGTGGCAACCGGGTCTTCCAGGCTGAAAGATGGGAAGATTCAACTTCCGTTAAGTAAAGTAAAAGTGAAGGGAGCCCTTTATGAATAAATGGCTGAAAGCCTTGTTGTTTTTGCTGGGGGCTGCGTTTTTGACCCGGCTGATCCCTTTTTCCGACTGGTTTCGCATGCTCGACACGATGGTGCATGAGCTCGGTCATGCGGTGGCGACGCTGTTGGTCTCCGGCCGCGTGCTGCGCATTGAACTGAATCCCGATCACAGCGGGGTCACCTACTCCATGCTGGCTTCCGGATGGAGCCAAATTGCCGTCTCCTTGGCCGGTTACGTATCGGCTTCGTTGTTTGCCGTCGGCCTGTTTTACGGCTATGCCAAACAAAAGCAAGCCCTGGGGCTTGCCGTAGTCAGCGCGCTGGCGCTTGCGATGATCGTCTTTTTTGTGAGATCGGGGTACGGGTTAGGTTGGCTGATCGTCTTTATTTTGATCAACGCGGTAGTTTACTTTATCGGCGGAAAGATTCGAAACTTCTATTATTTACTGCTCGCGTTCCTATGTCTCGAGGAGTCCGTGATGGGGCCGGTCACCCTGCTGCAGCGCTCCATCATCGATCCCCGGCAGGCCGGGGACGCCGCCAATTTGGCCGGCCTGACCCTGGTCCCCGCTCTGGTGTGGTCGATGATCTTCATCGTCGTTTCCCTTTGGTGCGCCCTGTTCGCGCTGCAGCTGTACTGGAAACGGGACCGGGCGGCTAAACCGGGAAAGTCTGAAATGATGCCGAGTATGCGCTCTTGATCACGACTTTCGGGGAACGGCATCCGGGGCAAATGACAGCCCCTTCTCCTCTAACTCCCGGCGTAGAATCCCCACTGCTTTGGGGCCTACGCCATGCAGCTTGAGGAGTTCTCGCTCACTGATCGAAGCGAGCTGGTCCAACCGCCCATATCCCGCATGGGCAAGGGCCCGCGCCGCCGGTTTACCGATCCGGGTCGGAATGTCGCTTTCCATCACTGCCCGGTTCACGGAAATTCCGTTAAAATAGGCGCTAAACACCTCTTCCAACCGGTCCACCCTATCCGGAAAACGTCCTTCATCGGGAAGGCCCCGGATCGAATATTGGTCGTGAGGGCAAAAATTCCACATAAAACTGCGGTAAATATAAGAAAACACCTTACTCACCGTAGCGCTGATGCCCCGCTCCAGATACGGTTCCTGTTTCGTCGCTTCAATAAGATCAATCATCGCGTGATACAGCTCCCAGTAGGAATCCTCATGGAACGTATCTTTTTCGTGCAAATAGTAAATAAAACTGCCCTCTTGTCCATTACCATTAGCTTCCAGTACGCGGACGGCTTCACTTTTCACCGCTTTTCCCCCTCTTCTTGTAACTCTCCAACCGGTAATCCTCAATAAGGTCGATATTTCGCCGGTTGTGCGCATAAGCTTGAATCTGTTTGCTAATGTTCGGATACAGCGTAACCCCCGCAAGCTCGCTCAAACCGATCCACCTTACGCCAGTCCGCATCGGATCGGAAACATCGGGCAGCCTCGGACGGAACCCCTCTTTGGCCGCAATCATAGACCGAAGAGGCGCTCGACAATTTAGCTGGTTTAGCTGGAATTGTTCCCGCTAATTTACTCATTCAGGCTTTCTCCCAACAATTAGCGGGAAAAGCTCCAGCTATTCCGGGGCTCCGAGACACATCTAGCCGCTTTAGGCAAAATTAGCGGGAGGATTTCCATCTAATTGAACTGCCCTTGGCAAAATCTCAGCAATTAACAGGAGAATTTCCCGCTAAGCGGTAGGCCGCTTTACCTCAAGAACCCAGCCCGTGCATTTTCTTGAATTCCTCGGGACTCATCCCGGTATGCCGCTTAAACACGGCGCAGAAGTAGCTGGAGTTCTCATAACCCACCTTTTGGGCGATCTCGTAGATCCTTTTGTCTCGCTCGGTAAACATTAACTTTTTACTCAGATTGACGCGTTCTTGGTTGATATAGGCCAAAGGCCGGAGTTTCAGCGTTTTTTGAAAAAGACGGCACAAATATTGCGGCGAAACGCCCGCGATCTCCGCCAGTTCGCCTAGCGGCAAGGGTCGCGGCAGGTTATGCGCAATGTAGGTAAGCACCGGGCGCATGCGTTCCAGCTCATCGTTTTTTGCCTCAGCCGCGATCAGTTCTCTATTTAAGTCCAGCAAAAGGTTGTACAACTGCTTGGAGCATTCCGTTTCGAAATTCTCGTCCCCGTGTTCCTCCGCCTCGAGCATGCGTTGAAGGCCGTCCATCAAAGTCCGGGTGCGCAGCCGACCAACGCCTGAACCATTTACCCCGGCATACGCGAGCAGTTGGCTCGCCTCCCTGCCCTGGAATGAAACCCAGGCCAGCTCCCAGCGCTCACTAACCGGCATGTACCTGTGTGGAATATCCGGGAACAAAAAGAACACCTCCCCCGGACCCACGAGAAACTCCTCCTCGCCGAGGACCAGCTTCCCTTGCCCTTGAATCACCTGATGCACCTGGTAATCGGGAAAGCCTGCGGGACGGTGCGTTTCGTTCTGATGCTCCCAATAGCCCAGCGTCGTCATAAAAATAGGCAGCCGGGACGTCTCCTCCGTCTTTCCGAAGATGATCCGGGACTTCATCGGAAAATCCTCCTCTTGTTTCATATTTTAATACACAGGGCGAATATTCTTTTATTTTCTAAAGGCCAATGGAAACTTATAATGTTAATATATTATAACATAGCAAGAGGAGTTGTTACGTTACATGCGCAAAAAACTCGTTTACACGCCCCCGGCCAACGGCTATCCCGAGTGGAACAACAATCCGGAGCTGTTTCAATTGGGGCGGCTCGAAGCCCATGCGACCATGATGCCTTTTCCCACCGTTTCGGAAGCGCTCTCATCAGATCCGGAATCTTCCCCCTACTACCGATCGCTGAACGGGGTGTGGAAATTTGCGTTTGCGGAGACGCCGGAGCGGCGGAGCCGGGATTTTTATCGAACCGATTTCGACGCCAGCGGCTGGGAAGAACTGCCGGTCCCTTCCCATTGGCAGCTTCAAGGCTACGATTACCCGCAATATACGAATGTAAGGTATCCTTGGGCGGTCTCCGAGCCTGAGCTGAAGCCCCCCTTTGCGCCGGCCTTGTACAATCCGGTGGGTTCTTATATCCGCACCTTTACCGTGCCGCAGGACTGGAATGGGCGCCCCGTGTTCCTCAGCTTTCAAGGCGTCGAATCCGCGTTCTACGTGTGGGTGAACGGCGAGCTTGTCGGTTATAGTGAAGACACCTTTACCCCTGCCGAATTCGACATCACCCCCTACCTGGTGGAGGGAGACAACAAGCTGGCCGTGGAGGTCTACCGCTGGTGCGATGCCAGTTGGCTCGAGGACCAGGATTTTTGGCGGCTCAGCGGGATTTTCCGCGACGTGTACCTCTATTCGCCGGGCCCGGTACATCTTGCCGATTTCTTTGTGCGCAGCGACCTGGATGCCGATTATCGCGATGCCGAACTGCAGCTCGATATCAAAATCACGAACTACAACGCGGAAAGCACCGGGGAAATCACCGTGGAAGCTCAACTGTACGATGAAGACCGGCGGGCCGTTCTCGACGCGCCGCTGTCCTTCACCTCCATCCTTCAAGGCGAGGAATCCCACACTTTGAAACTTTCGGCGGCGGTGCGGAATCCGCTGAAGTGGAGCGCGGAGACGCCCCATTTGTATACGCTGATTCTGACCCTGAAGGACAAAGAAGGCCGCGTCCTCGAAGCGACCCGCTGCAAGACCGGATTCCGCAAATTCGAACTGAAGGACGGACTGATGAAGATCAACGGCTGCCGGATCGTATTCAAGGGCGTCAACCGCCATGAATTCTCGCAAGACTCCGGCCGGGCGATCGGGAAGGCGGAGATGATCCGGGACATCGAGCTTATGAAAACCCACAATATCAACGCGGTCCGGACCTCCCATTACCCAAACCAGTCGCTTTGGTACGAACTATGCGATGAATACGGACTTTACGTGATCGATGAAACCAACCTGGAGACGCACGGATCCTGGCAATACGGACAGCAGGAATTGAATGAATTCAATGTACCGGGCAGCCGGCCGGAATGGCGGGACAATGTGCTCGACCGCTGCAATTCCATGTTCCAGCGGGACAAAAATCACCCGTCCGTCATCATTTGGTCGCTCGGCAATGAATCCTTCGGCGGAGACAACTTTATCGCCATGTACGATTTTCTGAAACAGACCGACCCGACGCGGCTTGTCCATTATGAAGGCGTCTTTCATTACCGCCAATCGGAAGCGGCCAGCGATATCGAATCCACCATGTACGTCAAACCTCGCGATGTCGAGCATTACGCGCTGAACCATCCCAAAAAGCCGTATATCCTCTGTGAATACAGCCATGCCATGGGTAATTCCTGCGGCGGACTTCATCTCTATTGGGAATTGTTTGACAAGTACGACATTTTGCAGGGAGCCTTTATCTGGGACTGGATCGACCAGGCCATTCGAACGACCGCGGGGGACGGTACGGAGTATCTTGCCTATGGCGGGGATTTCGGCGAGTCGCCGCACGACGGCAATTTCTGCGGAAACGGGCTTATTTTTGCCGACCGGACCGTGACTCCAAAGCTGCATGAGGTAAAAAAATGCTATCAGGACGTCCGCTTCGAAGCCGTGGATTTGCGTCAAGGGCTCATTCGGATTCGCAACAAAGCGTTATTTACGGATCTGAGTCAATACGCCTGCGTATGGAGCGTAGCATTGGATGGCGTGCCTGCGCAGAGCGGCACCTTGGAAGCCACAGCGCCTCCCGGAGGAACGGCGGAGATCCGCATTCCGTTCCAGACCGCTTTCGCGGATGAGCGGGAAGCCGTCCTGACGGTTTCTTTCGTCACAAAGACCGAACATAAATGGGCCAAGGCCGGACACGAAGTCGCCTGGGAGCAGTTCGTATTGAAACCTCGCATGGTGCCGTGGGGTTCCCCAGAGGCTCAAGGACTTTCCCCGCTGAAAACGGAAACCGTGGCGGAGGAGCTTAGAATCACCGGGGACAACGTCTCGGTTACTTTTGACCGAAATTCAGGAAACCTGGTCTCCTATAAAATAGCGGGCCAAGAACAGCTCGCCGGGGACGTACGGCCGAATTTCTGGCGCGCGGTTACCGACAACGATCTCGGCAACAAGCTTCATGAGCGCAGCGCTTTTTGGAAAACCGCTCCGTTCAACCTGAAGCTAACCCGGTTCGAACACCGGACAGAAGGCGACGGCTGGGCCGTCTGTGCGGATTACGCGTGGGAGAATCAGCCTTCGTGTACCCTCTCCCTCGTCTATCGCGTATTCCCGGATGGAGCGATCGAGGTGGAACAAACCTTAGTGCCGGACGGCAGTCTGCCTGAAATGCCGGAGTTCGGTTTGCTGTTCACCCTGAACAAGACCCATGATACCGTCAGCTGGTACGGCCGCGGCCCCCACGATAACTATTGGGACCGGAAGACCGGGGCTCGCCTGGGTTACTACACCGGAAGCGTCCGGGACCAGTTCGTTCCTTATTTGCGCCCGCAGGAATGCGGCAACAAGACCGATGTCCGGTTTGCCGAAATCTCGCGGAGCGCCGGCGATGCGGCCATTCTTCGGTTCGACAGTCCGATGCCTTTCGATTTCAATGCGCTGCCTTGGTCCCCGGAAGAACTGGAAGCGCATGACCATGTCTATAAGCTGCCCGAAACCGGCCATACGATCGTAAGAATCAACTTCAAACAAATGGGCGTCGGCGGCGACGACAGCTGGGGAGCCCGGACGCATGAAGCTTACACGCTTCCCGCGAACCGGCCTTACTTCTTCAAGTTCCGGGTTCGCCCCGTGTAACGGGGTTGCTCTTGAGGTGATCTTGATCGGCCAAATGCTTATACAAAAAAACCTGCATATCTGCAGGTTTTTTGATGTTAAGATGCCGCTTTCTCCGTAATCACAATAAATTCTTGCACATTTGCGTGCCTTGTTCCCCCGATGCGAGCCCCAATTCGAGATTCGGCACGACTTCTCCAGCAAATAAAGTCCCATAGGTCAAGGTTGTATGATGAGGGCTAAAAGCTGCTCGAGAACTGCCGGGTCAGACTAATCAGCCTGTCTGCGGATGGCAGCAAATCTTCCGGCTTCCTCATCTCCAGCACCCAGGAGCCCCGGTATCCGCAGGCCACCAGCCAGGCCGCCATCGCCTCGACCGGCACGGTGCCGCCGCCCAGCCCCAAATGGTCATCCGCCTCCCCGGCGTTGTCGCTGAAGTGCAGCGCCACCAGCCGGGGCATCGCCTGCTGGAGCATCAGAAGGCAGCGGCCGCTGCCCGTCATATGGGCATGGCCGCAATCGAAGACGAGGCCGACCCGCGGGGAATCGAGCTCGTCGGCGATCGCCCGCAAAAAGGGGACCTCCGCGCCAAGCAAGCCCGGATAAGGCGGGACATTCTCCAGCGCAATCACCGTGCCGCTGCCGGCCGTTCGCTTTAGTACCCGGGCGAGAAAGCCGACGATCCGGCGCTTCGCATCTTCGGTTCCCGCCTCTATCCCGGTTCCGGTTTCGGCCGCGGCCCCCGCGAGTTCCGCCCCACGCCCAGGCTCCGCTTTAGCCTCGCTCACCGCCTTGGGGCCCGCCCCGGGAAGCTCCTCCGTGCCAGCCGGCTCCCCTCCCTCGCTCCCCGCATGGAGGACGACATGGCTACACTCCAAATGCTCCGCGACGAGCAGCGTTTCCACGAGCAGATGCTCGGATCGGGCCGTCTCCGCCTCGTCCCCGGCCGCCGGGTTGCAGCCGGTGATGGGCGCATGCAGGCTCCACCGGATGCCGTAAGCCTCGCCGATCCGCTTAAACTCCGCAAGCTGCGCTTCAGGCCAGACCAGGATCTCCTCATGGCCGCCCTCGCACATTATTTCAATCTGCTTCCAGCCGGCCTCGGCCAGGAGCAGCACCGCCTCTTGAAGCGGACGGTCGATGTAAGCATAAGTGGAAACGGAACAGTCTTCGCGTGTGATCATCCGGATCTCTCCTTCACATGGGGATGGTCCTTCTAAGTTAAAACCTCCTGAACATGCCACTTGGGATGAAATAACTCTCCTTTGACAGCTCCCGCGGGGTGGCTTTGCCCTATGGAACGATCCGGTGCCTGATGGAAGCTACTTAATCCCGGAATGAATGAAACTGTCGATGAACTGACGCTGAAAAGCCAGAAAGATCGCCAGCAGCGGTACGATGACGAGCAGCGTCGCCGCGCTGACTTCGGTCCATTGAACCCCGACTTCGAACGACTGGGCGAAAATCGACAGCCCGACCGTCAGCGGCCGGTTTTCCACGGAATTCGTGACAATCAGCGGCCACAAGAAATTGTTCCACTGATAGCTGATCGACACAAGCGCAAAGGCGACATAGGTAGGCCGGGACAGCGGGAAATACACTTTCCACAACACCTGCCACCGGTTGCAGCCTTCCATGAGTGCCGCCTCCTCCAATTCCAGGGGGATCGTCTTGAAAACCTGACGGAGCAGGAAAATCCCGAAGGAAGAAGCGAGATAGGGCAGCATAATACCCAGTTTCGTATCGAGCAGCGAGAACTGCTTCAGAATATTGTAGTTGGGAAAAATCAGCACATCGGCCGGAATCATGATCTGTGCCAGAAACACCAGAAACACGATCCCGCCCCCAGCGAACGGCACCCGCGCAAACGCGAAGGCGGCCATCGTCGCCGTCAGCATCTGTACGGCGAATACGCCGAACACGATAAGCAGCGTATTCAGGTAATACACGGTGAAGGGAGCCGCCGACCAAACCGTGGCAAAATTGTCCAAGGTGAAGTCCGCCGACCAGAATCCCGAAAGCGCCGTCTGCCTCGAGCGGAACGCGGTCGCCGTCATCCAGACGAGCGGCATCAGCCAGATAACGGCCAGCAGCAGCATGAGCAAATTGCAGATTTTAGAGACATATTTCTGCGGCATATCCTAAGCCTTGCCTTTCCTTCCGGACGATCCGTCCGGAATCAATGATAGTGAATTCGTTTGTCGAGCCCGAAAAATTGCACCGCCGCAAACAACAGCAGCAGCCCGATCATGACCACCGTCAGCGCGGAAGCCATACCCTGGTCCCAGAAGCTGAAGGCCGTCTCGTAAATGTAGTAGAGCAGCAAGTTGCTCGAGTTGTTAGGGCCCCCGCGGGTCATGATCATCAAGTGATCGACCAGCTTGAACGCATTCGTCAAGGCTACGATACTGACAAACAGCGTGGTCGGCATGAGCAGCGGGAATGTGACTTTTCGGAACACGGTAAAGCTCCCGACCCCGTCCATCTGGGCGGCTTCATACAGCTCTTTGGGGATATTTTGCAGGCCGGCCAGATAAAAAATCATAAAATAGCCCGCTTCCTTCCAAATGATCATAATGATCATCGCCCACAGCACTAGACCCGGCGTACCGAGCCAGTTCAGTTCGGCCTGTCCGGTCCAGGAGAGGAGCCGGCTGACCATACCGTATTCCGGCGTATAAATAAACAGCCAGATGTTGGCTACCGCGATCATGGGGATCAGCGTCGGGTAAAAAAAGGCCGTCCGCATAAACCCTCTTCCCCGCATGACTTTATTGGCGAACACCGCCATCAAGAGGGCCAGGGCGATCCCCGCAGGAACCGTCCCCAGCGCAAAAATCGTATTGTTGCCCATCACCTTTTTGAACACTTCGTCCTCCGCCAACCTGCGGAAATTATCCCATCCGGCAAATATGGGCTCCGGCGCAGCGAGGTCGGCCTGATACAGACTTAGACGAAGCGTCAGGAAAATCGGATAAAAGGTAAACAACGCCAAAACAACCAAAGAAGGCAGCAGCAAGATCCAGGCAAAGGCGTTGTTTCTCCAGCGGCTTCCGGCCATGCTATTTATTGAAGGAAGCCAGAGCCTGATCGGCTTCCGTCTGGGCTTTCTTCAGGGCCTCGGCAGGAGACAAAGCGCCGGTCAATGCCGCCTGGACAGTATCGTTCAAAATTTTCATCACCTTGCCGTTATTGTGTGTGGACAGCTCGGCTGCCGCGTATTCCAGCTGTTCGCGGGCTACCAGTGCCGCCGGGAACTCGGACGCATACTTCTTCATCCGCTCCGTTTCATAAGCGGACTTGCGCACCGCGACATAGCCGGTGTCGATGCTCCACTGGGCCGCGCGCTCCGGCTCGGTCATAAATTTGACGAACTCCCAGGCTGCCTGCTGCTTTTCCGGACTGATATCTTTGAAAATATAGAAGTTGCCCCCGCCCGTCGGGCTGCCAAATTGCTTTTTGGCCGGCAGGAAGCTGACGCCAAAATCAAAAGTGGCGTTTTTCTTGACATTCGTCAGGTTCCCCGTCGTATGGTACATCATCGCGGTTTTGCCTTCCAGGAAGTCGGACGGCACCGTGCTCCAATCGGTCACGCCTTCCGGCATCGCTTTGTGCTTGGCCGCAAGATCAACCCAATATTGAAGTCCCTCCACGTTTTCCGGCGTGTCGAACATCACTTTCTTCCCGTCCTGGGTCATCAGGTTTTCCCCGTTTTGCAGCGCGAAAGTCTGCATCATCCAGTAGGCGAAGCCCGTGACCGGAATTTCCAGTCCGTAGCGTCCGTCTTTTTTCAGCTTGATCGCGTAATCCTGCATTTCCTCCCAGTTCTTTGGCCCTTTTTCCGGATCCAGTCCGGCTTCCTTGAACATTTCCTTGTTGTAGTACAGGACGATCGTGCTGCGCTGGAACGGGATGCTGTAGGTATGGCCGTCCGTTTGCGAATTCGCCATGAAGGCCGGATAGAAATCCGTCAAATACGCGTTGCCTTCCTTTGCAATGAAGTCGTCCAGCGGAACGATGGCGTTCATATCCAACAGGCTGAACAGCTCCGTGGACTGCAGTACAGCCACATCCGGCGGCTGCTTCGCTTGAACGCCCGCCTGCGTTTTCACCGCGGTATCCGCATAACTGCCCGTATATACGGGGGTTACATCGATTTCGGGATGCTCTTTTTCAAAATCCGCAGTCATCGCTTCGATCGTAGTGGTCAAAGGTCCGCCGACCGCGATCGGATAGTAGAAGGTCAGCTCCGTTTTTTTTCCGCCGTTTGCCGCGGATGCCGTCTGAGCCGTCCCTTGCGAAGCCGCCGCGTTGTTCCCGTCTCCATGGCCGTTGTTATTTCCGTTCCCGTTTCCGCTTCCTCCGCCGCATCCCGCAAGCAGCGACAACCCTAGCGCCGCCGCCAGTACTTTCGAACTCCATTTCCGCATAGCTCCATCTCCTCCAATTTAGTTAAGCTGATGTTTCGGAACAATTCCGTGCTGAGAGACCGGCATTTCTTCCACTCTACCAAACCCGTATAATTCTTTCGTAAGCACGGGGTAAAAACGCTGTTAAATTCGCGCGGTTAAACTACGGTTCCAGCCCGCTTTGATCGCGGAAGCATTTCGTCCATCGTCGCCCAGATATAATCCGGTACAACCTGAAAACGGTCCAGGTCCTCGAGTGTCGAAACACCTGTCAGTACAAGCGCCGTGCGCATCCCGTGACTGGCACCGAACAGGATGTCGGTGTCCAGCCGGTCGCCGACCATCAGGCAGCGGTCCCCGCTCGTTCCGCTCCAATCCAGCACCTTGGCGGCGAAATAGGCGGACGGCTTGCCGAGGATTTCCTCCACCGTCCCCATGCTCGCGGCTTCGATCGCTTTGACCATGGACCAGGTGTCGGGAATCAAATCGCCGGCTACCGGGCAGTTCGGGTCGGGATTCGCGGCGATCAGCAGCGCCCCGTCCCGGACCGCCTTCATCGCCCGATGCAGCTTCCCGTAGTTGAACTCCCGGTCCATGCCTACAAGCACATGCGTCGCTTCGGACGGATTCTCCGTCGTATCCACACCCCCGGCGGCAAGCTCGTGGACGAGCGCTTGTTCCCCGGCGACGAGAACCCGGGCCCGCTCGGGCCGTTCCCCGAAATAAGCGGCCGACATCGACCCCGCCGTGATGATTTCATCCTCGTGGGCCGCCAGTCCGAGCCGCCTAAGCCGGTCACGGCATTCCCTTCTTGTCCTGATGGTCGTGTTGCTTAAGAATCTGACCTTCTTCTCCTGGCTCCTTAAAAAACGCAGCGTTTCCCGCACGCCGGGCAGCAAGACGTCACCCAGAAAAATCGTGCCGTCCAAATCAAAAAAGTACGTCTCAAATGACAGCGTGTCCGGCAATGATTGAGCAGCCTCCTTTGGTGCGGTGCGGACAACACAAAAAAGCCCGTTATGCAGCCGCCCCGGAAACGGACATGGCGAACCATGCCGTTTCCGGCGTTCTGCATAAGGGCTTTCTCCTCGTCTCCGACCCTGAATTATAAAATTGAACTTGAAGAGTTCTTGCTTCTTTAATTTAGCTCCGCATTGTCAAGGGCGTATTAACGTCGTGTTAAGCCATTGCAAAAGAATGCCACAGGCTCTTGTTCCCCATGGAGACCGCGGCGGCCCCGGCACGCAGGGCCGTTTCGATTTCCTCATGGTCTTTGATCAGCCCTCCGGCAATGATCGGCAACGACGTGCTTGCCCGCAGCTCGCTGATCACTCGCGGAATCAAGCCGGGCATGACCTCTAGCGCATCGGGCCGGTTTTGGCGGACCGTATGAATCCCGTGCTCCAGCGCGGAGGTATCGATCAGGAACAGCCGCTGAATCGCCTGGAGTCCGCATTTTTTGGCCTGCTTGACCATATGGCTTTTGGTCGAAATAATGCCTGCCGGGCGAACCTTGTCGGCGATATACTCCACGGCGACGGGATCACTGGCCAAGCCGGCCAGGAAATCGACATGAAGAAACACCCGTTTTCCCGCTTCATTGGCCTGTCGGACATAATCCTGCACCGTAAACAAATCCCCGGTCAGCAGGAACAGGATCGGCCAACCGCTGTCGCAAGCCGCATCCAGATCCTCGGGCTTTCGCACGGCGGGAATAATCGTCCGGCCCCAGGTTCCCGTGAATAGTCCATTTTTCATTCTTACGCCTCCTTGTTGTTTGTCCCTAGTATAGAGGCCGTTTATCAGCGCTGGATTAACATTTACTCCAAATCGCCGCTCCATTGAAGGAACCGATAGAGCAGCACCGCGGATTCCGCGCGTGAGGACGCAGCGGCGGGATTCAGCCGATTCCCGGCAACGCCGTTGAACAGACCGGCCTCAAGGACCGTTTCCCAGTCCGCTCGCCCCCATCTGATTTCCCCGGCGTCCTTGAACCCGGCCAGACGCCCGGAGCCGTCAGCAGGGCCGGATACGGCAGCCGATCCGGAGATTCGCATCGCTCTGGCCATCATCGCCGCCTGTTCCCCGCGCGTGACTTGAGCATCGGGGCGGAAGGTTCCGTCTCCGTAGCCGCCGACGAGCCCGGACCGGACCGCCGCCCGCACATAAGGCGCGAACCAAGCCGCCGTGGCAACATCCTTCATGGCCGGAGGAGCCGCTTCCCCGTTCCCCGCCGCCAAAACGGCTTCGGCTTCGGCATCCAGCCCCAGGGCCCGAACCAGCATCGCCGCGAACTCGGCCCGCGTCACGGCACGCCCCGGTTCAAACGCGCCGCTGCCGGTTCCCTCCAGCAGCAGCCGCTCCGCCAGTTTGCTGGCTTCGGTTTCAGCCCAATGGCCCTTCATGTCGGCAAATGCCTTTTGCTCGGCCAACACGGTATAGATTCCGCTTTGGCCGCGCGTCAATATCACTTCCGAAGCTTCGGAGACATAACGGCTCGGCGCATAAACCAGTTTCTTCCCGGCCCGATCAAAACGAACGCCTGTCCAAGTACGGCTCTTCGCATCGCCCAAGGCTCCGATGTACTGCACGGCTCCTTCGATGGAGAAGGACACGCTGCGCTGTGGCGCAGATCCGTCGCCGGAGGAAAGACGAAGTCCGAATTCCACCGCCGGACCGCCCAATGTGCCTCCGGCACGCCCGGCCGCTTCCGCCACAGCGGCTTTCTCCGATTCCTTCAGTTCGCGGACGGTGACGACAAGCTCCGCCGTATCGGCAGCGGAGCCGCCAAGGAGCCGCGTGGCCACCGCCGGGTCGATCCGCCGCAGCGGCAATCGGTAGCCGGCTTGCAGCTCGCTGTTGACCAGCGTAAGCACAGCTTCGTCCCGCTTCAACGATTCCGGCTTCAGACCGGCTAATGGAATCCTAACGCTCTCCCCCTTGAAGCGGACCTCGATAGGTTTTTCCGCCTCAAGAGCTTGCTTTAAGTCTTCCGCCTTGACGGCCCCATTTATCGCTTCAATTACGGTAGTATCGGCGCTTCCGTCAGGCTGCTCTGCCTCATTCCCTACAGGCTTCCCGGGAACACCTTGCGCTCCACCATGATTATGGCTGCCAGAGTTCCCGCTGCCTCCGTTTCCGCCACCGTTGCCCGGCGTTCCACCGCCGCCGTCATTACCTCCATGAACCGTGATCTCAACCGGCTTCGAATACAGGTCATAGGTACCGCCCCCTTCGATCGAAGCCGAGTAACGCAGCAGCGCGTAGGCTTTTCCGGATCCGACCGCCTTGATGGTGTTGCCGTCCGCCCGCACCAAGTTGTCCCCCTCGATGATCACAATGTCGGGCTGAACCTCTTTTTTATCGCCCCGATAGGTTTCGGCCACTCCGGTTAAAGCCCGGGACTCTCCTTTGTTCAATACCATCGCCGGTTCCTTGGCGGTCAGCGCAGCCGTCCAATCGGAGGCATAGTACGTATAGTCCGTCGTAATCGCGAAGGCGCCCATCTTGAAGTACTTGATGATATCTTCGCGCTTGTTCAGGGTCCACGGGGAGATCAACAGCCCGCGGTGCTTGGCCGCTTCCATGAATTTCGGCCCCAGGCCGTTATAATCCGTATTATAAGTCCAATTTTGCCGGGACAGCGCTTTGATCGTCTCCCGCAGCGAACCTTCCACATTCGCTTCGCTCGCCATATACCCGGTCAGCAGACCCGCGTTCATTTCCGGCATCAAGACAGCCAGCCGCTCCAGTTGGGCCGGATAAAAAGACATCACATTGACGATATCCTCCGCCTTGTATTTTTTGACCGTGCTCACGAACGCATCTACCGCCTCCGGGGTTTGGGTCTTGATCTCCGCATAAACCAAGCGCCCCCGCTCCCGGGCCAACTGCAGCTGCTCGTCCAGGGTCGGCATCCTCACCAGCGGAAAACCTTGCGGATAAGGCTTGTTGGCGTTCAGAGCTTTCAGCTCCTCGAGCGTGAAATTCTCGACCTGTCCGCGTCCGTCCGTCGTTGTTTCCAGCAAAGTATTGTGGGTGATAATGAGATATCCGTCCTTGGTCAGGAACATGTCGTTTTCAATGTAATCGGCACCGGCCTCAATCGCCAAAATATTGCTCTCGATCGTATTCTCCGGAGATACGGAAGGCATGCCGCGATGCCCGATCATGTACACCTTGCGGATCAGCGTCGTGTCGCGGCCGTACAATTCCAGCGCTTCACGGGCCTTTTCCGGGTCGGCCGTCACAAGCCCGTTAACACCGGCCGTGATCAAGCGGTGAGTCGGCAGCGACCCTCCGGTCGTATCCGGGGCACTCTGCACCCAGACCATCACCGCCAGCTTTTGCAGGAACGCAACGTTGTCCCGGGTCGCCGCTCCCGCCGGCAGCAGTGCAACCCTGGCCTGGCTCGAAGCCGTTTGTCTGCGGATGTCCAGCAACTGCTCCGGTGTTGGATTGATCATAGAAGTGAAGTCCACGATCCCGCGGATTACCGGATAAGCCGCTCTGGCCCGCCGGATCAAATCCGGACGGTCGGAGATGACGAACGCATCCTCCAGACCGCGCTCGCGCAGCTCGTGAACCAGCCGGTCCACCGCCAGCTCCTCTGTGACGTAAAAGGCGGGGATCACCTTTTCGCCCGTGGCGGCGAGCACCTCATCCAGACGGGAAATTACCTTGCCGCCGTTCTTTTCCGTAACGGCCAGATCGGCATTGACATGAAAAATCGCCGTCGCCGGCAGGTGCCCGTCCTCGAGCTTTGCGAGGTCTTTGCCGTACACCACCTCGGTTACGACCGTAGGAGCCATCGCGATCCGCGTAGCGGGCTCCGTCACCTTGACAAACGGTGTGATGTCCGGCACCGGAAGCGGCTGTTCAAGCAGAGTCACCCGGATATTATCGATCCGCATGGTGCTGCCGTCTGCCTGAAAACCGATATGTCCCTTGCTGTACGCTTCAGCCTTCGCCGTATCGAAAATCAACAAATCGTTGATCCATTCCTGGACCCGATTGCCGTAGGCTTTCACCGTATACCGAAGCGGCTTTCCTTCCTCCATCGGCTCGGGGTAGGAACCGCGCTCCATCACGTTCCATTGATTGGAGGCTGTCCGCTCCGCAAATTCCACCCCATTGTAAACGGAAGGATCCTTGCGCACGGCCATCTGGTAATAGGGGGAATCCCCGTTTTGAACCCGGAACATGATCGAATTCCAACGGCCGGAGTTGTTGGCCGCCGTATTCGTAATGTCCGCTTCGATCGCATAGTCGCCGAACAGGCTTAAGTAATCCGGCAGGAGAACGCGTGAGGGGTTGTCCGGCGAAGCCGTGGCCCGCATTTCGAACGCCCCGTCCCGCACGCCCGCCGCACTCTCGGAAGCTCCCTGCTTACGGGTCCAGCCTTCCGGGAACGCTCCGTCCTCCATGCCGTCAAAATCCTCCGCAAACAGGACATATTCGCGCTGATCCGCAGCCTTCGCTACCAAAACCAACCGGAATTCCGCGCCGTCTTTCGCCGCCTTCACCTCATAGACTCCGGGGCTTTTCACCGTTAAGTCCATACCGTCCGCGGTGACCTCACCGCTGTCCGCGCTCCAGTTCAGCCGGCTCCCATCGATTTCCGCCGAGGTATAATCGCTGGATTCCGCCGTGAACCGGATGTCCTTCAGCGGTACCGGTTTGCCCGCCTCCATCAGCAAATAGCCGGGATCATGAGCCAGCTTCAACACCTTCGGCCCGGTCAGCGACGGCGTCACCGTGACATTGACGCGGGATTCCGCCTGGTGGTAACCCCCCGTGATCACCGCTTCGCCCTCCTTCACCGGTACGGGCCGGTTGTCCACGATCTTGACGACGCTCTCATCCGAAGAATACAGCTTCAGGTCCTTGATCTGGGCGGGCTCCACCACCCCGTCGGAGTAATACACGGTAGCGGTCACCGTCAGCGGTCCGCTCAGCGCTTCCGCCGAATTCGGCAGAAGGAGATCCAGCCGGTCCGCCGTTAGGCGGGTCACCTTCAGATTGTCGAAAGAAACAGTCGCCTGGTCCGCCTGGAAACCTACTTTCCCGCGCTCCAGAAGCCCGCTGTCCAGCGTTGCGTCCACCAGCAGGGCGAACTCCGCTTCGTCCTTGGGCTTGATGTACTCTTTGACATGATCGCCGAACACCCGCACTTTCAGCGTGTAGTCCTTGCCGAGCGTAAGCGGCTGCCAAGTCCCGCTTTCCGGTACGGACCACTGGTTGCCCGGATTCCGATAGGCCAGTTCGTAAGCGCCGTTTTGCCTTACGGCCATTTGATTGTACGGCGCCTTGCCGTTCGCGGGAACGCGGAACATCAGCGCCGCCCAGCGCGCCGGGTTCAGCACGCTTTCAAACCGGACATCCGCTTCCACGGTGTAATCGTCGGCTTGCACCGGCGCGGTGATCCGCGCCCGCCATCCGGAACCGTTGCCGTCAAAGCGCAGTCTTTTGCCCGAAAGGGACGGATCCGCAGCCTCGCCATAAGTGTCTCCCGTCACGGAGGAGTACGTGTCCCGGGTCACCGTAAACGCCGGGCTTCCTCCATTGACGTCGGACACCCAGCCCGGCGGAATCGTTCCCTCGTTATAGCCTTCAAAGTTCTCCTCCAGGAGCACCGGATCCACAAAGCCGGAGACCGGAGCGTCATCCGAGAGGTGTACCACGCCGTACCCCGTCGTATCGTTCCAGAAGCTGGATGAATTGTAGGCGCTCCAATAGTTCGTTCGCTGTTTGGCCGTATCCGCCGCATCGTAGCGGTTGGTAACGCCCACTTCGAGGCCGAGCTGCTTCTGAAGCCGGGGGTCCATGTGGAGCATGTCCCATGGCACGGCAAGTTCCGAGCTCCACCCTTCGGGTGTGGTGTGGATGGACCGAAGCACTTTCTTCTCATCCTTGTCCGCATGATTGTTCAGCGCCGCGCCGAACCGGAACTCCGGCGTGCTTCCGTCTTGCCCGTAAAGCAGGCCGATCTGCATATCCTCCGGGGCAAAGGGAGAGGACCGGTGCAAGGTAGGATCGAAAAACAGGTTGAGACTGTCCTGGTCGAACCAGTATCCGCTGCCCCCGGTGATCGGCGTCTCGTCCGCGATCCGCACCCCGATATACAAGTAAGTGTCGTCCCACAGCAGCCCGAACCGATGATCCTCGTTTGAAACCGGGTCGGTGCGCACCGAAAGGGGCTCGCTCACGCTCCAGAAAGATTCCTCCAAACGTCCGTCAATGACCGGTGCCGTCAGCGTCCGTACCGCCTGCATCTCTGCCCTTCCCGGTTCCTTCTCCGCGGCCGCGGCCGTTGAAGTCCCCGCTCCAATATTCGCAAGACCGGCCAATAGGGACAAAACCGTGATAAGATGCAGCAGCTTTTTCGCTTTTTTCATGCGTTAGGTATCCCTCCTAGGAATAGGTTGAAGGATGCGGCAGACTCCCCTCCCGGTCACGGCCAGAGCCGAACCATTAGCCTCAGCCATCCGCTTCGTTGGGCAGCACAAAAAAAACCGTCCGTCCGCTTCGTTAAGCCCGCCCCTAAAGGGCCTCCGGCTTTCCGTAGCGAAAAGAGGGTTTTCTCCTGGTCTCTACCCGGTATTCGATTGGGTTTTGCAATCCGGCATGATCACACATTCGCCGCCTGGATCGCTAAAAGCATCGCCCTACTCGCGCAGGGGGCTGTCTGTCCTCATCCCACGATACCTACACTTTAAAACGGAATTATTTTCACCGTATCTGATCCAAGTAAAGGGATTGTAAATAACGGAAATAAATTTTCCGTCCGCTCGCCCGGAAAGTCCGGTTCAGGAATCTCCGGTCATTTGTAGCGCCTCTTTAATTTGGGAAATGGATAATCCTGCCGCTTTTTTCTCACGGATCCAATGAATGCGGGCAATCGTCTCCTCCCTTTTATATCGGCGCGTTAAGTTTTCCTCCGCCTGCTCGTAGGGAAGCAAACCTTCTTCAGTGTAAAATTTAAGCGTGCTGTAGCGGGAATCTGTCAACCTGACTAATTCTCCGATAGATACGTATTCTGACGCCAGAATCGCCTCCATCGATCGTTGTCTCGACATGTAGGGTTCTCTCCTCTAAATAGAGCGCTTGGGAAGCAGGCGTACGCCATGAATAGGAACTCTGCCGTAAATAGCCTGCGGGACCGCCTCATACTCTACATTATCGATTTTCAGCGTCGGAATTGGCCCTGTCCTTAGATGGAGTACGAATGGCCGTTGGATTCCAGCCGTCTCGTCACATCGCTCAGCCTTTCCTGGGGATTGGAGAACCAGGCTTCCGTTTCGATAAATACCGATTGCGCCCGCTCCATGACCGGGAATATGAAGTTTACCCCGCTGCCCACCGGTGTTTTAACAAACTGCGTTTTCGCCCGAAGTAAGCGCTTGACCGTCAATTCCCAGCCGTGCCGGATGCGAATCGGATACACAAGCCGGGCAAGCGGGTTATTTTTATGCAGTTCATTCATGCGGACAGCAACCCGTTCCAACTCGTTTCTCGAAAAAAGATCATGCATGCATCCGCTTTCCTGGAGCAGCCACAACATACAGATCGTCTTCTCATCGACCGCTCCCTCCTCGAGAATCTCCGCTCGACAGTGCTCGGTAATTCTCGTGTACATCTGCTTGTGACACCGGTATTCTTTGATGGAAAGTCCCGCCGAATGAAAATAAAGATCGCACCCCATCAGATGCGGAATTTCTTCCAACAGCCCCATTTGAATTAACGATGCGGAGACGGCCATCTCTAATCGGTTTAGTTTTCTTTTGGACAACCCTGAAGCTCTTTTTAACCACCCGCCCAGGCTTCCTCTTTTTTTTGCAAAATAAGGGTCTTGAAAAAACACTTCCCGGTAAGGAACGGATGAAAAAGTGGCCTGAATCTCCTTACTCACACCAAGCTGATCATCGGGCCCCGTCATGAACCCTTCCATATAAGCTTCCAAAATCACCGCCGCCGCCATGCAGCGCAGCGCGACTTTCTTCGCTGTGGTCATATGCCGGCTTCGCTGCGCATTTAGCGAAATCATTGAGAACTCCTGAACCAGACTAAAATCGTGCATGGACTTGACCTCCCTATTTGCGATTAGGGCATGCTAATTACTCAACTACTTACTACTTACTACTTACTACTTACTACTTACTACTTACTACTTATAATATTCCAATTTGATCAGGCCCGCAACACTTGCATATAAAAAAGACAACAGCTCATCCGCCATTGTCTTCGTCTGCCATTTAAATAACGCCCCCGAACTCCCGTTTGATGTTCTCATAATGCCTGCCGTACCTGCCGGCGAGTTCCTCCGACAAATCTTGTTCGATCCGCTCCATGACGATGTCGTGGAAAAAGGCGGTATGCAGCAATTCCAGCACCGACGGGTGATCGCTTTCCAGCGCCGTCAACTGAACGGCTTGCCCGAAGCTCCCGAGCAGGGCCGTCTCATGGTCGCACAGGAGCGAAAATCTGCGTGATCCGAGTTCTCCCCACTCTTCCAGCCGCTGGTGGGCGATGATGCGTTTTAATGGCGAATGGGCTTCTCCGATCACGACGACCACGACGGCGACCCCTCGGCTTTCGGCCTCCAATAACGGCGTCTCCACCCAGTGCAAGTCCTCCGCCCAAATATCGACCAGAATATTCCTCTCGGCATTCGCGATCAGCCGCCGGATCGTCGTCTCCACCGCCTTGTCCCCTTTCCAGCTTCCGAAGGAAGCTGCCCGTTTGGGCGGCGCTTTCAGTTCCCCCAACAGCTGCTGCGTCGTCCGCTCAAAATCCGACCGGAGCAGAGCAACAACCTGACCGATCGGAACGGGCTCATAAAGAACCGGATCGGACTCGATCGTCCGGCAAATCCCTTTCTCGCCGAGCACTCGGAGGGCGGAGTACACATTGGTCCGGGACACCGACACCCTTTTGGCCACCTCGTATCCCGAAATTCCCGGCTCTTCATGCAGCGCCAAATAGCATCGGGCTTCCAAATCGGAGAGGCCGATGGCTCTAAGCTGCTCGATCACTTGGCTCACCTCTTGTTTTTTAATTATAGTGTTATTAAAAAATACTACGTTCAATAAGCTGATGTCAAACGCTTAGATGCTGAAATCTCAAAATGTGACCGCGAACTTCCCTCCTCTCTGGCAAATTCCTGCAAATCTGCAGGCTTTTCTCCTCCGTGCGGCCGGAATTTAATAATTCCTGCAAATCTGCAGGTTTTTTGGGCAAAGTCTTCCCCCTTCAAAAAAATCTCAATAAATTCCTGCAGATTTGCATCAATTTCTCGCATGGCCCTTTCAATCGCTGAAAATTCCTGCAGATTTGCATCTTTTTGACTCGGCGGCTCCCACCTCCCCCTGATTACGGACAAACGAGCGAATCCGAGAAATACCATCCTCCCAAAAAAGGAAAATAACGCCCCAAAAAGGCGTTATTCGCGGAGAACAAATAGTGCCCTGACCTGCTTGTATTCCCGTGCGTTATCGTGCGTTAGACCGGTTCATTCATGTCCGGCCGTCCGACGACGCGCCTGAATCTCGCGCTTACGGCTACTTTGCCTGCCCCAGCACCCCGGGCTTCGGCGTGACTCCGAACGCACGGGCCAGGTCCCAAAGCTGCGTTTCCGTAATCCGCTGTTTGATTTCATGCGGAGCGATCAGCATGTAAATCTGCGCCGCCTTCTCGACCGTCTCAATCAGGCCGAAGGCCTCATCCATCGTGTTGCCGGCGCCGTAAATCCCGTGCTGGGGCCAGATGACCACACGGCTGGTGCGCATTTTTTCCGCCGTCGCGCGGCCGATCTCCGTAGTGCCCGGCACGATCCACGGCACGATGCTGACGCCGTCGGGAAAGACGACGAGACATTCCGTGCACATTTCCCACAGCGTTTTGGTAAAAGCATTCTCGTCAAGATCATGGATAAAGGTCATCGCTATCACATTCGTCGCATGGGTGTGGAGGATTACGCGATGGCCCGGGTCCGCCTGAAGCCGCTCGATATGGCTCATGAAGTGGGCGGCCAGTTCGCTGGTCGGCACCGCTCCATCCTTGAAGCCCCAGAGCAGCTCCAACCGCTCGCCGTCCGCCGATACGCGAAGGACACCCAGGTTCACTTCCGGATCATCGCTTACATTTTTGAAGTATTTGCCCGATCCCGTCACAATGAAGTACCTTCCGGCCAAAGCATGCACCGGAAAAGAAGGCTGGATCACCCGCAGCACACGGTGAATATCGATGTATTTGGCAACCTCGGCCTCGTCCAGCAAGTAACTGACGTTCCCTCCGTTTCGCTCATCCCATCCGTACTTCCACATATTGGAGGTTACCTCGGACATTTCCCGGATAAAAGGCGCTTCCCCCGACCCGATATAATTTTGCGACTCCGTGACATAAGCTGTCATGACCATCCTATCCCCTTTATAAAAATTCGTTTATATTGTTAAACTATCAGCCCATTTTTTAACGGGAATTCCTTCCGTTAATTTGATGCCTGCGCGGCTGCAGAGGCAAAAAGCTGGAAAACCTCCCGCTAATTCGCCTGAAATTGCGTATATCGGCCGTTGGACTTGTTCCCTACCTTTTCAAAAGAACATCCCGCTCGTACGCCTTGACCTCCGAAAGCCATTGCTCGCGTACGGGGACCCCGGACATAGCGCAGTAGTAATCCCAGACCGCTCCGAACGGATACGCTTTAAACTCTTCGGTCAGAGCGAGCCGCGTCGTGTAGTCCTTGTCCAGTTCCGCTACCTTCAACTGCTCGACCGGCTCCAGCATGGCCCGCAGGAGCGCCCTGATCGTATTGCGTGTCCCGATGACCCACGCGGCCACATGATTGATGCTGCCATCAAAGAAATCGAGGCCCACGTGGGTTCTCGGCAACAGCTCGCCCCGCACCAGCTCCCGGGCGATCTCCAGAAGCTCGTCGTCCATAATGACGACATGGTCGCTGTCCCACCGGACCGGGCGGCTTACGTGCAGAAGAAGCTGGTCCACAAACATCAGAACGGACGAAATTTTGTTGGAGATCACTTCAGTCGGGTGAAAATGCCCCGCATCCAGACAAAGGGCTTTCCCCGCAGACATGGCATATCCCATATAGAACTCGTGCGATCCCACCACATAACTCTCCGACCCAATCCCGAACAGTTTGCTTTCGACCGCATCTATATTGTAGCGGGGATCGATATCCTCCCGGAAAATCTCATCCAGGGATTCCTTCAGCCTTCTGCGCGGCGACAGCCGGTCCACCGGGATGTCCTTGTAACCGTCCGGAATCCAGAAATTCGTCACGCAAGTCTGGCCGAGTTCCTTGCCGAAATGCGCCGCGATCCGGCGCGAGGCTTGGCAATGGGCGATCCAGAAATCGCGGATCTCCCGGTCCGGATGGCTCAGCGTAAACCCGTCCTCCGCCTTGGGATGCGAGAAACAAGTCGGATTGAAGTCCAAACCGAGCCCCTGTTCCCGCGCCCAGTCCACCCAGCTTTGAAAATGCTTGGGTTCAAGCCGATCCAAATCCACCTTCTCGTCGGTGTCCGCATAGATGGCATGCAGGTTTACTTTATGTTTCCCCGGGATCAACGAGAGCGCTTTTTCCAGGTCCTGACGAAGCTCGCCAGGAGTCCCGGCACGCCCGGGATAACTGCCGGTAACCGCGATTCCGCCGCTTAAGTCTTTATCCCGAAAAAGGAATCCGCGAACATCATCCCCCTGCCAGCAGTGCAAGGAAATTTTGATATCCGCAAGCTTTTTCAATACCTCATCGACATCAATCCCGTGCTTGCTATAGAGATCTTTGGCATATTCGTAATTTCCGACGATTTTGGCATCCATCTGGTTCTCTCCTTTTTCACATGAGATTCAAGTTCCTTCCAACCGCCGCTAAAACACCGGGCTTGCTTTCACCCGTTCCCACCGCTCCAGCAACTGCTTCCGGTTCTCGACGGGACGCGGCACATAGCGGGTAACCGGAAAGGATTTGGCGATGGCTTCGCGCGCTTCCCTTACATTGCCAAGGCGCCCGCACGCGATCATTTGCACGGCGAGATTGCCGATGGCCGTGGATTCGGAAGGCCCGGCACTCACCGTTTTTTCCATCAAATCCGCGGTACATTGATTGAGCAGCCCGTTATTGGCTCCGCCCCCGACGATATGAAGAACTTTGAACGTGCTGTCCGTTAACCTTTCAAGCTCCTTCATATAATCGCAGTACGTAAGCGCAAGGCTTTCAAAGATACATCTCGCCACTTCTCCAAGCGTCTGCGGCACCGGTTGCCCTGTCTCCTCGCAAAAGCTGCGAATCTCCTCGACCATATCGACCGGGTTTAAAAACCTCTGATGATTACAGGCAACCAGGCTTTGGAAGGGAGGAGCCTCCTCAGCCCATTGCACCAGCTCCGCAAAGCTGCAGTCCATCCCCGAAACCCTGCGGGTTTCCTGGATCATCCACAGCCCCATAATGTTTGTCAAGAACCGATAAGTTCTGTAAGCTCCCCGTTCATTCGTATAATTGCATGTCAGCGCGGACTCGGTGTTTAGCGGCTCCGTCAACTCCGCCCCAAGCAGGGACCAGGTCCCGCTGCTCAGAAACGCCCATGGCCGATCGTGGGCCGCCGGGACCCCGACGACCGCGGAAGCCGTGTCATGGGTCGGTACCACGATCAGCTCGCATTCCGGGAGGCCGTAAGCTTCCTTCAATTCGGGGAGGAGAGGTCCCAGTCTTATCCCCGGCTCCGTCAGCTCCGCAAACTGCGTCCGGTCAAGCCCCAGAATGCCCAGCAGCTCTTCGTCGAACTCTCCATCCTGCAAATTCAGCAGTTGCGTGGTGGACGCATTCGTCAGCTCGTTGATCTTCCTTCCCGTCAAGCGGAAATATAAATAATCCGGCACGAGAAGAATCGAATCCGTTCGCTTCAATTGTTCGGAATCGTGGACAAAAAGCTGGTACATCGTGTTGAACGACAGCTCCTGGATCCCGGTTTTGCGGTAGACCTCCTCACGCGGGATCACCCGGTGAAAATCATCGGGCGCTCCGTTTGTCCGGGAATCCCGATAAGCATACACTTCGTGAATCCGGTCCCCCGCCCGGTCAAGCAGGACGTAATCCACAGCCCAGGTATCGATGCCGAGTGTGCAGTGGGCGATGCCCTCCTGCTTGGCTTTGACGAGGCCGGCCAAAATCTCTGCAAACAAATGATCGATCTCCCAATAATCATGGCCCTCAACCCTATGAAACCGGTTTTCAAACCGGTGCAGCTCCCTGATAATCAACTGTCCGGCAATCAAAGCGCCATGCACCAGCCTTCCACTGGAGGCTCCGATATCCACCGCGATATGATTTAACATAGGTTTTTCCCCTTATGGTCAAATAAAGTGAACGATTTTCCTTCATCCTAATGGCTGAACTTCCGATTGTCAACGAAATTATGTTTGTTTATATGTTTTTATGTTTGTTTTTAGATTGAATATTTTTGAAATCGATTTTATAATCAAAAACAAAACAACATATTGGAGTGTGGTTTATATGCTAACCGCCCGCAAATTGTATTGGCCATCGATTAACCTGATCGGTCCCGGCTGTATCCAAGAGATCGGTCAAGAAGTGAAAAAAATAACAAAGTCCAAAGTCCTGCTCGTTACCGATCCAACGCTCCTGCAGCTGGGTGTGGTCAAGAAGGTGACCGACATCCTGGATGCGGAAAAGATCGACTACGTGATTTTCTCCGACGTGAAGCCGAACCCGACCACGCAAAATGTCTATGACGGGCTGAAGGTCTATCGGGACCATGCCTGCGGCGGACTCATTTCCGTCGGCGGAGGTTCGCCGCAGGATGCGGCCAAAGCGATCGGCATCCTCTCCACCAATGGAGGCAAGATTACCGATTATGAAGGCATCAACAAATCAGCCCACAAATCGGCGCCGATCATAGCGATTAATACGACAGCGGGAACCGCCTCCGAGGTCACCATCAATTACGTCATCACCGACGAGGAGCGGAAAATCAAAATGGTGATGGTTGACCCGAATTCCCTGGCCGCCGTTGCCGTTAACGATCCGGAGCTGATGCTTAACAAGCCGCCCGGCCTAACCGCGGCAACCGGGATGGATGCGCTCACCCACGCCATTGAGGCTTATGTGGCCGCAGGCTCATTTGAACTTACCGACAGTTTGGCCGAACAAGCGATCCGGTTTATCTCGCGTTCTCTACGCGAAGCGGTGAAGAACGGGTCCAACCTGCAAGCCCGCTCCGAGATGGCGTGGGGCTCTTATGTCGCGGGCCTCGCTTTTTCCAACTGCGGCCTCGGCATCGTTCACAGCATGGCCCATCAACTCGGTTCCGAATACGATCTCCCGCATGGGGTTGCCAACGCGATCTTGCTCCCCTATGTCATGGAATACAACCTCGATGCCCGCCCCAAGAAATTTGCCAAGATCGCCGAAGCGTTGGACCTGGACACCTCTTCGGCACCTTCGGTTCACGAAGCGGCACGGATGGCCCTGGACGGTTTGAAAGCGCTGTCCAGGGATGTGGGTATTCCTCCTTTAAAGGAAACGGGCTTCCATCCGGACGATATCGGCAAGCTGGCCCGCCAAGCGATGCAAGACGTTTGTACGGGCGGGAACCCGAAGCCGGTGACGGAACAGGATATCATGGATTTATATATGAAAGCTTACCGCGTGGAATGACGATCCGCGTTGCGATATGGAAACGGCGGCCTCCGGACCCGGAGAACCGCCGTTTAGTAATTTTTCGGCACGGCGTCAACCGGAAACCAACACGGCATAGACCACGCCCGGGCCATGCACGCCGATCGTGAGATCGTTCTCGATATCGGCGGAACGGCTCGGCCCCGAGATGAAATGAATGCCGGCCGGCAGGCCTTCCCGCCCGACCCGGTCGAACTCCGTCAGCACCTCGCCAAGCCTGGTGACCAGCGAAGAAACCGGGATGACGGTGAAGAGGAGCATCGGCAGAAGGCTGACCGAGCGGCCTTTTTCGGGGCCGGAGAGCACGGCGATGGAGCCGGTGTAGGCAACCGCGTAATCCGCCAGGACGATGCCGATATCCGCTTCGGCCGCACGGGCTTTCCAGTCCCGGGACGATCCCCGGTTCCACACGTGCACTTCCGCCTCCGGCAGAGACGATTCCAGGCCCAACTCCGCCAATGCCGGCCGGTCATGACGGAGAATTCGCTTTGCCTTCAGCTCCAGCGCCTTCTCCGTCATGAACCGGCCGGCGTCCTGCAAGCTGTCCGCCCGAATCACATCCCCCCCGGCCGCCTCAAAGTTCCGCGTAAACAGTTGAATGTTATCGTCCTCGGAACCTTCGTAACGATTCCAAAATTCGGGAGCTCCCCGGTACGGCTGCCGCGGCTTTTCCGTCAAACGCGGACGCTGCAGCCGTGAGGCAATCTTGCCCAGAAACTCCTCCTGTTTAGCCCTCGAGCGTTGATTCAGGTGATCCAGCCACTCCCGGTGGCCTTCCGCCATGTTCCTCACCTCCTGCGCTTTTCTCCCGGCCGCGGATCCGTTCCCGCATCCGCGCCTCGATTTCCGGTACCAGCTCCCGAAGTCCTTGCCGCAGCTCGGCCTCCAAGGTTGGATAACGTTCCCGGAACGGTTCGGCGGCCAAGCTTGGGGCCACTCTGTAGCGGTTCCAGCCTTTCAGCGGCCCCAGTTTCAGCCGAATGCCGCCGTCCCGCACGATCAACTTCTGTCCAAACCTCCCCAGTCTCAAAGCCCCGTGGTAGCGTTTGGAGCGGGACATCAGCGAGCCGAAAGCTTTCATTCCCGCCGTCTCGAGCGCATTGCCGTATCCCTGCTCGACCTTTCTCCGCCGCAGCGAGACGAGCATAACATGCAGCGGGATCTTGACCGGGCAGGCCTCGTAGCATGCCCCGCACAAGCTGGAAGCACCCGCGATATCATCCCAGTCCGCAACGTTCCTCTTCAGTGCCGGTGTGAGCACCGCCCCGATCGGCCCGCTGTAGGTACCGCCGTAGGCGTGACCCCCGATATGGCGGTACACGGGACAAGCGTTCAAACATGCCCCGCACCGGATGCAGTTCAGCAGCTCTTGGAATTCGGGATCGCCCAACTGCAAGGACCTGCCGTTTTCGAGGATGATGACATGCATCTCCTCCGGGCCGTCCGTGTCGCCAGGGCGTTTCGGCCCCGTAATTCCCGACATGTAGACCGTCAGTTTCTGACCGGTCGCGGAACGGGGAAGCAGCGTGGCCATCACTTCGAGATCGCTCCAGGAGGGGATAATCCGCTCCATGCCCATAAAAGAGATTTGCGTCTTCGGCAGGGTGGTGACCATACGGGCATTCCCCTCATTTTCGAACAGGACGATCGAGCCGGTTTCCGCAATCGCAAAATTGCAGCCCGTAACGCCGATGTCGGCGGCCAGAAATTTTTCGCGCAGTTTTTTCCGGACATACCCCGCCAGTATCGTCGTTTCGGGAGCGAGCCGTTCGCCGGCGTCCTCGGACAACAGGTCCGCAATCTGATAACGGTTTTTGTGAATCGCCGGAATAATGATATGAGACGGCGTTTCTCCGGCCCGTTGAATAATATACTCGCCCAAATCCGTTTCGACCGCCTCGATCCCGGCCGTCTCCAGAGCCTGATTCAGGTGAATTTCCTCCGTCACCATCGACTTGGATTTCACTGCTGAAGCCGCCGCATGTCTGGAAGCGATTTCAAGAGCGAGTGAAACGGCTTCCTCAGATGTATCGGCAAAATGGACATGCGCGCCGTTCTCCCGGGCCTGGTCCGCAAACAGGCCGAGATAGTAATCCAGATGGGCGATCGTATGCAGCCGGATCTGCCTGCCCCGTTCCCGCCATGCCTCCCAATTCCCGTGTTCCTCGGCCGCTTTCCGCTTGCCGCTGCGAAGCCGTTCCGTCGTAAAGCGGACCGCCTTCCGCAAAAAATCGTCGTTCAAGGCGAGGCCGGCCCGCTCCTGTACCGTTTTCTCCGCTTTGCCCGTCGCACTCATACCAGCTTCACCCCTTCATAGAGCAGTTCCGCGAGGTGCATCACCCGAACCGGCTCGTTACGGTAACGCAAGTGACCGGCGATGTTCATCAGACAGGCCATATCCAGCCCGACCAGAACCTCGGCCTCGGTCTCCTTGAGATGATCGACTTTCTCCGTAACCATGGCCCCGGAAATATCCGGCATTTTCACGGCGAAAGTGCCCCCGAAACCGCAGCAGTCCTCAGCAAAAGGGAGCGGAACGAACTCCAGATCCTTAACGTGACTCAGCAGCTCCATCGGCTCGTTTTTCACACCCAGCAAACGGCTCCCATGACAGGAGGGATGGTACGTGACTTTATGGGGAAACCGGGCCCCTACATCGGTCACGCCAAGCACCTGGACCAGAAATTGCGTAAATTCAAACGTTTTAAGCTGGAGCTGCCGCACTTTCTCACGCCACTCCGGCTCGTCCTTGAACAGCTCTTCGTAATGGTGAACCATATAGGTGCAGGAACCGGAAGGGGAAACGACGAAGTCGCTATCCTCAAAAGCGGCAAGAATCGTCTTAGCGGCCGCCTTCGCTTCCGCCCAGTACCCGCTGTTATAGGCCGGCTGCCCGCAGCAGGTCTGCAGCTTGGGGAAGTCCAGCAGGATCCCGTACCTGGCCAGCAGCCGCATCATCGTTTCCCCGACCCGGGGATACACCGCATCGCTGACGCAAGTAATGAACATGGACACCTTCAACCCGTTCACCCTCTATCCCATGTAAAAGTTTGCGATGATCTGCCTTTCTTTAGACTCAGGCCCTCTTGACGGTAAGCCCGGCTGCGCCGAGGGATTCCACGACATCCGGTGCCAGGCTGGAATCGCTGATCACCGTGTCCACACTGGAAAAATCCGCCACCTGCGTAAAAGCCTGCACGCCGAACTTGCTGGAATCCGCCAGCAGAATTTTTTGATCCGCCATTCCCATCATCTGCTGCTTGAGCCGGGCCTGCAGTTCGCCGGATTCGCTGATGCCGCGTTCGAGGTGTACCCCTTTGCAGGAGAAAAACAGCTTGTCGACATGGAAGGACTCCAGCGATTTTTCGGCGAGCGGCCCGACAAAAGACAGCGAACGGGGGGACAGCCGGCCGCCGACGGAGATGACCTCCACCTTCTCCTTCGTGCTCAGTTCCGTGACAACCTTGATGGAGTTGGTCAGGACCGTCATCGGGAGATCCGGCATGATTTTCGCCATATACCAGGCGGAGGTGCTGGCGTCCAGCAAAATCCGGTCATGCGGCCGGACCAGCTTGACCGCTTCCTCGGCGATGCGTTTCTTCTCCTCCGACCGGGTTACTTCTCTCTCGAAGTAAGGGACCTCGAGCTGGGCTTCTTTTACGCTAACCGCTCCGCCGTGGGATCTTTTGAGCCGTCCCGCCTGCTCCAGCCGATCCAGGTCCCTTCGGATCGTTTCCTCCGTGACGGAGCAAAGCTCGCTTAACTCGGTGACCCGGATACTTCCCCTTTCATTCACAAGCTGAACGATTTTTTCGTAACGCTCTGCAACCAGCATCTGACATCCTCTTTTCGATCCGGATTTGATGAAACCACGTACGTTGTTCCAATCATGAAATAAATTATACCGTATGCGGCCGTAACCCATCAAAGCCTTAACGGGTAAACGCCGCCGGAACCCCTCCGTCGATCGTCAGCATGCAGCCTGTCGTTTTGCCCGCTTTGGAAGAGGCGAAGAAGGCGATTCCTTCCGCGATATCCCGCGGATAAATGTTGACCTGCAAGGTCGTCCGCTTGCGGTAATATTCCTCGAGCTGGTCCGGCTCGATGCCGTAGGCGGCCGCCCGCTCCTCGCGCCAGCCGGAGTTCCAAATCGCCGACCCTTGCAGGATCGCATCGGGCAGCACGGTGTTAACCCGGATGCCGTACTCCCCGCCTTCCGCCGCGATGCAGCGGGCCAGATGGGCTTCCAGCGCTTTAGCCGAGCTGTAAGCGGAGGCGTTCTTGCCGGCGTAGACCGAATTTTTCGAGCCGACGAACACCATACTCCCTCCCAGGGCCTGCTGCTTCATCGTTTTGAAAGCCTCCCGCGCCACGAGAAAATACCCGGTGCCGAGCACGTTCATGTTGAGGTTCCATTCCTTCAGCGACGTTTCCTCAAACGGGCTTGAAGTCGCCAATCCGGCGTTGTTGACTAAAATATCCACGCCTCCGTAATTCAGCGAAGTCTCGAGAAAAGCGGCCCGAACCTCCTCTTCGCGGGTCACATCCATGCGGAGGGCCAGCGCGCGCATCTCCCCGTATTTGGCGTTGATGTCGTCCGCGACCTTTCGCGCCCCTTCCAGGTTCAAATCCGCCAGGACGACATGCGCTCCTTCGGATACCAAACGGCGGGCGGTTTCACTGCCGATTCCGCCGGCACCGCCGGTGATAAAGGCGACTTGCCGGGAAAATTCCGCTTCCGGCGGAGCCAGGGAAAGCTTGTAGAGTTCCAGTGGCCAGTATTCCACGTTGTACGACTCGTTCTCGCTCAGGGAAACGAACCGGCCCAATGCCGTGGCCCCCCGCATCACCGCGACCGCCCGACGGTACAGCGCCCCGCTCACTTTGGAATTCGCCCAGCTCTTTCCGGTGTTGATCATGCCGAGGCCGGGAATCAGGATCACTCGCGGCGCCGGCTCGAACATGACATCGCCGGGAGCCTTGTTCCGCTCGAAGTAGGCTTTGTATTGTTCCTTGTAACGGCCGACCCCTTCCTTGATTTTGCTTAGGAGGCCGCTTGCATCCTCCGCATTCGGGGTCCAGTCGATGAACAACGGCCTCACCTTGGTATGAACGAGGTGGTCCGGGCAGGCGGCCCCGACTTGCGACAACGCTAAGGCATCCCGGCCGCCGACGAATTGGAGAACATCCTCTTCGTCATCGAAGGTTAGGATCATGGTGCGGTCGTCGCTGACGAATCCCCGTAAAGCCGGCAGCACTTGAGCGGCTAGGCTGCGACGGTCGTCCGCCGCCAGGGGGACGTATTTTTCGCCTCCGAACAGCGTCTTCGGATCGATCCGCGCCTCGATATAGGCTTCGGCTTCATTGATGATCTTGATCGTTTGCGCATAGCAGGTTTCGGAGGTATCCCCCCAGGTCACCAAACCGTGCTTCTCCATCAGAACCAGCTCCGCCTTCGGATTGGCCCGTACGCCTTCGGCGATCATTTTCGACAGCTTGAACCCCGGGCGAATATAAGGTACCCATACGAAGCGGTCGCCGTAAATCTCTTGGGCGATCTCTCGGCCGTTGTCCGCGCAGCAGATACTGATAATCGCGTCGGGATGGGTATGGTCAACATGCGGAAAAGGCAAAAAGGCGTGCAGCAGCGTCTCGATGGAAGCCCGCGGGTGCTTGCTGTCGATCATGCACTGGGCCAGGTAGGCCACCATCTCCTCGTCGGACATTTCGCTTCTCTCGAAGAGCGGAGCGATATCCTCCAGTCTTAGGCCCGTAAAATGGCCGGGACCCATCGTTGCGAGGTCGGAGCCGCTGCCTTTGACGTACATGACCTCTACTTCCCGCCCCCGAAAGTCGATGATCCGGGTTTTCGTGGAGGTATTGCCGCCGCCCCAGTTACAGACCCGCCGGTCCGTCCCGATCAGGTTGGAGCGGTATACGAGTTCGGCCAATCCGTTTTTTTCGGTTGGAGCTTGAGAGGATTGCCAGAGATTTTGTACCATGACTTACGTTGCGCCTCCTTTTTATTTTTATTTGTTTATGATTATATCGTTATTGTTTATTTTTGAATATACATAATTTCAAATAAAAACAAAGTAAATCTTCTTCTCCGGTAAATTCGCGCCTATGCGAATGAGGAGCCTAGCCACCGAAATAGCGGCGTGTAAGGTACTTAATCACTTGCCCTATATGTATGAACCGGCCAGTACCAAAAGGTGGCCCTTTATATTCAAGTTATATAGATTGAACTAGGAGATACGTTGCTAACATCCGCAAAATTTAATATAAAGCCCCACCGTCGGAGTCTACATCAATAACGGGAAAATCTCCCGTTAATGTACCGCTCTTGGCTTTTCGACCGAATTTAGCTGGAAAAGCTCCATCTATTTCGCGGCCCGATTGCCGATATGCACAACTTCAGGCGAATTAACGGGAGGTTTTCCAGCTAATTCGCCTCTGCAGCCGCATATTCACCAAATTAACGGGAGGAATTCCCTTTAATTCGAACCAAACAATTAGTTGCAGATCAAAAGTGCGAAAAGAACCTTCCGAACTCGATTTCAACACCAGCGCAGGTCCTCTCTTTCTTTCGGGCCGTGGGGCCGGATGGACTGATATCATGCTAAGCCAATGGAAGTTGACTCCTTCCCATGATCGGGCTCAATTTACCCGGCTTTTCAAACGATTTACCGGGCTGCTCCCAAAGGGTTCCGCGACTTAAGCAGGCAACACGTTCATTTGCTTTGCTTTACGGCGCGAATATTTCACCTATCCACTCCAAAAAGCTCTAAATTCGCGGGGTTTGACGAATCGCTTAGACCATGGTAGTATTTCAAAATAACACTAGTGTTAATTCCAACCATCTTTATTTTTCCGGTTTTATTAGTAGTATTCATGCATACCTCTCACACTCCATTAAAAAGAAAAGAAAGCGAGTGATTCACTTGATCCAAAATCAGCTTCTAACTAAACTCGATCCACGAAGATGGGGGTCGCTGGCCATCGTCCTTTCGGCGACATTTATGGTTATCCTGGATTCTTTTATCGTCAATGTGGCGGCGCCTTCGATTCAGCAGGATCTGGAGGCCACTTCGATTCAGCTGCAATTTATATTGGCGGGATACGTGCTGTCCTACGCGGTCTTTTTGATTTCGGGAGGACGGTTCGGGGATTTATTCGGACGGAAAAAGATGTTTATCGCCGGTATGGGCGGCTTTGTTGCGGCTTCGGCCCTGTGCGGATTCGCTCCCACGGCGGAAATGCTCGTTCTGGCCCGCATCCTGCAAGGGCTGGCGGCCGCGATCATGGTGCCTCAAGTGCTGTCCACGATCCAGGCCAGTTTCCCGGCCGAAGAACGGCCGAAGGCGCTCGGCTGGTACGGTGCGATCAGCGGGATTGCCGTAGTTGCCGGTCAAATCGCCGGCGGACTTCTTCTTCACGCCGACTTGTTCGGCCTCGGTTGGCGAACGGTATTTCTGATCAATCTGCCGATCGGTCTGATCGCGATGGCTCTGTCCCTGCCCTTTGTCCGGGAATCGATGGTGGAAGGAAGCAAAAAACTGGACCTCGCAGGACTCCTGCTATCCGCCGCAGGTCTTACAGCGATGACTTTTCCGCTCGTCATGGGGCGTGAAGCAGGTTGGCCCCTGTGGGTGTTCTTTTGCCTTGCCGCTTCTCTCCTGTTTCTGTTCGGCTTCGTTCGGTATGAGGGGCGGCTGATGAAACGGAACGGGTTTCCGCTGATGCCCGCCACGCTTTTTGCGGAAAAATCGTTCCGGTTCGGCGTTTTGTCCATCCTGGCGTACCAAGGCGGAAATGCCGCTCTGTTTTTGACCCTTTCCTTGTTTCTGCAAGAAGGCCTATCGTTCTCACCGATGACATCGGCGCTTTCTTTCCTATCCATCGGCGTCGGATTTTTTCTCGGATCGATGCTCGCGCCGCGCGGTGTTAAGAGATGGGGGTTCCGGCTGCTTCCCGCCGGTGCGGCGGTGATGGCACTCAGCTGCGGATATTTGTTCTATACGATCCATCATTTTGGGGAAAGCCTGCAATGGACGCATTTCATTCCCTCGCTCTTTCTGGCGGGAATCGGCCAGGGAATCGTCGGCGCGCCCTTGTTTACCGCCATTCTGTCGCGGGTTGGTCCGAACCAGATCGGCGCCGCCTCCGGCATTCTCAGCACGATGATGCAAACGGCCAATGTATTGGGCGTCGCGGTCATCGGTACGCTCTACTTCGCCGTGCTCGAGTCGAGCGGCGGGGCTTATCTTGCAGCCATGTACGCGGCTTTGGCCTGTATCCTAGGGGCGGCGCTGCTAACCTTCATCCAGCTCTTGCTGCTGTCCAAAGCGAAAGAGCCCGCCCCCACCCCCTCCAACTAAGACGGAATCGTGTTGAAATAACGAGAGGCCGCCCAGGAACAACCGGTAATGTAATGGTTGCTCTAGGCGGCCCTTTCCTGTTCATTATGTTAACGAAAGCCAAGCCCGCTCGTTTTTCCAGGTCACTTGAACCGGGGTTTCAAATAGAGCCGTTAACCGCTCGCTCGTAAGAACCTCCGTCGTTCTTCCGCTGGCAAACACGGTTCCCTTCCGAAGCAGCAAGGAATGGGTAAACTCCGGCAAAATTTCCTCCACATGATGTGTGACATATAGAAGCGTGGGCGCATCTTTTTCCTTCATCAAGTTAGCGATGCTCTGCAGCAGGGATTCCCGGGACAGGAGGTCCAGTCCGTTGCACGCTTCGTCCAGGATCAGCAGCTCGGGGGAAGCCATCAGCGCGCGGGCGATCAACAGCTTCTGCTTTTCCCCTTGAGAGCAGGTCTGATATTGGCGGTCGACCAGGTGTCCGCAGCCCAGCGTCTCCATAAGGTGAACGGCTTTTTGAACGTGCTCGTCCGTAGGTTTCTCGAACAAGCCGATGGAAGCGTGAAGCCCGCTGATTACCAAATGCTGCGTCTGCTCATTGGGATGAATCCGTTCTTGAAAAGACGAGCTGACCCAGCCGATCCGCCGCCGCATTTCCCGCAGATCCACTGTTCCATAACGTTCGCCCAACACGGAAATCTGCCCCTCCGTCGGCCAAATATACCCCGTAATCATATTCAATAACGTAGTCTTCCCCGAACCGTTAAGTCCTAGGATGGCCCAGTGTTCGCCTTTGGAGATCGTCCAGTTGACATCCTTCAGTATGACTTTCTCTTCGCGTTTCCAATAGACATCTTTCACTTCAACAATATTTGACATCACCTGTTTCTCCTCCTCATCGTCTGGGTTACAACAATCATATCATCTGCTGTTTACTGGCAGTTGAATGAATTACAACTCCGCCATGGTGCCCTCCAAAATTTTCAGGGTCCAGGATACGGCAACATCCGGATTCATGCCGCGAATCGCCTCATATAATTGCTCATGGCAATGGGATTGCGGATCGTGCGAGCTGTACTCTTGGTTTAGTTTACTCATAGCATCGCTTAATACGTGCGAAAACGTACGGAACATATCGATGATGACGCCGTTCTTGCTGGCGATTGCGATAGACAAATGAAACTCGATATCCGACTTCACGTAAAGGTCGCGATCGTTTTGCTGCAGGGCTAAACTGCGTGTGTCCAGGTGTTCGCGCATGTTCCGCAAATCTCCTTCATCACGGCGAAGGGCGGCCAGCCTGGAAATTTCAACTTCCAGCATCTTCCTCGCCTCGAACACTTCCATAAGTTCCGCCCGATGCAGACGATGAACCAGCGGTTCCTGAATAACGGGAGCGCTCTTCAAATATGTGCCGTATCCTTGTTTCTTCTCCAGCAAACCGGCGTGCACCAACACCCGGATCGCCTCCCGGATCGTGGAACGGCCGACGCCAAACAGTTCCATTAGTTCAGGCTCTATAGGCAATTTATCTCCCGGACGAATTTCGCCGCTGGATATTTTTTGCTGCAACTGATTGACCACCTCGTCCACCAGCTTAGGGTGGTTCAAGGCTTTAAACGACAGCTTCCCATTCATCTGATCATCTCCTGTTTTCAGAAGTTTAGCATATCCCGACTTCGCCGACAAGAACTAACCATCGCTTTGCCGCCTTTTCACCCTACGCCAAGGGCCGTTCCAAGCGAATGACTTTGCTCAGGAACGGCCCCTTTTTGCCTTTTATTTATTTTATCAAGAAGATGCCGGCGCTTCCTGTCGCCCCGGTTTACCCGTCCGAATGGACAGGAAGAAGCAAAGCAACAGAACCACAAACGCGAGCGTATACGGATAATTGATATCCAGATCGAACAAAAATCCGGCAACGATCGGGCCGACAATATTGCCCAAACTGGTGAAGGCCGAGTTGAGGCCGGCGACATAGCCCTGCTGATCTTCGGCCACCATGGACATTTGCGTACTGATGGCCGGACGCAGGATGTCGATCGCGAGAAAGATAATAAAGGTCACCGCAAAGATCAACCAGAATTTGTGTACAAACAGCGTCAGAAGAATAAACACGCCCGCAAAAAGCAGACAAACCGAGATGACCCGCTTCTCCCCAAAACGCTTGAGGATCCAGCTAAAGCCGGTAGCTTGAATCACCGCGCCCGATATGGAGCCGAAAGTAATGATAAAAGCGATATCCTGCGGCCCAAATCCGAACTTGTGGTCGACGAACAATCCAAAGACAGTTTCAAAGTTGGCCAGGCCGAATGACATGACGAAAACGATGATCAAGCTGAAAAAATAAGGCTCCCGATACGCATACCGCAGTTGTGTCAAAAGGCCTCTCGGCTGCTTAGCCACAGCCGGTGATTTCGAGCTTTCCTGCTTAACCGGCTTGGATTCGGGAAGGATCAACAAGTTGATTAAAGCCGCAAGCACGCCGGCGATCGCCGCAAAATAAAACGGAACCCGCAGCCCCAACTCGGCGACATACCCGCCAAGGCCCGGTCCGATAATAAATCCCGTCGTGATGGACGCGTTGATAAATCCCATCCCCGCGGCCCGCTCCTCATTGGTCGTGATATCCGCCGCATAAGCCATAACGGCCGGCATAATCATGGCCGCGCTGATGCCGCCGAGCATTCTGGACGCAAACAGCAGTACCGTGGAGCTCGTGAAGCCAAACAACGCTTCCGAGAAAGCAAACAGAAGCATCCCGAAGACGATCAGTCTTTTCCGTCCGAACAAATCGGCCAAGCGGCCGGCCACCGGCGAAAACAAGAACTGGGTGAGCGAGAAAGCCGCCACCAACAGACCGACGATGCCCCCGGTAATGCCTAAACTTTCGATGAACTTCGGCATAATCGGAATGACAAGTCCGATTCCCGTAAAGACAAGAAACAGATTGAGCATGAGGATCAGTATAGCTCCCCGATTTTTAAGTAATAGTGCCATTTCTCTAACTCTCCTTCAACAAACCTAAATACTGAATTTTCATTCTATATCTTTGTAAAAAAATTAGCCTGACGGCTAAACAATCCCATGCAAAAATACATCCATCGCCAAACGGTAGGTCGCCAGCGCTCGCTCGCGTCCCATTCTCAGCGTATGCTGGTTCAAACCGAGCACCAAGCTGTCCAGGATAATGGCCAGTCCGGTTACATCCCTATTTTTAAACTCACCTTTATCGATACCCTGTTGCAGCAACTGCTCATTAAAGGCGATGTATCCCTTGACCATTTCGTTCATGCGTTCCTCAATGTCCGAAGCCTTCTCCGCATTGTTGTAGAATTCATCAATCGCCTTGGTCAATGGATGGTTGATTTGGTCGTTCGCCAAATGTTCAGCCATACCATACAATTTATCGACCGTGGTGGAATAGAGCGGTTCCTTCGTCAGCCAATTCTCTTCCCATTCCCTGTTCCAATCTTCGATAAGATAGAAGAACAGCCCTTCCTTGCTTTTGAAATGATAATAAATGTTGCCGGCGCTGCATCCGGTGGCTTTCACAATATCTTCGATCGATGTAGCCTTATAGCCTTTGTGAACAAATAAATCCTTGGCCGCATCGGCGATTCTCTTCTTGGTCTGCTCGGTCTGCTGTTTCTTTTTGTTCACCCGCTCACCCCTTTCTAAAGCAGTTCATTAGGACCCCGGGCATCAAGAGTCGCTCAGAAAAAAAATAATACTGAACGTTTCTTCAGTATTATACGGGATAGAAAAAGATTTCGCAATTTTTCTTAAACGTGCCATCAAGTAGCCGATTCCTTACCGATGAGCCGAATTCGACAAAATAGCGGCGCAAAAGGCACTAGCGTTGCCTTAACCCTGACACATGATTACAACGGAGCCTTGATGCCTTAATCGCTTTTAAAGAGCTTCGCAAAAAAGTACCGGCCTTTTAAACAAGGTTCTGCAGTTAGGAAGTCTAACGGCCGTCAGAGCCGTATGTTGCGATTGAATCACGTATTGGGATTTTAACGGTCGTGTGGACCGTTATTTACCATCACTTCGACCAAAACAGCCATAATTATATGAAATAGGGGCCGTGCGGCCGTTAGAATTTGGAGTCAGCGCAAACCGGGCAAATAACGGCTGTGGCGACCGTTAGCATGGTTTAGAGGGGGAGACGACGATCTAAGTTCGACATGTTGCTTGCCGAAGCGGCGGATTGGCCCCAAATGGACAGCATCAAGGTAGGTTTGATGCAACGTCATTGCCTCAAAGTCGGCTATTTCCCCCCCGTCCAGCCGAATTCGCCAAAACAGCGCCGCATAAGGCACTTATTCACCTGCCCGGCTTTCAAAGGGAGGCTGCTACAGCCGTTAGACCTCGCGGGTTAATGCAACGCTAGTGCTTTTTAAGGTCCTATTTTAGCGAAAAGCAGGCTAAAACCTGATTATTGGACCCGCGGCAGGAAATAAGACCTTTTTTGACCGCTATTTTCTCGGTGGAGGCGAATCGGGCTGGAATAATGGCCCAAAAGGCCGCTATTGCAGCGACAGCGACAGCAAGAGCCTAGGGAAATACCTGCAGATTTGCATCTTTTGGAATTGGAAGTGTTGGAAAGTGCGCTAAGCACCTTAATCGTCGTAAGCTAAAATACGATAGGGATGTCTTATCAAGCACCCAGCGTATTCCCATTTCCCCCTACTACGATGCTTGACGAGGCACTAGTCCAATTTGGGATATCCGAAAAACGTCATCTCTCCCTTTTCATTCTTGATAAAACGATAAGGTTCGATCTGGTCGCTATATCTGCGTGCAAATAGCCCGTCGCCTACCGGATAGATCTCGATATGCAAATTGCCGGAGAATCTCGTAAAATATAATTTTCCGTTAATCCGTTCAATCTGGATCTTATCTTGCAAATAAGTTCCACAGTACTCTTGTAGCCTGTTTTCGCCGATGGGAACCTCTTTGTGTTTAGCCGGTGACTCTACATTCACATGATACAGAAGTTCCGAAATGGCATCGCCCAGTCTATACTGATTGATGGCCTCGTTATTTGAGAGAATGAGGATGCAAATATCTTCATCGAAATTGTACTGCGTATAAGTGCTGATCCCCAGATGATCTCCTCCATGCGCATATCGGCTTGTACCGTGAAGTTGGCGATATTCCAACCCGTAGCAATAGTTGTTTTTATTCCTGTTGAAAAAGCGGGCGTATGTTTCTCGCGACAAGATCTTCCGGTCCCGCAAACAGGCATACCATTTGTACAAATCATCGCATGTGGAAACGACGGCGCCTGCACCTATGCTGAATTTCTCGTTATAATATGGGCTTTTAATCGTCGCATCAAAATCTTTTACATAATTGCTTGATTTGTTTCGGATCGGTTTGCAACCGTCATCCACATCGCTGTCCATCATCCCCAAAGGTAAAAATAATTGGTTGCGAATAAAATCCGCATAGGCCTCTCCACTGACATATTCAATAATCCAAGCGAGCAAATTATAGTTCGCGTTATTGTAATTATATACCGTGCCGGGTGGTTCGACAGGTTTATGATCGAAATATAGCCGAAAGAAATCTCTTTGCGAGTAATTCATTCGGTTGTATCCGGCAAAAAAGTCACTTTCGAAATTATAAAAATTATATAATCCGGAAGTATGGGAAAGTAAATGATGGATCGTGATCGAATCGTCGATGTTCAACTCGGGCGGGAGATACAATTGTGCGGATGTATCGATGTCGATCAGATGCCGCTCATGCAGAAGCAGGACCGCAAACGCCGTAAACTGTTTCGACACGGAAGCTAACGAGAAGCGGGTGTTCATCTCGTTCCTAATTCCAAATTCGAGATTGGCATAACCGTATGCGTTTTCAAAAAGCACTTCTCCTTTCCGTTTAACTTGTATAACACCGTAATAATCCCATAATTCCAGGTATTGATTGATATAGATTTCCAGTTTCAACCTCATTTTTTGCATCAACTCACTCCTTTAAGCCTATTTCTTCGTTCTCTCCATCATATCAGTGGAATTAACGATATCAAACATAATTAGCACACTATATTAGTCCAAACAGACCATTCGACAATTTCCACTTCTATGATAATCTGGTTTTTGATTAAGAAAATATATAGAGAATGGAGTGGAGGAATAAGTGAAAAAAGTGGCAACCATCTTGTTTTTATCCGTTTTTTTGTTGATGAACGCAGTCCCCTATACGGCCAACGCGGACAGCGGACGTACGAAAGCATTATGGGTTTGGGACTTTTATGAAGCGGCCGCGGATTCAAACAAGATCACCCAGTTATTGAGTTTTTTAAAAGATCATGAAATCAACTTATTGTTCATCGGTACCCGAAGAACGCTGCCGGATCAACCCGCTACTTATGAGGAGCTGATCCGAAGAGCTCATGACAGCGGAATCCGTGTTTTTGCGCTCGTAGGAAGAGCCAACTGGGCGCTCGAAACCCATCATAGCGAAGCCTTGGAGGAGCTTCGTCAAGTCCTTCTCTTTAATACGTCCCACCCTTCCACTAAATTTGACGGGATTCAATATGACATCGAACCCCATACCCTTCCCGAATACAAAACCAAAAGAGGCTCCGTAAGTTATCAATTTATTCAGGTTCTGAAGAAAATAGCGAATCAAATTGCCCTGAACGACCAAAGTCTGGAGTTCAACGCGGCGATTCCGTGGTGGTATGCCACAGGAGAAAACCCGGTCATTGTAGAGACGGGCGGGGAGAAAAAGCCGTTGAGTTATTTTGTCATAGATATCGTGGACACCGTATCCATCATGGCGTACCGCAATACGGCCGACCGGCAAATTCGGGCAACCCAGGCGGAGATCGATTACGCGGCGAAAATGGGTAAAAAGGTTTACATCGGCGCGGAGACCAACGCTCCCAACGGCGGTACTATCCCGGACGAAATCACATATTATCACGGTGGCCTGGATTATATGAATCAGCAATTAGGCACGGTTTCCTCTTTTTTTGCCGACCACTTCGGGTTTGGCGGAATTGCGATCCACAACTATCCTGCTTATAAAGATATGATGCAAATGAGTAGATAAATTCCCTCCGGGGTCGCCCTAAAGTAAATGGACGACCCTCTCACCAAAAATAAATAGGCGAATATAATAATTCATCCCAACAATGAAGGAGAGTTTTTATGTATCGCCCAACCAGTCAGTGCCCTTGGGGAATGCCCTATACCGTTCAGCCGGGGGATACCTTGTTAGCTTTAGTCGATAAATTTAATGTGTACTGGGAGGACATCTTATACTATAATCCGTCCATTCAGGATCCGAATATTCTATATGTGGGGCAACAGCTATGCATCCCTACCGGGACCTGTCCTCCAGGTTCCTTTACGTATACTATTAAGGCCGGGGATACCCTTTACCGAATCGCTCAGTTTTTTCAGGTGCCCTTACCCCACCTGATTCAGGCCAACCCCTTTCTAAATCCGAATAGGTTAATGATCGGCCAAGTCATCTGTATTCCATCGTATGAACTATCGCCGGCACGATACAACGGATATCCCTTTCCCAACCGCAGCCAGTGCGGTCTCCATTCTTGGAACTATACCATACAAAAAGGAGATACCTACTACGAATTGTCGCATTGGGTCAAAATCACCCCGGACAAACTGATGTCCGCAAATCCCGGCATCGCGCCTCAAGCTCTTGTTCCCGGACAAAACTTGTGCATCCCATTGCCCTATTGGAACGCCGCTCTACCACAATCCAAAGGAATCGATACCGGGTATGGCCTTGTTGAAACGGCCTATTACTTGAGCAGCAGTCAAGGTTATTACTTCTATGTATTACCTGAATATACTCCTCTAATCTCCATTAAACCCCGGGAAGATCATCTTGTTTCCTATGATGAACAATCCCATGTATCGATAAACCGGCTATTCTACGAAACACTGAACGTCCACGAAATGCGAGAGTTTCTGAGGAAAGAATTAAGCTCGCTGGGACCTGTTAACGAAATTCAAGAGAACGACCGCGATCCTTTTTTCAAAAAAGCAGCGATTTTCCTCTCAGCAGATGTGGAAGAGCGGGTCGAACAACGGATTGTGCTCTTTATCGGTGAAATGGTGCTTTATTTCAAGATTAGTCTGGCTCAACGTGAAGCTTATGACGAGCTCGCCCGGGTTTACGGTATGTTAAGAACGATTATAACCATTCCCGACCCTTCATTTCACGAATGAAACAATTGCAGGCAAAATTAAGGCCTTTATCCCGTTGGACAAAGGCCTTCTGACTGCATTTTATTATTGCACTACCTCCTTGACGGGACGCAGATCCGCTCCATTCGCCCGCCGGATCATTTCCTTTAGCGGGACCGGCATCCCCAGCTTCTGCAATTTGTTATAAATCCAATTTACGTGGTAATCATAAACGATGGCTATACTGCTCCGAATCTCTACATCCGTACGTTCCGCCTCCGCTTTAGCTGCGGTTTGGATCTGACCGGCACGAGCGCAATCCGCGTTGCAGGCCGCAACTTCCGTGCTTGCCGCGAGCTCCAAGCGATGCTCATCCATGAGCCGCCGCAAAATAATCAAATGCTCGTAAATATGCCGGTAGGATTCAACTTCCTCGCCGATTTGTTCCATCGTTTCACTGACGTCTTTTTTCAGGTGAAACTCGTCCTTACACAGCCGGTAATATTTCTCCAGGTTGCCAAGTTCAGAACGAAGGCTCTTTAAATCGGCTTCTTCCCCGCGCTCGGCGATCTGCTCAAATACGTCGGCCATCCGCCTGGCCAGCGCTTTACGCTTTTTGTGCAGGCTGATTTCATGTTTGGGCGGAAAGACGGCATAATTGACGACCACGGCGACAACGATCCCGATCAGCGTATCCGTAATTCGGTTAATCCCATAGAATAGCGGGCTCTCGCCCGGCTGAAGATTCAGCATGATCGCGAGAAATACGATGCAGCCGATGGAAACCGATTTGTTCCATTTCAGCAGGTTGCAAATATAGATCACAATCATGACACCGAGGGCGCAGTACACCGCGTTTCCCGGCTCGACAAACGCGAAGCCGGCGCCCACAATCGCCCCGACTATCGTGCCCATCGTCCGGTATTTGCCCGCCGTAAATGAATTGGTCACCGAATTTTCCATCGAAATGATCGTGGCGATCGCCGCGTAGAACGGATATTCCAGCTTCAACATCGCCGATATTAAGACACAAATGCAGATGGCCAGTCCTGTCTTCATATTGCGTAAACCAATGCCCCATTTCACATGATCCACCCCATAATTCAAACTCAGACCCGTATTATATCGAATGTCGTCTCAGCCCTTCAACTACAAATCGCCGCCGAACGGCTGTTCAGCGGCGATGATCGGGAAGTTTCACGAAAACTCCATATTATTGCGCATGGATATGTTTGGTGAACTTAATTCGAGAGCCCGCCTTGTTGCCGTAAAGCTATAAAAAACCTGAAGCCAAAGCAAGGATTTCCCATTGCCCGGTTCAGGTTGGATTTAAGTGAATAACTCTCTAATATTTGAAATCCAGCGTTTTACTTCCAAGCGCTCTTCGCTTCTGAGGCAGGCGATACCGTAGATCACTTCTTCAGTATGGCTTAAAGGAACGAAGACGATTTCATGATCCTCTCCAATTACGAAGTCCGGCAGAACCGAAATGCCAAGATCACTCTTTATCATGGTATGTACGGTATTGATGGTATCTCCGTAGGTATAAACGGAATCCGGACAATTCTCAATGATTTGCCTGTGCAGCCTTTTTAGGGTTGGGGGGGATTGGTGATCATCAAACAAAACGAGCGATTGATGATTTAATTGTTCGATGGACAACTCACTTTCCTTCGCAAAAGGATGATGGGGGGGCAGTATACAACCATAAGACCCTCGATGTACGGGGTAAAAACAAAAATCAGTATCCTTTCCCAAATTATCTTCTGTAGTAAAGACGATATCAAACTTTTGGTTCAAAAGGTCTTCTTTCTCTCTTGTCAAATTAGACTTTTTCAACTGGATTTGGATCTGCGGATATTGTTCCTTAAATCGCTTAATAAGGTCCGGCAAGAAATTCTTTTCAAAAACCGTCTCCGTGTATCCGATGATCAAGGTACTTTCATATTTCTCCGAAAGCCGCTGTGCTTTCTTAATGGATTGGTCCAATCGGAATAGAAGTCCTTCTAAATCTTCGTAGAAGCTATGGCCGGCTATCGTCAAATTTACGGTTCTTTTGTTGCGAACAAATAAAGTGATTCCCAGTTCATTTTCTAAGCTTTTAATATTATGGCTTACAGCGGGCTGGGTCAAATTTAATTTCTCCGCCGTTGTCGAAAAATTCAGTGTTTCAGCAAGAGAAACAAAACACTTGAGTTGCTGTATATTCACTCGAAACACCCTTTTTAATATATAAATCCTTTTTATAACTCATAACATAGGGTAATTTCACTCAAGTGTCAACCTGTGCTACTCTTTAGTTGTGAAAATAATCACTAGAGAGAAGGAATAAACATGCGTTATATTGTAACAGGCGTAGATGGTCAACTAGCAAGCCGTGTGGCGGAAACAGTGCTCGCAGAAGTGGATGGTCGCAATTTAACCTTCACCTGCATGAAGAAAGACAGAATTCCCAAAGATACGGTTCAACGTTGGGAAAATGCGGGCGTCAAAATCTTTGAAATCAATTATGATGACATTCCATCCATGGAACGGGCTTTCAAAGATGGGGATCGTATCTATATTGTCTCTGGCCTTGAAGTAGGCAGAAGAGTCCAACAACACAAAAATGCGATTGACACGGCAATCAAAGCAGGAGTCTCTCACATCACGTATAGTTCATTTATCGGTGCGACAGATCCTAATTACGCTCACGTTTTTGTAACTCCGGACCATACGGCGACTGAAAACTACTTAAAGTCGACAGGCATTGCCTACAATGCAATGAGAAATAACTTATATTTAGAAAACTATCTGACCATGTATACGATGTTGGCGCTGATGTCCGACAATAAATGGTTGAGCACAGCCGGTGAAGAGCGGGCTACTCTCGTCCACAAAGACGATTGCGCACGGGCCGCAGCCGCAGCGCTGCTCGGAAAGGGCGAGAACAACAAGGCTTACAACATCGTCGGATCAGAGTCCGTTTCCGTAAGGGATCTGTGCAACCTCATCAAGGAAGTTTCCGGCAAAGACCTGGAGTATGTCCCTGTGAATGCGGAGCAATATTACGAGCACCTGGAAAAACTGCACATTCCCAGAGAAATTAGCGGAGATTTCTCCCGCTCGCCTGTTCCTTTCTGCGGCGATGATCTCGTGACAACCGATGCCAGCATTAAAGAAGGGCTATTAAACGTTCATTCCGATGCCATTGAAACTTTAACTGGACAAAAGCCAAAAACGGCAAGAGATATTATCGATAAATATAAATATATTTGGGAGAACAATATCCAAAACTGGCGGGATATGAAATAGAAACTCGGTCAAATAGAAAAGAACAACAAGCGGCCTCTTCGCAAACCCTGCGAACTGAGACCGCTTTTTGAATTGGCGTTCCTATTCATCTCCAAGTAACGTAAACGAGGACAGGCTTGCGCCTCCCGAGCCTCTATATGTAAAATATAACGCTTGTATGCCGTCCGGTATGGCGAGATCGGCAGAATACTCCGTCCAGATATTCGTAAAATTAACCGGTATATTTCCGAGAGCCGGGCCGTCCCAAGCTGTTTTCACCTCAAAGACACCGTGGCAGTAGCCGCGCACCTTGATTTTAATCTTCCGGATTCCATGGCAGTCAAAATACTTGAAACCGGCCGTAGCGGAATCCGTCATATTGGCGATGTACCCGATTTCTTCATCTCCGTCTTTTCCATCCTGGGATATTTTCGGGAATCGGCTATCCAGCCATGCCCCCGAGCCGAAACCGCCGGTATACAGCGCCTCGTCTTTGCAAAACAGATTACATGCCAGGTAAGCGGGATATTCCCCGCGCCCCGCAAGCGGTCCGCCATTCGGACCGCAGGAGGTCATCTCCACCTGAGGGATCGTTCCGTCCTCCCGGAAAGCGATCGGCTCGAGACAGCCTTGCCGACAGAAAGCTGTGCCGTTGGTATGTCTATGGTAAAAAACAAACCAATTCCCGTTGATTTGAACGATGCTGCCATGATTATTGCCGCCGTAATTCATCGGTTTGTCCGCCGGCTTGTAGGAATCCATATGAAGGTCGTTGTTGCTTACGACAACCCCTTGGTAGACAAATCCTTTTGTCGGAAATTGGCTGGTGGCATAACACAATTCATGCATGGCGATCGAGGAATAGACAAGATAATAGGTATCGCCCTTCTTCCTTATGGAAGGAGCCTCAAAAAACTCATGTCCTTCAAACCCGCTGCCCTTGCTGTAAGGTTCGCTCGGCGCGACAAAGACAGGTTCTTCCACGATCGTCAGCATATCGGGACCAAGCACCGTGGCCATGGCCCCGTGTCTGGATTTGTCTCCAATTGCACAGAAACCGGTATACAGATAGGTCTTCTCTCCTTCCGTCAACACGCCCGGATCAAACTGGGGCTCGTCGCCTTCTCTTTCTCCCAGGCGTGTTCCGTCCGCATACCTGACGTAACCGTAAAATTCATATTTGCCGGCCGGTGTATCGCAAACGGCTACCGAAACAATAGAAACCTTATCCAGAACATAGTAGAGATAATACCGACCATCCGGGCCGACGGTAACGTCAGGCGCATAAAGGCACATTCTGCCGTCCGGATTAAGCGGGTCATCCGTTTTCTTGTAAATCACACCTTCATATCGCCAGTCGCCCAAATCGTCCACGGGTGCCGACCAGCACACATAATCGTTAATACAAAACACATCTCCGTTGAAACGATCGTGCGAGCCGTACACATAAACCCTGCCGTTAAAAACATAGGGTTCTCCGTCAGGTACATATTCCCATGACGGCAGGTAGGGATTTAATCCTTGCTTTTTCATTTCATGACGTCCTCCTCATCAACTGAAGCACTCTCTTCTCATTTTGTAACTTTGAATAACCGCTGGGAGAAATGATACAAATCGTTTTTCCACACGGACCAATCGTGGCCTCCGCTTTCCTCAAACCATATGTGAGGTACACCATGATCCGCCAAATAAGCATGCGTCCGTTCGCTGAGATGCTTGAGATCATCCTGATCTCCACAGGAAAGCCACAGCAGTCGGAGAAGAGCCGCAGCTTCCCGCGGATCGGGAAATAGCTGATCGGGAGCTTTGGTATTAGGCGCCGGGGAAAAGGCTCCGATCCAGGCAAACCGGTCGAGATGGTTCGAGCCGATGTTCAGGGACTGCCCGCCGCCCATGGACAAGCCTGCGATCGCGCGGCTCTCCCGGTCTGTCGATACCGAGTATTTCGACTCGATCCACGGAATCAGATCCTGGAGCAGGTCGGATTCGAATCTTTCGAACGCCCGGATCTTCTCCGGGTCGAAAATATCTCCAACGGGACGGTCGTCCGGCATGGCTCGGCCGTTAGGAAACACGACGATCATGGGCTCCAGCATGTCGTCGGCGTAAAGGTTATCCAGGATGATCTGGGGCTGCCCATGGTTGAACCATTCGTTTTCATCCCCTCCAATACCGTGCAAAAGGTACAATACGTTATAAGTTTGGTTTCGGGAATATCCTGGGGGCATATATATCCTCGTTTTACGGGGATTCCCTACGGTTTCGGAGAAATACTCCACCATCTCCACGTTTCCACGGGCAATATTTTCCCTGTACTGATCGTAGCCTTCTGGAGCTGTTGTTCTCATTCCGTTCTCTCCTTTCGTATTTTCCTCCAAAATGAATTCATTACGGTGAATAGCCGAATCCCAGGATCGTAAACCGCTTATCCTTTTGTCCATCCGCCATTTTAATCTCCAAAGTGTGTTTGGCAGACTCCCGTTCATTTTACGCCTTTCTCGTAATGGAAATAATCGAAGTCGGCAATGCCGCCGATTTCCCCGGTCGCATAGTAATACAACCCGATGCGATAACCCATAAAATGATCCAGGGTATACCGCATGTTCAGCGGGCCGCCGATCCTCTTCCATTCCGACCCGTCGACGGAGTAATAAAAGGTTGCCAAGTCCACGCTGTTCTCAAAATTAAAATGAATCTTCAAATACACCTCGTTGCCGTAAATTCGCACGGTTTCCAGTTCCTTTTCTTTGCCGTCCCCCCCGTTCACGCTCATGGTTATGAACTTGTCGCCACTCTGCCCCACCTTGACGCCGATGGTGCCAAAACGGCTTTGCAGGGCAACAAGTCCCGCATGATCGCCGGGCTTCATGCCGGCCGTGTCCAACAAGGTGACCCCCTTGCATGATGGACCTTCCGTGCGCTGGGTTAACGTGTTGCGGGCTTGAAGGACGCCTGTTGCCAGGCTGCCCGTCGTAAGTCTCAAGAAACCGGGGCGTTCCGTCACCGACCACAGCAGGTTATTCGGGTTATGGTTCCACTGCCAATTCAGAACCAGCTTATCCTTCTCGTATTCAAATTCATCGCTGATCACGAGCGGCATCGTAGGCACGGAAGGCAATTCGACCTCAAGTCGTTCCGGCACCTTGCCTCCTTCCATGCCGAACACAGGCCAATCCTCTTTCCAAGCTACCGGGACCAGGTACGGGATTCTGCCGACAGCATCATGATCTTGGAACAACATCGCGTACCACTTGCCATCCGGCGTATCGAATATGCCTCCTTGAGCGATTCCTTTGTTATGGTAACCGAGATCGTCGTCCAACACGATCCTCCGTTCATAGGGTCCAAGCAGTTCCCGGGAGCGGTAACAGATTTGCCTGCGCTGGCCGTTACCGATCCCAGGCTTTGGCCATTCAATGAACAGCAAATAATAATAACCGTTGATCCGATAGGCATGGCAACCTTCGCAACGCAATCCGATACCCTCCCGCTCCGTTTCGAACAGAAGTTGATGGATTCCGTCAGGCTTGAGTGCCATTGCATCGGCGGTCAGCTCGGTGATGTGAATGTCCCCGTTGCCGTATATAACGAACACCCGGTCATTATCGAAGAGCAGGCCTGGATCATGCCGCAGTCCGTCGATGACCGAGCGCCGCCAAGGCCCCTGAACCACATCGGCCGTGCTGTACACATAAAAACGATCCGTATCATTGCTTGAAAAGCAAACATAGAATTTGCCCCGATGATGCCGCAGGCTGGCAGCCCAGGAGCCTCGCGCGTATATGTTTTTACCGTTTTCCATTCGATGCGCGTCGTTGTCTTCGAACGTCTCGTATACGTAACCGACGATCTCCCAGTGCAGCAAATCTTCGGATCTCATAATGGGACAGCCCGGCATCGAATGCATGCTGGTGCTGACCAAGTAATAGGCGTTCTCGACCCGGATGGGATCCACGTCCGGCACGTCCGCCCATATAATCGGGTTGATGATCAACGTCTTGTTCATACGATGAGATCCCCAAGCCCAAGCAGCTCGCTGACGGTCAAAAACCGATAACCGTCAGCAGCCAGCTCATCGACCAATACCCGGACGGCTTCAATCGTTTGAGCCCGTTCGCCATACCCGTCATGAAATATAAATATACTGCCTTCCCTGCATGCTGCCCTCGTCTGCTCCAGTATAAAATCGACGCCGGGCTGCTCCCAATCTTTGGCTTGGCCGTTAACACATCCGATCGAGCGGTACCCGAGCTTCGCGGCAAGCGAAAGAAGTTCATCATTCACGGCAAAATACGGGGGCCTGAAATTCGACGGAGACTGCCCTGTTACCCGGCGAATGATCTCGTCCGCCCGCTTTATTTCCTCACGCGCTTCCTCAAGCGTAATCTTTGTCAAATCAGGATGCGAGTAAGAATGATTGGCAAGTTCATGCCCGGCGGCATGAACTTCCTTTGCAATGTCTTCGAACGCTTCGATCTCCTGGCCGATCATGAAAAAGGTCGCTTTGCCGTTGGCCTTGCGGAAAATGTCCAGCAGTTGTTTCGTGTACAACGGATCCGGTCCATCGTCAAACGTAAAGGCGACGGCCTTTTTCTGGGTGGAGACTTGATGGACCAATGATAATTCGCCCACGATACCATTCCTCCGATTCATAGGATATTCCATGGGTCATTCCCTCCCTTAGGAAAATGACAGCATGACGACAGACATCGGCGGCAGCATTGCCGTCAAGCCGTCCACACTTACGTTCGCAATCCCGTCAAACGCCCGCGGCTTCACCGTCTCCGGCTGCTCGAACGTATTGTGCGCGGTCATGTCGGCATGCGTCAGCACTCGGCCGGAGACATTCGCGATTCCCGCCAGTCCGCGCAACGAAAGCGATACCGCGGCCTCGCGATGCGGATCGACATTGACCGTGATCCTTGCTTTCATCGCATGTTCTCCCTTCACGTCTTATCCTTTGACTGCGCCCGCAATCATGCTATTTTGGACTTGCTTATTCAGCAGCAAATAAATAACTACCGTAGGGACGGTCGTAATCATCAGCCCGGCCCCGATAATTCCCCACTGCGTAATATAAGTTCCGACCATCGACATCATCCCGACCGTCAGCGTCTGATAGTGAGCGTCATTGATGAAGGTCACCGCAAACATCAACTCGTTCCAGCAGGAGAGGAAGGTAAAGATCGCAACTGTAGCGATCGCAGGACGAATCAACGGCAGAATAATGTGAAAGAAGGTTTTGTAGATGCCGCATCCGTCAATAACCGCGGATTCCTCCATCTCGCGGGGGACACCCTTGAAGAAGCTGCCTAGGATAAACACGGCCATCGGAATCCCAAAAGCCACGTAAGGAATAATCAACGACCAGTAGGTGTTCAGCAAATGCAGATTTTTCAGAACCATAAACAACGGCAGCAGCGCCGCGTGAATCGGAACCATCATCCCGAGGAGGATCAGCGTCATCGTCAAATTGTTAAGCTTCCAGTTCATTCTCGTGATGGCATAGGCCGCCATCGAGGACAAAATCAAAACCAGAATAATGGAGGCCGCGGTCACCAACACGCTGTTATTGAAGTAATTCATTACGTTGCCGTCCGACAACGCCTTGGCATAGTTGCTCCAGAGGAGCTTCTTCGGAAATCCCGCCACATCGCCGCTGAAGATTTCGCTATTGTCTTTCAGCGAGAAGAACGCCAGCCAAATAAGGGGATAAATCTGTACAATCGCCACGATGACTAAAAAGGCTTGCAACAGGAACTTCCCTATGAATGACGGCTTCTTGGGCAACCTTGCTTCTGCAGTACTCAACATGTTCACCCCTATTCGGTCTTGAAGAATTTATTGATCATTACCGTAAATATCAAGCATTCCAGGATAATAAAGACGGATACCGCACTGCCGTAGCCATATCTGTACGTATTGAAAATCGTCGTGTACATCAAAGTGCTCGGCACCTCGGTGGCGAACAAGGGGCCGCCGCCCGTAAGGACATACACCAGATCGAATACCTTGAAGGCTCCAATGACCGAGAAGACGAGACAGACTTTAAGGATGGGTTTCATGAGCGGGATGGTAATGGCGAATGCCGTCCGGATGCGAGAAGCCCCGTCAATTTTGGCCGCTTCGAAAATATCCTGCGAAATCGACTTCGCCCCGGCATACATCAGCAGCATATGGTAACCGACGTACTGCCATAAGGTCGGAATAAAAGAGGCAACAAGCGCGGTTTTCTTCTGTCCAAGCCAGTCCTGGGCCAACCCGGAAAGGCCTAAGTTCTCGAGCAATGTATTTAAAAGGCCGTAATCCGCATTGTAGATTTTGGACCATAATTGCGCGATAACAACGGTGGAAATCAACACCGGGATAAAATACACCGTCCGATAAAAGCCTTCGCCTTTCACCGAAGAAGCCAGGACCAAGGCAAGCAGCAGGGAAATCGGCAACTGAATGAAGATGGAAGCCGCGGCGAACAGGAAGGAGTTCCGGATGGAATGCAAGGCCCTGGCATCCGTGAACATCTCTACATAGTTATCCAGTCCGATAAAAACACCTTTACCGACGCCGTTCCAATCCAATACGCTATAATAACTCGAGACGAAAATCGGAACTAATACAATCCCGCAAAAAATAAGTAAGGTAGGAAGAACAAATATCGCAATCGCTGCCTTATTCGAAAATACTGAATTCATCGTGAGTTCTCCTCTCAAAGATGTGGCCAGGGATTCCTCTGGCCACATCCGGTTTGAGATTATTCAAGGATCAAAGATCGAGTTCCGTCGGTTTAAGCTGCGCCATCTGTTTGCAGAACTCTTCAGGCGTAATATCGCCTGCCAGGAGCGTGGCAATCAGGTTCTTATGCGTTTCCGCAGACTCGGCGGGAAGAATGTTATCCCACCATGAAATGAACGATGTTGCCGTTTTCAAAATTTCGGCAGCCGATTTATCCAGTGTGGAAAGGGTTGATGTATCCAGCCCTTCCGTGTTCCAGGTTGGAAGTCCGGCACCGGCTAAATAACCCTGGGTACCAAGCTGCTCACTCAAATAAATCAGGAACTCAGCCGCTTCTTTCGGATGCTTCGTCGTGCTGTTGATATAGTTCCCGTCAACGGCTACGCCGAAAATTTCGCTGGCTTTGCCCTTACCGTCTTCAAAGACCGGGAAAGGAATAACTTGAACCTTTCCTTTCGTCGCCGCCGACGGATCTTCGATCCCGGCATTTACCCAGTTGGCTTGGAACATCATAGCGCCGCTGCCCGCATTGAACGCGCCCAGCATTTCATCGTAGCTCATGCTCAGCATGCTGCTGTTGAATGCGCCCGCTTTTGCCAACTCCTGCAATTTGGTCGCTGCCGCAACAAAGTCCGGCGAATCCCATTTGGAAGGATCCTTAAACGCCTCGATTACGGCGTCGCGTCCGGCTTGGCGCATCGCAATCATGTCGTACCAATACATGCCCGGCCAGCGGTCTTTCTCGCCGATGAGTGCCGGAGTAATTCCCGCCGCCTTCAATTTCTCTACCGCATCGAGCAGTTCCGTATATGTCGTCGGGATTTTCGCTCCCGCTTTTTCAAACAATTCGGTATTTACATAAAGGTTGGCAATATGGGTGAACACCGGAAGCGTATAGATTTTCCCGTCCGTTTCGATGGCTTCTAACATGCCCGGTGCCATTCTCGACTTGATTTCATCTGTCAGATAGCCGGAGATATCAAGCACGTTTCCGGATTCGATATAAGGCTGCATGAAACTGCCGCCGCCCATGCCGTAAAAAATGTCGGGCGCTTCGCCGGCGGCGAGCGATGTTTTGATTTTGGTTTTATACTGTTCGCCGGTCGTACCTGTCCGTTCGACTTGGATATCGGGATGCTCGCTGTTCCACTTCTCAATGATTTGCGGCAGCAATTTGGCCGACGGGTCCGTATTGCCTACGGATTGATCCCATAGGGTCAACTTAATGGAACCGCTTCCACTTTCACCCGAGGATTTCCCCCCGGAAGATTCGGATGAACATGCGGCCAAGCTGCCTGCAAGCCCCAACGCCAATACGATACTCATCGATTTTTTTAGTAACGCTTTCATCTTTTGACCTCCCTGATAAAGTTTGATGCATCTATCGTTATTTTAGGGAAGCCGCCAGATATACTCCATTCAAAATAAGCACATTCCCTTGTAAAATTCGAGCATCTCTTCGTTAATCATTTCACGTTCCTATACTCATTCATGGACCTGCCGGTCGTCTTTTTGAACAAGATACTGAAATAATGCGGATCCGGGATTCCAACTCGTTCGCCAATCTCGTATCCTTTCAAATCGGTCGTTTTCAGCAGATTTTCAGCTCTTTTCATACGTAAATGGGTCAAGTACTCCACAAAGGTCTGGCCCGTCTCTTTCTTCATCAGCCGTCCCAAATGGCCCGGACTGACGAAGAACGCCGCGGCGGTACTTGCCAACCCCACCTGGGGGTCGCTCATGTTCTTTTCAAGATACGCTTTGACTTGACCGATCAGGTTGCCTTCCTTGGCTTGTTTTTTCGAGAAAATGGTTCGTGAAGTGCTAAGGACGTATCGCTCCAAAATAGTGGTTAATTCCGGCAGATTGTCCGCCGTGATGATCGAAACCAGCGTTGCTTTATTCAACGCGTGTTCCTCCTCGATCTGTTGTTCCATGGCCGCGCGCTGGCATGCGGCAATCACATCCATCGCCGCCAGCCGAAACTGCGCCACACCGGAAAAAGGAACAGCGAATATGCGGGGCAGCATCTCCGCCGCGCGTTCGGACGAACCTACGCTGACATAAAATTGCAACTGCTGGAGTAGTTCCGGATTTGACTGATAAGACTGCTCCCTACTGTCAACCATATCTTCAAAACAGACGACCTGATTGTTTCCGGCGAATGCCTTGTATCGAATCGCACGGCATGCCTCCTGATATTCCAGGTGGGCTTCTTGCAGATTCCCGCGCTTGCGCCCTACCCCGATGTTTACCAGGCAGGGGGAGGACTCAAGCAGCTTGGTAATCAGCGATTCGCCGTCGCTCACGAGATCCGCTTCCTCGTTAAAGGAAACAAGCACAAATTGGTTCCGGGTGTCCGACAAAATGAGAACCCGGTCGTCATCCCAGAAAAACGCCTCTATGTTGTTCTTGCCCTCCATCCCCAATAAAATCAACTGTTCCTCGGTGTGCTTCTCGGATGCCGGAGCGATTTCGACAACAGCGATTTGATAGGCTCCATCGTGAAGGAGCATGGGCATGTTGAAATAAGCCGCCTTATCCAGGATTTCTTCCAGGGACAGGGCACCCTGAATCCATTGGAATAAAAACTTCTCCCGCAAATAAGGGAGGTTCCGTTCCAGCTCTTCCTTTAGCCGCTTCAATTCGTTCTCACGCGTACGTTCCTCATTCATTTTCCGTTTGAGCTTGTCGGTGACATGCAGCAGGTCCGCGGCCCGAATCGGTTTGAGGAGGAAATCGAAAACTCCGATTTTGATACTCTGCTGCGCATATTCAAACTCGTCATGACCCGTAACGACCACGATTTTCATCTCCGGGTATTTCTCCAATACCCTCCGGCTAAACTCGATTCCATTGATATTCGGCATGTAGATATCCGTAAAAATAATATCCGGCTGCTGTTGCTCCACCATATCAAGCGCTTCTTGAGCGTGGGACGCTTCGCCGACGATCATCATGCCTTGTTGTTCCCAATCGATGCGCATTTTAAGTAGATTCCGAATCAGATATTCGTCGTCCACAATCAAAACCTTTAATTGTCCCATGATGCATCTGCTCCATTCGGTATAATTAACGTAATCGTCGTTCCTTTTCCCGGTTCGCTATCCACGGTGATACAATCCTTGTCCCCGTAAAATATGCGCAGCCGTTCCATGGTTCCCCATAATCCAAAGCTCTTGATCTGGCCTCTTCTTTCCGTCTGCAAAATTTGCTCGATCTCTTCTTGCGACATGCCGACACCATCGTCGGAAATGGTTATTCTCACGCTGCCATCCGTAGTTTTCGCGCTGATCCGTATAATACCTTTCGTTCCTTTGGGGCGTATGCCGTGATACAGCGAATTTTCCACCAACGGCTGCAAGACCAGTTTGGGAATCGGGGTCTGGCAGCAATCTTCGTCCACCTCGAATTGAGCCTCGAACACATCGTGGTAACGCACCTTCTGGATTTTCAAATAATTGCGGACCATCTCGATTTCTTCGCCCACCGTGATCACGTCTTTTCCTTTGCTGACGCTCATGCGATAATAACTCCCCAACGCCTCGATCAGGTAACATACCTGGTCGTTTAGCCCGGACAACGCCAACGAGTTGATAGAGTCCAGCGTGTTATACAGAAAATGAGGTTTGATTTGCGATTGCAGCGTATTCAATTCGGCCTTGCGGATCGTCTTCTGCTCTTCGATCATGCGCTTCAGAAGTTGGTCAATCTGCTCAATCATATGATTGTATCCGTTATACAACTGTTCGAATTCATAGCTGTTCTGCTCTGCGATCACTTTCATGAAATTTCCGCTAGGGGCTTTGTTCATCGACCGCAGCAGCTTTTGAATCGGTTTGATAATGCTGCGCGAGATCACGAAGGAGCTCACAAAAAAGATAGCTCCATTGACAATAAGCAACACCAGCGCCAGAAGCACCAGCGATTTATTTCTCTCCTGAAAGGTATCGTGCGGCGAGATACTCACGAATTTCCAATCAGACTCCCCGCTGGCAAGATATGTAACCGTATATTTCTGTGAACCGATGTTCGCGGACAGAAACCCGGAATCGCTTTGCTGAAACAATTGTTCCAATTTGACTTTATTGTCGGTCAGAATCTCTTGATACACCGCTCCATTGGGTTCGTCGGCGGAGTCGGCTACGATGGTCTGATTGTTTTCATCCAAAATCGTAATGTCCAAGGAATTTTGATCCAGCAGATTGGAATACGCCTGCACAAACGCTTCATCCTTGATGTTCATGACCAGGACCCCGAGAGGAGACGTATTGTCAATGTCCCGAATTAATCGGATAAAAGATACGGTATTGCCGTCTGCCCGGTTCTCGGCCGCCCCCTCCGATATGGACGGGTTTTGGTTTAGCTTGAGAATATATCTGCCTCTATTACGTACCGCCTGTTCATACCACGGGGCCTCCTCAATATTCGCTTCCATAAAAGTCGGCAGTTCCTGGGTACCGACGGAGAAACGGTGCCCCGAGTTATCATAGATATATACCGAATCAACAATTGGAACCGCTTGCATAAGATTGTACAGGTATGCGCTAACTTTAGACTGGGTTTGCAGGTTGGAATATACATCCCCTTGTCTCAGCAAGTTTTGCAGATTCTGATCGGAAAATATCATTTTGGAATAGTTGTTTACGTTTTCGATCATCAAATCAACGTTTGTCCGGATGGAGGTAATCGTTTGCAAAGACGCCTCATTGATTTTCTTTTGAGCCGAATTCGTTGATATTTGAGTGAGTACCAGATAGCTGAGCCCGACCGTAAACAAAATGACCAGGAAATAGGCAAACGGTATTTTAAAAGCTAATTTTTTCGGCTTGCCGTAAATGAAATGGTTGCTCTTTATCCTCTCGATCACCGTTTTGGCCCCCTGCCTTATGATGTAATAAATTCCATTATAGCGACAGCCCTTTGTTTCAGACAATAAAAAATAGTTTCCCGTACTGCGTCAAAAATAAATATGCATGCCAAAAAGAGACGTTCCGGCAACGAACGTCTCTTTTTAGATCCATCTTACTTATTTAATATTTTAAGCGCCTTTGTTCTGACAAAAGCCAACTCGGCTTCGCTCATGTTGCAGTATTCGCTGTTTTCGTTCGTGGTGTTGGCGTCTTGGACATACGTCATCACCGTGTCCTTTTGCATAATCGTATAAAACCAGGTATCCTGAGGGATGTTGTAGACCTTCCCCGGTTCCATCTCGATCAATTCAATGTCGAACTGGTCGTCCTTTCGATCCGCAGCCAGCAGAATCGCTTTGCCGCGGATCAAGATGAACTGTTCATCGGTTTCGCGATGGACTTCGAGGCGATAAATGCCGTCGATATCGTTATCCGGTTTCCAGTTTTTGATGCAAACCAACCATTTGTCATTTTTGTACACACATTGAATGCCTTCGCCTTCATGAATAAATATATCCGCCTTCATCGGCTTACCATTCCTTTCGATTTCGCAGATAGGTATTAGGATAAGTGCTTTTCAAACCAGGTCAGGGAATCCCGCATCGCTTTTTCCGGATCCAAAATGTATCTTCGATCCAGCAGTTCCAGGCCCAGATATCCCTTATAATCGATATCGTTCAGCGCCTTTAACGCCCCGGCCATGTCGAGCTTGCCTTCTCCGGGAACCAAATGTCCCCCGGGATTGCCGTCGACGAAATGCACATGGTTCAAATCATCTCCAAGCTCCCCGATGAAGTCGTGAATCGTATCTTTGCCTGTCGTCGCCATGACGTCCGTATCCGCCAGCCCTTTCAAATTGGGGCTTCCGACTTCTTGGATCATCTGGGCAATGTGCGCCGCGCTGTTAAACACGTGTGTGGTAAAGGAGGTAAACGCCTCCACGGGCAGGTAGACTCCTTCTTTTTCCGCCGTTTTGCAGATTTCGCCCAAAGATTCCCGGATCCATTTCCATGTTTCCGTCTCATCGGCGTCCAAATAAGCGATCCCTGTCGTCACCAGCACTCTGTCGCATTCCAGAAGCGACGCGGCTTCAATATGCCGGCGGAAAAACTCCACGCTTTGCTTGCGGTATTCCGGATCGGGGTGGCTGATACTGATCGGATAAACAAACTGCTCGGGGGTCAGACAGATGACCTTTAGCTCACGTTCTTTGATTTTTTTGTTTAACTGTTTGATATCTTCCAACGTGAAATAGTCCAGATGAAAATGCGGTCCCGAAGCCCATAACTCGATATTCCGGAAGCCCAACCCGGCAACGGAGTCCAAAAAATAATCCATGGAGTACCTTTTGTAATGATAATTCGCGGCAGCCACTTGCGAGAGTTGTATCATAGTCCAAACCCCTCCTTATCTTATCCAGCAATAAATACTGACTTCTAAATTAAAACGCTTCCAATTAATGTAGCAACAATGACGGAGGTCAAGGTGTTGATCAATCCCGGTATCATAAAGCTGTGATTGAGCACAAACCTGCCGATTTTGGTCGTTCCCGCGGTATCAAACGAGATGGCGGCAAGGCACTGCGACGCGACCGGCAAAAAGTAGTTGGCATTGACGGCCATCCACGCTCCAATGATGATGTAAGGAGGTAAATCAAGCGCGATGGCGATCGGGACCATAATCAATGTCGTGGCGCCTTGACTTGTCGTCAGGGCGGCGACAATAAACATGATTACGGCGAGCATCCAGGGATAACTATTTACGATCGTAGCGACATGTTCTTGGATAAAGGCGGTTTGTCCGTTGATAAAGGTGCTGCTCATCCACGCGAGTCCAAAAGCGCAAACCATCGCCAGCGCCCCGGCCCTGAAGATGGGGCCGTTAAGGATCGTTTCAATCGCCGGACGGCCAAAGATAATGATGAGCGTGGCGCAAACCAGCATAATAATTTCAATCGTATTCGGCATGGATAAGATCGTAGTCTCGCCGCCTTGCACCCAGGATGGACGCAGGTTATTGAACAGACCCATGATGACAATCGCCAGAACACCCAGCAAAAAGAGCACAACTGAAGCTTTCGCTCCTTTTGGTACGGCTTGTTTCTCGGCCTTCTGTTCCGGTTTGACAATTAATCCTTCCGCGAGCCTCCGCAAATATTCCGGGTCTTCCGCCAACTCCTTGCCCTTGCGAATCGTCAACACCGCACTAACCACAACGCCCAGTAAGGTAGCCGGTATGGCAATGGTCAAGATGGTTCCCAAGCCCACTCCAAGGGGGGCCATAAATCCGATCATGGCCGCGGTTGCCGCCGATACCGGCGAGCAGGTAATGGCCTGCTGGGACGCGATGATACTGTTTGAAATCGGCCGTTCCGGCCTGATTTTGTTATCGATGGCCAGTTCATTGATAATCGGAAGCAAACTGTAGACGACATGTCCCGTTCCCGACATGAACGTAAATAACCAGGAGATAATCGGGGCTATAATCGTAATATTTTTAGGCGACTTACTTAGCATTTTTTCCGCAAGATGGACGAGAAAATTAAGCCCGCCCGAAGATTGCAGCGCGGAGGCCGCGAGCACGACCGCCAAAATAATCAACATGACATCGATGGGAGGAGCCGCCGGCTGGACGTGAAAGATGAATATAAATATAGCCACGCCCACGCCGCCGAGCAAGCCCATAAATACGTCGCCTTTTCTGGCGCCAAAGAAGATGAGCAAAATAATGATGAACAGCTGTAACCAAAACATGAAGGTTCACCCTCCTTATGTGATTTTGCCGACTTGTCTAAACTATCGCGGCATCTGCTGCGCTATCTCTGAATACGCTTACAAATCCCCGATTAAAGGTGTCTCTATTGAGTCGGAGGGTTGCTTTACAGGATTGCCGTTCCGTGGCCAAATGCGCCGTTAATCCGGCAAATCTTTGCGGCAAAGGCGGCTCCTTGCTCCATGCTTGCTTTGATTTTTCGCAGCATCTCCTCATCCGAATCCGCGAATATGGTGCCGTTTTCCGAGCTTCTGATCATCCCTATAAGAAAAGCGGTTAAATAGGAATCGCCCGCTCCCATCGTGTCTACCGTTTCCGTTAATACAGCCGGCTGGTAGATCCATTGATCTTTATAAAGCGCGAATGAGCCGTTCTCTCCCACCGTTCCAATAACCAATTTGGAGCCGAATGCCTGAGCTTTCCGCATCTCTCGTTCCCGTTCGCTTTCCGTTATATGGCTGCAGGACAGAAAGGAAATGTCCGCATACCGGCATACTCGCTCCAAGTACTCGTCATTCCAGCGCACCGAAAAGTCAAAGGAGACCGGTACATCGCTTGTTTTTAAGATCGCCAGATCTCCCTCGATATAGCTGTTCAGGCTGGTATGGATCACGGAGAACTGTTTGATATAATCCAGGTCGTCTTCCGTAAAATTCCAAGGCTTTTCTTTCGCGATGCCGCCTTTGTTCGAACCCAGAAATACACGGTCCCCGTTTTCCAGCGTTACCTGCGCGTATCCGTTCTCTCCCTCAAATATCCGGCAACGGCTATGTTCAATCTCCAATTCATCCATAACCCGCTGGATATAGTGAGCGACTTGATCGTTGCCGAATTTCCCCAAATAAGACGAGTTCATTCCGCACATGCGGGCATAGGCGCTAAAATTTAAGGCGTTTCCACCAGGATACATCACACCCTGGTGGACATACTTGTCTACTACGTTGTCGCCGATCCCGATAACCTTATATTGTTCCATAAAAATAATCCCCTCTAAAGCTGCTAATGTAGGTAAAATTAATACTCAACCTTCCACATATATCTGCGGGTGGTAAGCGGATGCTGTCTTTCCACCGCCAAAGCTTGATTGTAAACGGGGTAAACGTTGTTAAACAGGGAATGGTTGAAATAATCGACAACGGAAGCGTCGATGGTGGAAAGGCCCAGATCTTTGGCATCCAGTACTTCCACTCGCTTGGCATACCGGTTCAGGAACTCCAGAGCTCTTTCATCCAGCGGCCGGGTGCTTCCTTCGGAAATCTGAATGACGAACGGAATTTCCGCATCCGTGATCTCGAACGGACCGTGGAAGAATTCGCCCGAATGAATGCTGGAGGAGTTGATCCACTGCATTTCCATAAAGATACAAATACTCTCCATATAAGCGGCCCCGTAACCGGCCCCGCTGGCCATCGTATAAATCACGTTATCGTCCTTGTGATTTTTCGCGAACGTCAGAGCGCGTTTAGCCACGTGTTTGCAAGCGCTTTTAACAATATGATCGATTTTGGCCACTCCATCGAGGAATGAATTGTAGTGCTCGTATCCCTCAGTCTGATTCAATGCCTCTACCGCCGTCAACAGGGCTTTTATGGTTTTTTCCCCAGCAATATCCTTGCCCTCGCCAAAGGTGTACTTCACCACATAATCGGCATGCTCCGTAATCGGCGAATCCGTAATCCAGGTTAGCGCGATGACCGGAACGCCCGCCTTTTTGCCGATCTCCGCCGCTTTCACGGTCTCCGGCGTATTGCCTTTATGAGAGGCTACAACCAGTACCGAATTTTCGCCAAACGCCTTAGGTGTGTTGTGTACGAATTCATTGCTGTTATACAGGCCTACTTTAATATCCTTAGCCTCTTTTTCCAGAAACGTCTTGGCCGGATAAAAAGCGCCATAAGAACCGCCGCAAGCTACATAATAAACCTGCTTAATGCCTCCGACCTCTTGTTTTCCCGCCACAATTTCCGCAATAATTTGTTTTATATCCATGGCCTTCTCCTTGTATGATACATTTAGTTTCTTTACATTCCCCACCGGTGTAATGTATTGGAATGTCTTAACTGAAGGATAACACATAGTAATACATTATACAAGTGTACTTTGCTGTTTTTTTGTACACAGCCTATAGATATTGTTATAATATAGAAGTACGGTAACATAACAATATAATACAAAGTTTTTTTGGAGGTAAAACCATGGTCGATCATACGGAATCCGCACCGTTATATAAACAGCTGCAAGACAAAATTTTGGACTCCATCCATAACGGCACGCTGAAGCCGGGGGACAAACTCCCTACGGAATTGGAATTAAGCGAAACCAACAATGTGAGCCGCGTAACCGTCCGCGCCGCCCTTGACTCCCTCACCTCTGAAGGGTATTTGGTGCGCATTCCCGGAAAAGGCACATTTATTACGAAGGAGAAGATCAGGAAGAATGTCACGGAGACGATTGGATTTAGCGATACTTGCAGACTGCAAAATAAAGTTCCCGGCGCCAAAGTCATCAAATGCGTGATTGAAGAAGCTACGGCCGCGGATCAGGAGCACTTGGGTTTAAAACCCGGGGATAAAATCATTAACATCGAAAGAATCAGATATGCCGACGATGTTCCCGTATCCGTGGAATATACCCGTCTTCCTTCGTCCTACTCCTTTTTGCTGCACGAGGATTTAAATCATAAATCACTGTACGAGCTTTTAAGGAATAAACACAATATTACCTTTGGTATTTCCCGTAAATACATCGTCCTGGAATATGCTTCCTTCGATGTGGCCACTTACTTGAATATCGAGGAGGGCCATCCTTTGCTTTGCATCCGAAGTACCGTCAGCAGCCCGGACGGCAAAAAAATCCACCGCTCCAAGCAGTTGATCTTAGGGGACCGGTTTGAACTGATCGTTTAATCGAGTAGGAGAGGGCGGCAAGCCCTCGACCTCTCACACCACCGTACATGCGGGTCCGCATACGGCGGTTCCAAAAGGTTAACAAAGCTCCAGATAACGTGAAAGCAAACTTTTCAGCCCTTTCGCTTCCCAAAAGGAAGTCGGAAGGGTGTTGTTTGTGTTGCGGGACATTTCCCATGGACCCCGACGTGAATTCGCCATCCTCCAAGCCGCCCATTCAGGCACTCCCAAAGCGCGGAGGTTGCGCAGCCTCGTCCTCGGGAGCTTCCACTGTTTCCAGAGACACATCCGCAGCCTTCTTCGAATCCATTTGTCAAAGTTTTCGCAGTGACTCTTGGCTGCGGCGAGACGGAAGTAGCCAATCCAGCCCATCATGTAGCGGTTCAGTCGGTCAATCCGTTCCTCCATCGGCAGCGGGCGCGTTCGGTCTGTAATCTCCCGGACTTTCGCTTTGAATCGCGAGATTGTCTTGGGGGCCAGCCGGACCGTGGCCTGTTTGTTCGACAGGAAGCTAAAGCCGAGGAACTTGCGGTTCCATGGCCTGTCCACCGCGCTTTTGTCTCGGTTCACTTTCAGTTTCAGCTTTCCTTCCACAAATCGGATCACCGATTCCATCACGCGTTCTCCGGCTCGCCTACTGGCCACGAAAATATTGCAGTCGTCTGCATAGCGGACGAAGCACAGCCCCCGCTTGGTCAATTCCTTGTCCAAGTCGTCCAGCAGAATGTTGGCAAGAAGCGGACTGAGCGGCCCACCTTGTGGCGTGCCTTCCTTCGTTCGCTGCACCACACCCCCGGTCATAACCCCGGCGTTCAAGTAGGCACGAATCAGCTTTAGCACGCGCTTGTCGCTTACCTTCCGCGCCACTCGCGCCATCAGGGTGTCGTGGTTGACACGGTCGAAGAACTTTTCGAGATCCATATCCACGACCCAGCGGAGTCCGCTTTGGATGTACTTTTGCGCTTGCTTTACCGCATCGTGCGCTTTCTTGCCCGGGCGAAAGCCGTAGCTATACCATGAGAAATGCGGATCGAAGATCGGGTCCAACACTTGCAGAAGCGCTTGCTGGAGAAGACGGTCCATTACGGTCGGGATGCCGAGCAGCCGCATGCCGCCTCCGGGTTTGGGGATTTCCACCCGTCTGACAGGCATGGGTCTGTACGTTCCCGTCAGGAGCGCAGTTTTCACCACTTCCCACTGTGTCTTCAGGTAAGCTTGTAACTCTGTTACCGTTACACTGTCCACACCGGGGGCTCCTCCGTTCTGCACCACTTTCTTGTAAGCCATCAAGAGGTTTTCCCTTTCAAGCATCTTCTCCAGCAAATCGTTCTGTGCTATGCGAGAGGAAGAGGCGATTTGTGCCGGCGATGAACTCGGCGCTCCGGCATACCCTTGCGGCTTCACCGCTGCTCTTTGCCAGCAGCTCTCTTGCGAGATATTCGGCTGTCTTTGCTCTTCGCGCGAACGCATCGGTTCCCTCTCTCCTTTCGGTTCGGTCCTTCCGTTTTCCGGTATCCCGTACTCGCGTACTATGACCTCTGCTGACTTCTGCGGATTCAGCGCGGCCTCTCGACCGCGGTTACGAAGGAACTTCGCGTATTCCGCAGACCTCCCCAGATAAGAGCGTCATCTGTCTGCCCGCGACCACCCAAGTTTACAGCGTCAGCCCTTGGCGGCTTCGGATTTCGTTGTGTCGTGGCAACTCATCCGGCTGATACTGCCTCGAATTGGGTTCGTGTACCTTGGCCCGTGCATTTGCCTACAGCTTCCTTCAGATTCCGCCTCGCGGCGGACACCCTTGCCTTCGGCTAACGGTAGGCGCTCGCCAGCCCCCGTTCAGGACTTTCACCCTATAGATGACGCCCATGCTGGGCGTACACGCCAAAAATGCCAACCGTATCTGGTTGGCATTTTCATATACTTCCCTTCGGGCCATACCGCTTCAACTACTACAACGATGCATCGCATCGCGGTACTCCTGAGGAGACATATTGTACTGTCTTCGGAACAGCTTGCTGAAATACTGCGGATTTTGATACCGCAGCTCACCGGAAATCTCGTAGATTTTTTTGTCCGAGTATTTTAGCAGATAGGCCGCTTCCTCCATTTTCAACCGGAAAATATACTCCGTGATGCTCTCCCCGGTTTCCAGCTTGTACACTCTCGATACGTAAGCGGGATTCAGGTTGACGCACTCCGCAATCATGTGGGAAGTGAGGTCGGCGTATAAGTGTTCCTGGATGAACGCCTGAATTTTACCGATCAACATTTGCCGGTTGTCCTTCCGGCCCTTCTCGCTCTCCTCGATAATTTTATCCAGCACCCTGTAGGTCCACTCCCGCAGCGCCTTCACCGTAGTCATTCGGCTCGTATCCAGGATGCGGTGATCATTACCCATCAACTCAAAAAAACGCCAGCCGTTCTTGTGCACAATATAGGTAAAAGCCCCGGATATCACGAAAAACGCCTCCATGATATGCTCATAGGAATCGGACCAGCGGTTCTCAAGCTCATCGATCACCCGGCTGACCTTCTCCCGAAAAGCGTCCCAGCGCGCCGACTCCAGCAGCACGGTCAGCAGCGGCGGCTCATACAAGCGCTCCACGATGCTCGACTCCGCAAACGTGAGCGAATTCATGGTGATGACCAGTTCATCCTCGCTGCCGGCCAGCTGTCTCAAGGTCCCGATGCTGTTCCGGTAAGTGGCGGTGAGTTCGTCGGGGAAACCGAACCAGGAGCTGACCAGAACGGATATCCTGCCTTTCAAATACAGCTGCACACTGCGCTGCAATTCCCCTGCCTTGAGTTCCAATAAATTGTTCTTATTTTGCGCGTCCGATTTGTATTTCGGCTTGACCACCATCGTCAAGTAGTCGTGCGGGTCTTTTCCGATCCAAATCCAAAACTGGTCGGCAAAAACCTCTGCCGCGATATTTCCAACAGCGTATTCCATTAGGGAAAGTGTGTGGTAATCATATTCGGCAAAGGTCCCTTCCATACGGATCAACAGCAGAGCGAGAGAATCCCCCGTGGAAAAAGGCATTTCGAGAAGAGCCATCTTTTCCTCCAACGACGGGAAGTCGATTTTCTTCCCTTGCAGCAAGTCATGCAGCAGGTTGCTTTTCAAGAGCGGAAGGTTCTCTTTGATGGCGGAAACCGCTTGTTGATAGGAAGCGATTCTCCCCCATTCCTCTCGTAAACCGGCGATAATTTGCGTGACGGAAGTCTCCAGTTCCTCGGTTTCGACCGGCTTCAGTAAGTAATCCGTAGCTTTGAATTTAATCGCCTGTTTGGCGAAATTGAAATCCGAGTACCCGGTCAGCAAAATGCACTTGACCTTTTTCCATCTCTCATGAATAATTTCGATCAATTCGATTCCCGTCATCTCCGGCATTTTGATATCCGTAATGACAATATCGACCTGGGACGAATTCAAAATGTCCAGCGCTTGCTCTCCCGAATAAGCCTTGTGCACGGTCGACACGGACATCCTGCTCCAATCCGTCGTTTCCGCCAGGCTCTCCACCAAATGCTCCTCATCATCGACAATCAACACGCAATACATACGCAACCCCTCCTGCTGTAAATTAACTTTCGCCAGGCTCGTCCCATCTGATTACAACGTGAAGACCTCCCAGCTCCGAACGCAAGAAGCTCAGCCCGCTGCTTTCTCCGTATTTGATAATCAGCCGCTGATGCACATTCCACAGACCGCAGCCCATCTCTTCGTTCAGCGGAGTCCATAATTTTTCGGCAAGCCGCTCCATCTCGTCGTCAGTCAGACCGAATCCATCCTCCTCGACATGAATCAGGCAGACCCCTCCCTCAATTTCCCCTCTTATCCGGAGCATGGAGGAATTTTTCTTCTGTTCAATCCCGTGAATGATGGCATTTTCCACGACAGGTTGAAGGATAAGCCTTGGAATCGATAACCGCCGCATAGCATCGGGAATATCTATCTGATACTCCAGCCTGTTCATCCGCAGCTTGTATATCTCCAGGTAACTGTGTACTAAGTCCAGCTCCTCTTGCAACGGGATCGTCTGGTTCTCGACTCGTGTGGTCTTCCGGTAATATTTGCTTAAATGGTAGGACATCGCGATGACGGCGTCGTGGTCCTGCAGCTTAGCCATGCTGTTAATATACGCGAGACAATTGTACAAAAAATGCGGGTTAATCTGGGATTGCAATTGCTTTAGAACAGCCTCTCTGGAATGGATCTTCTCCTTGTATACATTCTCGATCAACTGTTCAATCTGCATGGCCATATAGTTGTACCGCTCAAGCAAAAAACGAAATTCACTCTTGGGCCGAATCGAGATCCGATAGGAGAAATCCCCGATCTTGATCCGGTTTACCGCATAGACCAACTGCTGAATCGGCAGCTTCACCTGCCGGTATATAAAGGTGATCGCCACGATCACCAACAACATCAGCAGTCCGGTAGAGCCATAGAAGATATCCCGATTCTTGATGATGGGCCCCAGCACTTCCGCTTCCGGGATGTAATCGACCAAATACCAGCCCAACTGCTTGGACTTCACGTAAAAAACTTTGTATTTCTTACCGTCCAGTGTCTTGGTCAGCTCGCCTTTCTCCCGGTTTTGCGGAACGGAAATGTCCGCGATCAGCGCCCGCACTTTGCCCCGATCCGACGAGCCGTTATATAGAATCGAATCGCCGCCGAGAGACGGACTATAGAAAAAGGGATCCTGATTTCCGTCCTCGTCCTTGTAGCGATTCAGCATATGTTCAATGTTGGAAGCCGGAAATTGCATTTCCAAAATAAAATCCGTCTCCTCGGTACCGCCCGCTTTATAAAAAGGGTCGAACAAGGTGTAAGAGAAAACCGCTCTTTTTTTGCCTTTGTCGATAAAATTCCATCCTTGACCGTGCGTCATCACTTCTTTAAGAAATGCCTGTTTATTATTCATCGTATTGGTCGAGATGAGCAGATCGAGGCTTGTCGAATACAAGCTCAATTCATTAGGCCAAACGCTCGAAGTGCTCTGAAGAACCAGCTTCGTTTCCACCCGTTGGATCATGTCGATTTGATCAAGGTCCAGCAGCTTGCTGGACAGATAGAAGCTTTGAAATTCCCGGATATCGGGGTCCTGGTTCAACATAATGGGAAAGGTGGCGAGCTTGCCGGCGTTCGTGTCGATTTCATTCACCAGAAATGACAGTTGGTTCAAGTTGTAATTCGTTATTTGTTCCTTCAGCAACGCCATCGTATTGCGGTGGCTGTTGGAATACAAATACACGATGGGGATCAGAAAGAGGAAAAACAAGATAATGAATTTATTGAAGAAATTCCATTTGCTAGTCATGCCGTTTCTCCTCTCGACCGTGAGAATAAAGGAAACCATAGGGCGGTTTCAGCCCTATGGTTAAATGCGTCTTTCGGTATTTACTTCACCGACTGGTACCATTCATTTACCTCTTTGGTCATGTCGTCTCCGCCGGACGATTTCCATTCCTCTACGAATTTGTCGAATTGTTCGGGGCCGACTTTGCCGTAGATAATCTTCGAGAACACGTCCTTCTCCAGCTTGTTGAGATATTCCTGTCTCTTTTTCATCGTTGGCGTTTGGCGCGTTTGGAACATACTCGGAACGGCCAAATCCTTTTGATCCATCACGATTTTGGCCGCATCGAGCATCGTCTTCGGCGTGCCTTCCGCAATGATCTTCTCGAACGGAGTCGTCGGCGGCTCGCCATTGGCCAATTTGGACATCGTCTTCATGTTCAAAGAAGGAATCCGGGCTCCGTCAAAGGTGAGGGTATATTTGTACGCTGGAGCGCCGCCGCCCGGCACCTTCGCTTCATCCACCCATTTGCCGTCCACGAAATCGTAGTCGTAGCCTTGGAATGTTCCGAATTCAAACTCGCTGCCGGCCTTCCGCTCGGCGTAATTGTCAAACCAGTAGTTTTGATACGTGAAAAAGACTTCCGGATGTTTCATATTTTTGTTGATCAGGACTACTCCGTTCCGGACGAAAGTGGTGTGGCGGCCGCCTTTGCCGTCAGGGCCAGTTGGCAGCGGGTAGGCCTTAAACTCCGCACCCTTGACGTTTTTGCTCAAATCTCCAAGCGGCCACGCAACCATCCAGTGCGGGCCGGCGATCATCCCCGCTTTTCCTGATACAAACGCCTCGGTTGCCTTGCTTTCATCCCAAAGCGAAAACTCCGTTGGAATGTATCCTTTCTCTTTCCATTCTTTCAGCTTAACGAGCCCTTCCTTGACGCCGGGCTGAACGGAGCCAAACTCCAGGTTACCTTCGCTGTTCAGATTCCATTGGTTCGGCATGGCGCCGTAAGCGCCGAAGAGCCAACTAACATCGGACATCCATGTGTTAAACGCGTTCTTCGTTCCAAGCGTCAGTCCCCAGGTATCTTTTTGACCGTTTCCGTCGGGATCTTGATTGACGAAGGCGTCCATGATCTTCTCGACATCTTCGATCGTTTTCGGCGCCTGGAGATTGAGCTTCTTCATCCAGTCTTCGCGAATCCACAGCACCGGATCCGAATTGTAAGCGTAGTCCAAAATAGGAATGCCGTATTTTTTGCCGTCCTTCATATAACGATACCATACTGTCGGATCCTCATTCATGGCATTTTTCCAGGTTTCGGAGGCATACTTGTCGAACAACTCTCCGACCTCCATAAACTTGCCGGAGTCAAGGAGCGCATCCAGAATATCCGAATCCTCACGCATGGCGATAATATCCGGCATTTCCTCATCGGAAGCCAGCGCCAGGCGAAGCTTGGTAGCGAACGCATCGTTTGTGTTCGTCACCGTCCAATTGTATTTGATCTTAATACCAAGCTTTTCTTCCGCCCACCGGGTGTGCACGTTGTTTTCAATGGTCTCGCCGTTCTTGAACGTCACATCCGCATTTACGCCGCGAATGGTGGTAATCGTTACCGGCGGATCGTACTTTCCATTGACCAGCTTCAGCGTTTCCTGAGCCGGCGGGTTAGACGCTTCGCTTCCGTTGTTTTTGCCTCCGGAGCAACCGCTAACCAGCGTGAAGGTCAATGCCGATGTCAACAAGACCGCCGCACACTGTTTAATCGCTTTCATTTTTTCATCCCCCTGTAAGGAAATCTTGTAAATACAACGTTTATTGTAGATGAGCTCCCAGGATCTTAAAATGGCTGCTTTTTTACCTGGATGGAACGATTTTTAGATTTGTAAAATTCGTGCCCTTCGGGTAAACAGGCTGCCATATCTCGCCTTTTTGCACTCAAGTATAATAAGGCCACAAGCGTAAGCCTGACAAGTAGAGAGGAGAATGATGATGGCGTCTGTTAGTGAAACGGCAACGCAAAATCCCCGGCGTACTGACGTTTCGGGTTCGCGTACAAAGCGCAGTAAAAGCGGTTTTGTTTTTCATTTCATGCTGCTGCCGGCAGTAATTCTAACGATTATTTTTGCTTATGTTCCCATGTTCGGCGTGATTATGGCCTTCCAGGATTTCAAACCTTGGCTTGGTTTTAGCGGCTCTCCCTGGGTTGGGTTGGACCATTTCAGATTTATGTTCGAGAGAGAAGACAGTATTCAGGTTATCTTAAATACTCTCATTATTTCCGTTCTCAAAATCACGATCGGGATGATTATCCCTATTCTGTTTGCCATCCTACTCAATGAAATCCGAAAAATAGCCTTCAAACGGGTCGTGCAAACGATGGTCTATCTTCCTCATTTCCTGTCATGGGTGATCTTAGGGGGAATTCTGATTGACCTTCTGTCCCCTGAAGGCGGCCTGGTGAATCAGGCACTCGGTGTGTTGGGGATCAAACCGATTTTCTTTTTGGGGGATGGAAACTGGTTCCGGGTCACGATTGTGGTTTCAGATATATGGAAGGAGTTCGGTTTCTCCACGATCGTATACCTGGCCGCCTTGTCGGGCATAAACCCGTCGCTCTATGAAGCGGCGGAAATCGACGGAGCTTCACGCTGGAAGCAAACTCTGCACATTACCGTTCCAGCCCTATTGCCGATCACGATCGTCGTCGGAACGCTCGCGCTAGGCAATATTCTGAATGCGGGCTTTGACCAGATTTTCAACCTGTATAATCCGCTGGTCTACGACAAAGGCGATATTATCGATACTTTCGTCTACCGCATGGCCATCTTGAACGGTGAAATGAGCTTTGGAACGGCCGTCGGCTTGTTCAAATCCGTCATCGGCGCGGTCATGATTATTACCGCCTATCGCTTGGCTTACAAATATGCCAATTACCGAATTTTTTAAAATCCCGGAGGTGAGGATGTATGTATCACAAAACGCTATCCTATCGCATATTCAATGTATTCAACCATGTTTTTCTGGCGCTCCTGTCCCTGCTTTGCGTCATTCCCCTGATTCACGTTCTGGCCGTTTCTTTCAGCGGAAAAGCTGCGGCGAGCGCAAATCGGGTCGGCTTATGGCCGGTCGACTTCACCCTCGACGCTTATGAAAAAACACTGGGTAACGAAAACTTTATTCAATCCTTGATCATTTCCGTGGAGAGAGTCGTTGTGGGAACATCCCTCAGCATGTTAGTCGTATTCCTGGCCGCCTACGCTTTATCCAAGGATGAAAAAGTCTTTCGCGGAAGAAACCTGTATTCCTGGTTCTTCGTGTTCACGATGTTGTTCTCCGGCGGCATGGTTCCCATGTACATCCTGATTCAAAAAATCCATTTGATGAACACCATCTGGGCTTTGATCATTCCGGGGCTGGTCAGCGTATGGAACATGATCCTGCTGCTTAACTTCTTCAGGGGTGTCCCGAAGGAACTCGAAGAGGCTTCCTTGATCGACGGGGCCGGTCACTTGACAACCCTGTTCCGTATCTACCTGCCGCTTTCCATGCCGGCGATCGCCACCTTGTCTCTTTTCACCTTGGTCGGTCAGTGGAACGACTGGTTCTCGGGCCTCCTCTATATGTCGGATTACAAGAAGTATCCGCTTGCGACCTTCCTGCAGACGATTCTCGTACAGCAGGATATGAGCAAAATGAATGTGGACCCGAAAATGCTGGAAAACATCTCCCAGCGCACGGTCAAGGCCGCCCAAATATTTATCGGCGCCGTACCGGTCCTGCTGATTTATCCTTTTCTCCAAAAGTATTTTGTCAAAGGCATTGTCCTGGGAGCGGTTAAAGAATAGAGTCATATACTATGTTTTTTCGGCTATATAGGTTGAACTAAAGAATTGGCGTTAGGCAAGGATATGAAATGGTTTCGGAGATACGTTGCCACTAACGGGAAAACCTCCCGTTAATGTATCGCTCTTGGCCCTTGGATCGGATTTAGCTGGAAAAGCTCCATCTATTTCGCGGCCCAATTACCGATATACACAATTTCGGGCGAATTAGCGGGAGGTTTTCCAGCTAATTCGCCTCTGCAGCCGCATAAGTACCAAATTAACGGGAGGAATTCCCTTTAATTTGAACCAAAGAATTAGCTGTAGGCCAAGAGTGTGAAAAGAACCCTTCACACCGCTGTCTAATATGCAAATCAATAGTTCAACCTATATAGCCGTAAACATTTAAACACAAAGAACCGTCCCCCGTAAAAAAAACAGGGACGGTTCTTTTGACCATCATCCGGTTTAACCTATATTGCCTTTTTCATAGATTGCGTGGCCGTTGCCCTCCTGAATCATAAAGCTTCCCAATGAGTTCTAAAGAACAACTTGTACAGCCGCTTCCAAGCGATTTTCAACAACATGTACACCGGGATCACGACCAACATGCCGATGATGCCAAACCAGTTTCCGCTTCCCAAAACGAGCAAAATCGTCGTTACCGGATGGATGTCCAGTTTTTTCCCAAAAACATAGGGGGAAATGACATTATCCTGAATCTGCTGCGCCAGCAAAATTATGACCAACGCCCAGACGCCGGTCGACGGGGACTGAATCAAGCCGATGATGACAATGGGAATGGCGGATATAATTGCCCCGAACAAGGGGATGAAGTTTAAAATGACCGCGATCGTCGTCAGCAGGAGTGCATAAGGCAGCCCGATCGCCAAAAAGCCGACAAACATCAGAACGCCAAGGGCCGCATTCACGATGACCCGGCCGATAATATAGTCATTCAGCGCCTTGTCCATGTCCCCGGCCGCGCGAAACACCTCTTTCCGATAACGAATGGGAGAGAGCTTGACCAAACTGCGTTTGAAGCGATATCCTTCCTTCAACATGTAATAGAGCAGGATCGGGAAAGTAAACAACACAATGGCGAATTGGGACAGGAAAGAGACGAAACCGGTCACATAATTCGTTAAGAAGGAAATCCCCTTGCTCAGGTACTCCGAAAAATTAGCTGCCAAACCGGAATCGGAAGGAATAATGGACGAAAGGAAAGGCGTTTCTCCCCACTCTCTCAGTTGAGCATCCAGCAGATTCACGAATTGGGGAATGTTCTGCACCAAATTGATTAATTGGGCTTGCAAAAGCGGCCATACCCCGGCAATAAATCCGATAGCCAAAATGACCATGATGACATAAAGGATCAGGATCGCCAAAGACCGCCTGATCTTATGCCGCTCCATGTAAAGGACGACCGGACGAAGCAAATAGTAAAAAAAACCGGCCAGCAGGATCGGAATTAAAATGGCTCCAATCACAGCTTGCATCGGGAGAAAAAAGGGCCTCACCAAAGAAAATACGTAGACGATAGCCAGCAAAATCAAAACGAATTTCGCGATGCGCGTCCATCTTTCCAACAGCTTCATTCTCATCAGCACCTAACTTTCAAATAATCGGAATACAATAACTATACCTACATTATATAATCGGATGGGCCCGAAAATAAAATCGTCAGGTGGTTACATAAGTAGAATCCCACGTTCCATGGCGATCGCGACAGCTTGAGATCGTGAATCCACGCCGAGCTTATTATAGATATTGGTCAAATGCGCCTTTACGGTGCGTTCCGAAATTCCAATATCAAAGCCGATCTCTTTACTTTTATACCCTCTGGCTACGAATTGAAGAATCAGAAGTTCACGCTCCGTCAGTGAAGGCTCCTCCGTTCTGTTGCCAGCAGGCTCTGCTCGGTCTTTGGCTTCAAACACTTTCGCCAATATGTCGGCCTGGAAAAGCGCTTCGCCACGCACCGCCGATTCAATGGTACGAAACAAGTTTTCGCGATTTGTATCTTTAAGCAAATAGCCTTTTGCCCCCAAAGCCAGTCCGTTAACCATCAGTTCATCTTCGTTATAGGTTGTCAAAATGATGACCGGAACCTGATTTTGATGATTCTTCAAAATTTCCATAGCTTCCAGCCCGCTCATTACGGGCATATTCAAATCCATTAGCACGACGTCAGGGTTAAGCTCCTTAATCCGTTGAAGCGCGACCCTGCCGTTTTCGGCTTCAGCGACAATGGCGAAGCGGTCGTCCGTTTCAAGAATCAGCCTCAGTCCTTCACGGACGATGGAATGGTCATCAACTATCAGCACTTTGTACGGATTCATATTTAGGCTCCTTTGTGAACAGGGAATTCCAAGAAAATTTGTGTACCTTCCGGATAACTGTTAATTCTGACTTCCCCCTCGATCAACCGCGCACGTTCTTGTATCCCCAGTATGCCATAATGCCCTGGTTCTTTGCCAATACGTTCTGTATTGAAACCTATCCCATTGTCCCTAATCTTGATTTGCACCCTATCGTTTTGTTCGATGATCGAAACCCATAACTTATTAGCTTGGGCATGTTTTGCTATATTTGTAAAACACTCGCTGATGATTTGCATACTATGCTCAATCAGAGTTCGGGATAAATGGCTGGAAATCTGGACATGATCAACAACCTCGATGCCGGTGGCCTGAATAAAACGGCGGATCTCGTAGGTCAGTGCTTCTTGAAAGCTCATTCCTTCTACTGATTTGATGCGCAAATTATCAATAGCGCGCCGTGCGTCGGCTAAAGTTTTACGTGCTTGGCTCATGGACCTTTGAATGATCTCCTGGGACCGCGGGATGTTCCCTTGAGATATGAAGGCATCTGCAGCCTCGAGCTGCATGATCAAACCGGCCAAACCTTGGGCCAACGTATCATGAAGATCGCGAGCCATACGCTGTCGTTCAGTCATGAGTGTCAACTCTTCGACCTTTCGGTGTGCGGTTTCCAAATCTTTTACATAGAGTTGTGTTCGTATCCTAGCGTGCACTTGCTGAAAATACAACAAAGCATAGGCACCGGTAAGGATCACCATAAAAAGAAATATCGGGACCAGTAGTACAAGATCATAAAGTTGGCCTAAATAGAATTGAGCCGCGAAAAAAAATGAAAAGCAGCAAAGTACCACGAAGAGTATATTCTTTTTGTGATAATAAAGTCCGATGCTCTGACCGATTAATACTGGAAGAAAACCGATTAATATAGCAGGAGAGCCTCCCGGCACCAACAAAGCGCTTGTATAAATGAGAAAGCCCTGAATGAAAAAGTACAGCCAAGACTTTGTAACGGTGAGACGGTAGGCGTTCCAGTGAAGAAAAGCGTGAACGCCGAAGATAAATGTAAAGATCAAGCTGTTAAAGATAAGTAGCTCTTCAATGCTTTGCAGTATAATGGAAGCCACATAAACCAGAGATATCCAGAGAAGAATCGGAAACCGAGAGATAACCAGTTGGTCTGTTGCTTGAACTGGAGTCGTTTCTTGTCTTTGATCTAAATTCAACGCCTTCACCAGATCACCTCCATAGGCACATGATAGGTATTTCACCCCGGTTTAAATCATACTTCAGCCCATATACCAAAGTACAGCTTGGAAAATAAGTTCGATTCGCGAATAATTAATCCCCTCTGCGTTTAAGCAGAGGGGACACTTACTTACATCGATACAGAACCGGACGAGGCCGGCTGATCGGGTTTATGTTTGCGCATCAGGCGCTTTTCTTTCCACCCGGCCACCACCATGTATATCGAAGGCACCACAAACAACGTTAAAACTGTCGAGAACATTAAGCCGAATATAATAGTGTAAGCCATCGGTCTGAATAATATGCTGCCGGCGATCGCCAGGGGCAGCATCCCGATCATGGCCGTAAGCGAAGTGAGTACAATCGGGCGGAATCGCGCACCTGTGGCTGCAATGACCGACTCATACAAACCGATACCTTCGCGTCTTGATTCCTCGATAAATTCGATCAGGACGATCCCGTTTCGCACGACGATCCCGGCGAGCGAAATAATCCCCATCATACTCATGAAACCGATGGAAGAACCGGAGACAAAGATGCCGATGATTCCGCCGGCGGCCGCCAAATACACCGTGGTCATGACGATAATCGGTGCCGACAAGGAATAGAACTGAACCGTGATCAAAATAAAGATTAAAAAGATAACTACAATGAACAAGGTTGCCAAATCCGCGAAAATATCCGATTGCTCTGAAGTCTCGCCGCCAAATTGGAGGGTGTATCCTTCCGGAACAGGCAGATCTTTGAGCATGCTGCGGACTTCGGCGGTTAGCTCCGTTGCCGTCTTCCCTGCCGCGTTCGCTTCCACCGTTACCATACGCTCAAGGTTATAATGTTGGATTTTTTGAGTCGTGAATGACGTTTTCATTTCAGCCAACTGCGCTAAGGGCACTTGCACCCCTTGTTTATTGGTAATGTAAATTTGCTGGAACAACTGGTTAGGACTTGCTTCCTGATTAGAAACGTGTAAATTAAGGTCAACGATCTGTTTTCCGGTATCAAAGTCCCCGATATCCAGTCCGTCCCCCATAAGGCGCAGCGTCTGAGTCAGTGTGCTGTAATCGATCATATACTCATCCATAGCCGGCTTATTCATTTCGAATTCCAACGTATAGCTCTGATTTCCAAAGTTATCTTTAATGCCGGTAGCGCCATCGATTTTGGCGATTTTTTCTTTGACTTGTTGGGACAGTTTTTGCAGCGTATCCAGTTCATCACCGGCGATTCGGATGGAGACGGCCGAACCGACCGGTATGCCAAGCCGGGGAACGTGCATGGATAGGGTCGCACCCGGGAACCGTTTTGTTAATTCCGCCTCCCAAGCCGGCACGGTCTTATCCAATTTAAAGCTATCCGACTTGCCCATAACCGTAATTTGCCCGACATTCGTTGCAGAAGGGAGAGAATTGGTGATATCGGAATAGATGGTTGGTGCCTTGCCGCCAATACCGACACTAATTAACTCGGTCTCAGGCTGTTTCTCGACCCACTTGGTGATATTATCCACCATCCGTTGAGTTTCCCGGAAGGTTGTGCCAACAGGCATCTCTACATTAATGCTGGCATGCGGTTCCTCGGCCTCGGAAAACAGATCAATCGGTGTAATCAGTGCCAACCCGAATGAGGCGGTACCGATGAGAAGTCCAACAGTCGCGAACATTTTTGGCCGTTTCAGCACCTTCGGAATTAAGGTGCCGGAATACCACTGGGTCGCAGCCTGAATTTGTTTGCCGAGCAAACCGGCGGGTTTTTGTTCCCAAGGTTCGCTGTTTTGATCGTTTTCATTTTCATTATGAAGCAATTTATGCTTGGCCGCTGATTTTCTTCTCCGGCGCTTCTCGTGCCATTGACGGAAAATCGGTATAATGGTCAGCGACATAATCATGGACGCGAGCATGGAGCAGGAAATGACGATAGGGATCGGGCTGATGAAGGAACCGATATCCCCCGTCAGGAACAATAACGGGGCAAAAGCGAAAATCGTCGATAACGTAGCGGTCAGAATGGACACCGATACTTCCTTCGCGCCTTTTACCGCCGCAACGTCGGGACTTTCCCCCAAGACGTGAAGCCGGCGTTCGATATTATCGTTCACGACTACCGCATCATCGACAAGGATACCCAGCACGATGATCAGACCGACGATGGAAATTTCATTCAGGGAAATGCCAGTGAATGGCATTGCAATCATACCTATTGCAATTGATATCGGTATGGCCATGGCCACAACCAGCGATGTCACCAGATTGAGCCCCAGTGTGCAGATTAGAATGACGGAAGCGATTGCGATCAGCATTTCACGAATTAGCTCGCCGAACATTTTGCTGACAACCTCTTCTTGGCCGAAAGCTCGGCTAAAATGCACGTTACTTGGCAAGCCCTTCTTGAGGTCATCCAACTTGGCCGAGATCCGCTTATCCATCTTCGGAACATCGGAGCCGGTCTGCGCGGAAACATTGATCGATATGGCCGGTTTTCCGTTGTAATACGCCAGATAAGTTGAGGCTTTATCCGCCGTTTGAACTTGACCCACATCTTTCAAATATATAGGGAACCCGCTCTCGCTTCTGGAAATCAGCACTTCATTCAACTCTTCGGCCTGTTTCATGTCGGGAACTACCAATTCGTAGCTGCGCGATTGAAATTCCAGCGCCCCCAATGGAGTACGGTTGTTCATATTCTTGACTGCCTGTACAATCTGCTCCCAGGCGATGCCGTATTGCTCCAGTTTCTGCAAATCGATTTGAATGCGCACTTCCTTTTCCGGGATCCCACTGATCTGTACATCCGCTACACCGCCCACTTGGCGTATCTTGTCCCGCCAATCGATCATCTGGTCGTTTAAGGCATACAGCGCATCTATCTTATCCGCGTAAATTACATAGGAGCCGATAAAAGAAGAGAACAAATCGTCATTAACCATGGGCTGTATAGTGCCGTCCGGCAAGTCTGCTGAGGCATCTTCCACCGCTTTCCGCAATTCATCCCAAGTCGCTTTGGCATCCGCGTCGGGATAAGCGGTGACTGTAATGTTCGAAACACCGCTCGAACTGGTAGATTCTATTTTTTCAATGGTCTCTACCTTTTTAATAGCCTGTTCCAACACCTTTGTTACCGACTGCTCTACCCGCTCCGGGGTCGCTCCAGGAAAAACCGTCGTAACTACCGCGTTTTTTATCACCACATCCGGCATATCTTGACGCGGTAACCGGGTAGCGCTAAATATCCCGAAAACAATGAACATCACAAACAGCAGTAATGTAATTTTGCGTTTTTTAACGGAGTACTCAATCATTTGGCGTTTTCCTCCAAAATCGTTATTGCATCCCCGTTAAACAAGCTATCCGCCCCGGAGCTGACAACCACATCTCCTTCTTTCAGCCCCGATGCGATACTTTGTCGATTGTCTTCGCTTAAATGAGTGCCAAGTTTAACGATCGTCTTTACGGCCTTGCCGTTAACATATCTGAACACATAAGGCTCCTGGCCATTGCTGATTACTGCTCCGACTGGAACGAAGATACCTTCCTGCTCCGAAACCGACCTGCCGGCTCGGACCACTTGCCCAGGAATCCACTGATGCTTGGGATTGGGGACATTGGCCTCCACACTTATTGTTCCGGTTCCCTGATTGGTTACCGGGGAAATCCGCTTTACGGTACCCTGCAACGCAACTCCGTTCTGTTCCAAGGTAATGGATTGCCCCATTGTCCATTCTGAAGCTTGATCATTTGGAACAGGAATCAACACCTTTAACGTATCAATAGATCCGATGACAAACCCTTCCGCTCCTGCTGAAACCGTCTGCCCAACAACAACCTTTTTATTCAAAACAGCCCCGCCAACAGGCGCGATCAGTTTGGTTTGGGACAGAGCTAATTCAGCCTGCTGCTGCTTCGCGACCACTTGATCATAAGCAGCTTGCGCTTGCGTTAATGACCCTCTTGCTTGAGCAACCGCGGCCTCTGCCGAGCTCTTTCCGGCTTTGGCTTGGCTTACCGTGGCATTAGCCGTTCTGATCTGCTCCGGTGTCGCGCCCTCGGTTAACTCGGATAGCGACTGCTTGGCGTTATCGAGTGCGGTTTCCGCATCCTTCAATTGGACTTGAAATTTCTCGTATTCATCCAACGATATGAGTCCATTAGCATACAAATTTAAATACCGGTCCGCATCCGTCTTTAATTTATCGTAGGCGTTTTGAGCTTGGGTAACGGCATTTTGGGCCTGGGCAAGCTTTTGTGCAGACGCTCCTTTCTTTACGGTAGCCAAGTTGGCTTCCGCCGTCTCCAACTGTGCGGCGGCAGCATCCACTTGAGCCTCCGCGGCAGCGACTCCCGCTTTCGCGGCGTTTAATTGACCTTCGGCTTGCTTCACGCCCTTTTGCGCTTGCTTCAGCTGCAACTGCGCGGCCGCGTCATCAACGACAGCCAATATCTGCCCAGCCTTTACCTTGTCTCCTTCCTCTACCAGTGTTTTTTGGATTTCTCCGGCTGCTTGAAAAGAGATGCTTGCCTCCTGGTTTGGCCTCAAAGTACCGGATAAATTGTACACCGTACTTAACGGCTCCTTCTTGACCGTAATAACTTGTACGGCGGAAGTGGCATCTTCTCCATTGGCAGCTTTCTCTTTATTCGAACCGCACGCTGCTAGAATCATAATAATTAGTATTGAACATAAAACCGCCGTCCAGCGTCCTTTCATCTGGTTCTTCCCCCCTGATCCGTTTTTGCTGATGATTTTTTTTGCCTTCATGTTCCCTGCGGCTTATTATAGGCGTTCCATCCCCGAATAAAATCGTGCTTTAGTACATGTACCTAAGGGCAAAAGGGCATGTACGAAAGTACAAATTGCGCGGATGAATTTGTGGATGATAGCATGGAAAGCAAAACAAACACCAATGTCACATGTAAGGCTTGGGAGGGAAAGGTAGAATGACTATGAAGCGAAGTTTCTCGGTAATGATGTCGTCCTTGCTGAGCATGGCCCTTTTGGCGGCTGGACCGATTTCGGCTTATGCGGACAGTAATGAAAACGATAATTCCATTCGTTCAGGGAAGGAGGCCACGAGCAGCGGGGTATTAAAGGAGCACTTTATCGATTCGGGTACCTTGGCTCCGTTAAAACGCTTGGATCTGGATACAGTTTTGAAACTTGCGCTGGACTATTCTCAAAATTACAAGCTGTTGACTTTTAAAATAACCGCACTTAAAGAAAATGAAGGGAACCTCAAAGAACAAAAGAAAAAGCTGGATGAATCCACTTCCGGCGGAACGGGGGGCTCCTACACTTTGCCGGAATCACTGGAGGAAATTCAAAAAAAGTATGAGGACTTTCCCGAGGAGCTGCTTCCGTCCCTATATCCGGTGCTGGAAACCAACGCCGCGGTCAATCAGTTGATCAACGGACTCGGCAGCATCACCGACGCCATGAACAAACAATTGCAGGGTCAGCGTGACCAATTGATCCTTTCTCTAAAACAAATCGATATCGAACAGGCCAATACATTGCTCGATCTGGAGGAAGCCAGAATAGGGATTCAATTGCAAATGACTTCGCAGTATGTAGATTTGCTATCGCTAAAGAAGCAGGTTCGTACGAACGAAGCCTATTTGGATGTTCTAAAAACGGATGTGAAGCGGGCCGAGTTGATGCAGGAGCAGGGGATGACATCGGCGGCAAAAGTCACCGAAGCGCAAAGGGAGGTGGAGAAACAGGAGCAGCAACTGAATCAATTAAGAAACAAGTACCTTCTTGCCCTGGTTCAGCTCTGCTTTGACCTCGGCGTAGCTTACGACCCGGACATTGAGCTGGGGGATTTGAGGGAATTCTCCGCGCAGCCCGTTACCCAAATGAGCCGGGAGCGGATTTTGGAGAAATCATTTGAGATGAAAAGACAATGGAACTCCATTATATTGGCGGAGCAGCAAAAAAGTCACACCGACGCCGCGAACGAGGACCAGGGGGATTATCTAGAGACAAATGTTCGGATCGCGGAGCAGCAGGCGGAGAAATCGCGCATCGATCTCAATAAAAAAATCGACCAGTTATATAGCAATCAGGAAACCGCCTACCAGGCTTATCAAAACGCGTTAAAAGACTTGAATAATGCGCAACTGGATGTTCAACATATAACAGTCCGTTACAACAATGCGCTTGTATCGCGTCATGATTATGAAAAATCCAGCTTCAGTCTGACCCAGCAGGAGGCTCAGCTGGAACTGGCCAGACTGCAGCTTTATGTCGCACAACGTGCCGTTGACGCGCTGGAAGACGGGTTTATTATGTAGGTTAAACGCAAAAGAACCGCCCCATGTATAAAACGTGGGACGGTTCTTTTCATTTTCCGAATCCAACCTATATTACCTTTTTCATATCTAATACTATTTCTGTCTGTTTATTTCTTCTATATAGTTTACCAGCAACTAATTGTTAGGTTCAAATTAAAGGGAATTCCTCCCGTTAATTTGGTGCGTATGCGGCTTCAGAGGCGAATTAGCTGGAAAACCTCCCGCTAATTCGCCTGAATTTGTGTATATCGGCCATAGGGCCGTGAAATAGATGGAGCTTTTCCAGCTAAATCCGATCGAGGAGCCAAGAGCGGTACATTAACGGGAGATTTTCCCGTTAATGATGTAGACTCCGACGGTAGGGCTTTATATCTACAATTGTGACTGCTGGCAGCGTATCTCCGAAATCATTTCAATCCTTGCCCAATGCCTCCATACTTTAAAACCTCACGAGCACTTGCTGTACCCGCAATTGCTGCAAGTTTTGCAGCCCTCGATGTTGATCAACGAGGCGGAGCCGCAGGACGGACACAGGTCTCGCGAGGTGGCAACCGCGCCAGCATGGGTATGGGAAGCGGAGCCGTTATCCGCGTGCGCATGCTCGGCATGCTCTTCATGATGTGCGATCGTGGCCGCTACCGGAGCGGGATCGTGGTCCCCGTAAGGCCCGTTCTGCACATGGGTTTCCAGCGCCTTGGCCACGGCGTCCGCGATCGATTCGACGCGGTTCGGGCCGAACCCGATGGCGCCGGAGCCGCCGATGCCTTTCAGGTGCTTGATCAGCAGTTCCACCTTGTGACCGTGATCTCCGTAGCGCAGGAACAGGGAGCACACGCGGCCCAACGCTTCCGCCATCGCGAACACATCGGAGCCCGCTTTACCGACGTTCAGGAAGATCTCGCTTGGTACGCCGTTCAAATCGTTGATCGTAATATACGCCATACCGAACGGCGTATTGATTTTGTAGGTCGCCCCGTGCAGCACTTGCGGGCGTTTCTTGTACTGCTTGTCGAGCAACTCCTGTTTCGAGGTCCCCCCGGAAACGGCCAGGCTTTGGTTCAATCCGTTCAGCGCCTTCGCTTCCGTTTCCAAAGCCTCGCCTTCGGATCCGGTTTTGACCGCAATCGCCGCCTCATCGGCCCCCGATGCCTCATTCTTCGCGTCGGCGTCTTTCTCTTCTTTCTTCTCCGTCTGCAGCACCTGAACATCGCGGCTTCCGTCGCGGTAAATCGTCACGCCTTTGCAGCCAAGGTCGAACGCCAATTCATACAGGCGCTTCGTCTCTTCGACCGTGAAGTCGGCAGGACAGTTGGCCGTTTTCGAAATCGAGCTGTCCACCCAGCGCTGGATGGCGGCTTGCGCACGGATATGATCCTCGGCCGACAAATCCATGGCGGTGACGAAGTAGTCCGGCAGCGGTTCGCCCGGATGGGCGTCCATCCATTCCTGGGCGATCGGCACGAATTGCTCGTCGAAGCCCAAGCGGCTTTGACGGTAGTATTTAAAGGCAAAGTACGGCTCGATCCCGGTCGAGGTTCCGACCATCGTCCCCGTGCTGCCCGTCGGCGCCTGGGTGATGATCGTAACATTGCGGATGCCTTTTTCGCGGACGGCTGCCCCGACTTCCGGATATACCTCCGTCATCACCTTCATAAATCCGCTTTGCAGATATTTATCCGCTTCAAACGCCGGGAAGGAGCCCTTCTCCGCCGCAATCTCGGCGGAAGCGAGGTAGGCTTCCTTGGCGATGAAGCCGTACAATTTATCGAGGAACTTCAGCGATTCCGGGCTGCCGTAGCGGATGTTCAGCTTGATCATCAGTTCGGCAAGACCCATCGTTCCGAGCCCGACGCGGCGCTCTTTCTTCTGGTTTTTCTCGTTTTCTTCAAAATGGTACGGCGTTTTGTCGATGACGTTATCCAGGAAACGCACCGAATAGCGGGTCGTGGTCGCGAGCTCGTCCCAAGCGACATCATGGTTTTCTTCATCGTAGAATTTGGACAGGTTCATGGCCGACAGGTTGCATACGCCCCAACCCGGCAGCCCTTGCTCACCGCACGGATTCGTACAAATGATCGGGTTAAAATACCAGCTGTTCGACATCTGGTTGTAATATTCCATGAACACGACACCCGGCTCGGCGGATTTCCACGCCGATTCGATGATCGTATGCCAAATATCGCGGGCTTTGACGGTCCGGTAGTGCACCACGTTGCGCCCGGCCGCCTTCCATTTCTCCAGATCGCCGTCCCAGACCTCGGTGTAATCATCATACGTCGTGTCCGGGAACACGAGCTCCCAGTCCAGATCTTCCTTGACGGCTTTCATAAAGGCGTTGCTCACGCATACCGACAGGTTGGCGTTCGTCACTTGGCCCATCGTTTGTTTGACGGTAATAAAATCGAGCACATCGGGATGCCAGTCGTTGATCATCAGCATCAGGGCGCCGCGGCGGCTTCCCCCTTGTTCGATCAGGCCGGTCGTGTAACTGAACAGTCCGCCCCAGGACACGGCGCCGCTCGAAGATCCGTTGACGCCTTTAACCACGGCGCGGCGGGGACGCAGCGAGCTGAGGTTAATGCCGACTCCGCCGCCTCTGGCCATAATCTCCGTCATTTCCGACAAGGTTTCCATGATCCCGCCGCGGCTGTCTTTCGGTGAAGGGATCACATAGCAGTTGAACAGCGTCAGCTCCTCGCTCGCGCCCGCCCCGGCAGCGATTCGTCCGCCCGGCACCAGCTTCCAGTCGTCCAGAATATAGCGGAACTTCTCGCGCCATTCCTCTTGCAGCTCCGGGGTTTTCTCGACCGAAGCCATCGCGCCCGCAAGCCGGTCCCACATTTCTTCAGGCGTTTTCTCGATGTTCAGCGTCAGTTTCTCCACATCGGACTCCACCAATTCGCCCTTGCGCGTCTTGACCGTTACGGTGCGGCCGTTCCGGGCCACGACTTCACCGACTTCTTTGGTCGGGAACTTCGGATCGTCTTTGGTCAGAACCAATACCACGTCGCCTACCTCGGCATGACTCGGGTCCGCGTCCTTCCAGGCATACCGGTCCAAAAAGATTTTTTCGCTAAGCCCTTCCAGGCGTTGCTTATGTTCTGTTTTCAAAGAAAACACCCTCCTCTAAATATGGTCGGCGCAAGCTTCGGAATCTAAAATGATCGAGTGCAAAGGCTCGAAGGTTACGCTTTGTCGATGATCGCAAAAAAATAGCGGCCACAGGCTCTCGAAACGCCCCGCAATTCCCTTAAAAAACGTGAAATCCGGGCTTTTTCCTACCAACCTATAACCGGAATGCACACGATAGAAACGGTATATCATATGTAAAAATCACAACATATTGTGTGCGAATACCATTATACTATACAATATCTCGTTGTCACGGGAATTCAGCATGAAATTTTAGCCAAGAAAATGGGTCAAGCCCGACCGATCGCCGAATTCCTCCCCCATCCTCTTTTTTTCGAGCCGCCTTCTATGAAAATTGCCCTGAAAACCGGCTGCTCAGCCGTAAGGTTATGAAGTATCCCGATTTCGTCCATACTACTCCTTAATGTGAGCATTCACCAGACGCTGGCCCCGGTCAGCCGACACGCAAAGGGAGGTTTTACATCATGAATCCTCATGCCCCGGGTTCCGTCACCGCCGCTGCCGCTTCGACAACCGCCGTTCCTGGCAACATAACGGTCGAGTTTGACCGCAGTTGGTACGAAGACCTGGAAGCACGGCTGGACAAAGGCGGCCCTTGGGACGATTGGAAGCTGTTCAACCTCGCCGGTCAGGCCGAAGAAGCTTCGCTCGTCACCAGTTTTGAAGAAATGCTCTGTCTGAAGCATCTTCAGGAGGTTACGCCGCTCCCGCATCAAACCGAAACCGCCCGCAAAGTACTGTTCGAGATGCGCGGACGGGCCATCCTGGCGGACGAAGTAGGCTTGGGAAAAACGATCGAAGCCGGCCTTATTCTGAAGGAATATATCATCCGCGGACTGGTCCGGAAAGCGCTCATTCTCGTCCCGGCCTCGCTTGTGCTGCAATGGGTGCGCGAGCTGAATCAGAAATTCGGCATTCCCGCCGTCGCGCAGAAAAAGGCGCATTCCTGGCAAAACGACGTCGTCGTCGCCTCCATAGACACGGCCAAGCGCGAACCGCATCGCGAAATCCTGCTGGGCAGCGAGTATGACATGGTGATCGTGGACGAAGCGCATAAACTGAAGAACAAGAAGACAACCAACTATCAATTCATGCTGCAACTGCGAAAAAAATACTGCCTGCTTCTAACCGCAACCCCGGTTCAGAACGACATGGGCGAGCTGTTTAACCTGATCACGCTGCTCAAGCCCGGCCAACTCGGTGGACAAACCGATTTTGCCTCCAATTTCGTCTACGACAAACGGGTCCCCAAAAACGAGGGCCAGTTGAAAAGCGAGCTCGCCAAAATTATGATCCGCAACCGCCGTGGAGACGGACAGTTGGAATTTACGAAACGCAATGTCAAAAATATCGATGTCCATCTCTCAACCGAAGAAATGGAATTATACGATGGTGTTACTTCCTTTGTCAAAGACCAATATCATGCAGCCGGCGGCGACCTGAACAGCATGCTCTCCCTGGTGACCTTGCAGCGGGAAGTATGCAGCAGCCGGGACGCCGTGTTCGTCACACTCGTCAATCTCTCCAAGAAGCTCGCTCCCGATTCGCCCCTGCGCGATAAAATATGGGACCTCGTCGGCATTATTAAAAAGATCCAGGCCAACAGCAAAGCCGAAAAAGCGATGGAACTGATCGGGCAAATGGACGACAAGGTCATCGTTTTCACCGAATACCGGGCCACCCAGGAATATCTGCTCAAATATTTCCGCGACCGGAACATGAGTGCCGTCCCCTATCGCGGGGGTATGAACCGTGGCAAAAAAGACTGGATGATGGACCTGTTCCGCGGCCGGGCCCAGGTTATGATCGCGACCGAAGCCGGCGGCGAGGGTATCAATCTCCAATTCTGCCATCAAATGATCAACTTCGACCTGCCCTGGAACCCGATGCGTGTGGAGCAGCGGATCGGACGGGTGCACCGGCTCGGACAAAAAAACGACGTTCAAATTTACAACCTGTCAACCAAGGGAACGATCGAGGAGCATATCCTGAATCTTTTGCACGAAAAAATTAACATGTTCGAAATGGTCATCGGGGAGCTCGACGTCATTTTGGAGCGTTTTGAAAAGAACGATTCCCTGGAAAAAAGCTTATATAAGATTCTGCTGGAGTCCGGCAGCCAGGAGGAAATCGCCAGCAAAGTCGATTCCCTGGGCCAGTCGCTTCATTCGCTCCGTCACGATCTGGGGGCCGAAGGGGATCCAGCCGGCAAAAACATGGCGATCCAGCGGCTGCTGGGAGGTTGAGCGGATATGGCCATGACCAAGGAACAGATTCGCGATTTTGTGATGACTTATCTGGAGACGACGGAATGCCGGTTTCTGGAAAAATCGCCGTACCACGTCACCGTCAAACTGTCTCCCCGGGCGGACCGCGATTTGACCAACCGGCCGTACTACTGGGGTTTCATCGAACGCACGGGGACCGAGCCGGAAACGATGACCTTCTCGTTTATTTTCGATCCCGAACGCCACCGGGAAACCCAGGAGGAATCGGGCGGGGCCGCGGACGCCGGGGAGGATTCCCTAATGTCCCGCCACTTCGGCGCCGTCCGCCCGCTGCCCATTCTCGGGCCGGGCCGGATTCAGCGGGAGGAGCTACATTTTGGCAGCCCCCGCCTCAAACAGATTTTTGCCGCGGTCAAGCAAGGCGGACGCAGCATCTATCTGTTTGAGGACCCCGGCCCCCTCCAGCGGGACACCTTGCTCTCCGCCGCCTACGAGCCTTGGCTGGGCGTCCGCTTCAAGCTCGAGTTCTGCTGCGACATGAAGCGGGAGGAGCTGCATTTTCTCGGGGTATCCTTGCGGACGGGACAGATTGCGGATCCCTTCTCCCCCCGGCTGGCGGGGAAAGCTTTCGTTCCGCGCGTCCCCGAGAATATGCACGTGCTGCCCAGCCAGTTGACGCTGGCTCAGGGGCTTCAGGCGCTGGAGAACGTGATCGGCGAAAGGCTGGGCCGCTGCGACAGCGCCTGGGCGGACGAAGCCCGGGAAAGGCTAAGCGAGGAATTGTCGCTCATCGATGCATATTATAAAGATCTGCTGGCCGACCCGGATGAAGAACGAAAAAAGGCCGTCGCGGAACAGTACGAGGCCCGGCGAGGAGAAATCCGCTGGCAGTACGAGCCGAGAATTGTCGTTTCGGCGATCGGCAGCGGCATCTTTCATCTGCGTTCGCCGGGTTAGCCAGACATTGACCTCCCTCGCTAAAAAAAAGCAAAAATAGAAGCTGTCCGCGCTTTAGCCGCGCGACAGATTGCAGCAACCTTTTCAAGCCGTCCCAAGTACAATGGGACAAGCACCTGGGATATTTGACAGCAGGGGCGCGGACCCGGCGTCCCGCATTCTAAGGAATAGCGGGTGATCCGTTGATATGCTTTCGCAAAATTGTACAAAACGCAACCGCTTCATCAAACTTTTGCTCTGCCTCGGCCTAATTTTCGCCGGAAGCAGCCAGCTTCTTCCCGGTTTTCAAGCGGCGGTGAACGCGGCCGCCGAAGAAGGCCGCTCTGACAATCCAGCCCCCGCCGGACTGCGAAAATTTGCCGAAGAAGCATCCGCCCTTTTGGCGGGAAGCGAGCCGTTTACCGCTTGGGCCGGAGCCGCGATGGTGATCGAGCCGCTCGGTCCGGGGACCCGCAGCTGGCTGATAACGTTAACAAAGGGACAGGGCAAAGCCATTCAGCCCCTTGGGTATATGATTATTAGCGCCACGCCGGACGGCGAATACAAATTGATCGAATACGGCTGCGGCGCGGAATCCCTTTACGGGAGCGGAGCTCTCCATTCCGGCCTTTCCGGCCTCGGGTTGTCCAAAGGAAGCAAATCGGCTTCCGGGATCACTCCCGTCTACGGCGGCCCGGTTCTGGCGGCCTGGATGATTTCCTCCCAAGCCGGCAAATCCTCCAACGCCCGGTTCCTGGATGCCTTGACCGGAGAACTGCTGCCGGAGAGCCGGGAGAGCTGGGCCAGACAGTCCGCCAAGTACACTCCCCCCGCCTCGGCGGTCGGAAGCGCGAAGCAGGGCTGGACGCCGGGGGAAGCGATCCGGCTGGCCGATCCGTTTGATCCTTACGATAATCTGTTGTGGATCACCGGGAAAAACAAGCTTCATCTTAGCACCGGTAATCTGGAAAATGCCTTCGCTCAGCAACGCCGTTTCGTATTTGCCGCCACCGGTCCCAAGCGCACTTATTCCGTTCCATTGCCCGTTTACGGCTATCAAATCTGGAGTCCTTCTCCTCCTTCCTCCGGCAGCGCGGCGGCGTACATGTTAACGGGAACCGAAGATTCCCCCAGATGGATTGCCCTGGATGCCTTGCTCGCGAGCGGCAGCTTTCTGGCGATGCCCGATTAATCCGTTTTCCCTTTATATGCAAAAAGGCAGCGAGTAGAGTTGCTCTACCGCTGCCTTTCTTGTTTGTTTCGTTTCCACGGCAATTGTTCCATCCATAGCGAGATCGAAAAGGGGATCATCCCGAACCACCGATTGGTCCACGGCTCCCGCTCCTTGGCCCGCTCCCGCCGTACGTCGCGCGGCGTCTCGACATAGTCGACAAACCGCTCGGTAATGTATTTCACCAATTCGTCGCCTTTGGCCATGATACTTCCCTCCCGGCAAGCAAGATCTCTATCCCTATTGTGCACCGAACCGCCGGAACATAAACAGGCGCATACTGTATAAGCCTCTTGAGCATGCATGTTTTTCCGGGAATATGATCAAGCTAAACGCAGAAAAGAAGGAAGGCGCGAAGCAAGCTTCATTCTTGATCGAAGGGTGAGAACATGCTGATAAGAAAAATCGGGCTTCTGTTCACGGGATTCGCCCTGGCCGTCAACCTGGGCAGCCCCGCGTGCTCGGCCGACCCGCTAACCGAAAAAACCAAGGACCTGCGTCACGCCTTCCCGGTACCCGTGATCCTGATCGATGTCGGGCACGGAGGCATCGACGGCGGCACCGCTTACGGCAACACCTTGGAAAAAGACATCAATCTGGAAGTCGGCCGCAGACTATACATGGTTCTGCGCAGTCACGGATATCGGGCGATCCTGAACCGCACCGGCGACTACGCCCTCAGTGACGAGAACCGCTGGCTGAACAGCCGTTCCCGACATATGCGGGATCTGGCCCAGCGAAGAGGCTTAAGCGAGCAGCTCCCCGCCGCGATTGTAGTCAGCCTGCACGTCAACTGGGCCAGAAACACGGCGAGGCGGGGACCGCTCGTCCTGCACCAGGAGGACGGGCGAAGCGCCATGCTGGCGGGATGTCTGCAGCACGCGCTCGAAGATCTGTTTGACATGCCCGGCTCGCGGCTTCCGGAACTCGGCAAGCCTTTCTATTTGCTCAATCATATTAAAGCCCCGGCCGTGATCGTGGAAACGGGCTTTATCAGCAACGCCGAAGACCGCGCCATGCTTACGAGCAAGCGCGGTCAACAGAAGCTGGCGGAGTCGATCTACGCCGCGATCGCGGAATACTTTACGGTGATGTAAACGAAAGGCCCCGGACCCGCTCCGGGGCTGATTTGTTCGTAAGCCAGCTCCGTCTTATGCATATGTTTTGTCATCGGCGGGAATGCAAAGCGACTGGAGATACTGTTCAACGATATCCTCGAGCCGGTCCACGGGCAGTCTCTCGGGCTGCATGAGCCGGTGTACGGCCAGCCCGTCGATCAACGCGTACAGCTTCTCGGTCTCCAGCTCAACATCCAGCCCCTTTCTGGCCATCCCGCTAGCAACCAATTCCTGGAGCGCGTATTGGGACGCTGTAAGCAATCCGTCCTGCATGCTGGCGCTCAATTTTTTCAACTCCGGGTAGACCAGCGTCTTGGCGTTAAAAGAAAACCAAACCTCCATTTCCAATGTTCTCTCTTCATCCACGGGTAAAAACTGCAGCAGCATCCGTTTCAAGTCATACACAATCGGCCCTTCGATTTCGAACTTGGCCAGCCTTTCCTCCACCCGTTCCACAAACAAATTCATGCAAAAGGCGAACAATTCTTCCTGCGAGGCAAAATAATGGCGCATGGAACCGACGGAAAGGCCCGCCTCCTCCGCAATTCTGCGAACGGTAGCCCGCTCCAGCCCCGATTCCCGAATGACTTTTAGAGCCGCCTCGGCGACGATACGCTTTTGTTTGTCATGATCCACAATTTTTGGCATGGGCCTATTATACTCTCTTTTCTTTTTTGGTACAACGTGCTAAAATGATTTTGTAGTACATTGTGCTAAATAAACAAACGATGTGGAGAGGAAAACCAACATGAACAAAACTGCAAAAAGTCACAGAAAACCATCCAAGTGGCGGAAATTAAAATGGTCGCTGCTGATTATCTTGGCCTTGATCGGGCTGTCGATCGGCTCCGGATTCACTTACGAAGCCATCGCTTCGAAACAAGCCGCCCGGAATTATCCGCCTCCGGGCAAACTGGTGGATGCGGGCGGTTATAAGCTTCATCTCGTCAAGGCCGGCACCGGCTCCCCCACAATTCTAATGGAAGCGGGAAGCGGTGAAACCAGCCTGTCTTGGCGCCAAATCCCTGAGGAACTGTCCAAATTCGCCACCGTTGTAACATACGACCGCGCGGGGTATGCCTGGAGCGAGCCGGCCAACACGGAACGCACCGGCGAGAATATCGTCCGGGAACTTCATACCGCTTTAGAGAAAGAAGGGATCCATGGCCCCTATCTTATGGTCGGCCACTCGCTGGGCGGCATGTACGCCCGACTCTTTACCGAAACCTACCGGGACGAGGTCGTCGGCCTGGTTCTTATCGATGCAAGACCGGAAGACGACGCTCGCGATACCGCGGAAATTTTGAAACAAGGAGGATTTACCGGTAATCCCCAGGCTTCGACGCTCAAGCTGATCAAGCACTCGGGTCTGCTGCGTTTATTTAAAGACACATTGTTGGAAGGCCAAGTCCCCAAGGAGGACCGGGACCGGTTTCTTAACGTGATCGCCAAGGACAGTTATTTCGAGGCAAAAGATGAAGAAGGAAATTTGGCCTGGACGACGGAGGAAGCTCTGCGTGGCCAGCGCTTGGGGAACTTGCCGGTGCGGGTGATCGCCCGGGGGTTGCCGCAGAACTATGCCCAGGCAGGCATTTCGGAGGAGAGCGGCCGGAAGCTGGAGGCCATTTGGCAGGAGGGCCAACGGAAAATGCTGGACATTTCCACGGACAGCCAGCTCATCGTCGCGGAGCGAAGCGGTCACATGGTCATCCATGACCAGCCCGAGCTGGTGGTTGAAACGGTCCGCAGCTTATTGAAGTAAATGGAAAACGCGGCTCAGGGAGATATATCCCGGAGCCGCGTTTTTATTCTCGTCGGCCGTAAACAATAATTCTCATTAATTCTCATTGGCATCGAAAACGGCGTATTGATCGGTTTGTGCTCGCTGAACTTGTAAGGCCCCGTACCGTACCGTTCCGTTGTAACCGTTCACGCGTCCTTGGCCTCCCCGTTGAGGAAGTATTAACCAATTCGAACAAGTGTTCATCGATGCCTTCGTGCTCACGACATGGGTTGACAGCTTAATCCAGGAATGCTGGCTTGCGTTTCTTTGCACTGCATCGATATTCCGCATTACCGCCTCCGCGTTAAACGGCTCCCCGTCATAAAAGGTCACCCTTTGTCGCGATATACGCTGGAGAAGGCGAGGCACCCAATTAACGGGAATTCCTCCCGTTAAAAAGTGGTAAGGTGTGCAGACTCGTTACCCTCGGTGGCGTTTTGAATCTCTACATCAAGCAGACCAAACTGTGGATATCCGCACGACGATCCTAACAAGGAACTCACGAAGGATAAGCCAGACGGGGCAAAAAGAGACAACCTTTTTTTGATTCTGCGGTTACGATCGGGTTTTCATGCTCTGCATGATCTCCTCGTTCCGGAATTCTTCCCACCAATGCAGCAGTTCCTCCGGCTCCACGTTCCGTTTTTGTTCCCGGGCCTGCCGATGGACTCGGCGCAGCAGCTTTTCCGATGTAAGGGTATCGGCGACGATCCCTTTGCCCGCCAGCACATGCCGGAGGGAGCTTTTCCCCGAGTGGGTGCCGAGGACGATCCGGTGTTCCCGCCCAAGTTCCAGCGGATCGAAACTTTGATAGGTTTCGGGGTTTTTGGCCAGCCCGTCGACGTGTATTCCGGATTCATGCGAAAAGATCATCGTTCCCAGGATCGGTTTACCCTCCGGGAGACGCCGGCCGGACGCCAAGGCCACGGTTTCTCCCAGCGCTTGAAGACGATCCGTCTTCACCCCGCACTCTCCCCCGTAAAGATGGCGCCAGGCCATCACCACTTCCTCCAGCGGAGCATTGCCGGCTCGTTCGCCAAGCCCCGTTGCCGTCGTGCTTGCCCACACCGCTCCCGCCGCCAGACCGCATAATGTATTCGCCGTAGCCAATCCGAAATCATTGTGGCAGTGCACCTCCAGTTCCACATCCGGCGGTATATCGGCCCTTAACCCCGCTATCGCATTCCCCATGCTTGCCGGATGATGCAAGGAGAGCGTGTCCGCATACCGGAACCGGGTAATGCCAAGTTCCCGGTACAAGAGAAAAATCAGTTCCCGCAAAAAAAGGGGGTCCCCGCGCGATGCGTCCTCCATGCCGACCGATACGGTCATATTCATGTTCCTGGCGTATTCCGCGGCCTTCAGAACCCGGCACAAAGCTTCCCGGCCGGACCAGCCCAGCTTGGAGTTCAACTGCACCGGGGAGACCGGGATGGAGAGATGGCACCAGGAAACGCCGGTCTCCCGGGCTTTGTCGATATCCTGCGGCAGAGCCCGGTTCCAGGTCAGCAGCTTGACCGGCAGCTCAAGTTCCGCCATCGCGGCGATATGACGCTGTTCCTCCTTGCCCATGGCCGGGATGCCCACTTCTGCCTGCTCAACGCCGCATTCGGCCAGGAGGGTAAGGATGTTCAGCTTCTCTCTGAGCGTAAAGGACACCCCGGCCGATTGTTCCCCATCCCGGAGCGTCGTATCACAAATGCGCAGTTTTCTCACGATCTCCCCTCCTTTCTCCGAAAGCCGGTTTAACCGCCGCTCCCCTGTATCTTTCTGGCTTTCTTACCCTGGCATCAATGGCATCAACCCTTATCCGAATTAGCGCATCGCTCACGCGCCGCATTTCCGCAGCACTCGCACCCTGCAATTCGCTTCACCTTAAAGCAGAAGCTCCGCATATTCAGCGTGTTCATGCGGTGCATGACACCAAGCGCCGGTTCCCCGATCCCTGTAATCCACTTTATTGCTTCTATCGCGGCCAGGCAGCCGGCGATGCCGGAGGTTGCCCCCAGCACCGGAAACCCGAAAGGCTCCCATTCCGGGCAACCTTCGGGATAAATGCAGGCAAGACATGGCGTTACCCCCGGAACAATCGTTGTGAGCGACACCTCAAAGCCATACATCGCCGCCTCCACCATCGGTTTGCCGTAGTCGACGCAAAGCCGGTTCAACTCATACCGCTCCGGGAAATCGTAGCGGGCGTCGATCACGATATCCGCCGCTTCGACCCAAGACTTTGCGGTGTCGTACTCGATCTTTACCGGATAGCCTTCAAGCCTCACATGCGGATTCACCCGGCGGAGCTGCTCCATCGCCGTATCGATCCTCGATTCGCCGATCCGGAAGGAATCCATCAGGATTTGCCGGTTCATATCCGGCGGCCGGATCACCCCTTCGTGCGCGAGAATCAGTTTTCCGACACCGGCGGCCGCCAGATAGACAGCCGCTGTTCCTCCCAGCCCGCCGATGCCCGCGATCATCACCGTCGCCCGCCCCAGTTTCCGCTGTCCTCCTGCCCCCAGCAATTCAAGCTGCCGGGCAAACCGTTCTTTTTCGGACCCGGCCAACATTTTCTCCATCATGGTATGGAATCACCGTCCTTCGCTGCGGTTCGGCTCTTTTAAGAAAACAGAGGCAATTGCCTGAATCTCTCCCGGTTTTTCAGCCCTTCGCGGATACAGGAAATGCCGTAGAGCCGCAGCTTGTCAGGCTCCGCAAACGGAAACGGAACGCCTCCGCGAAAACTATGGACCACCAGCACCGTCCGCCCGGAATAAACAAGCGCACGGCCAAAACCTTCCTCATTCATTTCCACCATGCTTTGAATGAGATCTCCGCTTACCTTCTCCAAGGAGGCGGCGACCGCTTGAAAGAATACCGGAACCTGAGTCCACAAGACAGGTAAGGCGCGGCAGCCGGACATCATCTCCGTTTTTTGTTCGGGGGTACAGAGAAAATGCCTGCCGATTCGCTCACCCCGGGGCAAATCCGCATCTTTTCCCCACGGATCAGATAATTGAAGAGACCGATCCAGGTTCGATATAAACAAGTCCCCTAGACTTTCTTCGTCCCATCCGCTCCGGGCTCCCTCCCGAGCTGCGGCCTTCTCGTATTCCGCCATGACATGCCCTGAATTAGCAGCCCGTTCCGCCATTTTGCTTCTCTCCTTCCTCCTGGGGTTCTTCTTCATTAAAGATTTTGGCCAGCCACAGAGGGGGAGTGCCCCGCAGCATTTCCTGTAAACGCCTGAGCTGCCCCTCGATGCTGCTCCCTCCAGGCACCTTGACCGGCATAATCTTCTTGCGGGTTACGCGGGCTGCCGCCGAAGCGCCGATTTGCATCAGGAACACTAGAACACAATCCTCCACAGCCGCGATCCGCGCCGCGATCTTGCCGTGTTCATCCTGTCCGCTATCCGTGGGGATTCGCCGAATCTCCAATAGCTCCGTCGCTCCCGACTTGGTCAGTTTGTAAATCGCAAACTGCCTGCTTTGGCCGAAATGGGCATTCACCGTCAAGCCGTCATCACTGGCGAAAGCGATCTTCATGACGATCCTCCTCCCTTCGAATCAGCAGATTTCCGACCCGGTTCACCAGGTCCATCGCGCCCCGGTAGCCGACGCTTACACTCATATAGGATCCCAGCTCGTCGACGACCGGGAATCCGGCGGCCATGAAAGCGGACTTCATACGCCTGGCCCCCTTTCTTCCGTGCCCGTTGCTGATCCAGAGGTCGGCCCCCCGGCCCAAGGTTTCGGCATCGTCCAGATCGCCGATCCACACCTCTTGCTCCGCTTCCTTCAACAAGGGGGATTCGCACGGCGCGACCAGCGCCTTGATCTTCACGCCCATCTCTCCGAGCCAAGCCGCCATCGACAGCGCGTGGTCCGGCTCCAGCGCGACGACCGCCGAAACTCCCGCATAATGGAAATGAGCGTCCAGCATGCTGTCGAGCAGGTTCTCGCGCTGCCATCGATAGCGCAGTGGTACCGGTATCCCGCTTAGTTGCTGCAGGAATGAAACCAGCTCGTCGGCGGCAGCGAGCCCGTGCATTCCGGGAATTACTTTATAGGGAATACCGGCGGCATGTTGCAGTCTTCTTGCCGGACGCTCCATACTGGCTCCCATGGCAATCGTATAACGGGAACGAAGCATCTGCTTTAAAGCCTCCAGCGGCACGCCGCCCCGGGTCAGCGGGGAGAAGCCTGTCAGCAGATGGCCGGACAGCGAGGTCGACAAATCCGGAAGCGTAATGACTTCAAACCCGAAATCGCCAAGGATTTCCCTTAACTCCATCACATCGCCTGGAGTCAGGCATGGCCCCGGAAGCAAGTTGACCTGACCGGTGATGGGTTTGCCGGGAGGTTTGCCGCTGTGTCCCTGGATGACCGCGTCGATGATACCTTCGACGACCGCACTATATCCCGTCTCCAGCGATCCTCCTCCGAAATCGGGCAGCGTCACGGGGACAATGAGGCAATCGCGGGGAGCGCGCTCGCGGATATATTTTTTCACGCACGCCGTGTAGTCGGTTCCCGATACATCCGTAAGCTCCGTACCGATGACCGCGATCAGATCGGGACGATGCTTGGCAATTACGGTGTTCAGCGCCTCTTCCAGGTTGCGGTCCGCGTCGAAGATGACATCCATCTCCTGGAGCGCCGACGTCTGAACCGCGATAGGTTCGCGAAAATGGCGCGTAAGCAGCGATTTGGAAAACGCCGAACAGCCTTGGGCCCCATGAAGAAGCGCGATCGCGCGGTAGCAGCCTTGCACGGCCAGCACTCCGCCGAGAGACGGACCGATCGTCAAAGGATTCACCGCGACCGGTTTTGCCGTTCGCTTAACGCTCATAAGCCTTCCCCGCCTCCTCCCAAGGTGCCGCTCGCTCCGCCAGCTTCCACACCGGATGCTGCAAAGCGTGCCGGATTTGCTCGGCGAGCCGCAATAATCCGTCATATCCCGCATAGGCTGTGTGCCGTTCCTGATTGATGTCCACGAACGGAATCCGTTCCTTCAGCGAGACATACATATTTCGCCCGCCCGCGATGATCATGTCCGCTTTCCGGTCCTTGACCGCTTTCAAAATCCGCTTGGCTCCGCCCTCCGCGATGAACTCCGCGTTCTCCCCGATCCGGTCGACGATCCGTCCCACATCCTCGGCCGTGCTTTTATTTGTTCCCACGCCGACGACCGAAATGCCGAGCTCGTTTAATGCCGAAATCACGGACCAGCTTTTTACGCCGCCCGTATACAATACCGCCCTCTTCCCCTTGAAAAGCCTGCGGTATGGCTTTAACTCCTCCGCCACCCTCGCTTCCTCGCGCTCCACGAGGCGGTCCACCTTCAACTCCGTGTCCCGGTCGTTCAGCAAATAAGCCATTTGGCGCAAAGAATAACTGGTTTCCTTTGCGCCATAGAAGGAGCCCTCAAAAAATGGAATACCATACGTTTGTTCCATTCGCTTCGCCAGACCCAGCAAAGCCCGGCTGCAAACGACCATATTGACCCTGGCCCGGTGAGCCCGGCCGATTTCTTCGAACCGGCCGTCGCCCGTAATTCTGGACCGGATCGATAGGCCCGCGCGGTTCATCAGCTTTTCGATCTCCCACATTTCACCGGCGATGTTATACTCGCCGAGCAAATTGATGCCGGATGGCGGCGACGTGTCATCCGGGTCGCTTCGGCCGATCACGTACTGCATCAGCGCTTCTCCCGCCAGCCGGTTCCCCAGATTTTTGCTCCCGACAAATCCGGGACTGTTGACGGGGACGACCGGCAGCCCCAGCCGGCTTGCCGCCTCGCCGCAAACGGCGTCCAGATCTTCGCCGATCAGCGCTGTAACGCAGGTCGCATACACAAATATGGCGGGCGGAGCGAACCGCCCCGCGATATAATCAATACCAGCCGCCAGCTTGCCTTCGGCGCCGAAGATCATATCCCGCTCGCTGAGCGCCGTGCCGAAGCCGTATTCCGACAGCCGGGCACCGCTGGACAAGCTCCCCCGGCTCTCCCAGCTGTTTGCGATGCAAGACGCGGGCCCGTGGACCAAATGGGCGGCATCGGCAATCGGCAGCAGCGTGATTTGTGCCCCGTCAAAAGCGCAGCCTCCGGCGGACTCTCCCGGTTTCGGGCGCGGACAGGCTTGGGATTTCGGGCAAAGGTTCAAACAATCCGTATCGTGCGCAATTATTTTTGGGGCCGCCTCCATCCTTCACCACTCCCCTGACTCCATGTTGGTCAAACTTGTTTGCCTAACGAACCTTTATCTCACCAAATCAAAGCCGTATTCCGGCGCACGGTCATCCAATCGCTGAAGCACCGTATTCACGATCAGACTTAGTACGTTGAGGGTTCCCTGATACCCGATGATCGGGTAGCGGTGCATATGGTGCCGGTCAAAGACCGGAAATCCCAGCCGCACCAGCGGGATATCCGCATCTTTGGCCGCGTATTTCAAGTGCGAGCTTCCGATCGCCAAATCCACCGGATCGCTGATCAGCAGAGACCGCATGTGCCATAAATCACGTCCGATATACACAGTCCCCTCTTCTCCGTACGGACTGGACGCCAGCAATTGCTCCGCTTCCTGTTGGAATTCCTTGTCCCCGTTGGTACAGACGATGTGTACCGGTTCCATCCCCACCTCCAGGCAAAAACCGATCAGTCCGAGCAGCAGATCGGGATCTCCGGCCATGGCCACCCTTTTTCCGTGCAGATAATTGTGGGAATCGGTTATGGCATCGACGATTCGCCCGCGTTCGTTGACGAGCTCCTTCGGCACCTCCAAGCCCGTGAGCCCGGAAATCGCCCGGATGAGCCGGTCCGTGGCAGAGATGCCGATCGGTGTCGGCATGGAGACGACCCGCTGCCCCCAGCCGCTTTCGATATATTCCAGACTTTTCTTTACCGCATATTTTTGCAGCGAAAGGGTTCCTACGGCCTTGGCCGCCTTCGGCACATCGGACAGTTTGGTCCCACCATAGTAATAGCTGTATTCCCCCGCCGCCGGCGAATCGAAATTGCCGCTGTGATCGCCAAGGATCGTATACCCGCCGCCAAAAAAACCGAGAATCCTCCTCAGTTCGGCAAAATTGCCGGTGTACGGTTCAAAGCCGAGCAACACATTCAATGTGGGGGAGTTCGCCTGAGGTATATCCGGGTCCCCTTCGCTGCGATCGTACAAGTAGCTCAGAATCGACTTCAACATCGCGTCATATCCCGTAATATGCGAACCGACAAAGCTTGGCGTATTCGCATAGGGAACGGGGATATCCATGGCGACCGCGCCTTCCTGCCGTGCGGTTTCGATGAAGGCGTTCAGGTCGTCGCCGATGACTTCCGCCATGCAGGTCGTGGACACGGCGATCATCCCGGGCCTATACAGCGCCATGCTGTTCTCCAGGCCTTCGATCAGGTTTCTCATGCCGCCGAACACCGCGCCGTCCTCGGTCATGGAAGAGGACACCGCCGGCACCGGCTCCTTAAAATGCCGCGACAGATGGCTGCGGAAATACGCCGTGCAGCCTTGCGAGCCGTGCAGGAAAGGCAGCGTCTTCTCGAATCCGAGCGCGGCCATCACCGCGCCGAGCGGCTGGCACGCCTTGGCCGGATTCACGACCAGGGAATTTCTCGCGAAATTTTTGTCCTTATAGGCGTCGGTTCTGGAGTAAGCGGCCGCCTCTGCCACCTCGGCCTGGGTGCATGGAGCTTCGAACGCTTTTTTCCGCTCCAGGAGGTCCTTATATTCCTCTTTTCGAAACAGATCGTTGAAATCTTGAATTTCTCGCTCCACACTCATACGCCCACCGCCTCTTCTTGCGGATGCTCCAGCAGTTTCCACACCGGGCTGTTTACGGTCATATCCATATCTCTCGCAAACACTTTAAAACCGTCGAAGCCGTGATACGGGCCGCTGTAATCCCAGGAATGCATTTGACGGAACGGGATGCCCATTTTGTGATAAACGTATTTCTCTTTGACGCCGGCTCCCATCAGATCGATGTCCAGCTTCTGAGCCAGCTCCTCCAGTTCATAAGCGGACGGATCGTCGTAAATGATCGTGCCTTCCGTTAACTCGGGAAAAGTCCGGACATAATCGTCCTTGTGGGCGAATTCATACCCGGCCGCCACGATTTCCATCCCGAGGTCCTCATAAGCTCCGATCGTATGGCGCGGACGGAGTCCGCCGATCAGGAGCATCACTTTTTTGCCTTCCAGACGAGGCCTGTATTTGCGGATGATCGCGTCCATCTGAACCTGGTATTTGGAGATCATTTTCTCGCAATTGTCGCGGATTTGATCGTCGAACCGGTCCGCGATCGCCCGCAGACTCTCGATCGTTTTGGTCGGTCCGAAGAAATTGTACTCCATCCACGGTACGCCGTACTCGCGCTCCATGGTCGTGCACATGTAGTTCATCGAACGGAAGCAATGAATCAGATTCAGCTTCGATCTATGGGCGATCGCCAGCTCGTTGAGGGACCCGTCTCCGGACCACTGGGCGATCACCCGAAGGCCCATCTCCTCCAGCAAAATCCGGGACGCCCAGGCGTCCCCGCCGATATTGTAATCGCCGATAATGCTGACATCGTAGGGCCCACTCTCCTCAAGTTCCCGGCGTCCCATCAGGAAATCGCGGATCGCATCGTTGGCGATGTGATGTCCCAGCGACTGGCTCACCCCGCGAAAGCCTTCGCAGCGGACAGGGATGATCGGAATCCCGATTTCCGCGGACATCTTTTTGGCAACCGCCTCGATGTCGTCTCCAATCAGCCCCACCGGGCATTCCGACTGGATCGAGATGCCTTTCGCCAGGGGGAACATCTCCTTGATCTCCCGGCAGATCTCCTCCAGCTTTTTGTCTCCGCCGAACACGATATCCTTCTCCTGAAAGTCGCTCGTGATTTGCATGGCCGTAAAATTGTCGATCCCAAGCGCGCCGCCGGCGTAATTCCGCCGGGTGCCCCAGCTGTATTGACCGCAGCCGACCGGTCCATGGCTGATATGAACCATGTCCTTGATCGGCCCCCACACCACGCCTTTGGAACCGGCATAAGCGCAGCCCCGGACCGTCATGACCCCCGGGCGGGATTTCATATTGGATTTGATGGCGCATTTGCCGCAGTTGATCAAATTCTCGTCATTGATTTCGTAATGCCTGCTTCGATCCTTCCTCGCCTTATCGGGATAGGCTTCCAGGATGTCGTCGATCAGGCTCTGTCTGCCGCCGAGGTCCGTACTCATCTTTTCCCCTCCCCTGTTCAGTGTGCCAATGAATTCGCATCCGGCTTCCGTTATTTCGGTTTAAACCGCTTTTTGCTGGCCGTTCAGTTTTTTGAGCTGGGTCTCTTCATCCTCGATCACGCCGAAGTTGATAAGCAGATCCTCCAGCTCCTCCATGGAAATGGGGGTCGGAATCGTCAGCATGTCATTGTGCAAAATTTTCCCCGCCAAAATTTCATATTCATTCGCCTGCGCATGCTCCGGTGCATATTGAGCCACCGTCATTCGGCGAAGCTCGGCATGCTGCACGACATTGTTCCGCGGCAGGAAATGAATCATTTGCGTGTTCAGACGCCGGGCCAGTTCCGTAATAAGCTCATCTTCCCGGTCGGTGTTCCGGCTGTTGCAGATCAACCCGCCCAGGCGAACCCCGCCGCTGTTGGCATATTTGAGAATCCCGCGGGCGATATTGTTTGCGGCGTACATGGCCATCATTTCGCCGGAGCAAACAATGTAGATTTCCTGCGCTTTATTCTCGCGGATCGGCATCGCAAACCCGCCGCAAACGACGTCGCCCAGCACGTCATAGGATACGAAATCCAGTCCGTCGTAGGCCCCTTCCTGCTCCAGAAAGTTGATCGCCGTAATAATGCCTCTGCCCGCGCAGCCTACGCCCGGCTCCGGTCCGCCGCATTCCACGCAAGCGATGTCTCCAAACCCTTGCTGCACCACATCCTCCAGCTCCAGATCTTCGACCGTCCCGCGTTCCGCGGCAAGATGGAGCACCGTTTGCTGCGCCTTCGTATTCAAAATCAACCGGGTCGAGTCCGCCTTCGGATCGCAGCCGACAATCATCGTCTTCTGGCCGAATTTGGTGGCCAGCTGGGCCAACGTGTTTTGCGAAGTCGTCGATTTACCGATGCCGCCTTTCCCGTAAAAAGCGATTTGCCTCATGTTACATCATCCTTTCGAAATAAGTTGTTTTGAAAGTAATAGCTGTATCGGCAGCTCTCGAGAATAAGCTGCTCCGCGTCCCCGCTTCGCACGATCGGCACGATGCCGGCTCGTTGCAGTTGCCTCCGGGGATGATCGCCGATGCCGGAACAGAGCAGAACCTGGCAGTCCTTCAGGATGGAGCCGATCTCCCGCAGCGTTGCTTCCTTGTCGCCGTTGCACTCCGCGCGCCCGTGACAGTAGGATTGGACTTTCCGTACGCCCAGCAGGCTGACGGTCTGCCCGTCGCTCTCGTAAACCAAAAACTCCCGGGCGTGGCCAAAATGCAAATTCACTTTCCCCGAACCTCTGGTAGCAACCGCCACTCGGATCACAAATCGCCGGGCCGCCGCAACTTCCGATATCTCCGCGGACGAACCATTGCGTTCCTCCCTCTTCAGCCGCCGCTGCCTGATCTTCTCCTCCAGTTGGGCTTGCAGTTGCTCTCTCGCTTCCAAGTTCAAGGGGGGCGCCTGCTCAATATTCTCCCGGGTGAAATCCGCGCTCCGGTCCTGGCCAAGCAAGCCGATGGCGTCGGCGCGGCACTGACGGCAGTGCCGCATGATCTTCATTCCCTCCCGACCGCAGCTCTCCTGAAGGGCATGCAGCTCCTTGGGCCGGGGAGCCCGTCGTCCCTCTTGCTCGTATTGACTGCCCGGCGCGACGATGAGCGGCGTTACATTGTGCAGGGCCGCGCCCAGCGACTTCACGGCTTTGGACACCTCCGGGAGATGGGCATCGTTGATCCCCGGGATCAATACGGAATTGATTTTGCATAATACCCCCCGCTCGCTTAAGGCTTTCAGGCCGGCTAATTGTCGGGAAATCAGCAATTCCGCGGCTTCTTTCCCTTCATACCGGACACCATTCTCTACCACCCAGGCATAAACCCCGCTGCCGATTTCGGGATCAATCGCGTTGATGGTAAGGGTCACATGCTTGATTCCTAATTCCTCGATTTCGTCCAAATGCTGAAGCAGCGTCAATCCGTTGGTGCTAAGGCACAGGTTTACGCCGGGCACGCTTGATTTGACCTTGCGGAACGTTTCAAAAGTCCGGTCCGCGTTCGCAAGCGGATCGCCGGGGCCGGCAATCCCGACGACGGATAGCTGCATCAGTTGAGCGGCAACTCCTTTAACCTTTTTGTCCGCCTGCTCCGGCGACAGCACTTCGCTTACGACGCCGGGGCGGCTCTCGTTGACACAGTCGAACTTCCGGTTGCAGTACCTGCACTGAATGTTGCAAGCCGGAGCCACGGGAAGATGCATCCGGGCGAAATAACGATGTGCTTCTTCGCTGTAACAGGGGTGGCGGCTAACTTCTTCCTTTACATCGGAGCCGCTGCATCTTCCGGATTCCACGCTTCGTCCCCTCCCTTCTCTTGTCCTCTCATTTTTCACTGATGTCAGGTTTTGGTTTATTCCCGTGTATCGAATTACTTTTATTTACATTCATAATATTTACAAGCAAATTTTACGTCAATTAACTTCCCACGATGTTTCCTCGTTTTCAGCACTAGTTTGCAATTTTGTCAATTTACATGTTATATAACATGACATATACATTACCTGGAAACGGTTGCTAATCTGGAAATGGGTGAGTCATAACTGTCGGCTAAGCCGATGGCTTCCATCAGCCCCATAAGGGCAAGGCGTACAAACCATGTTTGCAGGTAAATTAGGGCCTGATGCGGCGCTATTTTGTCGAATGCAGCTTGGCAGGTCAGGCTTTCCGGCTGGCTGGTACTAACGCCTGAGGGAAGTCTAACGGATGTAACAGCCGCTATTTAACGAAAAGTACCCCTTTCGAAATTCTAGCGGTCGTGAGCGCCGTTATTTCCCTGGATTCCTTGCCCTAACAGCCTGTTTATGCCAAATAAGCGCTGTGGCGACCGTTAGAATGGGAAATCGGCGTTTTCAGGGCAAATAACGGCTGTGGCAACCGTTAGCGTAATTTTCGTCTGCGGCGGCGGTTAGGGGAAATGGGGCGCACCGGGATGCAATTTCAGTAAGCCCGCAGGATGAGCACCGTGATCTAACGGCTGCCACAGCCGTTAGATCACGAAAAATGACTACACTTACTTATAAAAAAGAAAAGGGGCTGTCCCCAAAGGTCATAAAATGACCTGAGGACAACCCCTTTTTATCATTATCCGACGAGATCACGAAGGCTTCAAAAGAAAGTTCCGCCCCACCCAATCCTGAGTAGTCATGGCTCCGGAAGAGGAAGAAAGCAATGGATTAACCGCTGGGTTTTTTCCGCGTTTTCTTTTTGCTTCTCCGCTTCGATTTTCTTGCCTTTTTCCACTTCCTCCGGCGATGTTTTGCTAGTGGACCCCTCCGGCATAACGTTCAAGCCAAACTGTTGGAGATCCCCACGACAATCCATGACACGATCAGAATGACGTTTCCCGCCAGCAGCCATTTTTTAGGCCCGGCAAAGCCCTTCCACTCGCCGTCCTTCAACCCCCAGGCATTGCTGACGATCAAGGCCAGGCCGTTGAAGGCCAGCCAACCGACGCTGGAGCCGATCGGCCCGAGCATAACGGTAGCCTTGGCGTAAAATCCAAGGGCGAAGAACCAGACGAAAGAGGTGACAATCGCTTTGAAATAAGCTTTGCCCGAGCCTGTTTTCGTGAAATCGCGATAGGTCCGGTTTCTGATCAGCAAGTAGAGAGCGTATACGAAATTCGCCACAAAACCGCCGGATAGCGCGACAACCCAGGGAATCAAACTGGCGTTAATCTCGGGAACACCTTGCTCCGCGGCAATTTTCAGCGTCTGACTGGCATAGGAGAAACCGATATTCATCGCCGCCGAGCCTAACCCGGCGAAGGAGGCCATGAGCAGTCCTTTGGACAGCCCTCTTCCTTGCTGCCCTCCCTGTTCGGGTTGCCGCTCCGATCCCTGCGTTTTCCTACTATTGTCCCTATCCAGTCCCGCCTTCGTAATGACAACGACGCCGCCCAGCATCACAGCCATCCCGATCAATAAAAGGACAAAGGAACGGGCGGGCGGAATGTTCCCAAAGATCAGCAGCGGAATCAGCGACCCCAGGGAAGCCGAAATTCCCATGTTCACGCCGTAGGTCAAGGAAACCCCAATCGTATCGACCGCTTTGCCGAACAGAATGGAGCTGACTCCCCACAGCAGGCCGCAAAACGAAGCGAGCACCAACACCTGCACCGGGGTTTGCCGAACATAATCCATGAAGGACGGAACCTCCAGCCAGGTCCATCCGATCGGAATCAGCAAAATACCGATCACCGAAAACAAAACCCAGAAGGCTTCCCAGGAAAAGGGCTGGTATTTTTTCATGCCTAATCCGAAACTGCCCTGAAACAAGCTTGCCGCCAGCAGCAGCAAAAATCCGTAAATCACCGTATTCTCTCCCCCCGGCCTCCAACCCGAGCGCCGAAACTTTGTTTATCCGATAAATTAACTATATAGATGAAAGCGAAAAAAGACAATTAAAAAAAATCATCGAATGGTATGATAATAGTTAGAAAAAGAAACTTTCAGATGGAGTGAGTCAAGTGGAGAACGGTACCGTCCTGCTTGTGGATGACGAGCAAGGCTTGTTGGATCTGTTGGCCTTTACATTACGGAAATTCGGGATCACTAACCTGTTAACCGCAACGACGGCGCAAGGAGCGCTGGAAATCATCGCTCGCCATGATATATCCCTGATCGTCCTGGATGTGATGCTCCCGGACGGTGACGGATTTGAGGTTTGCCGGCAAATCAGAATGATTAGCGAAGCGCCTGTGCTGTTTCTGACCGCCAAGAATCAGGATATGCATAAAATTACCGGGTTTGAACTGGGGGCGGACGATTACATTACAAAGCCGTTTAACCCGACCGAAGTGGCGGCGAGAGTTCAGGTTCATTTGCGCAGAATGGTCAAGCTGCAAACGCTGTCCAAAGCGGTTTACGATTTCGGGCATTTTAAACTGAACAAGCAAAGCGGGCAATTATTCGTTCAAGGGCGGGAAGTCTCATGTGCGCCGATGGAATTTTTGTTGCTTGCTTTCTTTTGCGAGCATCCCAATTTTATTTTTACGGTGAGCGAATTATATGAAAAAGTGTGGAGGCCCTATCAGGAGGGCGATGAAAAAACGGTGGTCATTCATATCTCAAGAATTCGAAAGAAGATCGAACCCGACCCCAGACAACCGCAGTTTCTCGTCAATATGAAAGGGTTGGGGTATAAATTGGTGAAAGAAGCGAGGAATGTTCTATGACGATTGTTCGGCGCTCCATGCTGCTGTCCCTTGTATTTTTGTTGGCTTCCGTATTTATAATCTCTGTCGGCTTTGTGGCCGCTACCGTTGTCATCATTCTCTTAATGCAATATATCCCTGCGCTTCATCTGCTTGATATCAAAGTTTACCATATATTAGTTATGGTCGGGGTATTAGGCCTATATATGTATACGGCGGGCTGGTTGATCGGCAAGCCGTCACTGGCTGTAGTAGGCTGGATGAAAGGCTTGTCCGAAGGGCAGTACGATTCCCGTCTTTATGGCGAGCGGTATGCCTTTCTTTGGAAAAAACAGCAAAAGATCAGGTTTCGCTATACCCCTTTCAAAGATATGATTCTTCGCCTTCAGGAATTGACCGCCACGCTTGAGTATAACCGCCAGGAACTTGAGCAGGCCAACGAAGTAAAAGAACAATGGATTTCCGGTGTATCCCACGACATAAAAACTCCACTCTCTTACATAAAAGGATATCTGGATGTAATGGCCAGCCCGCAAGTCGAATTGGCCAAGGAGGATGAGGAGCGAATTTTCCGATTGCTGCTGCAAAAAGTGCAAGATATCGAGGGGTTGATCCGAACTTTTCAGTTCAAGCGCGGAAAGCCCCGAGTGCTGAAGACAAGAAGCGATCTTGTCCGTTTCTTGAGAGAGCTAACGCTCGATGCGGCCAACAATCCCAAATCCGCTTCCTTTCAGTTCAGCTTCGAATCCCAAGTCTCCGTTTTGCCGTACTATTTTGACTCCAAACTTTTGAAAAGAGCGGTCCAAAATATTTTGATGAATGCCGTATTGCACAACCCGCCCGAAACGAGTATCGCCGTCCAGGTGAGAGCGCATGAAGACGTTCAAATCATTGTAACCGACAACGGTGTAGGCATGTCCCCCGAAGTCATTCAACGTCTCCATCACCGCCATCCGGGCGATATTCAGGATAAGGACGAGGGAATCGGCTTGTTCGTCGTCCAAGACTTGATCGGGGAACACCGGGGAAAGCTGGAGGCCCACAGCGTCCCGAAACAGGGAACGACCGTCACGATCACACTTCCGCTCGATGCCGTCAGGTAAATTCGTTTACCTGACGTTTACTTTGTTCGCTTACTCTGTGGAAAGAATATGAACAGAGGTGAACAAAGAGAATGGCACAGTATGTCCTCGAAACAGACGCTCTATGCAAACAATTTGGCGATCATCTATCCGTAGACCAGGTTGATTTGCAAATTCCCGAAGGCTCGGTTTACGGGTTTTTGGGACCTAATGGAGCCGGCAAATCGACAACGATCAAAATGCTGCTCGGATTGGTCAAGCCCGACGGCGGAACCATGACGATTTTTGGCAAGCCTTTTCCAAAAGCGCGGATTGAAATTCTAAAGCAGATCGGATCGCTGGTTGAATCTCCATCTTATTACGGGCATTTATCGGGATACAAAAACATGAAAATCGCAGCCACTTTGCTGGGAGTCTCGGAGTCACGCATTACGGAGGCGCTGGAATTGGTCCGTTTAACGGATCAGGCCAACAAAGCGGTCCGCAAATACTCGCTGGGCATGAAACAGAGACTCGCCATTGCGATGGCGATCCTCCACCGCCCCAAATTACTGATTCTCGACGAGCCGACCAACGGCTTGGACCCTTCGGGCATACAGGAGATCCGCAGTTTGATCAGCGCCATGCCAAAAATGTACGGCATGACCGTATTGGTGTCGAGCCATCTATTGTATGAAATTGAACAGGTCGCGGATCATGTGGGAATCATCAATGAAGGAAAACTTATTTATCAAGGAACACTATCCTCCCTAAGGAAACAAGGCGGGGATCGATCGCTGGAACAAATCTTCCTCGGCATGACCGGTATGGGGAGAAGTTTATGATCAAGCTGATTCGCACGGAATGGATGAAATTGAGAACGTTTTGTCTCGTGCTGCCGGTTATCGCGGCGGTTTTGCTGCTGGGGGTGATAAGCGCATTCTGGTACATGAATTTCCGGGAAGCGCCCGGCGGTGCATACGCCACGATGTCCGTGATGTACTTTTTTCTTTCTTTTACCCTTATGCTTAGCGTTACATTGATTACCAGCGTCATGGCGTCTACGGAGCATGAGACGAAAGTCTGGAACCGGATGTGCACGATTCCTGTACCGAAGCCAAAAATTTACTTAAGCAAATGGATCGTCACTTGCCTGCTACTGCTCATTGAAGTATTGCTGATTATCGCGGGAACGATCGTGCTTTGGAAGCTGCTATTCCATGAACCGGCACCGTTCGAAATCATCATCAAGCAGCCACTCTATTGTTACTTGGCCGTATTTGCCTTTATCTCCATTCAAACGTGGCTATCCATTCTGTTTGCCAACCAATCGATTGCGATAGGGGCGGGAGCCGCCGGTTCCATGGCGAGCTTGTTTCTGGCACGTTCGACTTTTCCTGTCCTCCATTATATGCCGTGGACTTACCCGGCGCTATCCACCCCTCTAATCCCCGGGCATATGCAATGGATCTTTACCGGTGTAGCTGTAGGACTGGTTTTGCTGGCGGCAGGATGTTGGCACTTTAACAGGAAAGACTGGTAGGAGGAAAATAGAAATGAAAAGACTACTTACCGCAGAATTCATAAAAATTCAATGGGGGCTGATCGCCGTCCTTATTCTCATCGCCATGATTGCGGATGTATCATTAGCTAGCAGCAATTGGGGCATGCTTTCCGCGGTTTACGAACCGAGTTGGCCGAATTACCTGATGTATATCATAAACCTGCATACGGCGTTTTTCTTTCCGCTGTTATCCGGGACCATCGCGGGTCTGATCTGCATGTACGAGCATAGGTCGGGGGGATGGAAGCAGTTGCTTGCCACACCTTACTCCCGTTCCAGCATCTATTCGGCCAAATACGCCGTGTTGCTCTGCATGCTGGCGATTATACAGGTGTTATTCATCGCGGCGGAGATCGGCAGCGGCATGGTTGCCGGTGTTGAAGGCAGCATCGATTGGCTATTCGTGGTGTCTAGCGCCGTGTTGGGCTGGATCGGCATTCTGCCGTTTGCCGCCATCCAGTTATGGTTCTCCACCCGGTTTAAAAACTTCGGCATCGCTTTCAGCATCAATGTCGTCTGCGTCCTGCTGAACATCGTGTTCTCCGGCCTCCCGTCAACGCTCGGCATGTGGTTTCCGTTTGTTTTGCCCTTCTATACCATGATGCCGCAAGGCACCCCTTTCTCGCCGAGAGTTCAGGAATGGAGCTTATATGCGATGGTAGGCATCAGCTTTGTCTTTTATTTCTTACTGGGTAAGTATATGTTCCGGAGGAAATCGTTGGCGGCGTGAAGCTTGATTGTCTGCGTTCCTACCTGCCGCCGAACCATTCTATCAAATAAGTTGCTCCAGCGAACTCATCGCCTCCTATCCGTAGACTCCAGCTATGGGGAGGATCGGTGCGGCTGACTACGAGATTTGGGAGACAGATGGCTTAAAATCCAATTAACGGGAGTTCTCCCGTTAATTTTGCTTGTTTCGCGCAAACGTTACCCTTTAACCGGAAATGCTCCTGCTAATTCCGCCCAAAAGGGCGAAAGAAGCCGCAGTGCCGAGGATTAGCTGGAGGTTTTCCTGCTATATAGGTTGAACTAAAGAATTGGCGTTGGCAAGGATGTGAAATGGTTTCGGAGATAGGTTGCCAACATTTACAATTGTAGATATAAAGCGCCACCGTTGGAGTCTACGCATAAATTAACGGGAAAACCTCCCGTTAATGGACCGCTCTTGGCCCTGGAGCCGGAATTAGCTGGAAAAGCTCCATCTATTTCGTGGCCCAATGGCCGATATACACAATTTCAGGCGAATTAACGGGAGATTTTCCAGCTAATTCGCCTCTGCAGCCATATACGCACCAAATTAACAGGAAGAATTCCCTTTAATTCGAACCAAACCATGAGTTGTAGACCCAGAGTGTGAAAAGAACCCTTTACACGGCTGTCTAATATACAATTCAATAGTTCAACCCATATAATTACAGACCGCGGGCGGCAATATCCAAATACCGGGAGTTTATCCCGTTCATTTGTATGGAGGAGGCCGGTTACTCCGACGGACTCGTCGCCCCATCTTGGTAAACCCCGTTAAAGGAAAACAATCATCACAATGGACTATGGTACCGTGGATCATCGACTGCCTCTTTGCGACCGCTAGTCTTCTTGCGGCTTGCAATTAACATCGCCGCACAAGCCAGCCCAAGCACCAGCGTTGTAACGGCGCTTCCCTCCAGGCCAAAGCCGCCCCCGCTGAGCCAGCTTGCTCCCTGCAATTCCAGGGTATAGATGCCGTCAACCGGATGCCCGCTGACCGGAACGCCAAATATATAACCCTGAAACAAATTCCACGCCGCGTGGAGAGCGATGGCGAAGTAAAGATTCCCCGTCAAGATCGTCATCCCCGAGAAAATCAGCGACACGAGCACGATGTTAAGCGCACTGATCCAGGTGAAACCGCCGTTCATCATATGCCCGAGCGAGAATCCGGCTGCTATGATTATCATAGCCCAGAAGGGAGACAAACGGCTGGAGAGGAGCTGTTGAATGTACCCCCTGCAGAGAACCTCTTCGGAAATCCCCGCCAGGATGGAGACGATGAACAAATCAACGGGATCGATCCGTCCCCATTGCGGATGCAGCCAACCTCCTTGCAAACTTGCGATGTCCAATGCCAGCAGAATCACGACGACGGTATTCAGCAGCAATGCTCCGCTTAAGAAACCGCCGGATAACCTTTTGCCGTCCGGGCGGACAAGCCCGATCGAAGCGAGCGGCATTTTACGAACAACTTTGACGACAAACCCGACAACAAGCAGGATATACAAGCCAAGCCCATTAAATAGGCGCGCCCATCCGTCTCCGGAATCCGTCCACAGTGACATACCGAGCAAACAGATCCTCTTCAACACAAACATGGCCGCGATCACCAGCAAGATTTCCCATCCCGCGCGCAATTGTTTGGACTTGTTTTTAAAAATAAACCGCATCGTCTGGCGACCTTCTTCCTAATAAATTTCACTTTCTTGAGAAGCCACTACGCATAGTCTGCAACGCCTTACGGGATGAAGTGGAAGAAGTGCCAATCGGCCAGCAGCAGGGCAAAGCCGGTGAACAGCACGCCCGTGGCGATCCGCCCCCATTTCCGCCATTTGGATTGCGGTACACTTCTGCTTTTAACCAGGGAGAACACATACAATCCCGCGGCAAGCAAGCTCAGCACCCAATTTAGGGCAACGCCAAAATTCATCTGGCCTACCGTCACGTTTTCGTTGATCATGGCATTCACCAGCAAATAGAGAATGTTGACTACGAGAAGTGTCCCGCACAGGACAGCGGCCGCTAGCAAACGACTACCTGCCAATCTTGCCGATGCGGACGAAGCGCCTTTTCTTTTACGCAGAAGCCAGCGAATCAGCAGAACCAATGGAGCCAGCAAAAAGAATACGACAGCAAGGATGGCCAACGCCAAATAGCTAATCAGCGCGGGAAGCGAACGGCTTCCCTTGAGCGGCAATATATCCGTAGCAATCCCTTTGCTTAAGCGCACCACTTCTCCGTCCGAAATTTCCGCATACAGCACCGGGGCCAATCTTTCAAATCTCGGATTGTCGGACTTGGCGAACTTGTATACATTGGGACTTGTTTGTTTAAGCTCGCCCGACATGCCCATCACACTCAGCGTAAGATCATGCTCCCCTTTTGCTTCCACCTTGATCAACCCCAGATAGTTGGTAACCTCGTGATATGTGGAGTAGGTACCGCCCGATTGAACGTAGTATCCGGCCAACTCGCCGGACGGTGACAAATCGGCCGCCGGGACCGGTCCCTCGGCTTCCTTCGTCTTGTCCTGAACCAGCAGATTAATGATGCCGGAGGTGAGCTTCTGCTCGATTTCCGTGTTCGTCAAGACAACGATGCCAAGCCGCTCCGCGGGAACGATCGCGAAATTGCCGGAAAATCCCTTCACATTCCCGCTGTGTCCAACGGCATGGGGCTCTGCCCGGTATTCCCAGAATCCGTGCGCATTGGACAGAATCTCCCCGTTCGGCGTATAACTCCGGGATAGCATCGTCCGCACGGTCTCCGGCCGGGCGAACAGCGGACTGTTCTCGGCATACAGCGCCATGGCGAACCGGGCCAGATCTTCCGCCGTTCCTTCCATAGCTCCCGCCGGATACATGGGAACATAATAGTGAGCTCTCGTTTCGAAGCCCCCCTCCTGTTTCACCGCGTAACCCATAGCCTCCGCCTCCCGCAAATCCCGGTGATCCGCCAGGGTAGGATGCCCGGAGGTGCGGTTCATTCCCAGAGGCTTCAGAATGTGGTTCATTTCGTAGTCGGAAAAAGATTCCCCGCTCACCTTCTCCACCGCCAGACCGGCCAGTGCCGTGGCAAAGTTGGAATAGGCGATCACCTGTCCGGGTTCATAGATTTGTTCGGGCTGATTTGACAGCAGCGTCTCTTCCAGCGAGGTCAAGTTCTCCGCCGACAGCGTAAATGTACTGAGCGGATGCTGCTCATAACCGGCCGTATGGCTCATAATGTCCAGCATTGTGATCGGCTTGTCGTAACGCAGCTGCTCCGCGACCTTTTTGGGAAAATACGCCCGGATATCTTGATCCAGCCGCATCTTGCCCGCTTCCACCATCTGCATCACAGACGTCCAGACGAACGCTTTGTTGATGGAGCCGTAGGCAAACACGGTAGCGGAGGGATCAACGGCCGCCTTGCGCTTCATATCGGCATAGCCGTACCCTTTGGAGAAAATAATCTTGTCGCCCTTGGTGACCACAACCGCGGCGCCGGGAGTGGACTTTCCGATATGGGAGTTTACAAAGCTGTCGATCTCTTCCCCCAGCCGGCTATAGGGTATCCCCGAAGGGGTTTCCCCTGTTGCGGCGGTATTCGCCGCATAGGCCCGGACCGATAAGACAGTGAAAAGCAGTACACTTATCAGAAATACAAAAGCAGGCTTTCGTATTCTCATATTCATATGGTTGTGCTCCTTCCTTCTTACAGAGGCTACATATTTATTATTCAAAGATATAACAGATGTTTTATAACTATAATATATATTGGGTTGGCCCGCGGACTTCCGCAGCTTATGGATTCGAGGCACGACGTAACTCATCCTCGCAGCCCATCTTTGTTTTTTCAACCCATAAGCTGCCGTCCGGTTACTCCGTAATTAATACATACGGGCTGACCTCTTTGATTCTGCGCGCCACAAAAAGCGACACAACATAGGAAAAGGCTATAATGGCTGTGCATAACGCTACAACAGGCGGCATCGGGACAATAAAGCGGACTTTGGAGATCCCCGCGTCCGCGAGCAGGAATTCCAATATGGCATTGGTATACAGGGCGCCGAGCGCGCCCCCCGCCATGACGCCGGCTGCGGTTACCGGAATGATGCTTAGTGTAACTTGGGTCATCAGTTGGAATGAGGTGTAACCTGCCACTTTCAGAATGCCCATTTCTCTTCGCCGCTTCAGAATGGACGTCCTGATGACAAGATAGAGAACCAGGACAACCACCAGCATCGATATGGACAGAATCACGGTCATCACGGCCCATAATGCCGAGCCATATACTTGCGTTCCGCTTTCCTTTGATGCATTCACATCGGTTACGGAACGGATCAGATCTCCATACCCCGCTTTAACCTCCTGCGTGAAAACCGATTTGCCCATTCCTTGCAGGTAAACATTAATGGACATCCCCGTATGTCCAGGGATCAGATGGTTGAGGCCCGACAGGGTTAATGACGCTCCCTTTCCTTCCGCACTGAACGATTGGTTCAGCCCCGTAATCAGAAAAAGATAAGCTCCGTTTCCGGCTTCCACCCTTACGGAATCCCCGATCGTTTTGCCCAGCAGCCCGGCCAGCCTGCCGCTAATGGCGATCTCATTGTCATATAGCGGATAACGACCTTCGTAAACCGTTTGGTTGTCCCGTGTTTCGAACTCATCGGAAATTTCCGTACTTACGATTTGACCATGGACTACCGTCGGAATCGACGCCGTTAAATTAGCCTTGCCCACCCCATCCATCCGCCGGATCGCCGTCAGCAATTGCAAACTGTCTTGGCCGGACTGGACCTGAATACCGACATCAGGCGTTTCCGAACCGAGCATTTGGAACAGGGCCGCTTTATCCCAGGCCATGTTGTAATACAGCACCACCGAGAAAACCGAAGCAAAAGTGACTGCGGCTATAATGCACCCGAGCAGCAGATTTTGCCGGCCGCTCGCGAGCATCGTTTTGCAGGCAAGCAGCCCATGCAGGCTGCCTTTGGTACGGTCCAGCGGAACATAATTGCGTTTGAAATTATGGGACTTGATCCCGCCCCGCAACGCATCGACAGGATGGATCCCGCAGATGCGGACTGCGGACAGGAACGCCACTGCAAATACCGGTAAAGTCACCGACCCGACACAGGCCAGAGCGGAGCCCGCATGCGCGCTTCCGTTCCATACCAGCCCCGCCAAAGCGGAGACCGCTTTCCCGTATGCGGACATAACCGCGCAGGAGACGGCGACACCTGCGATGCTGGCCGCGAAGGCATGCAATACATACGGTACAAAAAAGGATAATACAATCTGCAGATTAGTGTAGCCCATCGCTTTGAGGACGCCCATGTGGATCATCCCCTCTTCGATACGGTCCGCAATGCGGAATTTGATGACCAAAAGTGACACCAGCATAAGGACTGCCGCAAATGCGACCAGCATCATCGAGACAAAATAAACGACGAATGCCCCGCCGTCCTCGGCCATTTGCGTATTCGCGGCCCAAAAACCGGGGATTACAGTCTCGTTTGACCGGGGGAACGCTTTGTAATAATCCATTAACAACGTGCCCGATCGCTTGCTGTCCGTTAAGATGGCGGACATCAGCGTTCCCTGGACTGCGGGCCCCAAGTCGTTGGACAACTGTCGGAAGCTCGCTTGCGGCAAATAAAATTTCATCATATCCAGCTTCGGAGTGCCCATTAAAGTCGACTCAAAAAATCCGGCGACACGATAGCTATACTGTTTATCCCGATAAGTAATCGGAAAGCTGTCCCCCAGTTCGTAACCGCCCCGCACTTTCAGAGTATAAGGAATATAGATCCCTCCTCCCGTATCGGCAGGGGCCGCCTCAATCAGCTTTACCGGAGCGATGTTTCGGGCAGCATCCGCATCAAGCACCATGGTATGAATGCCAAAACCCGAATCATTCTTATAGAAAGGAATCGTCGAGGCGGACAGCAGAATCACCTGCTCCGTCTCCAGCTCCCTTACGCCCGGATAGGATGCCAGAAAATCCCGGTAAGCCGGCTTGCAGCTTGCGCTGTCCATCGCAATGCCGACATGCGGATCGTGCAGCTCACGCACCTTGTCCGCGTAAAAAGTGTCCATGTCGGACACGGTGGTCAGGCCGAGGTTCAACAGGATCCCGGCCATCATGAGCAGGATGAACAGGAAGACGGCTGCACTTTTGGATTTTTTGAGATGGGCGGCGGACAGATTCAACGCGTTCAACTCACCATCCCATTTCGGCCAAAAATGCCTTCAGCCTCTCCCGGCGGTCCCCACCCTGCTCGTTCTGAAATGCCCCCAACGCCAAGTCACCGTAAATGCTGCCGTCGCGCAGATAAAGGATGCGATTGCCCCGCAAAGCCGTGTTCAGATCATGCGTGACCAGCACGATGCTCTGTCCGTCACGGTTCATCTCCGACATCACATCCATCACGCTGTCGCCGGACGCGGAATTGAGGGCGCCTGTAGGCTCATCAGCGAACACGAGGCTCGGGCTGTTTATAAAGGCGCGGACAATGCCGACTCGCTGGGCCTCGCCGCCGGACAACTGGGAGGGGAATTTGCCCCATGAGGATGCGGGCAATCCCACTTGGGTGAACAGTTGCTCCGCTTTAGCCGTGACGGACCGCCGGTTTCGGTTCACCAGCAACCCGTTCGCCAGCACGTTATCCATCACGCTCATATTGTCCAGCAGGTAGGTTTGCTGAAACACAAATCCGCAATGGGTCCGGCGAAAAACGGCAAGCCGGCTCTCGCTGTACCGCGTAATATTTTCCCCATCAAAATAAATTTCGCCCAGGGTTGGCTTGTCCATGCCGGAAAGCGCATAAAGCAATGTCGATTTACCGGAGCCGGAGCTCCCCATAATAATCGTAAAGTCTCCTTCCAGCAGATCGAGGTCCAGATTTTTGAGCACATGCTGTTGATTGCCGCCGGTGGAGAAGGTTTTGCATAGTTTCTCCGTTCTCAATAGCGTATTTGGCACGAAACGATCATTCCCTTGTTCTACGAATTGCGCAATCGGGTGTCCGCCATATTTCTATCCTACAAGATCAATTCTTAGTTAATCTTTGTCCAATCCTTAACCATTCCTTAAATCGGTCAGGCTAGCTTAATTCTTAAGGTCACAGTAAAACCGTCGGCACGGTTATGACACTCGATATCCCCTTGCATGCTCCGCATCAAATATCGGGAAATGAATAACCCAAGCCCCGCCCCGTTCTGGCCTTCAATATTGCTGCCGCGGTAAAATTTGTTGAACAGAAGCGGCAGCTCCTCCGGGTTAACGCCTTTCCCGTAATCCATAATCTCGATTTGCAGGTGGGTGCGAAGAATGCAAGCTCCGATTTTGACCGTGGTGCCCGCATATTTGTAAGCGTTGCTCAGAACATTGTCGAAGACTTGCTGCAAACGCATGGAATCCGCCAAAATAAGGCATCCCGGGATGGGGCCGCATACGATCCGGTCATCGTAATTTACGTTCCTGATCATTTCTTGCAGGATCAGACTATGTTCCTCGGTGACATTCACCTTCAACTCCTGCAATTCCTCCAGAGTCGCATGGAACATATCCGTAACCAGCAGGTTGATCTGCTCAGCCTTGGAGTGGATCATGTCCAGCTGGTTTTTCGTCTTCTCATCGTTTGTGCGCACCAACATCAGTTCACTGATCGCCTTGATGGACGAGACCGGCGTTTTGATGTCGTGGCTCAAACCGGCCACAAGCTCTTTCTTGCTGCGGTTGGCTTCATATTCGCTCTGCCGCGCCGCCGCCAGTTCCTCCCGCATAATATCGAAACTTTCGGTGAACGCGCCGAACGGATTATTTTTATCCATTTGAAGGGGAAAATCCAGGTTGCCGCGGGCCACATTCAAAGCGAATTTCTGCAACTTTCGGAACGGCCGGAAAATGGTGCGGTTCAGAAACAGGACATAAAGCACGCACAGTACTGCCAATACCGCAAAAGTCGTCAGCACTATAGTCACCCATTGCCTTTTGCTGCGCCGGACGGTTTGCCCATAATTATCCCGGATAATCAGTTTTCCCGCCGGCTGCCCCGCAACCGTCACATCAAGCACCGCATCCCTGTTCCTGACGGCATCATTTACGGTTTCGGGCAGTCCGCCAGTCGACCGGTAGCGCACCTTCCCGCGCTGGTCGAGCACGACAAATTGCAGTGGGATGCCGCTGTAATCGCCTGCCCCTATCTCGCCCCAGTGGCTTTCCACCGTCTTCAGCAACCGGTTCGCCATCACGATATCAAGCCTGGGGTCGACTTCATTATCAATCGCCCGGAGCGATAGCATGAAGCCGAGGAGCCATACCGCAAGCAGCGTCAGAAGCATCCCCTTTATTCTCATCGCTCGCCGTCCTCCAGCACATATCCCGTGCCCCACACCGTTTTGATGTACTGGGGACGGTTCGGATCATCCTCGATTTTTTCGCGTAAATGCCGGATATGCACATTCAGGGTTCCGTCCCCGGTAAACGTGTCGCCCCATACCTTGGCGAACAGCTCTTCCTTGGGCACTACCCGGTTTTTATGCTGCGCCAAATAGCAGAGCAAGCGGTACTCCAGCGCTTTGAATTTGACCTCCTCACCGTTCACCCGCACCCGGTAAAGCGCCAAGTCGATCCGCACCTGTCCAAATTCGAGCAGGTTCGCTGAGGGACGCTGTTTTCCGTAACGTCGGAGCACGGTTTTGACCTTGGCCAGCAGAACGCTTAGCGTATAGGGCTTTTGGATGTAATCGTCGCCGCCGATGTTCAGGGCGATCAGTACATCGTCATCACTGGAGCGGGCGCTGATAAACAGGATCGGGATATCCAGCGTCTGCCGCAATTTTTTGCACAGATCAAACCCCGAACTCCCGTCAAGATTGATATCCAGAAGGATCAGCGAGGTGTCATGCTCCCGCAGGAACCGTTCGCACGCCTCCGCGCTGGTCACGCAGGCCGATTTAACCTCAAACATATTGAAATACTCGCATGTTGTCTCCGCAAGCACACGCTCGTCATCCACAATTAAGCAGTCATAGTTCATGTTTATTCTCCATGATTCGCCAGAATTTGAATAACACCATCCCCTTAAGATAGCATGAAACAAGGCTGAGCGGAAATGTTACCCGGCACTCCGGCCTGACGGCGTCCTTTGGCTGACGTGACTTCAACGTTCGAGCATTGGAAGGGATGGGCAATAAAAAAAGCTCTCAAGAAGCGAATATCCGCCTCTTAAGAGCTTTTTGTGCCTAACTGTTCCTTTTTGGCTTTCGCAATGGCCGTGTCGCGGTCGCTCACTTGCAGCTTTAAATAGATCGCTGAAATATAATTGCGGATCGTCCCCTCCGATAAATGCAGCTTCTCGGCAATAGCCTTGTTTCGTTTCCCATCCGTCAAGCACTGGAGAATATCCAGTTCCCGCTCGGTTAATCCGTAGGGATTTGCCGCACTTTTCTCCGTCTGCTGTTGAAAAAGCTGTTGTGCGACATGTGGCGAAATCATTGTCCCCCCGCTATAAACCAGCCTGATCGTTGCCGCGAGTTCCTTCGGATGAATCGACTTGAGCAGGTAACCCTCCGCCCCCAGGCGAAGCGACTCTGCCGCAACATCAACCTCGTCCAGCGTAGTCATCATGATTACCCGGACACCCGGCCAGGCTTCCTTCACTTTCTTGGTTGTTTGGAGGCCATCCATTTCAGGCATATGTATATCCATGAGAATGAGGTCCGGCAACTCCCGCTCGCAGGTTTCCATTGCCTGCTTCCCGTCACCGGCAACGCGCACACGCATGTCCTTTTCTTCGCCAAGCAGCAATCTCAGGCTTTCACGAACCAGCAAGTGGTCATCCACAATCAGGACTTTGATTTGCTCGGTCCCCTCATTCGTCCGGTTAGGAACCGTGCAGGTAACAAGTGTACCCTGTTCTTCACTGGAGTGAATATACAGATTCCCTTGCAGAGCGGTCAGGCGATCCTTCATCGCGGTCAGGCCGAATCCATATTGAAGCTGCGAATTTCCCGCACCGTTATCCTGAATCTGCAGCATGAGACAGGCCATGTCATATTGGAGCGTTACTTCAATCCGGCTGGCCCGGCCGTGGCGGCTGGCATTGGTCAGGGATTCCTGAAGGCAACGATACAGGACCAGCTTGGCCTGCTTCATCACGGGATACGGATGTCCCATCGTCCGAAAAAACACACGAATTCCTGTACTCGTTTTGAATTCTTCAATCATTCGCATCAGAGCCTGATCCATCGGCACCGATTCCTCCAGGGGGTCCATCCGGTGCACTTGACGACGTATATCATCCAGCCCGTTTCTGGCCAAGCCCAGCAGTGCCTCAAGCTTCTCTTCGCCCTCCGGAGATTGAATTTGAGGCCGCAACGACTCCATGCCCAGAATCAACGAGGTGTAACTATGCCCGATCGTATCGTGCAGCTCCCGAGCCAAACGGTAACGTTCCTCCAGCAGCGTCATCTTTTCGATTTGGGAAGAGTATTGCTCAAGAATCGTATACTGTTCTTTTACAATGGCGAGTTTGTTGCTGATGTTGTCTATAGCGGCAGCACCTTTTTGCAAGGCAAAACCGACGCCGTAAAGGACCAGCGCGTCCGCTACACTTTGTCCCCAGAAAGGCCGCTGTAACGGAAGCATACTACCGGGGGCCACCGCACTCAGGACAAATATGCCCACGGCTAACGGCAAGGCTAGAGCATGGGCTCTCCCGCGGCTGTAAAACCCCAGCATGAGAAGAACGGGGAGAAACAAGCGAAGCAAACCGAAGCTATACGCCAGCAGGACCGATGCTCCACCAGCTATGATTAGCGCGGCTGCAAGATAATACCGATACTTGTAATGCACCAAGAAGAACGGCAGCAAATGGCACAACAAGAGTACGGGCAATATGATTCCCAACGGAAAAGCGGGCTGATCCTGATACATAAATATCAAGACGGCGGTAACCCACACGCCGTGAATACACAACAAGGTCCAATCTGGCCAGGACCATTTCCCGTTGATTTGAAAACGTTCAAACATATAATAAGTCCCCTGTCATGGTCGAATAAAACCTGTCAGTTTAGCTCTACTGGTATTGTCACGGAAGGTTGTGACAGTTTGTAACTGGTCAATATGACAGCCCGTTCAGTAGGATGTACTCATGAATAGCGCGATCCACAATGAATGAATTATAGCCTATTCCATGCGATAAAACAAAGGGAGTGTGCTAGGGTGCCCGTATTACAAATTGATCATCTCACCAAAAAAATCGGCAAGAAAACCATTGTAGATGGCGTCAGCCTTACCTTGAACAAAGGGGAAATCCTCGGCTTATTGGGGCCGAACGGCGCTGGCAAAACAACCACAATCCGCATGATTGTCGGCCTGATGAGCAAGTCGTCGGGAAACATCCTCATTAATGGAGTCGATACGCAAACCGATCGTGAAAAGGCGATGAAGAGCATCGGTGTCATTGTCGAGAACCCGGATCTTTACAAATATTTATCGGGATATGACAACCTGATTCATTTTGCGAGAATGAGCAAAGGGGTTACAGAACAACGAATCAAGGACATCATCGCTCTGATCGGTCTGGAGCATAGCATTCATGAGAAGGTAGGCACCTATTCGCTGGGGATGCGCCAGCGCTTGGGACTGGGCGTCTCCCTTATCCACCGCCCCTCCCTGCTCCTGCTGGACGAACCTACAAACGGTCTGGATCCGGCGGGGATTCGCGAGCTTAGAGAGCATCTGATCCATCTGGCCCGTCAGGAAGGAGTGGGCATTATGATATCCAGCCACCTGATGTCGGAAATGGAGCTGATGTGCGACCGAGTGGCCGTACTTCAGCAGGGCAAATTGATCGGCATTCGCGACTTGTCGGAGGTAGAGCAGGCGGGCGATTTTAAAGTTCAATTTGAAGTTGACCGGCCCGAGGCAGCAGTCCAAATTCTTCAGGCCTTGACCGTGGGTCAAGAAATTTTAAGGGACAGTGACCACATCGTCCTGCGCATGGCAAAATCCAGGATACCGGAATTTACGCAAAAATTGATCGGGGCAGGGATCCAAGTGTATGGCGTCAATACACTTAAGCCATCTTTGGAGGATACGTTTATGGCGATGACGGAAGGAGAACGACAAAAATGATCAACCTGATTCGAAATGAGAATATGAAAATATTCAAAAGAAAACGGAACTGGATTTTAATCGGCATTGTCATTTTGTTCATCATTATTCAATTCGTAAACCTGAAATCCTCCGACAACGTCCTTGTTGAGGAAGATTGGCGGACAAAATTGGAACAGGAAATTGCTTTTCTCAAGCTTGATATGAGCAAGCCGGACGCTTTACCCATTGAAATCAAGCAGGCGGAGAAAAGCATCCTGCTGAACCAGTATCATCTGGATACGGGCTTGCCCCCTTCCACAAGCACCTGGAGTTTTGCCGTAGACCAGGCCGGAAATTTGATCATCGCCATCTCGTTCATTTCCGTCATCATTGCCGGGGAAATCGTGGCCGCCGAATTTATCAGCGGTACCATCAAGTTATTGTTGACGCGATCCGCAAGCAGGACCCAAATCTATCTCTCCAAGTATATCGCCTCCATCCTTTTTGGACTGGTATTGTTGCTCATCGGAGCGGTGATCTCCGTTGTCCTTGGAGGCGTTGTGCTCGGTTTTCAGGGATTGGGCGGTTCGTACCTCTATGTGCAAAATGGCGCTGTCGAGCAAACGACCGTCATCAAGGCCTTATTCGAAGCATACTTCCTGCATATCCCGTTTTTACTGCTGACCGTTACTTTAGCGTTTATGATATCCGCGGCTTTCAAAAGCTCAACCTTTTCCATTGTCATATCCTTGCTTGTTGCTGTAGCGGGTTTTGTCATTGCCACGGCGATGAGCGGCTGGGGATGGACCCGATACTTTGTATTTTCGCATACGAATCTCACCCAATATGTTCTCGGCGACCCCTCCGTAACAGGCATCACCTTCGGGTTTTCGGTCGGGTTTATTCTGCTCCATCTTCTTGTTATGCACTTGATCTCTTACCCTGCTTTTGTCAAGCGTGATGTGGTTTAAAACAAATTCATCCGGAGGTTATTATGAAAAAGATACTTTACTCGCTGCTTATCGCCGCCTTGTTTCTGCTGTCCGCCTGCCAATCAACGAGCGAGACGACGACCGACAGCAAAGAACTGAAGTTGGATGCGGCCTCGCTGGAATCGCTAATTATCGACCATCGGAACGGCGATATCGAAATCACCGGAGATCCCCGGAGCGAGACCATTCAGGTCGCTGCCGAGATTAGCCATTCCGGAAATATCGATCCGAACAAACTTCAGTTACAACTGGAAGAACGCGATGGGGAAGCGCACTTGATGGCATTTTTCAAGGGACAGTTTTTGGCCAGCGGGAAGGGGACGGTCGGTCTAAAGGTAATTATTCCTGCCGCTCTATCGGTTGAAATCCAATCGCATCAAGACGGTTCGATCCAAATCGCCGATCTTGCATCCGCCGTCAAGATTGATAATGTTAACGGAAACATCGATGTCAAAAACATCGGAAAAGATGTCACTATCCACAATCGCGACGGTAACATAAATATTAGCAACGCGGCGGCTAATCTATATATCGACAACGTGAATGGAGCAATAACCGCGGAACAGATCGGCGGCTCCGCGATCGTCGACGTGGGTGACGGCAAACTCGACATCGACCAGGTTGACGGCGATGTCACTGTTAAACAATCCGGAAGTGGGGAAGTCCAAGTCGGCAATGTAAAGGGAAGTGTTAACCAGAAGCGGTAGTCGGCCGGGTCTTGGGGCTTGGACCTTCGGAGGAAGGTTCAAGCCCTGTTCTGGCGTCTGTATTTTAAAGGGGTCCTGCCGATCACCCGCAGTATCGTATGCAATGATTACGCCTTTTGATTTGTATTCCTCGTAAATTTTAACTACCATCGTAATCGGTGTAACAGTAATGTTTCTACTCTGTCCTTAATCTTGTCGATCAGTTCTCTCTATGGTATTATTTATGTAACAAGACCAAGTGCTGCGAACACTTGGCCTCGACAATTGGCTTGGATGGGGATTCCCCTCTGAGTATTCAAAAGGCAAAAACCCACCTTCGGCGTGCAACCTTAGGGTGGGTTTTTTACTTTCTCTTGTTGTTATTCCCGATGTATGTTAAAAGTGCAATAATAAATGTACCAAAAGCAATCATGATGAGAATCGCATCTTTAACCTCCATGGCTCACCTCCCTTCGAAGGGAGACCATGCCCACCCAAGATTCAATTGTATTTCCATTTTATCCTATAACGACAACGCGTACAAGTGTTCCCTTTTTTTGCGATTCTCTTTCATTTTCAGGAGTTAATATTAACTCTTCCAAACATACTTTCTAATCTTATACCGTTTCATCCTTGAGAACGTCAACGATCGTACCCTGTTTCAATCTCCGGCCGCCCAAGATGTAAGCGAGTACCACAGAAATGATAATCAACGCTGCGAATAGCACAAGTTCAAGTACCGGCATGTGGGGCAAGAATTCCCCTAAATAGACCATATTGATCTTGAGGAATGACCAAATGATAAGCACAGTAACCGGAATGCTGAGCAAAATCGGGATCAAGCCGAACAACAGGGCTTCCAGCAGCAGCATTCGCCCGATTCCTCGGGGCGATATTCCCACGGATCGCAGCACGGCAAACTCCTTTTGCCGCTGCCGCAAATTTCCGGAAACGGTGGAAAATACGTTGGATATTCCAATCAACGCAAGGAAACCCGATACGCAAACGATAATGAACTTCATCATCTGCCGTCCCTTGTCGCCCGATTCCTTTATCTCAATGATATTCCAAATTTCATAGTCACCCGAACCATACCATCTGTCTACGACGTTTTTCAGCTCGGCCGTGACGCGTTCAATCCTATCCGCGGACTCCGCCACGACCGGAATCGAAACATATCGCGCACGGATAGCGCGCTCCTCCGCCATTTGCCCAACGATGCCAAGATAAACGCTGCTCGGCATGATCTGCACAAGCTCGAAATTGTTATCGTATCTATCTCCGAGGGGGGGCATTTCATCCGTCAAGTAAGCAACTTCGGTAGTGAAAGTATAACTGCCCTTGTCTTCCGAATAGACCTTCTCCTCCAAATTCAACCGTTCACCTGCACGAAGTTTTAAAAAAGGAATATGCACAGTCTCGCGCCGGTTGCTGCGTAAATCGTCCCGAACCTGGTTAACGACGATAGTACGGGGCACGTCTTTATCGTAAAATAAGCGGGCGTCCGCGCCGATCCGCCGACTGTACTCGGCAAAGCTTTGATCATCCAGCGCAACCAAATTCGTCTGCAGACGGTAGCTTCCGTTTTCTTCATACAACGAGTATTGGCCGCTGTCGGCAATCCGGGAAAAACCGCCGATCCCGGCAAGCGCTTCACTTTGCCGATCCTCCTTTACCCACATTGCCGCAGGAACATGACTTACAAACAGCGCGCTTTTCACTCCCGGGACGGACCGTATCTGCTCTTCCATTTGCGGGTCCATCACATTTCCGTCCAAAATTCGCAGCGCAATATTTTCCTCAGATTCATGAAGGCTATCTTCTCTGAAAAGGGTATTGGCTACCTCAAGGATTGAAAACATATGCAAAAATCCGCTCAGCAAGCAAAAGGACAAAGTGAGGGAGATGACCGCGGTACGGTACGACTTTTTTCTGGCACGCAGGGCGTTTTTCGCGAGTTCTCCTTCAATCCCGAAGAGCTTACCGCTTAGCCAAGGCTTTCGCAATTTCTTGACCCGTATTTCACCGCCCTGGCGAATCGCGTCGATCGGCGACATTTTGCTGATTTTTCGCGCCGGGATAGACGCCGATAGCCATACGGTCAGTAGGGCCAACAGTACGGACGGGAGCACGGCGGGCAGGCCAAAGGTAAACCGGATGTCTTGAACTTCCCGCAGCTTCTCTTGTGAGCTGATATAAGCGAACAAGCCAAAGTCCAGAAGCCAACCGAAGAACAATCCTAAAGGGATCGAGATAACCGATAAAATCAGCGACTCCAGAATGACCGAACGCCGGATTTGTTTCGGTGAAGCGCCGATGCTCTGCAGTATCCCTAACTGACGGAGCCGTGCATTTGCCGAGATGGCAAAAGCGTTGCTGATAATCACGACGAACAGGCCGGTGACCAGGAGGGCCATAGCCGCAAACATCAGCGGCCATGAAAACTGCCAAATTTGAAATTGTCCTCCTTGCCCGGAAGGGAACACAAAATATTTGGCTAACAAACTGCTGTTCGTTCTCACCATGTAATCGCCGTATTCATCCGGCTTGTAGCCTACGGAGCGGGCGATCTCGACAATATCCTCATACGCCGTTCCGGGATTGTTAAAGCGCATGTAGATGGTTAGCTTGTCTTCCGGAGTCATCGACGCCTCATCCAGATAACCGTAAGCAAGATAGGCAGGGGTGGTGGAATTGGTGGTGATATCCAGTTTCCCGACCACGGTATAGCTCCGCTCCGCCGTGGGGACAAAGCGTTCTCCTTTTTTGTAGATGGATCGGGATTCCAGTGTTTCGCCGTTCAGTACCCGGCTGCCCACCGGCAAGCGAATCGTATCCCCTACCTTTAGGTCGGGATGATGCTCAAAATACTGTTTGGACAGGGCTAATTCCCCGGGATGATGCGGAATCCGGCCCTCAAGGATATGTTGACGCTCAGGCATATCGCTCCAGTAGCTTGAGGTAAGCCCGCGCATAACCAGATAGGGGCGGCGCGGATCCTCGATTTGCGCCACTTCCCATGGACCTTTGATCATGACCTGTTCCACATTGGGGTGTCCTGTCACATATTTCAACTTATCGCCAGGGGTGTCATCAAACAGTTCGGCATGCCAGTTGCCTTCTTTATGAATCGTCAGACGGATTTCGTCCGTATACATCGTATGCAGAAAGCCGCAGAGCGCAGACAGCAGTGTTGTAGCGATGAGGATCGCGATCAGGATGGCAACACTGCTTTTTTTGTTGCGGCGCACATAGTCCAGGGTGTACTCGGCAAGGATATTCATCGTTTCACCACCTCATCGGAGACGATTTTTCCGTCCTCGATGGTGATGATGCGGTCGGCTTCAAGCGCGATTTTCTCATCATGGGTGATCAACAGGATCGTCTGCCGGAAGCGGCTGTGGGATAATTTTAGTAATTCGACAGTGTCCTCGGAGTTTTTCCGGTCCAGGTTCCCCGTCGGTTCGTCCGCCAGCAACAGGGCCGGCCGATAAATCAAAGCGCGGCCGATGGCGACACGCTGCTGCTGACCACCGGACAACTGGCTGGGCAGGTGGTTTAGCCGATCCGCCAAACCAAGCGCGGTGACGATTTCGGAAAAACGTTCTTCATCCGGTTTCCTGCCGTCCAGGAGCAGGGGGAGCAAAATATTTTTGCGCACATCCAGCGTAGGGATAAGATTATAAAACTGATAAATCAGCCCCACCTTGCGGCGGCGGAATACCGCCAGCTTCTCCTCGTTCAGCGTCGAAATGTCGGTATCTTCGATCCATATCTTCCCGCTGCTTGGACGGTCTACGCCTCCCAGCAGATGAAGAAGCGTGGATTTCCCCGACCCGGACGCGCCTACGATGGCAACGAATTCACCCTTGTTCACCGAAAGACTAATATGATCTAGCGCTGTAACTTTCGCCTCGCCGGAACCATAAGTTTTAGTTACATTGTCACACGTTAATAACTTCATGGACATGGCCTCCTTTACAGTCTTCATGGTATCAGCCTTAAATGACATTTCAGTGACAGGGAGAAATAAAAAAAGCCTTCCCCCGGCACATGGAGTCAGGCATAGAATTTCACCGTAAATCGGGCACCGCCGTCAGGAGCGTTTTCGGCCCGGATGCTTCCGTTCTGGTTGGCGATGATGGAACGTGAAATGGCCAGGCCGATGCCCGCACTGTCTTTCGCCGCATTTTTTCCTTTATAGAAGCGGTCAAACAAGTGCGGCAACTCCTCCGTGGGAAAGCCTCCGCCGCTGTCCTCGACGACGATTTCCGTATAGAGCGGATTTTGCGAATACCGGAGGGTAAGCGTCCCTCCAGCCGGTGTATGCTCGCTGCAGTTCTTGATCAGATTCAGGAAGGCTTCCGCCGTCCATGTAGAATCTCCCTTAAAGCTCACTCCGGATTCGCTTGAAATGTCGAGCCGCAAATGCTTTAGACGAAGCGCCTCTTCCAGCGGCTCAACGGCACGGAGCAGCATAGCATATACATCCACCGGCTCCCGCTTGAATTCCAAGGTGCCCGCATCCAACCGCGACAGCTTCAGCAACGAGGAAACGAGCATTTCCAGACGCCGAAGCTGCCGGCTCAGATTATCCACGTAGTCCGCTTCCTCCCCCTTGCACGAGTCCGCCAAAAGCTGTGTCATTAACGACATGGAGGTCATCGGCGTTTTAAGTTGGTGCGAGATGTCCGCCAAATTTTCGGCCAGGGCCTGCCGTTCCCGCAAGGCCTTCTCCCGGGTTTGCCGGAGCTCCGTAACCGTCTTGTACAATTCGTCCTCCAGCCGGGAGAATTCATCCTCCTGCCGCACCAGCAGCATTTCCCGGCCGAGATTGACATGTTCCAGATACGTGGTTAATCCGCGAATACGCCCCTGTTTCTTTTTTGAATGGAACAGCAGCCAAACGAATAGCCCTACTCCCGGAATCAGCAAGATTCCTATACCGATCCCGGTCAGGGTTAAAGCGTGCCGCTCATGGAAAACGGCGGGGGCGTAGCCGTATTGGCGAAGGATTCGATCTCCCGCGGCAAAGTCCGTGGGGGACGCCGCTTTCAGCGCCTGCATCATCCCATCCTCGGCTTGCGGGTTTATTTGCTGTGCAGCGCCCAGCATTTGCGCGATCGTCCGGTATTCCTGACGGGCGAGGACCCGATCGGCCAGCAGTCCTAAAACCGTCCCGAGCAGAAGGCAGGCGGCCAATATCGTCAGACCCTGAAGGAAGGAACGCTTGGTCATCACGAGAGTTCCTCTATTCGGTAACCGATGCCGCGAATCGTTTTGAGGCAGGCGGGATAATTCAGCTTCTCGCGCAGCCGCTTCATGGTCACGGTAAGCGTATTGTCGTTGACAAAATTCCCTTCAGTGTCCCATAGCCTGTCCAACAGCTGCGGACGCGTCAGGGTCTGATTTTTGTTTTCCAGCAGGATGGTCAGCAACCGGTACTCTCCCGCGGTCAGCAACAACTCCCGCCCCGCAACCCAGACCCCCGCCTTCTGCTTATCCAGCATAATTTCTCCGCAGCGCATGACGGTTTGACCGGCATCTTTTGTCCGCCTCAGCACCGCATTGATTCTTGATAACAAGACGGACAACTGAAACGGCTTGACGATATAATCGTCGGCCCCCAAATCGAGTCCATACACAATGTCCTGCTCATCGTCCCGTACGGTCAGAAAGATCACCGGCACATCCCGGACCGTGCTCACCTCACGGCAGAACTCAACCCCGGTCCCGTCCGGCAGATTCCAGTCCAGCAGAACAAGCGCGAGATCTTCGATCTCGGCTAACATCGTCCTCCCCTCCGCCAAAGACGCGCAAGCCAGTGGCAAGTAGCCATTTTTACGGAGCGCAACAGTCAGACCGAACGAAATCGTCTCGTCGTCTTCTACAATCATGATTTTCCTCAATGTATCCTCCGTCCTCTATCGGCAAGCTGCATAGAGATCTCGGTGAACCTTTTTGTCGCATGGATCTGCGGTTTTTCGCCTGCCAACCTATCTCCTCCTACAATTCGACTTGTACCGCTTAATCTCCTTGTTTTCGGAAAAGGAGTTACCTTCTTCTTCCCTTCGAGTTTGGCTGAACTTTTTTCTTTCTGGCTTTTGGCTCCTTGATCCGATTTCCTATCACGGCGATTAAAGCCACTGAAGCCAGGAATACAATCAACATGGTCAGATAGCATAACGGAAGAATGTAGATGGAGCCCCCCTCTTCCTGATAATTGATAATGCCAAGTCCTGCTGCAATCGGATAAATATTTGTAAGGCCGTGTCCCGCAGCGAACACACCTACAAAACCATAGAAAAAGGCAAAACCGACACCAGCCATAAACCCGTTTGCACTGCGGCTTGTAACAACAACGATGGGCAAGACTGCCAAATATACACATAGATTTATCCCGATCATCTGAAACAAGGATTGTACCATAAACGCTGCGCTCAACCCCGTAAACCCGCTTATTAAAAATACAACAAGTGTCAGAACAAAACTCACCGCTCCAAGAAAAATGGAAAGTATCCCCACAGTTATCAATTTACCGATCAGCAGCCGGCGGAATGTAACGGGGATCGTTAATATGTTCTTCAGTGTATCGTCCGTTTGCTCACGATTGATGATACAACCCGCTATTAGAGTAATCGTAGCGGGCAAAACTGCAAGCATGGTCGCAGATACTTGCTATTCTCTCACTCACCGGGGGCCGATGTCCAATTAATCCCTAAACCTGTTATAAACACAGGATTTGCCACGTTTCTATATAGAATACAGTTTCAAAGATATATATGCTGAGGGAGGAAGGATATCAATTCACGGTACTTGCAGGAGAATTTCTCGGGGTATATTAAGGCTTAGAATATAAGGGTTATGGTGCCCGGCGGGCACCCCTTATTTTAGTCACTCGTTCAAACTCTTATCTACCACACTATCCTGTTTCGGTGATTTCACGAATCACCCAGAACAATCGTTATCGGCTTGTAAGATCTCCTAAATCTGTATTAGAGATAATCCAATACATCAAATTCTCTGTCTCTATAATAATATTTCCGATCATCTTCAGTTATCTCGCGGACAACCTTACACGGGTTCCCCACGGCGATTACATTATCCGGAATATCTTTAGTCACCACACTGCCCGAGCCAATCACAACATTGTTTCCGATGGTCACGCCAGGGTTGACAACCACATTTCCGCCGATCCATACATTATTCCCGATCGTGATGGCAATTCCGTACTCATACCCGGAGTTTCTGGAATCCGGATGGATCGGGTGACCCGCCGTATAAATCGCTACATTGGGAGCAAACATCACATTATCGCCAATGACCACCTTGCCGACATCAAGAATGGTGCAATTGAAATTGGTAAAGAAATTTTTGCCCACCGTGATGTTCTTTCCATAGTCACAATGAAAAGGCGGTTCAATGTGCACATTTTCACCTGCATGTCCAAGAATACTGCGGATCAACGCATCCCTTTTCTCCGGTTCATCCGGACGAAGCAGATTGTACTCCCTAATTTTAAGCTTGTTTTCCACTCGTTCTTCGCTTAAACCATCCAGCCAGGCTTTGTAAGGCAATCCGGCAAGCATTCTTTCCTTTTGATTCATGTGCCACTCTTCCTTTTCCAATAAGTTTAAGCCTTAAAATGACTTTATAAAGAATATTTATTAACTTTATATCAATAGCTTTTCTGCGTCAAGACACACAACTGAGAGGCCTTTCAAATTGAATTTCAGGCGGGAGTTAACTAAAGGATTAAGGCCGGTTCCAATTCTTTGAGAGTTAACCAACGCATGCCTGCCTCAAAATCTTGTTGAAAGGTCCCCTGAAAAATCACTTCCGGATATGACGGCATGGGCTGCCGAATCTGATAAGCTTCCCACATCGAGGCCCAACCATCCGCTTCCACCCTGTCTTGATAGATAACGACTTTATCGGGGGCAAGAACCGCATTGACCGTTTGAATAATTTGACACACAGCCCCCAGAAACTTCTCTTTGTCCATTTTACGACGCCAATCCAGGTCGAAGGGGAGAAACTTGATTTCACCGGCCATCCCGTTTTTCCCCTTAACGATTTTGCCATCCAGATAAATCCCCATACCCGGTGGATACCCCACAGGAAAATACATCCCGAGTATACACTGCTCGTCCTCCAACTCCTGCTTCGCGCAATACCCGCTTAAGGCGGCATTAATATCATTCTCTACCATAATAGGCAGCCCAAACTGCGATTCAATTTCCTCAACTAATCGAAAACCCGTCAGCTCCCGATGGCCGCTCACCGTAACTTCACCATTGACAGCCTGCCCGGGAATACCTACTCCAATGACTTTAATGGCAGGATATAATGTGAGGAAGTGTCCAATGATTTTATAAAAGCGCTCCCGATCAAACACAGACATTAAATGTTCTTCTTGGTGTAAGATTTGATTTTCCAAATTCACGACTGTTGCAGAAACAAGCTCTTGCCCAAGGTTCTCCTTCATGTAAATAACGAGCGCTAGGCTAAAATCATAATTGTAACGATAGGTTAGCGCAGGTCTCCCGCCGCTGGATGGAGCGGTCTCATCCTCAAATATCTCGCCAAGTTCACGCAGCTCCTTCACAAGGGAGTTTATCGTAACGACACTCAGCTTGGTCAGCGAGGCAAGTTGTGGTTTGGTGGCCGTTTCGACACGTTTCATCATCTGGCGAACCATGTTTAAATTGATTTCTTTCATTAAATTAGCGTCTGCTTTTTTCATGCTCCACCCCCCTTTACACAAATATCATGTCCAAAACACCTACTTCCGCCACTTCATAAATCGGTAGTCCAGCAGGTCCACCAACAGGAACAGGACGAAGCCGACCAGACTGAACAGCAGGATCCCGGCGTACATTTGCGGATAATCCAGCCTGAGCCAGGCATCCATAATGAAAAAGCCCATGCCATGCTCGGTGCCGTAGATTTCCGTAAAGAACAGGACCGAAATGGCCGTGCCCAGCGAGATGCGGATGGTGCTGAGGATCACGGACAACGCGCCGGGCAGGGTGACATGCCAAAATTTCTGACCGGCCCCTGCCCCAATGCTTGTCAACACATCATAAGTGCTTGCCGGAATGGCTTTTACCCCGTCCCGTACGGAAATGATAATTTGGAAAAGCAGAATCAGCATGATCATGAAGATCTTGGAGGTCTCGCCGAGCCCGAAGAACAGCATCGCCACCGGGAGCAAGGCAATCTTGGGCACCGGATAAGTCAAATAAACTACAGGGTCCAACAGCTTGTTCCAGAGCGCTGAACGCCCCATCAGAAGCCCGATCATCAGGCCGACAACCAGCGCCAGCAGGACTCCGGCAAAAATCCGCATCAGGCTATACCCGACATTCAGCACTATGTCCCTTCCGCCGAGTTGTCCCATCGCCTGATAGACCCCGAGCGGGCTGGGCAGAATCGGATGATGCACCAGCAAATACGCCGCGTACCAGACCGCATTCATCCCCAAGAACACCAGCAATAATCTCAAAATATAGTTGCGCCCCCGTTTATTCACCATTTCTCCTGCATTACCTTTCTGATTTTCTTGATCTGGGCAAAAAAGGCGTCACTGGCCCGTTTCTCCGCATACTCCAGCCCAAATACCGCCTCATTGTCAATCATCGTCGGCGCCTCGCTCTTGTTTGACGGGAGCACAATGATCTTCTGCCCCAGCAGAATGGCCTCGTCCACATCGTGCGTTACGAACAGCGCTGTGGCCGGGTTCGCCCGCCAATGCTCCAGAAACAGCAGCTGCAGCGCTTCCCGCGTAATGGCATCCAGCGCAGAGAACGGCTCGTCCAGCAATAAAATAGACGGCGCAATCGCAAACGCCCGCGCAATCGCAACCCGCTGCTGCTGCCCCCCGCTCAGGGACAGCGGATAACGCTCCGCCAGCTCCGGGATGCCCATCGCAGTCAGCCAGCGGTCAATGTGCGCCTCCCGGGACCGCTTGTCCTGCTCCTTAGGATTAGCAATCTTCATCGCCACCCTGATGTTAGCCTTCACCGTCTTCCAGGGCAGGAGACCGTAATTTTGCGGCACCAGACCAATCAGAACGTCCTGTCCGCGCAGGGGCTGCCCATTGAACAGCAGCTCGCCCCGGTATTCCGGCAGGAGGCCGGACACGGCGCGCAGCAGCGTGGATTTTCCGCTCCCGGATGGCCCAAGAATGGTGTAAATCCCATGCTCCGGCAGGGTGAAATCCACTCTCCCAAGCGCCAGCTCCCCGCTCTTGTATTCAACCTCAAGCTCCTTTACGCGAAGTCCGTTATTTCTTGAACTGGACATCGGAGATCACTTCTTCGGGGGTGATGTTTTTGGTCAGCAGTCCCTGCTCGCGGGCCCAGGCAAACGCCGCCTCGACCTCTTTGACATCGACCTGGTTGGCCGGGATGTAAGCCGGCACCTCAATTTGGTCCTTCAAGGTTTCCGGGTAGCCGACCTCCTTGATCACCAGGTCGATGTAATCCTTCTGGTCATGGGATTGCATGTACGCTACCGCATCGTCATAGGCCGCGTACATAGCCCAAATCGCTTCCGGCTTGGCTTCAATTGCACTTTGCGGGAAGGCCAGGACGAACGGGTTTACCCGTGCTTGGTTCGTGGAGCTAAGCACGCGTAAGCCTGACGCTTTCCCCATCGTAACGAACGGCTCCGGCAAAATCGCGGCGTCCGCTTTGTTATTTTTCAGCAGCTCCAGCCGGGTTGGAATTTGCGGCACTTCCGTCACATGGACATCCTTCTCCGTCAGACCGGCCTGCTTCAGCATCATGGCAACGGTGTACTGCGTGGAGGTATTTTTGGACAGGATCACGGTTTTGCCCTTCAGATCCTTCACGTCCTGAATTTCGTTATTGCCGGTCAGCAGATCGAATTCCCCGAAGGTAGTGCTGGTGATTTTTACATTTAGCCCCGCTTCATTGTAGATCGAAATGGCAACCAGATCGGCGCTCAGCCCGTCAAGCTTACCTGCTTGAAAAGCTACATCGCGGTCTTTGGCGCTTTTGAACGTCTGAATGTTCAGATTCACCCCGCGCTTCCGATCAAAGCCCTGCTCATGAGCAATAATGAACGGAATGGCGTCAATCGAAGGCAGAAGGCCCAGCGACAGCTCCGGCAGCTCCGCCGCCGTGTTGCCCGCGCCGCCTGTGTTGGCATTCTCCGTCTTGCTGCCGCACGCCACGCCCACTATGCTGACGACAATCACAAGCGCCAACAGCATCATCATTTTTCTTGTTGCTCCAAACTTCATAGTTGTCTCTCTCCCCTATGTGTTCTATATAGAATTGGTATGGCAATGTGCCTACTTTACTTAAGACGTCTTCCACCACTTTGCGCTTTTATTCACAAAACATATTGAAAATAGGCCATACGCCCGTCCGATCGTCTCAAGTAATGTCATTTTACACCTATTGCCGCATTTTGTATATTTACAAATTTAAATAGTTTGCTGTAGTTTAAACCCGCATACCGCATAAAAAAAGCTCGTAACCGCCTAGGCAGCTACGAACCATCTTTGCAATATAATGCGGTCGAGAGGACTCGAACCTCCACGGAGGTTAGCCCACACGGACATGAAGCGCGTATGCGACCCGGAACCAAGCGGAATATAAATCCACTGGCAATGTGCTGCAACGGTTGGGCGGTTCTCCCGAAATCCAAGCTACACCATCATTTTAAGTGAACGCGAAGCAGTGGGACACCGTCTGTCATCCCAGCGCCTTCCATCGTCTCCACGGACTTCACCATTTCCTGGTCGTCCGGGACCAACACCGGTGTGATCACCGGAAAGCCCGCCTGCTCGATTTCGGAAATATCAAATTCCAGCAGCAGCTGTCCTTTCTTGATTTTGTCACCGGTCTGAACGCGAAGGTTGAACCCTCTTCCCTTCAACGATACCGTATTGATGCCAACGTGAATCAGCAGTTGAATACCGCTGGCATGCTCCAGCAGCAACGCGTGATGACTACGGCCGAACGCATGCGCTACTGTCCCGTCAAACGGCGCGTAGACTTTACCTTCCCGGGGCTTAATGGCTATTCCTTTGCCCATGAAGCCGCCGGCGAATGCCGGATCGGGTACTTCCGAAAGCTCAACGACACTGCCTGCAATTGGAATTCCAACTTCGATAGTCTCCAGCTTTTCCTTATTCTTAAACCATCTCATCTCTTTCCTCATCCTCCAGCTCCTAAATAACATTCAGTTGGCTGCCCTCTACTTCAATGTCCCATATGTTGGCACGGTATAGAACATCGCCCCTTTGGCAAAAAAGGATAATCCCCGGCTCCCCTCACGGGGAACTATCGGGAACCTGGTACAATCGACCGCCCTCCATGTGTTGTCTGAGAAGCAAAGAAATCAAAACCACGATCCAGCAAGTGAAAGTACGAAGATCGATGGAGCGGTACAGCATTGGCACAACCGGTAAAATTGCTTAAGATTACAGTTAAGCCGCTGCTTCGTTCGAAGTCTCCCCTTCGGCTGACGCATTTTTCCGCTTGCCCCAAAACAGGGTGATGAGAAACGTAACCAGAAAGCTGATGCCCATACCGATGCAGAAACCAACGATGGACTGTGGACGGATCGCGATAATACCGGGTAGTGCCGCCGGTCCCATCGAAATGGACAGCACATGCGCGTAAGCAATATAGGCGGAAGCCAGACCGGAACCGATCATCGCAGCAATGAACGGGTAGCGAAGCTTCAGGTTGATCCCGAACATTGCAGGCTCGGTAATACCGAGCATTGCAGATATGCCGGAAGCTGAAGCGATACTCTTCGTCTTGCTGTTGCGTGTGATGAGAAAGACGGCCAGCGTAGCCGCGCCCTGAGCGATATTCGCCATCGAGGCAATGGGAAGCAAGAAGGATCCGCCCGTTTTAGCAACGTCCGACAACAGTTGGGTATCCACAGCGAGGAAGCTGTGATGCATCCCCGTTATAGCGATCGAAGAATAGAAAAAACCGAAAATACCTCCTCCAATGAAACCCGTCGTATCATAGAGCCAGAAGAGAACATCTGTCAGTCCGTTGCCCGCAGCGCGAAGGACCGGTCCAACAACAACAAAGGTCAAGAGGCCTGTAATGAGAACAGACAGTAAGGGAGTCAATAGATTATCAAGATAAGATGGAATTACCTTGCGCAAATTTTTCTCGATGACCGATAAAATGTAGGATACCGCCAGTACTGGCAGAACCGTTCCCTGATAGCCAACCTTTTCGATTGAGAAACCGAACAGTTGCCAGGTGGGTACTGTCCCCTCTACAAGTGCCTGGCCGTAGCTGTAACCATTAAGCAGATCGGGATGGACCATAATCATGGCCAGCGCTGCACCCAAATAAGGATTTCCACCAAACTTGCGAGTGGCCGAGAAACCGATCAGGATGGGGAGGAAAACAAAAGGAGCGTTGGCGAATAAATTAATAATGCTTGCCCAATCGGCAATACCAGGGTACATCTCGACCAGAGACCTGGGACCAAATAGATTGCTGGCAGTCAGAACATTGTTGATCCCCATTAATAACCCCCCGGCAACAATCGCCGGAATGATCGGAACAAAAATGTCGGAAAGTGCTTTCACAAACCGTTGAAGCGGATTCATTTTAGCTGCTCCTGCCGTCTTTACATCGCCGGTAGACATTTCTCCGAGCTCCGTAAGTTTGGCGAACTCGCCATACACGGTATTTACAATCCCGGGCCCAAGGATAATTTGATATTGTCCTCCTGTGGAAAAGGTCCCCTTAACAGCATCCATTTGATCAAGCGCTTTTTGATCAAGCAGAGATTCATCTTCAAGAACGAGTCGCAATCGCGTCGCACAATGCGCAGCTGCCTTTATGTTTTCTTTGCCTCCCAGGGCATCCAGGATGTCAGCAGCAACTTGCCTGTAATCCATATTTCTCTCCTCCAAATTTTCTGGAACCGGTTCCAATTTAATTAAAAAAAAATGCTGGTGCCGGGAACCACTCTCTTTTTTTTCAACAAAACTGCCCTCCTATTACTTTCTCGCAAGAGGGTTATATCCCCACTTCCCCCACTTCTCTCCCCCTTCAATTAGCCCCCTTTTGACCTCCCGTAACGGATTAGATGGACATACAACCCTTAGCATAGGATAAAAAATTGCTCAATTCAAAATACTTGTGTTGTATTAAATTTTGTAAGGGGCTGTTCTTGTAATCATAATAAAACACTATCCATGTCATCCTCAATGGTAAGTTAATGCGATAGCAGGGTAAAAAATTGCCCTTTATCAGGTATACCGCTGGCATGCTCCACAGCTTAAGTACCGCTCCATTCCGGCAAGACGGGGAGCTTTTTGTCTTGATAGAATCGAGTCAGCCTGTTGCTATTTTCAAGAGCCTATTTTAATTATCCGTTCCGGATCAACCGCCGAATTTGATGCAAATCGCCCTCCTTGCGGAATTCCCCTGGAGCCATCCCTGTATACTTTCGGAACACTTTGCCGAAATAATTCGCATTCGAGAACCCGGACTGCTCCGCCACCTGCTCCAACGTCAGGCTCACGGGCTCCAGCAGAAGAGCAGCCGCTCTCTCCAACCTCATACGAGTTAAATAGCGACCGGGGGAGAGGCCAAGCTTGCGTTCAAACTCGCGGGTGAGATGGAATTTCGAACAGCCGGAAACCTCCGCCATGTCCTGAAGGCCAATGCTCCGATGCAGATTATTGTCAATAAACGTCTTACACCGTTCCACGAGTGGAGGCAATGGGGCGCTGTTGGCTAGAGTGACAAGATGGCTGGCCAGCGACATGGCCAGTGAATAAGCAGCCCGTGAGCATTGATACATATCGCGATAACTGTTCTCGACCGCTTCCCGATAAGTAGCCCACAGGAGATGCTCCAATTCGGACTCCGGTTCAATCCGGAAAATGCATCCGTTTACGTCCAGCCATTCCTGGAGGAGATGCAGCGCTAAGTGTGACAGTTCAAAGTAGAGCACTTCCCATCTGGGGGAATCCGGCGGAAGACGGTAGAGATGATCGCCCGGAACATCAGCCAAAAAAGCATCTCCCGGCTCAAGAGAATGCTTCCTCCCTCCCGTTTCAATCTCCCCCCGACCACCCAATGTATATTGAAGCACGCAATGGTCACCGGTACGGTTCCGTCCATCCCAGATATAATCATGCGAAGTAATCAGCTCATATCCGGCACCTTTTAACAAGATATAGGGCATTGGCGTTATAAAGTGAAAAGATACCGAGGACTGCTTCCCTTTCCCGTTTTCATCCTCATGATTCACTGCAATATTTCACCCTCCCCAGCTCATGAAGTTACTCTTGTTTCGGTTCCTATACACCTTTACGCTAATGATAAAGGCTATTTTTTATAATCAGTTATTTCACATGCTTACTAAATTATAACACTAAAAGGAGCATAATTTCACTTATGGGCATTCATTACGACGAGAAACGCCAGGTGTTTCACCTGCATACCCCCGGTTCCAGCTACTGCTTTCAGATTGTTCGCGACGGCTACCTGGGGCATTTATACTGGGGGCGACGAATCTCTGTCTATCGGGATTCTATACCTCTTGATTTTATCGATCGGGGCTTTTCTCCAAATCCCGACCCTGCCGACAGAAAGTTCTCTTTAGATAACCTTCCGCAGGAGTATCCGGGCTACGGGAACGGCGATTTCGGCATATCCGCCTATCAGGTGGGCCAATCTAACGGATCTGAAATCTGTGATTTCCGTTACCAGACTCATCGGATATACTCTGGCAAGCCAATGCTTCCAGGTCTTCCTGCCACTTACATCGAGCGGGAGGACGAAGCCGATACACTGGAGCTTGTGCTTGAAGATGCGCTGACAGGTCTGCGAGCTACCTTGATTTATACTGTCTTTAATGAATACGATGCCATCGCGCGATCGGTTCGTTTTGACCATACCGGCTCCGATAATCTGATCCTTCTCCGGGCGCTAAGCGCCAGCATCGATTTCAGAGATGACGAGTATGACATGTTGACCTTCTACGGGGCGCATACCAATGAACGAAATATCGCGCGGCGGCCCCTTATGCCCGGCATCCAGAGCGCGGAAAGCCGGCGAGGTGCCAGCAGTCCCCAGCAGAATCCGTTTCTGGCCCTGCTTCGTCCTGGGACTGATGAAGACAATGGCGAGGTATACGCGCTCAATCTCGTTTACAGCGGAAATTTCATTGCTCAGGCCGAAGTTCAGCAATACCGGACGACTCGGGTGTCGATCGGCATCAATCCGTTTGGCTTCTCCTGGCAGCTGTCTCCCGGCGAAAGCTTTCAAACGCCCGAGACCATCATGGTATACTCTGCACAAGGCTTGGGCGGGATGTCCCGCGTCTTTAACAGGCTGTACCGCACGCGGCTCAGTCGCGGCAAATTTCGTGACGTCGAACGGCCGATCCTAATCAATAATTGGGAGGCCACCTACTTTGACTTTAACGCCGACAAGATCGAAGCGATCGCCCGCGAAGGGAAAGAACTTGGTATAGAGCTCTTCGTCCTGGACGACGGCTGGTTCGGCAAGAGGGACAATGATTTAAGTTCCCTGGGCGACTGGACCGTTGACCGCCGCAAGCTTCCGGAGGGGCTGGACAATCTGGCCCGGCGTATAACCGGAATGGGTATGCAGTTCGGTCTGTGGTTCGAACCGGAGATGGTCTCACCGGACAGCGAACTCTACCGGCGTCATCCCGACTGGTGTCTTCATGTGGCGGATCGTCCCCGTACGGTGGGGCGGAATCAGCTTGTTCTCGATCTGTCGCGGCGGGATGTATGCGACTATATTGTTGGAGCGCTATCCGATATTCTGTCTTCCGCGCCAATTACGTATGTGAAATGGGACATGAACCGCCATCTGACAGAGATCGGCTCTGCCCTGCTTCCGGCGGAGCGCCAGCGCGAGACGGGTCACCGGTATATCCTCGGTCTATACAGGGTATTGGATGAGCTCACTTCCGCCTTTCCGAATGTACTGTTCGAGAGCTGTTCCAGCGGAGGAGGGCGCTATGATCCCGGCATGCTCTATTACATGCCGCAAACGTGGGCAAGCGACAATACGGACGCGATCAGCCGGCTAAAAATCCAATACGGTAACAGTATGGTCTATCCAGCCGTATCCATGGGCGCTCATGTTTCGGGTGTGCCGAATCATCAAGTCAACCGGATTACTCCTCTTGACACCCGGGGACATGTCGCGATGTCGGGAAACTTTGGCTACGAGCTCGACCTTACCAAGATGTCGCCGCAGGAAAAGATCATGGTCAAGTCCCAAATTGCGCTGTATAAAGAAATTCGCCACCTTATCCAATTCGGAGAATTTTATCGGATTTTAAGTCCGTTCGAGGGCAACGAAGCGGCCTGGTCCTTTGTTTCTGATGACCAAAACGAAGCCGTACTTGCTTTTTTCCGAGTGCTGAGCCAGCCGGGTGAAAGGGTGCCTATTCTGAAATGCAAAGGATTGAATCCGGATTTCTTGTATTGCCATCACGAAACTGGGAAGGTATACGGAGGCGACGAGCTGATGTACGCCGGACTGACGCTTCCGAGAATTAAAGGGGATTTTATTAGCCTGTTCTGGCGGTTCAGAAAGGCTGGCGAGCAATGAGGAAACGTCGGTCAAGGTGAGAGAAGCCTGGCTGGAGAGGTTCTCCTCTGGCACAAAGGCACTGCGGTTCCGCTTAAACCCATGCTCCGAAACGGCAGGCCCAACATGAAAACACAAAAAAGCGGGTTCTGCGCAGACACGCATACCCGCCCGCAGTCGTCCGTGGAAGACCGCATACAAAGACAATTCCAAGCATAATTTCTATGGTTTATTGTTCTGTACCAAGCTCCAATATCCGCACCAATAGGGTCACCGCTTCCGCCCGGGTCGCAGTACCGTTCGGAACGAACTTATTGTCGTCGCGGCCATACACGATGCCCAGCTTACGAACCGCCTCAATCGCGCCTTTCGCCCACTTCGGGATGTCCTTATCGTCCGCGAAACCGGTCGTTGCGCCTGCTTCAGCAGACAGTTTAAGCGCTCTAGCGATCATCGCTGCCATTTCCGCCCGGGTAATCCGCGCATTCGGCCGGAAGCTGCCGTCCGCGTACCCGCTCACAATGCCTGCTTCAACCGAATTCGCGATCGCTTGCTTCGCCCATCCGCCGATTTTGGCCTCGTCCGTAAACGCAGTCGCTGAACCTGCTCCTTCCAGCTTAAGCGCATTGGCCAGCATGACCGTAAATTCGGCGCGGGTAATGGCGGCATTCGGCTTGAACGTTCCATCCGGATAGCCGCTGACAAGCTTCATGCCCGCCGAGCTCAGGATGGCGTTCTTCGCCCAATGTTCCGCGATGTCTGTGAACGATGGCGCGGGCGCGTTCGGTTCGCCGCTTTCGTCCTTTTTCTCGCCTACAGCCATGACCGCAAACTTGGTGAAGTGATCCACCTCGGCCGTAATTCGATCGCCGTTCACGATGCCGCCTATTTCAATCCATAGTTTCTTTGCTTCGTCATAGTAGAAGATAGCGACTCTTTGATTGTCACCTATGAGAGACGGATCGAACTTCATCGAGATGACGATCGGCTTCTTGAAGTTACCGGTTGTATTTTTGGTCAATTCAAAGACGTTGCTGACAAGCGTTTCCTTATCGAATACGTGGTTTGCCGTACTGAGCAGCTTCTCGATCTCGATGCGCAGCTCTTGAACCGCCGCCCCCGCGCCTATCGTAAGAATAACTTCGTTATCGAGGCTGACCTCGCCGGCCCGTCCGCTCGGAATAAGGATGGTGCCGTTGGTCGATTTAATAACGGATGTATCATTGCCACCACTTGTGCCGCTCCCCGGCCTCTCCGATTGCGGATCCTTCGGCGTCTCCGGTTGCGGTGCCTTAGGTGTTGCCGTTACGGCATTGGAGAACTTGCTCTCGCCCCCCGTTCCCACGGCTTTCACTGAGAACGCGTATCGGGTGCCGTTCGTCAGGCCGGTTACGGTGTATGCGGTGTCCGTGACGTTCGCCTGCACTTGCACCCAATCGGCCGGATCCACCGGAGCCGCTGACCCTGCATACTTGTAAACGACATAGCGATCCGCACCAGCCACGGCATCCCAACTCAGCGAAACTTTCCGGTCGTCCGCCAAGGCGGCAAGATGAACCGGCGCTGCCGGAACCTGCGACAAGGTCGAATTCGGCGTCGCCGTCACGGCAGTGGAGAAGTCACTCTCGCCTCTCGCATCTACGGCTTTCACCGCGAACGCATAGCTCGTTCCGTTCGTCAATCCGGTTACCGTATACGTGGCTTCCGTTACGCTGGCTTGAGCCAACTGCCAGTTGCCCGGATCGGCCGGCGCCGCCATGCCTTCATATTGGTACACGGAATAGGTGACGCTTTCCGCCGAAGCGTCCCATCTTAAGGTTACGGATCGGTCGCCGGGCGCCGCCGTCAAATTCGCAGGCGAAGCCGGAACAGATGCTTCATCCGGCGATGGGATCACTTCGTTCGACGGCGCGGACGAGGCCGATTCCCATTTGGCGTTCCTTGCGATCACCGTAAAGGTATACGCCGTACCGTTCGTCAGACCGGTGACGGTGATGGGGCTGTTCGAACCTTCCGCCGTCGCAACAGCTTCTCCGTTTGCCCACGCGGTGACCTTATAGCCTGTAATTTCGCTTCCGCCGTTATGGATCGGTGCGGCAAAGCTTACCTCGGCGGACCCGTCATGACCGACGGCATGCACATCGGCAGGTGCGTCCGGTGCGGTAGCAAGAGCCGAATACACTTTAAATTCCCAGAGTGAGTAGCCGTAGGTGGTCCCTCTTTTCGTGCCATACATCTGAACGTATCTTGCTTTCACGGGTTCGAAGGAGATTCTGTCGACTCCGCCGTCTCCGGTTGTGGTGCTGTAAACTGTAGTCCAATTCGTCGCGTCGTCGGAAACCTGGATTTGGTATGCCTTTCCATACGCGTCTTCCCAATGTAGATGGACCTCCTGGAGGGATTGGCTAGTGCCGAGATCGACATAGATCCACTGCGGATCGGAATAGTTGGATCCCCAACGGGTGCTAAGTGAGCCATCAACTGCATAATCAGGCCCCACGTTCGCGGCTCTGGACGAGCTTGCCGCTACCGGCTTGCCTTCCGCAAGATTGGGCGGTACTGCTTCATACACGTTGAATTCATGAAGCGAGTAGCCGTTTCCGGTACCCTGCTCAATCCCTTGCATACGAACATACCTGGCACTGACCGGACTGAAAGAGATGTCTTCGATTCCTCCTTCGCCCGTCGTCGTTGAGTAAACATCATTCCAGGTGACGGCATCGTTCGACACTTGAATTTTATAACTCTTCCCGAATGCTTTCTCCCAATTTAGCCTAACTTTATTAATCAAAAATTGATTTTGCAAATCAACATATATCCATTCATGATCCGAATCGCTTGAGCTCCAATACGAAGTTCTGTAAAGATCCGTGGCATTCGAGGCAAATTGGTTGTCTTTGCTGGATGAAGCGATCGCGCCTTTACTGTAAGCGAGATCGAATCCGCTGTCGTCAATGGATTCTCCCTCATTCAAAGTCATGCTTCGGCCTGTGAACGTATCCTTGCCGAGTCTAAAGCTTGTCGTGGATGTTTCTCCGTTTCGATCCAGCGCCACGTTCACGGTAATCCCCGGTGTTTCGGGATTGGCGACTGAAATACGGACAGGTGCTGCGGATTCGTCAACGATAACCATGGCGGGTTTATCGACGGTGACCGTCAAACCGTCCCTCACCGTCACCGTCCCGGGTTGATAAAACAGCAATTCCGCAATTCTCAGAGAATTATGTCGGACAGCCTGGACGGACGGTGTATTCGAAAGAATACTTATCGGGTTGTCGTTCGCGTAACTGCTGACCCCTTCAGAGGTTGTGTTCGGCAATACAATGTATTGGTAGGAAGCGTTTGTGGGTTTTACGCCATGATCGAGCCAAATCGAAAAAATCGGCTTGGTCATCGCCTCCGTCGAACTTCCCGAGATGACGTCGCTCCATTTTCCGGTTTTCGTCTCCCGTTTTACTTGAAAATCCGTCGGATTCGGGAATATATAGCCGATATGATCGTTATAGGCCCAGCGTCCGCCCGTTTGCATCGTTCCGTCTGCTAACGGATTGCCGTCTACGAGAACTTCGCCTACCGCCTGACTTTGGTTCAATGTCGTGTGGATCGGCGCGGCATTCGTCGAAGCGATTCCTGCGCCAAGCGCCACCATTTCATCATCGAAGAAGAAGTAGCCTTTCTTTCCGCTTGTACTCAACTTGTTAAAATCAAATGCGGTGGCTCCGTAACGCTCGTTTGTCACTCCGCCTACAAACGTTTTGGGATTGTTGAAATTCCCGTCTTTCGTGAGGGCGTACGGGGCCGTCGTACCGGGAACATGGGCCCAGTCCATCAACGGGTAAACGGGTCTGTATTCGTCGCCGGTTCTCTGAATGGCAGTGGCTCCTTGCGGCGTCCAGTACAACAGGTTATATCCGCTGGGATGAATCGTTCTCCATTCGCCGCCTTTAACCGTGCTGGAGGACATCTTGACCGTAATTCCGTAGTCGGTCCGCATATGGGAGGAGACAAGCGTCTGCCATTGCGTCATATTGTTGGCATTAAGTCCGTTGCTCGTGTTCGTGCCGATCCTGCGAATATTGTCAAGGAAACTGGTAAACTCCGCAGCCCGCTTCGGATTGGCCGTCTGCATCCATTGCATCGGATCTTCATAGAAGGTCAAAGCCGCACTCGAATAACCCGGCCAATCAGGTCCGTTCATCCCCATGCCCAGATCGGCAACATCGCCTTTCACGAGATACCGGGTGCCGTCCAACAAGTAGGACGATAACGAATCAATCGCCGCCTCGCTGTACGAAAACATGGTGCCCGAGGTAATGTAGGCCCAGAATGACATATCTCTGGCAAAGCTTCTTCCATAGCCCGTCGTATAATTCGTTTTGCCATGCATGAAAAAAGACATGTCCGACTGGATTCCCGTCACGGTTGTCGTCACATTGGACAGTACGTTAAACGCGTTCACGGCGTTCCGAACGATCTGGGGATCCTCCAGCAATAAGCCCCGGTACATATAATTTTGATTGTACCAGGACGAATTGGCTCCATCGACCGTGTGCGGGCTGCTGTCTAACGTGCCGATAATATTGGAGACTTGAGTTGCAGTTAAATAGCCTTCGCATAGAAGCGCAATTTTTTCCAGCCTTAGCTGTTTGCCGATTCCGGTCTCCCACCAGTTGGTTGAAGTCGGCTTTACCATGAACCAATAATCCAGCGCCTTTTGAATACCGGCTAACAGCGTTTCACTATGATAATTTGGATCATTCGGGTCGGCAAACGCCTGCGCCATCGACTGCATCCGGTCTAATGCAAGGTAGGGCGACCAACCTCTCCCATTAGCGGCGGAAGTTGTACTCGTGTAATCGACATCCCCCCAGCTTCCATCCGATTTTTGATGGGATAAATAAGTGCCTGCCTGTGATTTGAAGGTCCACTCGACCCGACCGTTCGTTCCGTCATTTATGATATCTTTGGAGATGTAAAAATCAACCATACGCTTTTTCATCATTTTCATATCAGCGATCTCTTGAGAAGCATTCGTCTCCTCGGGAGTGCTCGCCGATACGGGCGAGTATAAAAATAGGGAAGACATCATTGAACAAACAATAACAAGACAAATCCACCTTTTTACAAACCTTTGCCTTGGGTTAGCCATTCTCATGTTCCTCCTTTATTAAGCTCAAAAAGTTTTTTTGATAGCGCTTTCACATTAGTAGATTGAAGAAGGCAGCAAATACTGCCCTCAATCCTTCAAAAAAAAGTACTATATATATCCTCCAAGGGGATGTCCACGACAGCCATCACTTCGTCCGCGGCACCGTAATACATGCGGATCGTTTGATCTAGTAAAATGGCTCCGCACGAAAACACGACCCCGCCGAAAAATCCATTCACCTCATAGGCGGTTTCCGGCTCCAATACGGGTACACGAGATCTTGCTATCACCTTGGCCGGATTTTTCAAGTCGAGCAGCACCGCGCCCATACAATAGCGATGCTTGCTGTCCGCGCCGTGGTACAGTGCAAGCCAGCCCCGATCGGTTCGAATAGGAACCGCGCCGCCGCCCATTCGAGCCGAATCCCAGCCTTGTTCGCTTAACCCCATCAAGAAGCGATGATTCCCCCAATGTACGAGATCGGGCGATTCGGCAATCCACATCTCGGGGGAACCGAACGACTTCGGCACCGGACGGTGCAAAGCGAAGTATTTGCCGTTAATTTTCTCCGGGAATATCATGACATCCTTATTTTCGGGAGCGAGCATAAGCCCGTGACGCTTGAATGTTCGAAAATCCCGGGTCTCCGCCAGACCAACCCCAACGCCGCGAGCGGAGGCGGAGCTGTAAGTGATATAATACATGTCCCCGATTTTGGTCACGCGCGGATCTTCAATACCCCACGCTTCCAGAGCGTGTTCCGGAAACAAGGCCGGCTCCGGCTCGATGTCGAAATGAACGCCATCCTTACTTCGTGCCACCCGCAGATGGGATAAGGATGTGAGCATGACTGTTCGTCCGTCCCTTGCTACGAAGCGCGAGTCGGAGAAATCATAGCTCGGATCGGCCTTGTCATAGCGCTCTATAAGTACATCGGTGCCCGCTTCGTTAAGCCGGGGGACGAGCACTTCGTCCCCCCGGTCCGATACCGGCGCTTCCGAAACGCGCAGCAACAGAATAATTTCATCCCGTACTTGCGCAACGCCTGCATTAAACGCTCCAAGCACTCGAAAGTTGGGGCGGGAGGGTGCAACGTCCCCGACACGTATAACAGGATTTTGCGCGCAGCGTTTTACGTTCATGTGAGATACCTCTTTCCGTCTTTCAATGATTGTTATTTACCGGATGTAACGGCGTTGATTTGCGCTTGAATTTCATCGATCACTTTTTGTCCGCCGAGGCTCGCCATTTTTTCCTCCAGCATCGCCTTGCCTTCATCCGCAGGCAGCAAGCCTTGACTAAGCGGCAGGAAGAGCGAATCGTGAAGCGGCGTAATTTTGGCATACTCCGTCTTCACCTTTTCAGCGTTAAAGCTGAAGCCTGCCGTCGGACTAAGCGTGAAATTAGCCGGGTCGGCGGAGAAGTCGAACCACTTCTTGTCATCCGGCATCATCGTATCCGGCGTGCGGTTCAGCGTTGGCCGCCAGGTCAACACAAAGCCCGGGAACGAATAGTTGGACAGCACCTTATAGCTCGTATCGCCGACAGGCTCCCAATCCTTGCCTTGAATGCCGTATTCCATCAAATCGTGGTTTTCCTTAATGGACAACCAATTGACTACGTCCAGAGCCAAATCGCTGTGCTTGGATGAAGCCGGAATGCAAAGGAAGTTCCATTGCTGGAAAGCGGTATACGGCTTAGCCTTATCACCGTTTGGAACGAAAACCTCAAGCTTGTCGCTGCCGTCCTTCAGCATATCCGAATATTTCAATCCCTCCACACCGTCAGCCGCATAATAGGTTGCGGCATATTTGCCCTGTTTGAACAGTGTTTCGGCATTTTGCTCCTGCGCGATATTTTTGGAAATTATGCCATCCTTATAGTATTTAGTGACGCGTTCATAACCATCGGCAATCATCGGGCTTGCCCATTGACCGACAACTTTCTTGTCCTTGGTTGAATAGGCGAACATGCTGACGCCGATTTCCAGCACTTCATCGAGCGCCAGATTAGCGGATTCACTCAGGATAAACGGAAGTTTATCGGCTTTGATGCCATTAATGACGAAGGGTCTGACATCCTTCTCGTTTTCCTTGACCGTATACAAAAATTTCTCCAGATCTTCGAGTGTTTTCAACTCGGGAAGCCCGTATTTCTCGCGCAAATCTTTGCGGATAAGCAGGCCGTATACCGGGCCTTGGGTGGTTCCGAGCGGAATGCCCATAATTTTGCCGTCGAATTTGTTATAATCCCACATTTCATCAGGAATGGACGCTTTGAGCTCCGGACGCTCGGCCACCATGGCATCCAGTTCCAGCAAAGAATTGCTGGCGATCATCTGATTCATGGACAACCATGGGGCATCCAAATACATATCGAAGTCTTCCCCGGCAGACATCTTCACAGATACCGCATTCCCGTAATCGGACCACGGCAAGAAATTGATATTCAAAGCCGCTCCGACGTTGTCCGCTTTCAATTTGTCGTTGACCGCCTGCAGCACATCGTCAAAGCCCGCCGGCTTATCCCCCGGAAAATAAGCCTTCAGCGTCACCGTTTCCTTCGGTGCGGATGTAGCGCTTTCCGTATTCGTTGGAGAATTTCCTTTATTGCCGCCAGTCTCCGTTTTGCCTCCGCAGCCCGCCAGCATCAATGACAAAGCCAATACTGTGGTCGTCACCGCGCCAAACCATTTTTTCAATCTCATTTCTTTAACCTCCCTTTATATAATGAAGAAAAAAAGTATCTATGATTAACCGGGCTGATCCGGTTAATGCCGGAAATCCTCGATTACCCTTTCACAGCTCCTACCGTTAGACCTTTGACAAAATACTTCTGAAGCAAGGGATACAGCAAGACAATCGGGCCGATTGTCAGTACGGTTGTCGCCATCCGCACGCCATAGGTTGGTGGCGTCACGGCAATGGCCGCCGAGGCGGGAATGAGATTTCTGGCGGCCTCCATATTGGATACCATCCGGCGCAGAATCAATTGCAGCGGGAACAGCTTCTCATTATCCACGAACATCAATCCCATAAACCAGTCATTCCAGTAGTTCAGGGCATAAAAGAGACCGACGGAAGCCAGAATCGGCTTCGAGATCGGTATCATAATTTGAAAGAAAATTCTCATCTCATTTGCTCCATCAATTCTTGCGGCTTCCTCCAATTCCTCGGGAATTGTACGGAAGAAACTGACAAGCAAAAAGACGAGGAACGGCTGGCATAATAATGTTAAAATTAGCACCCAAACGGTATTCTGCAAATGCAGCCACTGACTGACCACAATATAAAACGGAATGATGCCTCCGGAAAAAAGCATAGGCAAATAGCAAAAAATCAGAAAAGGCGTTTGCAGGACATTCCGCTTGTTGGCCAGAGAATAGCCAAGCATTGCGGAAATGCACAAGGCGCTTAATGCGCCTACCGCGGTGATAAAAATTGTGACCGCGTAGCCGTTCAGCAGCACATCCGATTGCAAAACCGCTTTATAAGCGTCCAGTGATAATTTTTGCGGAAATAAAGTATACCCGTGCGCAATCAGTTCCCCCTCGTCCGTAAACGATCCGATAATCATCAGCAGAAAAGGAAACAGACAAAATAAGGTGAACAATAAAATGAACGTATAGGCAAATACTGTAAAAGTTTGATCCGCAGCACTCTGTTTCTGTCTCATCGTTACCTCCTAGAATAAAGCGGATTCTTTAGACACCCGTCGGGTTACCCAGTTGGCGGCAATGACGAAGATCAGACCCATAACCGACTGGAACAGGCCAACCGCCGAAGACATGCCGAAGTCGTGCAACTGTCTCATGGAGCGGAATACAAAGGTGTCGATGACATCGGTAGTCGGATACAGCAAGGAATTGTCTCCAATGATGGCATAGATCATGGCAAAGTCCCCGTTGAAAATCTTGCCTACGGCCAGCAAAGTCATGATCATAACAGTTGGAACGAGCAGCGGCAGCGTAATGCGCAACACAATCTGCAGCTTAGATGCCCCGTCTATCCGGGCAGCCTCGTACAAATCCTCCGATATGCCGGTAATCGCGGCCAGAAAAATAATCGAAAGATAACCGGCTCCTTGCCACACGCGGATAACCGTCAGTATGAAAGGCCACAGCTTCGACTCAAACATCCAGTTGACCGGTTCCAAGCCGAAATTTTGCAGCCAAGTATTGATCATCGGCTCTTCCCCGCCGAACAAGGATTGGACAATCATTCCTACCACAATCCAGGACATAAAATAAGGAAGAAAAATAAAAGACTGCGAAATTCGTTTGAAATACTTATTGCGAATTTCATTGAACATTAGCGCGATTAATACAGCAGCCGCCGTAGTAAACAAAATGAACAGCATGTTCAGCATCAGCGTGTTGCGCAGTATCACCCAGAAGTCATCCGAAGTAAAAAAATAGTTGAAGTTTTTTAATCCGACCCATTCGCTTCCCGTAATTCCTTTGGCAAAATTATAGTCCTTGAAGGCAATTATAATCCCGTATATGGGAAAATAACTGAACACGAGAAAGAACAGCAGCCCCGGCACGGCCATAGCATAGAGAAAAGGATTACGAACAATATGCTTCAGCTTGGACCGTTTCCTTGCATTAAGTTGATATTGCATAGTTTTACTTCCCCCTTTCATCGAAACAGGCAATCGCATCTGCGTCCCGTTATTTATACCGTTACCTTACCGAGCTCTCACCGCAACGGCAATTCCGGCAAGCTCCAATTTTTCCTGCAAGCGCAGATTTACGAACTTCCCAAAAACAACACTACCCTCGAAAATAACCGATTCTGCAGACAGGAATGCTCGTTATGCTATAATTAATAATCTAAAAATGATAAGAATCGGAAGTTATAATAACGGGGGATTCAGAGCAATGAAGTTCAGACTTCCACTTTTCACATCGCTGAAGCGGCATCCTACTTATATGAAACTTATTTTTTATTTTGTCAGTGCAAACGTTCTGGTTCTGGCTGTATCTTTCGCGCTGCTCTATGGGCAGTCTTCCCAGACGCTTCTGGAAGAGATCGGCGATCATTCCGAATCCTTGCTAGTGAACGGTGCCCGGAACACAGCGCGACTGATGGAATGGTCTTTGGAATTCAGCTTCTCCTCCAGCGATGACAGTACCCTCAAGGTAAATGCCCTTTCGGATCAATACAGCGATTTTGAAACTTATAAGGTATGGAGACGGCTTATCGAAATCAAGAACGCCAATCCGTCTATCGATTCGGTATACCTAATCAACGATTACACAAATACTGTAGTAGATTCCAGACTTGGATTGAGTGATGCGGAAGCTTTTTACGACCAGGACATTATTAAGCGCTTGCAGGATCCGGCTACAGCGGACCACAGCGTTCTCATTCCGAGAACCTTGTCCATTCCGCTTGTCGGCATTAAGGCCAAAGAGGTGATTAGCATCGTAAGATTTTACGAAAAAGGCAGTTCCATCTCGGCTTTCGTTCTGAATATAGATACTGATAATTTAATGACCTTGCTTCAGAACAATTCGAATTATGCGAACAGGTCGGTCACTGTTCTGAATGATCGGGATAAGACGGTTTTTAGCAGCATTCCTTTGAATCAGGAACAAATTGCGGAGCTCAGGAGCCAAGGGAATAAGGGCGAAAGCGGATGGAAGCTGTTTCAGCCCCGCAATCAGGAAGAGCAACTGATGGTTTACGCAAGCTCCTCCATCAAAGGAATTCAAGATTGGACCTTTATCGAAACTATACCGAAGTCGGTCATTTTGGGAAAAATCACTGTTCTTCGCAACACAAGCATGATCTTGTTCCTCATTCTGTTCGTAGCATCATTGACCGTTATCGTTCTGATTTCCAAACGGGTCTACTCGCCTATTCAAGAACTGATTAGCAGAGTGATGCGGCAGCATCAAGCGGAAAGGCCCGGCGAAGGATTTAGCGCAAATGAACTTGACTACTTATCCAATGTGTTTACAGCCCAACACAAGCAGATCTATGAACTGACCGAGCACTGGCGGCATACTAAAATTCTGGGTAAAGAGCGGTTTTTACGGGATTTTCTGGGGGGTATCTACCATACGGCAGAGGAAATATGTTCTCAATTCCAAGAATGGGGAATTGCTCTGCCGGAAGATCAGCTGTCGGTGGCCATCTTTCGGATCGACCACTTCTCGGAATTTACGGAGGCCTACCCGGAGAAGGACCGGCGTCTACTCCGATTTGCAATGTCCAATATTATCCAAGAGTCGCTGCAATTTTCCAAGCACAAGCTGCAAACGGTGGACATGGGGAACGATCACGTGGCGGTTGTCTTATCCGCTCCAATGTCCGAAGAATATGCAAAGAAGCTGCAAGTATCTATGCAATTAATGGAGCAGTATTTGTCCATCGGCACGACCGTCGCTTGGGGTAGGACGTTGCCCAGTCTGACCGACATGCATGAGGTATATATGGAGACGTATGAACTAACGCACGAACGGTTCCGATTCGGGCACGGAGCGCTCATCATAAAAGCATGGCTGGCCGACGCGCCAGGAGAACTGTATCATTTGCCTGTGGACAAAGAGCGGCAGATCGCTCAGGCTCTTTCCAAGGGTAACGTGGATACGGTTCTGGAAATCATACGCTCAGCCGTGGTCAAGCTGCGGGGACTGCCCTATTTTGAATGCAAAATGTCGTTGATTACCTTGTTTATGGACATACGCCGGCTTATGCAGGAGCACTCCAGTCAGACGTTGCCCCATTCATGGGGGCTGACTTCCATCGAGAATCAGATCATACAGCAGGAGACGATGGAAAACGTAGTGCCATGGATGGAAGCTCTGATAACCAAGACGCTTGAAGACATTGAGGCTGCCCGCAGTCTGTCCAAAAACGCGGCCCTGATCGAGCAGGCGGACCAGTTCATTGAAGAACAATTAACCGATTCGAACTTGTCCGCAAAAATGCTGGCCGACCATTTGGGTCTGTCCGTGAATTATTTCCGCAGTTTGTATAAAGCGGAGACAAACCAGTCGATTACGGAGAAGATATCGGAGAAGCGCCTAAATTACATTTGTCAGGAGTTGCTTGCCTCCGACTCGCCAATTGAGCCGATCATCCAAAAATACGGCTTTTCGTCGCTTAACACGTTTTATTCCATCTTCAAAAAGGTGTATGGAATGACGCCAGCCCAATATCGGAGGATGCATAAGAATGGAAATTGTTGATAGTGGGATTTAATGTAAATTTCTGTAAACATGCCGCCTGCTCCGTTGGTTTCCTGACCGATCACATGACGAAGCGGAATCGTTTCGTCTTTAATACGAGCATCCAATAGTCCTACACTTAACTTTCGCAGCATAAAAATTGGCAAGTAAGCCTTGAAGTAATGGACAAAGCGGCAATCCAATTCTGGAGTTGACGCTCATAACCGAGATCAGTGCTTGACGAAATAAATTATGACTTTGACACTATAGTGTTCGTGTCTTGGTGTCCCCGCCTGCTGCCTTTGCAAGATTATCCCTTTCGTTCAGGGGCAGAGGTTGGGAGCTAAGGTAAATGGATAAATCGAAATAAGAAAAAAATGAGGCGGTTCAGGTGAGATTTTCGGCTTGATATAGGAACGCATGTTCGATATAATGAAGTAAAACGAACACGCGTTTTAAATCTTGATTCGGGGGCGAGTGAACATGGAGGTCAATGCGGGAAGGGAACTTCAACCATTCAGCAGCCGTTATAACAGCGAACAGGCTTGCATGGAGGCGCTGATCGCGATGAAGTGGCCAAACGGCTTCGTCTGCCCGCGCTGCGCTCACACCCGGTGCAGCCGTCTGACTTCCCGACGAATCCCCTTGTTCGAGTGCGGAAAGTGCGCGCATCAAACGTCGGCTTTGGTCGGCACGATTTTTGAACGAACACATCTGCCCCTGCTCAAGTGGTTCGAGTCCCTGGATTTATTCCTACTTGAGGGCGGCATCTCGGCGATGCGACTGAGCCAGGTGATCGAGGTCACATACAAAACCGCCTGGTTGATGCTGCACAAAATACGCCATGCCGTCGGGGAGTTCGATGCCCAGGAGCTGCTCTGCGGAGATGTGAAGGTGAACAGCGATCTGTATGGGCGTAACCCATCCCGGTGTCAGTTTCCGCATCCGTATGCTTTGGCGGTAGTAGCGGGATGCACGGTAAGGGAGTCGGGCGAGCCGGAGCAGGTCAAAATCCGCCTGATACCGTATAAGAGAGGAGACGGGAAAAGGGCAAACCGTCTCGAACTCGCCGCGTTCATCAACAGGCATGTAAATGTTAGTACATCAGCGGTACAATCGTTCCCTCTATCCTATCGGCTGTATGCGCCCTTGCGAAAAGTGGTGAGAGAGGCGTGGGAATCGCTGAAGAATACGTATGGAGCCTTGGGACTGAAGCATCTGCAGGCTTACCTAAACGAGTTTACCGGACGCCGCTGGCTGCGCTTGCCCAGAGCGGAAGAAACGATTCGGCAGAAGTTGCTGCAGATGTGTGTGGCGATACCGACGCTTCCCTACCATCGGCTTATCGCGCGCCAACTGAATCAGCCCCTTGCGGCTGTAGCCTGATCGAGACGCTGGAGTAGAGGGGATTAGTTTGATGCGGATCAACTTGATGGGTGTGGGTTAGCATGAACAGTGCGGGCGTTGCTGCAGACGGAAAGGTTCAGGCTGCAGCAAAATCACGGTCTTTTCGTTTCCCCCCGCATCTTGTCCTTCATCTACCGTCCGGTCTGCTTCACTTCTCCTAAATTTGCTTCCTTCTCCTAAGATCGTCTTAAGACCGTCTCATTATCTCGAACCTATCTGTTTCCCACCAAATACTTACTTCTCTCGAGCTTGTCTATTCTCTTCTACCTGATCAAACGGGATAATCGTGCAAAGCGCCCGGACGGTGGATGTTGATCTGCTGGCCAACCCACCGGCCTTTCTATGTTCTCAAGCTTTCAACGCCCTTCCGCATTCTCTTACCATAATCGGTTGAGGGCCCGGCTCTTTCCATATCATCCACTTGGCTTCAAGCATTTCAGTTGATTTAAGCAACTCGATCGTATAGGCGTCTCGCACGCTCTCATTATGGAGGTCGGAAGTAGGAAATTGCTCGATCTTTTTCCCGTCTTTCATCACTAAAATATCTTGGCACAGTCCGGGAACAAGCGAGAGATCATGGGTAATGAACAAAAGAGACAACCCTTGTTCCCGCTGAATGGACTTAAGGAGTTCTATGATCCGCTGTTGCAACACGATATCAAGGTTCGAGACGATTTCATCACAGATCAATAGTTTGGGATGAACGATCAGCGCTTTAGCCAGGCAGGCTCTTTGATACTGGCCTCCACTTAATTTATCTGGCCGGTATCTAAGAAGGTCCTCACGAAGCCCCACTTTGTCCAAATACTCTAAAATTCGCTTTTTACGCTCCACTCTATTCAAGGTTGTAAAGTTCTTTAACGGTTCTTCCAGACACTGAAACAAGCTCATCGCCGGGTTTAATGTTGAGGCAGTATTTTGAAAAACGATCTGAATATCGCGATACCATTCTTTATACGCTTTTATTCCTTTGTGGGGCAGGTGTTGCCCATTAAATATAATTTGCCCCGATGTCGGTTGTTTTAAGGCCATGATCAGTTGGGCTAGCGTGGATTTGCCGCTGCCGCTCTCGCCTACGATGGCTAAAGATTCCCCGTCTTCTATCACAAAATGGATGTCATTCAGAATTTGCCTTCCATTCATTTCTTTGAATAGCTGCTGAACTTGAAGCATTGGGGCCGGCACCTCCTTTGCTAAGGAGCTTTTGCGATCGATACCTGCATAATTGCTTGGTATATTCATGCTCGGGTTGTCCTAATATTCGCTCTGTGCTTCCCTGCTCTATGATTTCTCCGTCACGCATCACCCCGATCGTATCCGCAAGATAACTTGCCAGGAGTATATCGTGCGTAATAAACAACATACTCATGTTCAGCTCCAATATCAGATGATGCAATAAGGAGATGACTTCAGCCTGGGTGGTGACATCAAGCGCGCTCGTCGGCTCATCGGCGATGACGACTTCAGGCTTTAACAGAAGCGCCATCGCAATCATGACACGTTGATTCATTCCGCCGCTCAGCTCATGAGAATAACTTTTCATCACATGCGCCGTATCGTTCAAGAGCACTTGAGACAGCATCTTTTCCGCTTGTTGCTCAGCCTCATGCCTCGATACCGGTAAATGACTAAGCATAAGATCACCTAATTGTCTGCCAATCGAGAGCGCTGGATGTAACGCTTGTTCAGGGTGCTGAAAAATGACGCCCACCTGTTTCCCCCTGATTTTGCGCCAGTCCCTTTGGGATAAACGATTCAGGTTTTTGCCGCGCAACAGGATATCGCCCGACATTTGCAGATCTGCAGGCAGCATTCCTAAAATAGCTTTGCTTGTTAACGTCTTGCCGCTTCCGCTTTCTCCCAATAAGCAGTATGTTTTCCCCGGCTCCAAACAAAAACTGCTGTTGTTTACAAGCGGCCGACCATTTGCGTTTCTAATACTCAGATTATTTATTTCTACTGCGGAATCCATTACTTTCCCCTCCTAAGCCGTTCGCCAACAATCTGGAACGAACAGGCTGTCAGAAAAATCATAAAGCCTGGGAAAAACCCCATCCATGGCGCAACTTGCAAATAATTTTTCCCATCCAACAACATCACACCCCATTCGGGTGAAGGCGGCTGCGCGCCAATTCCTAAGAAGGACAACCCGGATAAAGTCAAGATCACCTTGCTTACATCCAGAATCAGCATGGTTCCAAGCTGCGGGGCGATATTGGGTACCATATGACGTATTATCGTTCTCATGCCAAAAGAACCGCTTACCCTGCTGGCGATAATATACGGCTCCTTTTTTACATCATGGATCAAACCGCGAATTAATCTTACGTACTTGGCCCACCAGGAAAGAATCACCGCAAAATACACATTCTCCATGCCAAAACCGAGAAAGCCAACCACCACAATGGTGAGCAGGACATTCGGCAAGGCCGTAAAAATATCCGTCACACTCATCATCAACATGTCAAGTTTATTCCCCCAAAAAGCACTCAGTGCACCAACGAACAGTCCGATCAACATGACAACGCCGAGAACGATGAAAACGGGGAACACCGAGTCGCCGATCCCGTGAATCACCCGGCTTAACAAATCTCTTCCCAGATAATCCGTTCCAAACGGATGAGAGAGGCTTGGGGGAAGGAGCTTTGCTTGATGATTGGTTTGGAACGGGTCATAAGGTGATATCCATGATGCGCTCAGTCCGGCAATAAGAAGAGCCACAATTAACAACAAAGCTGTTGTTGGAAGTTTATTCGCCCGAACGAGATTCATCATAGTTCCCACCTCTGTTTGTCAAGATGAACACGCGGATCGGCCAAAAAATAAAGGATATCGCTCACAAAGTTAAACCCGAATATAAAAGCGGCCACCAGCAGCGCGCTTCCCTGAATGACGGGAAAATCACGGCGGTAAATGGCCTCGAGCATATACTTGCTGAACCCCGGAAAACTAAAAATCGTTTCCGTGATGATCGAGGCTCCAAAAAAGCTCGGCAAGCTGGTCGTGATTAACGTCAGGATCGGGATGAACATGGCGCGGAATAAATAAGCCGGATAAAAGATAGCGGGCCGCAAACCTCTGGCTTTTGCCGCCTCAATATAAGAGAATTTACTGTACTGTACGGTGTATGAGCGTACCATCCGAATGAAGTAAACGCTTTGGACCAGGGAAATCGCCGTTACCGGGAGCACATAATGCTGTACGGAAGAGCTTCCGACGATCGGAAGAATCGGCCAGATCACACCGAAAGCATACATGAGAAGAATAGCAAGCCAATATAAAGGGATCGACAACCCTAAAATGGTTACCGAATAAACCACGCGATCCGGAATCGAGCCTGCATTTAACCCTGACCAAATTCCTGCCGGTATTGAAACAGTCACCGTAAGCAAAAAAGAGCCTGCGATCAGTGTGAACGTCGGTTCTAAACGGTTCATGATTTCGTGTAACACCGGTTCGCCGGACATAAAAGAATTTCCCAGTTCTCCTTGGAATATCTGAAAAACCCAAGCCATGTATTGCTGAATAAACGATTGATCAAGCCCCCATTGCGCCTGCAAATGAGCCACTAATGATCGTTCCGGCACCGCCCCGATGTTTAGCAGCATCATCGACGCCGGATCCCCCGGCGCCAGACGCATAAGTGTGAAGAGGAACAATGAAAACAGGACAAACGTAAGCACTAACATCAACAGACGATGGGTAATGGAACGCAGCATTATTGGGCTTCCTTCTTCAAGTGATGCCACTTTAAAGGATCGTCTTCTATGGCATTGAAAGTAAAGCCGGTAAGTTCGCGCGTATGAACAAAGGTTTGCTTGGCGTAGTAGATTGGCACCGACATCGCTTCCTCGTACATGCGAAGAAACACTTGGTCAAATAGCGCCTGCTGCTTCTCTACCGAGACGGTGGAAGCAATCTGATTCAGCAGGTCCGATAATGGACGGTCTTGATAAGCGACCCCCGGCGCGGATGGCGAACTATAGAATAGAGAAGACAGGAATCGATACGGCAACTGCGCATCCGTATAAGTCCGATACATAAGCAGGTCATAATCCTTGCTGCTCCATAACGTATCATAGTAAGCTGCCCGTTCCTGATTCACGATGTCCACTTGGATGCCGATCTGCTTCATGTTGTCCTGAAAAATTTCCGCCATCTCTTTCCACTCCGGATATTCTTCCGTTTGAATCACCAATCGCAACTGCAGGACTTGTCCGTCTTTTTCATAAAGCTGCTTTTTCTCATTCCATTTGTAACCCGCGGCTTCGATCAATTGTTTTGCCTTCTCCGGATTATAAGGGTAGAACGGCTGGTTATCGTCCGTGACAAAGGCGACTTCTTCTTGAAACAACCCTTTGACCGGTTCACCGCTTCCATCTGCAAATTTACTCGTATCATTTCCGTAATTGATCGCCTGGCGTATATTTTTATCCGCTAGAGCCGCATTATTTTGATTGATGACCAAAAAATAGGACATCGTACTGGTTCCCGTTTCCACCACATACTTGTCGTTATTTTGAAAAACAATTAGACTTTCCGCCGGAATATTGCCAACTTCCCCACCTGCAAGATCCACCTCTCCGGATTGCAGCGCAAGCACCCTTGCCTGCGGATCAGTAATGACTTTAAAGACAAGCGAATACTCCGATGGTTCCTCTAACCAATAATGCTCATTTGCAACCAGAACCGTCTCGACTCCTTGCTGATAGCTGCCTATTTTCCAAGGCCCCGTGCCGATCGCTTGGTGAAAGGCTCCATTCACATCTCCCGCAGGAGTCACCGCGGTTGGACTCATAATCCGAAAAGGCCTCGCCTGACTAAGCTCATACAAAACTTGAGTTGCGGTTTCTTTAAACGTAAGTACGACGGTGTTGTCATCAGGGGTTTCTATTTTTTTCAGCAAACGGGATATTTCAAGCGTAGCGTTCTCTTCTCTGCCGACCGCCCGCTCCAAAGAAAACTTAACGGCCGCTGAATTCAATGGACTGTCGTCCGAAAATTTCACTTGTTTTCTTAGCTGAAAAGTATAGGTCTTTCCGTCATCGGAGATTTCCCATGATTCGGCCAAGCTGGGGGCGATCTTGCCTTCCCCTTCATATTCCACCAGCGCATCATATACAGCGGCATGCACATGGCGTGTTCCATTGAAGGTCGCGGCATCCAGTTTATCCCCTTCAGCATCCTGGGTTACCGCTACAACGATTTGTTTGTCCGCTTCTTGACCGGAACCGGAAACCGTGCTTTTGGCTTGTGAGCACCCCACAAGCAACAACAACGTCAAAACGGCGGCAACAATGAAACCATATCTGCTAAACATCCCTACTCCTCCTACTTCTTCTCCCTTGATGTTGGTGATTAAACTGCTGCAATGTTCATGACCACTTGCAAACGGAATAATCTTTGTATATTATTAATCGTAATTATTACGATTTGCAACATATTTTTTTGGGATGAAGGAGACGAGGATTAATGAGTGAGCATAAACTTGCAGAGCAATATCGGGATTATTGGGACAAAGGGGCCGCCGTGTATGATGAAATCGTTAATACCGAATTTGCAACGAATACATATGATCAATGGAACGCGATCCTGAGTGGTCTTTTATCCGGAAAACGGAATTTAAAGATCCTGGATGTTGGAACGGGGCCCGGATTTTTTGCGGTTTTGCTTAGCCGGATGGGGCACCTGGTTACCGCCATTGATTCCTCGCCTGAAATGGTGGCTAGAGCTAGGCAAAATGCGCAAAAATACAACTGCAATATCAGGATTATGGAGACAGATATCATCGAATATAAAACCGAAGAAACCTTTGATGTCATCATTTCCAGGAATGTCACTTGGTTCCTATACAATCCTGTTACGGCTTATCAAAATTGGCATGGGATGCTTAACGACGGGGGCCAAGTTATTATTTTCGACGCAAATTGGAATTTGTTTTTGAGCCATCCCCAGGAGGCAGAGCTTTTCAGAAAAGCCAAGGAGGAGGCGATGGAGCAAGGTTACTTGCCGTACCGTGAAGAGAAAGACATCGAGGAAGGAGATCAACTGGCGCTTACCTTGCCGTTAACCTACGTAAGAAGACCTGGATGGGACAGCGAAATGCTTAAGTTTATTGGCTTTACTAAAATCCAAATCCATGAAGGATTCGATGCTGAATTTTATAGTCCAGGAGAAAAAATCCTAAACCGCCACCGGCCCATGTTTGCGATCGTTGCCGAAAAATAGACGCCTTGCGGCGTCTATCAAACATTTGGAATATATAAGGAGTTTGAAAAAATGACGGATCGAGGCGGCGGAATGGCGGGCTACGGTTGCTGTCCCCCCTGATAGGCCGTTTCATCCCGGCTCACCTTGCGTCCCGCTGCCTTGGCTAGCTCAAGCAACTTTGTTGCGTCATCCTGAGGTTTATATCCGATCAGTTCCTCCAGATAATCTATGTTGTAGTAGTTATCGCTATTGGCGGAGGTGCCGTACAGATTCAAATACTTCAGTTCGTCACCAGCTTCAATGCAGCAAACGATCAGTTGAAGCATATCACGCTCGGATATCCAGATATGCCCTGCACGTTCGGAATGGGGCCGATCGTCCCCCGGAAAGTTGCCGATGCGAATATTGAACGAAGATATCTTCCCTTGGTCAGAATAAAGCCGGCCCAGCAGTTCGATATAGCATTTGCTGAGCCCGTAAAAGCTATCCGGACGGTACGGATCGTCGGGATCAACCTTCTCGTCCGTCTTGTAAAAACCGGTCGCATGATTGGAACTGGCGAATACAATGCGGCGGACGCCATTTTGCACCGCCGCCTCAAATAATTTATATGCACCGCTCACATTTCCAGCCAACACCTTGCCGAGAAAATCCCCGTTGTCCTTGATCCAGGCAAAATGGAGCACCGTATCAATTCCTTGCGTCAGCTCTGCCAGCCGCGCTTCATCCGCGATATCCGCATGCACAATGCCTTGCTCATCGTCCGCCTGTATATCCGCTCCGACAATGTCGTACCGATTATCGTTTTGCAGCCCCTTGTAAAGTACATTCCCTATTGTACCCGCCGCTCCCGTTATTAATAGTTTGCGTTTCATTCGTTCTCCCCCTTCCCCCTTGTGGCGTATTCTTGCGTCACGCGATTGCTGTGGTGTTAGTTATTACCCGTTGGGAGAAGGAAATATGCAAATCGTCACACCTTAAACCATTTTCAAATCACTGTGTCCTTGACAGTTGGATGATCCACTTGTGCACTTTCCTGAAAATCCCTCCGATAGAACCACCCGATCAAGACAGCAATTGTCGTCATAGCCGCAGCCAGCAGATACACCTGTACCATTCCAAAGCGGTCTGCATACCAACCTAGAAACAACAAAGATAAGCCAAAGCCAAGGTTCGTAAGCACGTCAATTCCTGCCATCACTTTTGGGAGTTGAGCCGCCGGAGCACTTGTTTGCAGCAAGGTACGGCGAATAATTCCGGCCATTTGCACCGGTAATCCCGAGACGGCAAAAAGAACAAGCGCAGCGGCCGGAATCGTATTGAGAGCAAACACTACCGTAATCAGCACATACACGAACAATGCTCCCAGCATGTACAAATAACTGTTCTTTTGCAACCGTTTGACCAAGCCAACAACAACCAGCCCGCCCAGAATCATGCCGGAGAAAAAAGAGGCATTCATAAACCCCCACCAGCTTGCATCCTTATGCAGCACCTGAGTTACATACGCCAGAATAAATACACCAAGCCAGGAGGTTCCCCCAATGGTGTCTATACTGTCCACGATCATCAGAGAACGAATGCGGCGGTTATGCCAAATAATCCGCCAACCTTCCCCAAGTTCTTTCCAATGGGAGCCCTTTGATTCGGCTGCTGCTGCCGGCTGAGTAGCGAGGATTGGAGATTCGGAACCTGATGCCTGATAATCCAGCGGATCACGAATGAACGAAGTGACAGTTGCAGCCAACAAATAGCAACAGGATGCGATCAAAAGCGTACTCAGTGAACCGAGCCAGGCTACAACAATCCCGCTGAGCGCCCATCCTGCACATTTAACTACTTGATCACTGACGGCTACAAAGCCGTTCGCGCGCATGAGTCCCTCACCGCTTGCCAAGCGTGGGACAAGTGTATTTCGTGCCGGGTTGGTCCAGCCGTCCAGAAAGGACATGCCAAACACCATCACAAAAATGAAAAGTAACGATCCTTGCCCAGGCTTGGTCCACAAGTAAAGAAGCAGCAGTGTAAAAATGACAAACTGCCCAAGTTGGGAGAACAGCAAAATCCGCGTGAGCCTGAATCGACTGAGAATTACAGGTGCAACCAGCCCGCTAACCACTTGGGCAGACAAACGGAACAACGGAATCAAAGTGGTCTGCATTAGAGAATTGCTTGAGCTGAACACCAATACCGTTATACTCAACATGTAGATAATATCTGCAACATTGGAGATCGTCTGAGACCCCCACAGATAATAAAAAGGCCGCTTGATCAAAAAAATTCCCCTTTTCTTTTGTCAAGTTTAATATATTCTATATAAACCCTTAATTTACCTTCTTTTATTTATAAAGGAAATTTAATATTATCTGGAGTACCGTCTAAGATTTCGTCACCCCATATCATAAGCAATAACCTATGTCCTCAGCCAGACAAAAAGGCTCGTAATTGCCTTGGCAACTACGAACCCTGTATTTCATTCCCTCACGAACACGAGGGGCGAGTACCGCTTTAATCTGGGGAAATCCTTCTTCGTCTACGGAACCGAGAAAACCACCATGTCCGGTGTTACCATGCTCAGGCGTCTCAACACCCGGACCGGATAACATGTGATCATTCCTAATGTCTGTCCGTTGACCCTTGCCTCAAAGGCATATTGATGACTGAAGCGATTCTCCCTCCCCTTCCACAGCTTGCGGAAAGTGCCGGAAACGATGCTCTTCTTCTCGGACCCGGCTAATGTGTACGCCATATATTCCAACGCCATTTGATTAAGCCTGGCGCCGACCGCCGACCGGGCATCGGCCTTTTGGATGGTGGTTGCATTTTCTATCAAGATCATTTGACGGATACCCCCACAATAGTTACATTGATGGAGACGATGCTTAATCCGGTAAATTTCTCAACGGCCTCCAGAACATTAGATTGCAGTATCTTGCAGACTTCCGGCATTTTCAACCGGTGTTGGACAGTTACGCATAAGTGAACATCCAGTCCCCTGTCCGTTTCCTTTAACTCGATTCCATTTTGTATACTGTTTCCGCCTAACCAATTCGTGATATTCTCGACAACTCCGGTTGACGTGCATATGATACCGCTAGTCGCGTTTGCTGCTATGCCAACGATCTTGGCGATTATTTGTTTTGAAATATTGATTTTTCCCATCGCATTTTGAATGAACATGCACATCCCCACTTTTCACGATTTGTTGAAAACAAATTGATGGTCTTTCACCATAAAACGATAGTGAAATTTATCTTTTGATATTAAATTATATCATTATTGGGCGTCAGTCAACTTTCTCCCTAAGGGGGACCGCCAGCAATACGTAGAAAAAATTGACTTTTAATGTCTCTTAAATCCGTGATAAAACGTATCCACAACCAAGGCAGCTGCGGAATTTTTGGCAATATCCCCGTCTATGACCTGCTGCCAAGTCAGGAACAGAAGTGAATACAGGACATTGACAATCCAGTTTTTGTCTACATTCTGGCGAAAATACCCCTTCTGCTGCAGCAAACCGATCGCACGCAGCACAGGCTCCCGTAATTTCTGATCCTCTTCCTCAATCTCCCGATTATAATTGACGGTAGCGTCATGGGCCAGAAAATAAATTTTGTCCCCGAGTGGTATCAACGCTTCAATCAGCTCCGGAATGAAGGTTTCACAGTTCTCTTCATCCAGCCGAATCTCTTTCATCTTCTCGCTGACGACCTCAATCGCACGAAGCCCCAAGTAAATCATCAATTGTTCCCGGCTCTCAACATACCGGTGCAGCGTTGCGATACCGATTCCGGCGGATTCGGCAATTTCGTGCATGGAAGCATTCGGCTTCTTGATTAAGAGCTTGGTCGCTTCATCCAAAATAGTGTTCAGCCGCGTCTGCTTGATTGACGTCAGTTCTTTTTTCATCATGTTACACCTCTTAATGAGCAATGTACGGATCTGATTTGGAGATTGATCACTTGATAGTATAGCATATCGACTATCTATACTAACCATCAGAAAATACATATTATGCTCCCTTTAGCTAAGCTTCTTGACGCAAAACAGCCCGGATCGTTTATTTACCGATCCGGGCTGTTTTTTACCTCACCAATCTGGCATCAATCCGTACTTCGTCGAATCGGGCATGCCCCTGATTGACAAACAAGCCTAGCTTGCCTCGAGGGATGTCATACATTCTTGCACTCAACGATATGTTCTCATCTACGTAAATTTCGCAAATCGATCCGTCTATGAACACTTTGATATCGTAAGAACGATCAGGAATAAGTTCAATCTGACGTTCCAGTTCTACCTCATAAGGGAATGTTTTTCCGCCTTCTTCCGACTGCATAATCGCCCCCCGGAAGGTAAGGCGATTCCGTTGCGGTTCCAGGGTAACGTAATAGGCCTCATCCAACTTATCTTCCGTTCGGAGCATCAATCCTACCCCTTGAGTCTCCCGGGAGAAGGAGACGCTGGCGGAAATCTTGCATTGATCAGGGAGCTCTTCGCGGCTCGTGCAGCCGGCAAAGCCATATGGCGAGGCGCACGAGAGCGCCTGATCCGCAATGTTCCAATCCCCCGCAATGCCTTGGAATTGCAACGGGAGCGGATTCCTAAATGCCTCATCGACCGTATCCGGCACTTTTACGCCGAGAGTACCGTCCGGTCGCTGAACGATTTCATGGACGATCAAGTTCCCGCCCCAATCCCACGTATTGTAGTCCTTGCCTCGGGATTTAGGCGGATTCCAACCGAACAAATCATCGTTTTTCATTGGGTTCCAACCGAACAAATAACGTTTTTGCCCGTCGGACACGGATTTGGCCGCATAGAAGGCCCTCCCGTCGAAGGTGTCCTCCCGGGGAGTCAGCCAAGGACCTTCCAGGGAACGACTCATCCGGTAAAAGGTTGCGAATCGCCCGGTATAGGAGGAGTAAATCAAATACCACCAATCCCCGATCCGAAACAAATCGGGGCATTCGTGGGCCCCTACGTGCAAATTCGGCGCGTACAGAGGTTCGCGGTACTCCCAAGTTTTAAGGTCCTTGGATGACAGCAGCGCGGTACATCCTTTCCGGTTGGTCAGCCCTTTCGCCATCGCCGCAAGCAGCATCCAGTATTGGCCTTCCTCTTCATTCCAGAACACGAAAGGGTCGCGCCAATCGGACAGCTCATAGGTGCGGTTGTCAGCGGCAAAGGTATCTTCGGGGATGGGTTCCCAGGTCTTCAAGTCACGGCTGATCGCATGGCATACCAGTTGCTTCCCCGGGGGAAATATACAGTAGAACATATGATAAATACCGTTCACTTTCAGAACATGGCCGGTTCCACCTTCAATCTTGCAGGCTCCATCTTCCCGATAATCGACGAAATCCTTCGTTCCGACAAGATACCAGCCATGGTCAAGCCCCTCCCGGTAATTCTCCCGCCAGCCATGGAGATAGAACAACTTAAACTCTCCGTCCTCATAATAGGGAATCACGTCCCCTACCCAGGCGTTCTCCGGCCGATAGAAAAATCCCCTCATCTTCCTTCCTCCCCGAGTTTCAAGTGGTCTAAGCGTTCATTCAACGGAACAGGCATATACGCATCGCTTGTCCCCCGCTCCTGGTACCAGTAAACGGTAGCGGCATACAAACTGTGGTTATTGGGCCCCCAATGATTCCCTTTATATTTCTCGATAAATCCTTCAAAAGAGTTCATGAAGGGAACATTGTCGCAAATGTGGAAGCGGTTGACCGAGGTGTGTCCGTTCGCATCCGTTTCGATAAACGGCTGACTGGCGTAAGCACTGTCGAACATCGGGAAAGGCGGTTCGGCCGCCCAGGCATAACCGATATAGTCCTCGCTGCCCGTTCCGAACGTGGACGGAAAAGATTCGCTATCCACGAAAAATTTTTCGTCTCCTTCTCCCCACCACCAGTCGATCGTTTTTCGATCCCATCGCCCGTACCACCAGGTTTCGGCCTCCTCAGCCGGTTTCACCCAGGTATTGTTTAAGTGCAGATGGACGCCGCAAAATCTCCCCCGGCTTTTCGTCAGCAGCAAAGGCCAATCCGGCCAGCGATCCCCGTCTTCCTTGAAGCGCTCCGCATCCAGATCCAGATATTGATCCTGGTGCCATTTTGCATGAAAACGCAGAAGATTTTCCGCATGAGACTTAGGTAGAGGTGTGTACCGGATATCCGCCTCAAACGCGCATGCGTCCGTTCCCTCATTTTCAATTTCAATCCTCGCGCCTTCCGAAAATGGCATGTACCAATAACTGTACATTTCAATCTCGTTCATCCCCAAGGGCAGTGAGCGGTAGGGTTTGATCCCAGGCGCGCCGCCAAAGAAATCCCCCAGCGGGGCCCATACCGAAGGAGCTGCTTCATGGTCCCATTTCATCGATATGGTTAATTGTCTGGCCAACATCCGCTGCTGTTCCTCACTCTTTCGTCCAAGGTTAGTTCTGATCCGGATCATGGAAATCGCGCCGGCCCCTTGGTGATCAAACAGCACCGCTTTACCGCCTGACGGTACGGATACCGTAACGCTCTCGTCAGTTGGCCCTTCCGCTTTCAAGAAAGAACGGTTTCCCCTTTGCTGCAGTACTCGGTCTGCTTCAGCCAATGCAATGGCCGAAGCCTTATCGAAGCTGCCGTCAAAGGACGGCACCCTAACCCCGGCTGGGAAGACGGTATAGGTGATATGGTAGTAAGAGCCCCACCCTTTATCCAGCAGCACTTTACAATGTTGCTGAAAAGGGATAGGAATAAAGCAGTTTCTTCCGCGGGATAACGTAGGCGACAGATTCGGAAAATTGGCTGGCGGCCCTTCCCGGTTAAATTTTTCGAAATAATCCCGAAAGGGCTGATCCATCACAGGGGTATCCGCGTGATCTATAAAAATCCGGATATGGCCCTCTTCGGGAAGCGCAGACCAGACTCTCCAGATCACCCCGGGTCCGTCGAGTTCCATGGCAACGATGCTGTCCCCTTCCTTGCGAATAAAGCCTCCCCCGTCATCATTGGCTCCCCAGTTCTCGTACAGGCCTGTCTCGGCATTATAAGTCGAGCTTCGGTCAAAACTTGAGAAGCATCCCGATTTCTCGCCGGCCTGCGGCGGCACCGCCAGCGCCTCGAGATCGTATAATCGCTTCACGAGGTCTTGATAGGAATAAGACTGTGGTTCCGTTGGATTCATGTCAGGCGCTCCCTTCTCCCCAGATCGGCTTCATATCCCATACTTCCAGCGACGTTACAGTCAAATTGCCGTCCCCCCAGACCTCAAGCCCCATAGCATCCTTACGGCTCGGATATACCCGGGTCGTCAGGCTTTTCAATCCGTTGGCATAGGCTTCGACCATGGAACGGTCCAAATAAATGTGCAGCTTTAGATTCTCACCCGGCAGCTCCAGCTTACCGCCCTGGATCCCTCCGCATCTTTCCCCCGGATGCTGCGTCGTTTTCGTCCGGTCGACCAAGAGCATCAATTGGTTCGCATCATAATACAGCAGCGTTTCTTCTTCCCCGTCCGGGGTGCGCCGGACCTTGATTCCGAATTGTCGGGCGCAGCCCGGCTCGATTTCCAATTGAATTTCAAGCATATCGCCTTGAACCTCCCGGAGCCGTGCATTCGCCTCGGCGAGTGACTTGTCCCGAAGCGATAGCCGCTTCTCCCCGCGCAGTGATTGCAATTCCTCAATGGGTTCGATCCCCAATCGTCCGTCATCCCGCAAATATACACTGAGCGGCAACCCTCCGTTATGGGCCCAACCCGATTGATATTCCAGTTCGGGCGTCCGGTCGCCTTGGGCGATTGTAAAGATGATCTTTCTGCCGGTCCTCGGATCCACCATTCCGCTCGGGCCGGTAAAGTGGAAATCACCAACGTCAATCAATTGAGGTTCCTCTTGATCAGGAACAAATGTAAGATTTTGCTTGTCTAGCTGCCCGATCCAATAGAACACCTCGACATCCGCCCCCTCTCCCACAGGGCTGACCAGCAGAAGATGTTTGTCTGCCCCCTGTCGGTCGCTGCCAAGCGGAAGCAGCACGGGGAGCTCCCAGATCGGGCCAAGGTAAGGAAACTTCTGAATATCCGCTTTAAAAAGAGGGCCTTTATATGTCCAATTCAGCATATCCCGGGACGCAAAAGCCAGCGCCGCTCCTCCTTCGCCCTCCATCCCGGACCCGACCAAAGCATACCAGCCGTCATCGTCCTTCCAAACAAATGGATCTCGGAAGTCGCCGAATGCGCCCATGCCCTTTTCCTGCACGATGAGCGGCTCCGGATGTTTGACCCAACGAACCAGATCCGTGTCTCCATCCCGGGAATAAGTGCTTCGGGCCAGCGCCACGCTCTGATTCGGCGAAGCGCTGTCATTACCCGCCGTAAAAAACAAAACTGGCAGGCCGTCCGCATCATAGGTCGCGCTTCCCGACCAGATCCCGTCCGGTGCAAGCCCATCCTTCTCCGGCGCGAGCGCCACAGGAAGGTCACGCCAATGCACCAGATCTTCACTTACCCAATGTCCCCAATGGATATGATGAAAGAAAGGTCCAAGCGGGTTATGCTGATAGAATAAATGATATTTACCTTCAAAATAAATCGGCGCATGGGGTTCGTTCATCCAATGGGCAGGCGGGCTGAGATGATATTGCGGTCTGTGCCGGTCCGACAGCAGAGGCGTCCGATCCAGCTTGATCTGATCGTATTTTAATGGCGGCCGGACTCCTCCATGGGCGGTGTCCAGTACTTCCCGGTAAGCGGATGCAACCTCTTCCTCACTCAAGGACCGGTTGTAAATCTTAAGCTCATCGAGGATTCCGCTAAACATGTGCAAGCTGAATGCTCTCGCCAGCCCGCTGCTATGATTGTTTTTGCCGATGAGCAGATCCGTGTCCACAGCCTCAACCAAGCGGGAACCGGGCGGCAAGGCAGTCGAAGCGATTTCGCTGCCGTTCAAATAAAGCCTCATTTCTCCCTGGTTCCCATCAAAGACCGCGCTTACGTAAGACCATTCATTTTTGGGCAGTTCACAGCCGTCCAGCGACCAAATCTCCGCCCAGGTTCCTCCTTCAAGCCCAACTTGAAAAGACCACGATCCGTGACGAAACATACCCAGCAAATAGCCCTGCTTGCGGTCCATGTTGTAACGGTTCACGATGGATGCCAATTTGCCCCCTTCCCCCCATTCATAAGAACGAGGCGCCACCCATACTCCGATACTTAGGGCCGACAGATATTCCGGCGTATCTCCCTCTTTGAACAGATGGGCAATATAAGTCGAGTAACCGTCAAACAGAAGTCCGCCGCCCAATACACCCTGGCTCCACTGCGGATCGCGCGGTTCCGTAAACTCCGCCTTCTTAAATACATATTGAATATCATCCCGAGTTTGGGATAGGCTCTCCAAAGCTTTTGCTCCGGTTCCTTCATCAAAGGCCCAGTGCATCATCAGCCCCCGATTGTCGGATACTTGGCTCACGCGTCATTCCCCCTTGAAGTCAACTCGACGGTACCACCAGGAATGGGAACGGATTTCAGCGTATGGATATGAAGTGAGTCCAAAACAACCTGCCCCGAATTCACGCTTATACGAACGCTCTCAATCGGAGCGTCAGGAAAAATCTGATCCGTCAGTGCAACCTTTCCTTCATTCGCATATACTTCAACCGCATTGCGATCCAGCCAGATATGAAGTTTGATCTTTCCATTGTCCGGTACCACTCTGGCGCCATGCTCGCAAGCGAACGACGGGTGAAAATCGGTCAGGCCCGAGTTCGAGCGGTCAATGTATAGCCACTGGCGCTCAGCATCATATCCGATCCTCGTTTCGCTCTTCCCGGAGGATTTCAATTGGATGTGGACTCCGTTCCCGGTCCGGATATCAATGTCCGCTTCAATTTCCAGCAGATCTTCGTTCGTCTGGAGCGTAAACGACGCCTCCGGCTTTACCGTGACATTATCCCAGCTCATGGATGCTTTGCGCAGTTGCTCGACTTCCCGTACCGGCATTTGCGTCAGCACCACGCCCTCGTCACAGCTCGTCAACGACAAGACGCGAGGCAGCGTCATTGCGCCTCTCCAGGCTCCGGTGGGCGTCTCGTTGGCATATTTCCAGTTGCTCATCCATCCGATGATCACCCGGCGCCCGTCTTGCTCAGGCATATCCGACCAGGTCACCCCCGCATAGTTGTCTCGTCCATAATCCAGCCACAAGATATGATCCGCTGGATTGTCATTGATGAATGTATTTCCGTCGAACTCGCCGATAAAATACTGCGTTCGCGATCCTTCCGGAGCGGAAGGATGATCCCCAATGCTGATGATTAGCACCCATTTGGACCGCCCGCTGTCATCGATTGGCAATTCAAAGAGATCAGGGCATTCCCACACACCGTCATGCGATCCCTCCCCTCTGCCGAATTGGCCGGTCAGCTCCCATTCGAGTAAGTTATTCGACCCATAAAAACGAGCGTGGTCTCCCGCCACAATCACCATCACCCACCGCTCACTTTGCGAATGCCAGAACACTTTCGGATCGCGAAAATCGATCAGATCATCCTCGGCGAGAACCGGGTTCCCCTCATATTTGTGCCAAGTTCGGCCTTTGTCGCTGCTGTAAGCCAAGCTTTGCCGCTGGCGTGGCTGCCCGGTTTTCGGAGAAGTGTCCGCATGGGTAAAGATGGCGACCAGCCCATGAGAACCATCAAACAGTCCGCTACTGTTATTCCAGTCCACCACGCAACAGCCGGAGAAAATGGCCCCGTACTCATCCGGGAACAAAGCGATTGGCATGTGCTTCCAACGGATCAGATCCGGGCTCACCGCATGTCCCCAATGCATCGGCCCCCACTTGTTACTAAAGGGATGATGCTGATAAAACAGATGATATTCTTCTTCGTAATAAACTAATCCGTTCGGATCGTTCATCCAATGAGATGGAGTTGAATAATGAAACCCTGGTCTAAATCTATCATCATAGTGCTGCCTGTTTGACTCGATCATCTTGTTAATTTCATCTGTCGTTGGCATAAACTGAAGAGCTCCCTTCCGTGTCGTGACAATCGATCCGCCGGCATTGGCAAATGTCAGTATGCTGATGAGTTGCTGTTTTTCTAGCAGATGCAGTGATACTTTGCTTTCCAAAATCTTAAATAATAAACAGCCTAAAAAAGCGTCGCCGGCTCCCGTTGTATCGATGGTTTTTACCCGGAAACCAGGCACATATCCATCCTTATCCGCCAATCGGAAATAGCAGCCTTTTTCCGCCAAAGTAACAACGATCAAGGCAATGCCGAAATGTTGTTGTATCTCTATCGATCCTGTTTCCACATCGGTCGTACCGGTAATAAAGCCTCCCGGCTTCCGATAGAAGCTGAACGACCGGTCTCCGTCTTCTTGCAAATGAACGAAGGCCAGCGTTGTATTGGCTTCGTCCGTAAACGAAAGCGCGGATACGTCAACCCCGCTGTTAAGCAAAGTATGGTGCAGCAACGATCCGAAATGATCCTCCCCAACCTTGCTAACGATACCCGCTCTGGCTCCTAAACGGGACAGCGCAGCCGCTACGTTTGCCGGAGCGCCTCCGGGATTGCAAGTAAACTGCCCGTTACCTTCCGCTGTTTGGCCTGCTGGAGTAAAGTCGATCAATACTTCTCCGATGGTCATTACATCTAGCACAGTTTCTCCCCACCTATCCATATTAGTTGCTTACTTTTTTAAATTTGTGTTATATCGATCCAGCCCCGTTTGATAAATCTCCATCAATTCGTTCAATCCCATTTTCTCCAGCGTCTTCACATAGCTGTCCCACTGCTCGTCGACACCGCCATCTACGATAAACTTGCCTCTTTGAGTATTCACAAACTTGATCAATTCAGGTTCGATCTTATTGATTTTGTCCAATTCTTCCGGGTTGAAGAAAATGCTCGGATAGTTTTCCTTCTCCATATACGGATCATAGTACTTCTCCAAGTCTTTCACTCGCTGCTGGGCGCGAGGCTCCAAATCAACAACCTTCCCCAAGTCTTCAATGGTAATGACGCCGGGACCGCCTGCGCCGGGAGCCACTTTTTGCCGGAATTCGCCGGCGGAAGTTCCCTCGGGAAGGGGCAGGTTCACCAACTTTCCGTTCTCGTCTTTCTTGAAAACTACATCGAACGGACCCCAGTGAATTTGCGCCGCCATATAAGGTTCATACTGCTCATCGATCCATCTCATCGTGATTTCCGGATAGCGGTTTGCTTTGGTGATCACGAAGGCGCCGCGTCCCGGACCTCCGCCATTGCCGCGGCCGATCAATTGATCCCCGTTCGGTCCCTTGAGCGGAGCCAACAGAGCATAATCCCGGCCTCTCTCTGATCCGACAACCTCTTCTGCTTCCCACCAAATATAGGAGCCTAGCGTTTCGTCCGTTGTTTTGCCTTTGGCCAAATACTGCGCTGCATCCTGGGTGAATGACTCGGGGTCGATCAGGCCCTGTTTATACCATTTCTCATGAAAATACTTCAAAGCATCCTTATATTCGGGTTGTGTAGCGGTAAAAATCACTTTTCCGTCACGGACGATACGGTGTTCCATGTTATCCGGAAGTCCAAAAGCTCCGAATATGCCGCCGATATCCATGCACCACTGCATATGCATAAAGCTTAATGGAATTTCATCCGCCTTGCCGTTCCCGTTCGGGTCCTTCGTTTTAAAAGCCACCAAGGCTTCCGTGTATTCATCCAGCGTTTGCGGCATGTTCAGGCCGAGTTTATCGAGCCACTTTTTATTGATGACGTGGAAGAAAGGGTTGGTTCCAAGGTTATTCTCCTCCCATGACGGCAGCCCGTAGATGTGTCCATCGGGCGCCGTAATCGCCGATTTGATGTCGGGGCGGCGTTCAAAAAGCGCTTTCAAGTTAGGCGCGTATTGATCGATCAGATCCTCCAGCGGAATAATCGTTCCGTCTTCCCCATAATTGATCAACTCGTAATCCGTGAATCCGGCCGTGTAAAAAGCGTCCGGTAAATTTCCACTCGCCAGCAGCAAATTTTTCTTCTCGGCGTAATCGGTATCCGGAATGTTCTCCCATTCAATCTTAATGTTGGTCTGCTCTTCGAGACGCTTGAAGATTTCCATCTCGGAAAACTTTGGCGCCAAAGCGGCTTTTGGGGATACCATCCTTAAGGTCACCGTTTCATTCACAATCGGCAGACCGGTTTTGTTGAAATTCGCGTCCTGATCCGGACTTTTCGCTTGGTTCTTTGAACCGTCCCCGCCCGAACATCCGCTTAATGCAAACACTCCTGCCAGCAGAAGAATCCCCGCGTTTTTGATTAAAGATTTCATCGTTTACATAACCTCCCTTTTGAACTCTCGCCATTTGAATGCTTTCATGAACGTCTTCTGGGTTGGTCTCTAATGCCACGCATCGAAATTGTCTGCGCATCCCCCCTTTCAAGCGCGAAGTCCCATCACCCCTTGATCGAACCGATCATGACACCTTTGACAAAGTACTTTTGCAGGAAGGGATACAACATGAGCAGCGGCAGGCTGGATACGATGATCACACCGTATTTGATCAACTCCGTCACCCGCATCTTCGCCGCATAGGATTCCACGTCCACCATCATGCCGGAGTTGACCTGATTCTGGACGAGAATATTGCGCAGCACCAACTGAAGCGGATACTTGCTTTCATCGTTTAAATAAATCAAAGCATCGAAAAAACCGTTCCAAAAGCCGACGACATGATACAGCACCATGACCGCAATAATGGATTTGGATAAGGGCAACACAATGCTCCAAAAGAATCGGGTATTGGAACAACCGTCGATCGAAGCCGCTTCCCACATTTCATCCGGAATGGACGACTGAAAAAACGTTCTTACGATAATGACATTGAATATTGCACCGGCTCCGGGAATGACCAGCGCCCAGATGGTATTCAACATGTGCAAATCCTTGATTAACAAATAGGTCGGTATCAATCCTCCGCTAAAAAACATGGTGATCATTAAAAACCACATGATGACCGATCTTCCGACGAGGTCCTTCCGGGCTAAGGGGTAAGCCGCAAATACGGTGACGGCGACTCCGATCAGGGTTCCCAAGCCTGCATAAAGAATGGAGTTGGCATATCCGAACCAGATGGAGGAGTCATTGAATATTCGTTCATAACCATCGAGTGTAAAGCCCTTTGGAAACAACCATACTTCCCCCGAATAAATCAGATTGGGATCGCTGAATGAAGCAATCAACACAAAATACAGCGGAAATAGTACGAGCAGCATGACGACGGTCAATACAAAATAATTGATGGCGTCAAACCAGATATCCCCTTTGCTTTTTCTCTTCAATAATTGGTTCAAAGTGATTCCCCCTACCACAGGCTGGTTTCCGTCAATTTTTTGGCGATCCGGTTGACGGTGACTATCAGGATGATGTTGATCAAGGAATTAAACAGGCCGACCGCTGTCGAAAAGCTATATTGAGCCTTCTGAATCCCCAACTCGTATACATAGGTCGGAATAATATTGGAGGTAGCGTAGTTCAGATCACTTTGCATGAGAAACGCTTTTTCGAAACCAATGCTCATGATGTTCCCCAACGCCAGAATCAGCAAGATCACGATCGTCGGCAAAATGCTAGGAATATCCACGTACCATACCCGCTTCCATTTGCTTGCTCCATCCATAATGGCGGCTTCATGCAGTTCGGGGTTGACCCCCGCAAGTGCGGCCAGATAAATAATCGTGGAGAATCCGGTCTCTTGCCATATTCCGGACAAAATGTACAAAGGACGGAACCAGCCTTCATCGGCCATAAACAGAATAGGTTCGCCTCCGAACCAGGTAATGAGATGATTCACAATTCCACTGTTTGGCGACAAAAAAACATGAAGCATGCCGACCAGTACGACGGTAGAGATAAAGTGTGGCGCATAAATGACCGTTTGGATAAATTTCTTGTACCGCTTGCCTAGCATCTGATTCAGCAGGATCGCGATGATAATCGGCGCCGGAAAGCCGAACACCAGCGACAGAAAACTAAGCGTCAGTGTATTGCTCATGATCGTCCAAAAGTTATAAGAATCGAAGAAATCAATAAAATGTTTGAACCCTACCCATTCACTGCCCCAAACCCCCTGACTCGGCGAGAAATCCTTAAAGGCAATCTGCACACCGTACATCGGATAGTACTTGAACACGAGATAAACCAGAATGATGGGCAGCAAGAATAAATATAATTCGTAATTTCGTTTAACTTGAGCCCAAGTCTTGCGTTTCGCCTTGACTATGGGTTGATCTACCCCGGAATCACTTGAATTCACTTTTATGCACCCTTTCTACGCAAAATATGTTGTTTTTGAAACGTTTCCAATTTAATTGAAACGTTTCCAATTTGTCAAAAGAAAAACATCAACCGGCTAACCCGCAAGGTGAAACTACCGTGCAACGATGTTTTTCTCGTGATCTAGAACCGCACTCAAGTAGTTTCGCCTTGCCTAAATATAACCGGTAAACGGTAAACCTCCCGATCCAATGTCTCGCCTCTAATTTTTTTGTAGAGCAGCCTGATCGTCGTACGCGCCATCTCTTCTACAGGCTGCCTGATTGTTGACAATAATGGGTGAAAATAAGGATGATCTTGAATGCCGTCATACCCGACAACTTTTACATCCTCCGGAACGCGAACCCCCCGCCTGCCCGCTCTTTCAATATATTTAGCTGCAAACATATCGGTAATGGCAAAAATGCCGTCCACATCGTGATACTGATCCAGAAATTGCTCAAAATAGGCATCGTCGTCTACAACCGGGTCCGGCTTCTCATAGACTACATAATTAACGCCCATTGCTTTCGCCTCATGAACGAATCCCTCTCTCCGATTCATGGTTTCACTAAAAACGGAAGTGACACTACCTAGAAATGCCGGTTTACGGGCTCCCGCTTTGACCAGCTCCCTTAACGCCAAACGCCCCCCTTCGTAGTTATCGGAGGTGACGCAAGTGATCTTCTTGTTAAAATGTCTGTCGATACTGACAATCGGGATATCGTTGCTAATGTAATTTTCGATATCGTTGTACGTAATGCCGACTATGCCCGCTACTTTGTTTTGCTGAAGCATATCCAGATAATATAACTCCTTTTCGGGTTTGCCTCCGCTGTTGCACAACATGAGTTTGAAACCTTCCCGGTCCAGCTCATCTTCAATGTAATAAGCCATTTCGGAAAAAAAGGGATGCCAGATGCTCGGGAGCAGCAGGGCAACCATTTTGGATTTCCGCATTTTGAAATTCCGGGCGATCTCGTTCGGGATATAATTTAATTCTTGAATAGCTTCCTCCACTTTCCTGCGTGTCGCGGGTTTTACTGCACCCGAATTATTAATGACACGGGATACGGTTCCCACGGCAACACCGGCTAAGTTGGCTACATCTTTAATGCTTGACATCTAACCCCCCACTTATTGGCTCTTTTATGGTTATCATCTTAGCACTAAGTTGGAAACGTTTCAAGTGATTTTGGAAACGTTTTTATACTTTTAAATACAGCTCAATGCCCTCATCGGCTAAAGTAATGAGCAATCCCTTGCAAATTCTGGACAAGCAAAGAAGCCTTTGAATTTCCAAAAGGAAACTCAAAGGCTTCTTCCCTGTTAAAGTAATGCGGTCGAGAGGACTCGAACCTCCACGGGGGGTTAGCCCACACGGACCTGAACCGTGCGCGTCTGCCAATTCCGCCACGACCGCGTTTTCGTTGTGCTGATTCGCAGCAACGAAATTTATAATATCATGCATCAGCAAGAGAGTCAACAAGCAAATTAATCCGCCACCATTTCTTTGACGATATCATACCGGAAGTTGGCGGCCGCTTCGACCTGCCGGAACCCTTCCTGCAAATACAGATTTTTGGCCCGTTCGTTCTCGGCATTCACGCATAGCATCGCTTGAGAATAACCGCGCTCAACCGCAAACGCCATGGCGGCTTTCAGCAGGGTTCTACCGAGCCCCTTCCCTTGGTATTCGGGAAGAAGCGCAAGCGGTCCGATGTTCATGGTCGGCGCTCCCTCAAACTCGTCATCCGCCCCCCGAACGATGCCTACGGCGCGATCCCCATGGTACAGCATTTGCATCCCGCCCTCAAGGTAATCGTTCTCCGCAGCCATTTGGGCCACCATTTCGGGGGTGATAGGCGTTTCATTTCCTTTTAACTTGGCGAAACCCGCGTTGCGGACCTCCGCCCATGCCTCCTCATCCCGCCCGGTTCGAAAGGCTTCCAACCGATATCCGTCAGGCACCTGAAAGGCCGGCTTCTCAAGATGGTGATGAACCAGAATAAAGGCATACCGCTCCAGTTTGAAATCCAATCTTCCCAATAGCTCCATCACTTTCTCTTGTAGGGTCGGCACAAAAACAAACAGCTGATCCAGCCCTTCCCCGTGCCGCACAATCGACTTCAATAATTGTTCGTATAGAGTGAGATCCGCCGTTTCGGCGTGAAAAATCCGGAACCGTCCCCGGCGCCCCTTGCGATGGTAAGCATCCTTGATGAGTGAGGCTGCGGCAACCATGTGCCCTGCCGGATCCAAGGCGATATAGGTCGGGTTATCTGCGCCAATCGCAAAGTCACGTAAATCCTCCTCGTACAAAAATGATTCGTCCACTTCCCGGCGATGCTTCCTGCAATAAGCAAAAAACTCCTCCAGCTTTTCCGCACTCAATGCTGCGATTTCCGTCATATGCCTCATCCCCGCTTTCTCCCCCATATAAAAGGATACTTGTCACATCGCACGTCTATTAAAAAAACTCCAGATTTCTCTGGAGTTCGCTTGTGATGTGTATAATGCGGTCGAGAGGACTCGAACCTCCACGGGGGGTTAGCCCACACGGACCTGAACCGTGCGCGTCTGCCAATTCCGCCACGACCGCGTTTTTCGTTGTGCATTGTTTTGCAGCAACGAAATATATAATATCATGCATCTCCAAGTGAGTCAACAAGCAAACATGTAATATGTTGTTGTGCTGTGATAATGTCACCCGACTCCCTTTCCACAAGGGTATTTTGTTCACTTGTTAACAATTAAAAATGTATCGTATCGCAATATATGAAGAACTAACTATATTATTTTAACAAGCGTTCGTTCTCTTTCGAATCGGGCAAACCAAAAGCTGTCGGCAAGCCGTCGATGCTTGCTGCATTCTTCTCGTGCCAGTACTTTTCAAGTTGTTCATTGGTGAACTTAAGCGATACTTCCCTTAGCGTGTCCCGGTCGCCCTCGTACTTCATGAACGGGACCCCAAAGCCGCACGAGTCCTGCACCATGTGAACGTCAACGACAATCATTTGTCTCGCGCCCGGAAGCGGATCAAACAGCGGGTACAGTTCCTCCCACCGGTTTGAGCCGGGCAGTACGACCGTCCCATTACCGTAAAGCCGCACAATGCTGGAAGGCCCTTCAAACGCGCAGAACATCAGGGTCACTCTGCCATTCTCCAAAATATGCGCGCACGTCTCGTTGCCGGAGCCCGACATATCCAGGTAAGCCACCTGATTATCCGACAGAATGCGCAAGGAGCAATAACCCTTAGGCGAAAGATTCACATGTCCCTCCGCAGACAAAGGCGCCGATCCGACGAAAAAAAGATGCTGACGCTGAATGAACTCCTTATGCTTCGGCATAAGAGCATCGAATTTTTTCCCCATATTCACCCTACTCTCCTCTTTATATTGGCATGAGGTGCAATTCTTGATCCGAATATTGTTTACTCTGAAACAAAAATATCACGATTTCTCTGGAGAATCAATAGCAAAAATAAATTGCAGCGTTGACACAGAAGCTGCTGCGCAAAATAAACAAGACTACAGACCGGGGCCCCTTACAAGAGGCCCCGGTCTGTAGTTTCCTATCACTTCACTTTTACCGTCATTTCCAGTTCTTTTATCTCTTGTTTCACGATCTCGCCGTTTTCGTCCAGTTTAAACGCTCCGCTTGTCGCTCCGGGTTCCACAAATTCAGGTTTGTAGGCCTTCACCGTAATCGACTTCACGTTTTTTCCCAACGGGCCGAGCAGGCAATTGTAGTACATATCGCCAGCTTTGTTGTTCTCGTCGGTACCAAAGCTCGAAAGATCGTCCAACCGGTTGCCTTGATCATCCACAAATTCATACATGAAATCGGAAGGCTTGCCCTTTTCAAAGCCTTTCTCGATCAACTGAATTCGGGTTGAGGTGGAGGTTGCGTTTAATTGGCTCAGAACGACGGTACGACTGCCCAATTTTTTACTTACATTCGGCTTCAAGACAATCGGTTTAGCCGCGCTTTTTTGCATCGAGTGGATAAAAGTATAAGGCTTATCCACACCTTCCAGGGTGATCTTCGCCGTCAGTTTGAACTTGTTCGGGAAGGTATACTGTTGACCGCCAAGCCAGGAGGGATCGGACACTTGAATGACAGCCTGATCCGGCATCCCCCCCTTAGCCCAATCCAGGGCCGGTCTTTTGCTCATCCTGCCTCCGCCCTGTTTAAAAATGTCTTTGCCATCAATGAGGATCTGCACATCTTTGATCGCGCCCTTCTCCCTGAGCACATCCTGGGTCTTTTCGTCAAATTTAGAGTCGGTGATACCGCCGACCAAATTCTTGCCGCTGCGCTTCAGCGAAATTTTAATGTAATTTCCGTCATAAATGGCCTCGCTCACACCGAGCGTAATGCCGTTCTGCGTAAGTTCCGCCGCTTTTCCCGCCTTCTGCGCCGCGGCGCTATAGCCCGCCTTGGCCTGAGCCGCCGAAGCGTGAACGTCCGTTGATGCCGTCACCCATCCCGCCCCGCCAAGAAGCATCCCGGCTAGTGCGGCGGTGGTCATCACCTTATAAACCTTCTTCATCTTATAATCCTCCAACTCACATAATTACTATTTAACTACTTCACGTTAACCGTCATTTCCAGTTCGTTCACATATTGTTTAACAATCTCGCCTTTTTCGTCCAATTTAAAGAGTCCGCTTGTTGCCCCCGGTTCCGCATATTCGGGTTTGAAGGCCTTTATCGTAATCGACTTCGCGTTTTTCTCCAGAGCACTCAGCACAAAATCATGGTACATGTCGCCGTCTTTGTTGTTCTCATCAGTGCCCATTCCTGAAAGAGTTTCCAGCTTACGGCCTTGATCATCCGCAAATTCAAACATGATGTCGGATGGCTTGCCCTTTTCATAGCCTTTCTGAATCAACTGAATACGGGTAGAGGTCGAGGTCAGGTTCAATTTGCTAAGGTTAAAAGTCTGCTTACCTGATGTTTTCGTTAAATTCGGCTTCAGGAGCATCGGGGATCCCGTGCTTTTTTGCATCGCCAACTCAAACGTGTACGGTTTCTCCACGCCTTCCAGGGTGATCTTGGCGGTCAATTTGAACTTGTCCGGGAAGGCATACTGTTGGCCGCCGAGCCAGGAAGGATCGCTTAATTCAACGATAGCAGCGTCTGGCGTAGGGCCTGGCCGCCAACCCAAGCCCGGTCTTTTGCCGAGAGATCCTCCACCGATCTCATAAATGTTTTTGCCGTCAATAAAGATCTGGATATTCTTGATTGCCCCCTTCTCCCGGATCAGATCCTGGGTCTTTTCGTCAAATTTGGAGTCGGTGATGCCGCCGACCAAATTCTTGCCGCTGCGCTTCAGTGAAATTTCAATGTAATTCCCGTCATACTGTGCCTCGCTTACCCCAAGCGTAATCCCGTTTTGCGTAATCTCGGGCGTTTTTCCCGCCTTCTGCGCCGCGGCGCTGTAGCCCGTCTTGGCCTGAGCCGCCGAAGCATGAACGTCCGTTGATGCCGTCGCCCAACCCGCTCCGCCAAGAATCATCCCGGCTAGTGCGGCGGTCGTCATCACTTTATACCCTTTTTTCATTATTTAAGCCCTCCAGATTTTCTATTTTGAAACTTCATATAATTTTTTCAATGCGGTCCGATCCACCGGGATGGTGATCTCCAGTTCTTTTATATAATTTTTGATAATTTCGCCGTCAGAACCTAGTTTGAATCTTCCCGAAACTGCCCCCGGGATCTCCATCTCAGGCAGGAACGCCTTAATCGTTACCGATGCCGGCACATCGGCAAATCGGTCGAACAAAAATTCGTTGATCATTTCCAATTGGTCATCGTTCTTGAATATTCCGACGCCGTTCACAAGATCGAGTTCTCTGCCTTGATCGTCCCAAAGCTCAAAGATCAAATGATGTCTTAAAAGCTTGGCCTCTTTATCGCTGGACAGGATGTTCAATTTTACTTTGGTTGTGATCGGGGTGAACTGGATTTGTTCGACCTTAACCTTATTTCCCTTCCACTCCCTCGTATCTGAGGAAGATAGCGCCAGAGTATCCGCGTTTTTACGAACTGGAAATTCAAAAGCGAAGGGCTCGGAAATGCCCTCCAGCCGGAATTCGAGCGTCAACTGAAACGCGTCCGGTAAAACGGGAGCCGTTTCGCCCTCTGAGGGAAAAGCCGTCAATTCGTAGATGGCCGAATTCGGATCGGAAGTCGGCTTCCCGCTCCATAGGATTTTTCCCCTGCCCTCATCGGTAATAATTGGAGTATTGTCGATCAATACATCTACTGAAGTAATCGCTCTCTCAGGGGAAAACTTTATTTCTCCATCTATAACCTCGTAGCCCATGATAGTCCCGCCTAACCCTCCGCCTTCGCGCGTTACGGCCAAAGATAACCGGGTTCCGTCATAGACCAATTGCGGAATGCGAAGCGTGACTCCCTCATGGGTCACGCTGGCATCGAGATGGGCTGCAAGCCCTTTTTCGTCCGCTGTCCGTAAACCCAGATCACCGGCCAGCTTGAAAATGCTGCCGATCAGCGGAATATTCTTCAGCGACTCTGCCATCGCCGGCGATACCATGGCGCCTCCCAGGCCTCCGACCAGAGCGATCACGGCGGCTGCGGCAGTCGATAAGACAACTATGCGGGTTTTGCGGAATCTAACATTCTGGCCGGTTCGAGTCTCCATCGGAAGGTCGGCCAGGGAGGCATAGACTTCATCCTGCCGGCGGCGAACGATTTCGGGGATCTCGGGCAGCGGTTGGTTGCCAAGTTCCCGCAGTTCTTTTTCAACATCAAATACTTTCATAAGCCAGCTCCCCCTTCCGAATCTGCTTTACTTCATCGGCCAATATGCCGCGAGCCCTGTGCAGGCGCGCTCTGACAGCTCCGTCGGAAATATCCAGCACACCGGCGATCTGTTTGATCGGCAAATCCTGATAATAAAATAAATGGATAACGATCCGCAGAGATTCATCCAGATTCTCCACGGCCTCCCGAAGATCGAGCTTCCGGCTGTCTTCGTAATAAGGCGCCGAGCGATCCGACTCCGCAACCTCCGGCAACTCCGCCATAACAACAGTTCTTTTGCGCATACGGAGCAGTTGGTTGCATTCATTGATCAGAATCCGGATAACCCAGGTTTTAAAATATTTTGGCTTTCGTAATGTCGCCAATGATTTATACGCCTTAAGCGTCGTTTCCTGAAACGCGTCCGCACAGTCTTCATCACGTCCCACAATGGACTTCGCCAAGCTGTACAGTTCGGGTTCCAGCCTCTGGAACAGCCGGATAAACGCCTCACGATCTCCCCGCTGCGCTCGCTTGACTTCCAGTTCCATATCTTGCTGCACGAATTTCATCTCCTTTTGAGGGCCCTCTGTAAGATTAGATGGACGAGTCAATCAAAATGTTATATCAGCGAAAAAAAAAGAATTTGTCAACTTGAAGACATTTGTTCTGAAGCCGCCCGGCTCCCATAAAATTGTGATTGAAATCACCAGTCCTTCCCACCTCCGGCGTTATGCTTCTGGATGTCAGGTACAGGTTTCTACTATATTTTTCCATAGGAGGTTGTTTTAAGATGACCACATCCGTATCCCCTGTTGGCACCCAGCAGCCATCCATGTTTTGTTTTCAGTGCCAGGAGTCGGCCGGAGGAACCGGCTGCACGATTAAAGGCGTTTGCGGGAAACCGCATGATGTCGCCAACCTGCAGGATTTGCTGATCTATGTATTGAAAGGCATATCGTTTCTTTCCATCGGGACACATCTTCCCGAAGCTTTGGAGCGGAAGGTGTCCGTCTTTATCATGGACTCGTTGTTTGCCACGATTACGAACGCCAATTTTGACCGCGATGTGTTCATCGCCAAAATCCGGGAAGCGCTCGCTCTGCGGGCCGACGTACGAAGCTATTGGGGCGAACGGCACTCCGGCAATGTGGGGACGCTTCCCGATGCCGCCGTTTGGCAGGCTGACGACGAAGCCTCGTTTGACGCCAAGTCCAAGCAGGTCGGGGTCCTCGCCACCGCCGATCCGGACATCCGCTCTTTGCGCGAACTGTTGACATATGGCCTTAAAGGCATGGCCGCTTACACGTATCATGCACTTCACCTGAACCATGCCGATGCGAACATCGACTTGTTTATGCGCCGCGCTCTCGCCGCCACTTTGGACGATTCCTTAACCGCGGACGATCTCGTCGCTTTGGTCATGGAGACGGGCCAGTTCGGCGTAGAGGCCATGTCCTTGCTCGATCGGGCCAATACCGGAACCTATGGGCATCCGGAAGTAACCCGGGTGAATATCGGCGTTCGCAACCGGCCGGGCATCCTCATTAGCGGACATGACTTGAAAGACTTGGAGGAACTGCTGCGGCAAACCGAAGGTACCGGGATCGATGTGTACACGCACAGCGAGATGCTGCCGGCCCATTACTATCCGGCTTTCAAGAAATACGAGCATTTCGTCGGGAATTACGGGAATGCCTGGTGGCAGCAAACGACGGAATTCGCCGCGTTCAACGGGCCGATTCTGATGACCACCAACTGTATCGTCCCGCCAAAATCAAGCTATATGGACCGCATATATACGACCGGTAACACCGGATATCCCGGTGTGCGGCATATTCCGGAAGGCCTGGAAGAGCAGCCGAAGGATTTCTCGGAAATCATTGCGCACGCCAAACGCTGTAACCCGCCAACCGAGCTGGAGAACGGCGAAATCGTCGGCGGCTTTGCCCATCATACCGTGACCGGGATTGCCGATCAGGTCGTGGATGCCGTGAAGACCGGGGCGATCAAGCGATTTTTCGTCATGGCCGGCTGCGACGGACGGATGAAGTCGCGCAACTACTATACGGAGTTCGCCCGGGAACTTCCCGGCGATACGGTCATTTTGACCGCGGGGTGCGCGAAGTATAAATACAACAAGCTCGATTTGGGTGAAATCGGAGGCATTCCCCGCGTCCTGGACGCCGGACAGTGCAACGACTCTTATTCCCTTGCCGTGATCGCTTTGAAACTGAAGGAGATCCTGGGCCTGGAGGATATCAACGAGCTGCCGATTTCGTACAATATCGCCTGGTATGAGCAAAAAGCGGTGATCGTACTGCTTGCCTTACTCTACCTCGGCGTCAAAAACATCCACCTGGGTCCGACGCTTCCCGCGTTCCTATCACCTAACGTGGCCAACATCCTGGTTGAGAAATTCGGCATCGGCGGGATTACAAACGTCGAGGACGATATGAACATGTTCCTGGGCGCGTAACACCAGATCATTCCAGTATGCAGGAAGCACAAAGAAAAGGCTACGATGAATGGGATCATCGTAGCCTTTCGTTTTGAAACGCCCGTTTCCTTTGCCGCTCAACACGCCAAGCGCCTGCAATTACTCAACCACATACCACTTTCTCTGGGCTTCAAACATTTTTTTATATTCGCCATCCCTACTAATAAGTTCACTGTGCTTACCATCCTGTACAACCCTGCCGTCCTTTAATACGATAATTCTATCGGCGATCTGAACCGAACCCAACCTGTGAGTCACGATGATTGCGGTTTTGTCTTGGCAGATTTCCGCAAAATCGTTATATAGGCGTGTTTCCTCCAAAGGGTCAATAGCTGACGTTGGTTCATCTAAAATCATCAATTGGCTATCCCTGAATAATCCGCGTGCAATAGCGATCCGCTGCCATTGACCGCCGGATAGCTCTATCCCGTCAAAATCTCGTCCAAGCCTAGTGTTTAATCCGTCTCTATAGCTTTCGTCTTTCAAAATCACCCCCGATTTATCGCAAATATCCATAAGCATCGCTTCATCTGTAGGCTTGTCCATCTGACTGATGATCAAATTTTCCCGCACGGTCATATTATATTTGCAATATTTTTGAAAGACAGCGGACGTATGATCATAACTCAAATTTTTAACAGGCATATCTCCATAAATGACTTCTCCTTTAGACGCCTCATATAACCCCATAATTACTCTGCATAATGTTGTCTTGCCGCTGCCGTTTTCACCGACGATCGCTAAAGTCTGGCCACTGGGTACCGTTAAACTGATATTAACCAAGGCCTCCTTGTCAGTCATTGGATAGCTAAAACTTACATTGCTCAATTTAATATCAACTTTTTGAGGCCTTGGCACCCTTTTTTCAGGTTTATTCCTCTCATTGACAAAGTCCAAGAAGTTTTCAACAGTTCCCACATTTTCAGATGCCCAACCGATCCTTTCGGAAACTAGTTCGCTCATAAAACTATAAAGTCTGTAAATCGAGGCCAGTACGGCCGCAAACGCGCATTTTGCCTCCAATGTTTAACATGCGTAGATTGTAAGAAAATACGCTAAGTCTCCAATATGTAGAGACTTAGCGTATTTTTAGTTGAATGATCTGTGATATTACCGTTCCATACGCAGATGCTCTTATTTACTATAAGCCTTTAGTTTGGCGGCCTCACTGACGGCAACATCGATATCTTTTCGGATATCTCTTTTTACAGAAGCTCCGCTCTGACCGAGCCATAGAAAAAACTCTTTCGTCCCTTTATTCCCAGTAACCGGACTGTTCGTAATACCCAAAATGCGGAGCCCGATATTTTCTGTAAAACTAACGAGATCCATGAGAATTTGTGGATATATACCCGGATCGTCTACTTTTCCCGATCTGCGGATTTGCGGGTCCGCAACCTCAAACAAAGGTTTTACCAAACATAGTATTTCCCCGGACGGCTGCAGCAGTCGAACAACAAGCGGAATCGCCTGTTTCAAGGACAAATAAGAAAGATCCAGTGTGGCGAATTCTGGCTCGGGCTTTAAATGCAGCTTCGTAACGGAACCAATATTTGTCTTCTCCATGTTAACGACTCGGGGGTCAAGCCTTAACTTACCCGCCAATTGACCATACCCAGCATCGATCGCATACACTTTAGCTGCACCGTGCTGCAATAAACAATCGGTAAATCCACCCGTTGAGGCTCCCGTATCCAAAGCGATTTTACCGGAAACATCGATTTGAAAATGCTCCAATGCGCCTTCAAGCTTAAGACCGCCTTTTCCGACATATTTCTGTTCATACCCTTTAATGGCTATCTCAACATCTTCTCTAACTTGCTCTCCTTCATAGACCGCAGGTCGGCCGTTAATCAACACCTTATTTGACATGACCCAACTGGCCGCTTCCTTCCGCTCCTCAAAAAAGCCCCGTTCCAGCAGCAATTGCCATAAAGGTAATTTTCGTTTGTTCAACCCATTCCGCTCCTCTTCTTTAAAGTCGTCATTCTGGACTTCGCAGAAGGCGGAGCTCTTATAGGCCGGTAGTAACGTTATATTTCAACTAATAAATGGTACATGTAGAATCAACTCCGAATACATATTTTCACTAAGTTAATTATTCATTTGCACGGAACAAAAGGTGCAAATGCACCACAAAAAAGAAACTATCAGTAATCAATCACATAATATCACAACATTTTCCATTAATATAGATGTATTTTTATATTATTACGCTTAAAAACCATCTCATTTGTAAAGTTATTACCAGGTTTTAATATTGCATTTGCACGTAAAACTTCATGTCAATTTTCGTTTATGCACAGTTTAATGCACATTATGTCATGTGCTTTAGTTATAGGAGGTTCCGAGTATGCAAAAAGCTCTTGAATTTCCACAGAGGAGATTCAAGAGCTCATCCATTCTCTAGTTGATGCGGTCGAGAGGACCGACCACGTTTTCGTCGCCCAATTTTCTGCAGCAAAGAAATACAAAATATCATATCCTCACAAGAGAGTCAACCTAAAAAACTAACCTGTGTTGTTGTTCCGCGATAATGTCATTATGGAACAGGAGTCATTAACTTTGACAAGAACAGAACTGGCATGCTGCACCCAATGATCGCCTCCGCCGGTGTTTATTCCTTTACCGACCCTACCACGATCCCGGTAACAAAATACTTTTGTAGCATCGGATATATCATTAGAAGGGGGACTACGGAGATGACGATTTTGGCCGCATTCAAGTTTCTGTTGGATATTTCCGTAATATTGGCTAGCGAACTCGAATTGGTCCCCTCTTTTACCAGATCCGAAATATTGATGCTCAATGACTGAATGTATGTCATTAATGGATAATTGCTCACTTTGGTCATATAAATCAAACCGCTGAAAAAGTCATTCCATGTCCCCACAATGCTAAACAAGGCTACTGTCGCTAGTGCCGGGACCGAAACGGGTACATAAACCTTCAGCAAGACCTGCATCGGATTTGCCCCGTCAATAACTGCCGCCTCCTCCAATGCCCGGGGCACTCCTATAAAAAAGTTCATGACGAGAATGACACTAAAAATGGGGACGGCTCCAGGTAAGACTAGTGCCCACACATTGTTAAGCAGATTCAGGTTTTTCACAATCAAATAGCCGGGAATCAGACCGCCACTAAACAACATGGCAAAAATCATTAAATTCATATACACATTTCTGCCTTTGAATTCCCTTTTCGATTTGGAAAGCGGGTATGCCATTAAAATGATTAGGATCATATTAAGAATCAACGCAAGTGCGACGCGAAGAACAGATATCCCGAAAGACCTCCAGAATTGAGCATCCTCTATAATTCTCGTATACGCTACCGTTGTAAATTTTACCGGCCATAATCCCACAGCATTGGCTGCAACGGCAGCGCTGCTGCTGAAGGAAATAGCTACGATATTCCACAGGGGAAGAAGACAAATAAGTGCTGAAAATATAACGATGGCATAGATTACAAACCGCCCAAACCGGGCTTTAAAGCCTGCATATTGCGTCATTACAACCGCCCCCTAGAATATCTTCCGATCTGTATATTTTTTGGCCAATTCGTTAGCGGACAACAATAGAACAATGCCAATGACTGATTTAAACAGACCTACAGCGGTTCCGAAACTGTATTGGCGCCCTACCAGACCGATACGGTATACATAAGTGTCCAATATATCTCCAGTCTCGTAGACGATGGGATTGTACAAGTTAAAAACCTGGTCAAAACCGGCACTCAAAATATTGGTGAGACTCATGACTCCCATAAGGAGAATAATAGGCAGCATCCCTGGAAGTGTAATATGCCACACCCGTTTCCACCAGTTGGCCCCATCGATGGCAGCCGCTTCATGGAGTCCGGGATCAATAGCTGTTATCGCGGCCAGGTATACGACCGAACTATATCCGAATTCCTTCCATACATCAGTTCCAATAAGTAACGGCTGAAACCAGGTGTTGCTTCCAAGAAAATTGATTTTCTCCAAACCGAAAAACGTTAAAATCTGGTTCACGTTCCCATCCAGATTAAACATGTTAACCACTACGGATGCTAAAACGACCCATGACAGAAAGTGAGGCAAATATACTATAGTTTGAACCGTCTTCTTTAAAAACCTGAGCCGGATTTCATTTAACAAAATGGAAAAAACGATGGCCGCAAGGGTTCCCAAAATAATTTTCCCAAGTGCGATTACCAAGGTATTGCTTATGATTTGCGCGATATCCGGTAGTTGGAACATGTATTTAAAATGCTTCAAGCCCACGAATTTCGATTCAAAGATGCCTTTGGCCGGTATATAGTTCTGAAATGCCATAACAATCCCAAACATCGGAATATAGCTGAATATGAGTAGAAACACCATTCCGGGAAGCATCATCATATGATACATGGCCCCCAGACCTAGCCGTTTTTTAGCCATACTGCCGTGCTGCTTCATAAATAGGCTCCTTTCATATACAAAGGGCTGCATCAGCAGCCCTATTTTGCTTTTTAGATAATTCCCTATTGCTTGTTTTCGGATACTTCTGTTTCAATTTCTTTGATAATCTGGTCTCCACCTTGTGCCTTCCAATTCGAAACAAAGGTATCGAAATAATCCAGTGGCTGATCGCCCATGATAATTCTGATAAAATCTTCTTGCTCCATTTTTTGCAAATTCGCCCAAGATTGCTGCATGCTCTCCGTGGTTCCGGAGAATACAGGAGTCACCCAGTTAAATTTGTTTTCTTTCGTGAGCTGGTCGATCAGACCGACGCCTTTCATGCGGGAATGATATTTCGCCCAATCCGTTACTTCCGCAGTGCCCGGGTTGGCCAAATATTTTTTGACACTCTCAATATTATTTTTGGATTCCGTTGTCCGTACTTCATCCATGGTGATTTCATCCTTGGCACCACGGGATATATCGGAGAAGTCATCCAACAGGGAGGTAGCCGAATTAATCTCGATGTTAAATGGTCTTGCGGAACCATCCACTGCGTCTTTCTGGTATTTGGCTACTTCCGGCATGGTCGTAGCAATATTTTTGTCGTTGGCAAGCTTATCATAAAACAGATTTACGATCTTAATCGCCAGTTCCGGATGTGCATATCCTTTCTTCACCACGATAAATTGATCGCTTGGATTGGCATGGGCCACATTGATTTTGCCATTTTCATCTTCCAAGGCATATGCTGTAAACACAGCGTTACCATCCATTTGTTTTACCGTGCTCAAGCCCCAATCCGGGATATGCCAAGGGCCGAAGGCAATGCCGCTTTGTCCACTCGTGAGAAGAGCCATGACTTCATCCCAAGTTCTTGTACCGAATTGTATATCTAGGATGCCTTGTTTATACCAATCAGCCAATACTCCTAAGGCTTGCTTGGTTCCCTCGGTGGTAGAACCATACACAACTCCTCCTTCCTTACCTTCAAGCCAATATTGAGGAAAGGCGGAATAAACATTGGCAATCGCCGTCATCGTATGGGCGGTTCCGCCATAATCATTTGAATTTAAATGGTTGATAAGAGGAATGCCAACGGGTTTCCCTGTCTTCCCTGGATCCTTTTCCACGAATGTCTTTGCCGTTGTTGTTAGCTCATCCAAAGTGATGGCGCCATCATGATCACTGTCAAGCTTTATTCCCAGAGAATCCAGCCAGTCTTGGCGAATCCAAACCATAGTCGGCGCAGAGTCCACGGATGTAGCCGGAATGGCCATTAATCGTCCATCAATCGTCGCATTGCCTAGAGCTCTACCCTTATAGGAATCATAAACTTGCTTAATCGTATCGGTAGCATATTTGTCATACACTTCGGTTAAATCTTCAATCAATTCATTATCAACCAATTCCTTCAAATCTTGTTTGGAATTCACACGCATCATATCCGGTAATTCTCCGGAGGCGATGGCAAGAGCAACCTGTCTATTGTATGCATCGCCATTACTTTCAAAAGCATCTTTGATGGTTACATTAAATTGTTCCTTTACGAGCCGCGTATAAGCATTATTCTCATATGTATCACCTTGAGGCAATTTAGGATTCGGCGCCGTAACCCGGCCCAAATTCACTACAACCTCATCCTTATAGGCACCAAACGGGTCTACCGCCGCGGTTTCATTCCCCGGTTTCTGCGTCTTATTTTGTGAACTATCACTATTCGATGAGTTCCCACATGCCGTTAAGGAATAAATCATGACTGCTGACATGGTTATTGCTGCAAAACGCTTTAAAAATGTGCTTCTTCCCATCTTATTTACGACCTCCCATAAAAACTATCAGTTTTTGAATTCGCTTTCATTATAAGAGAGAATTCGTTGGGCCGAGATAGATGCGAGTTGGGGATTTAGGTAGACAATTGTACGCAGTTTTCTTAATCAAGATTAAATTTTAGCTGTAGTCTTCAACATTACTCCCCCCTTCGTCGTACAAATGTCTACCTCGGTGCCTTAAGCTTTATAAAAAAAACGGCTGCAAAACCCACGATACTTCGTGCTGTTTACGGCCGGTTATTTCTGTTACTTTATAGATGGTTTCATTTCCTCAATAATTTGATGACCGCCCCGTTGCTTCCAATCCTCAACAAATTGGTCAAAGGAGTCGACCGGTGCTGAACCCATTATGATCTTCAAAAATGCTTCATGTTCAAGTTTAATTAATTCGTCCCATTTTTCTTTCGCCGTTTTGGTTCGTTTATAAGAAAGGCTTTGAATTTCGTTCAGGTTGGGATCAAAGAAATTTCTCCCTCCCACAAGTAGGGAATAAGTTCGCATAAAACTCGGATCGTCTTGATTCCAGTACTGTATAGCAAGGTTACTATAAGGTTCCAATTTAACTCTTTTAATCGTCTTCACCGTGTTTTTTAGCAACTTATATTCCGGCTTGTCCAGGAAATCTTCCGGGTTCTTGGTTCCTGCCAAAACTTCCTGCGCAGCCTTAGTCTCGAACTTCGCCTCATCCATCGGGGCAATGAAGTTTCGAATCAACATGAATTCGTTTCCCAACCGGGATTCGTCTTCAAGGTAAAGATTATTCATCTTTATTGCAGCTTCCGGATAGGCATACCCTTTACGTACAACAAGAAAAGAGTGGGAGGGATTGGATATTTTTATATTATATTTTCCCTTCGCATCTAGCGGCAATGCATAGGCCTGCCAATTCGCATCCGGATCATTCTTCCAGGCGCTCGGCAACGGCCAATACCCTCCAAAGAAACCTTGAAAGAACATCCCGGCTTTGCCGCTTATAACCACATCCTCCGGTGCTTTGCGGCTGCCTAATTCCGGATCAATCAAACCTTCAAGGTACATTTCCCGCAGGTTAGCAAGCGCTACTTTGGTTTCCGGGAGAATTGACCCATAGGAAAGATTTCCACCAGCATCTTTTAACCAATATCCCGGATAAGCATTGTAGGCAGAAAATATCGGAGTCAGGTCAAAGGCGAACGACCCGATGCTGAAATCGTTATATAACCCCGTGCTTGCGGCAAGGCCTATAGTATCCGCCAATCCGTTTCCGTCAGGATCTTGTTCAACAAAGGCCTTCGCGACTAGCTTCAGTTCATCCATGGTTTTCGGGGGGGTTAACCCAAGGCGGTCCAGCCAATCTTGCCGAATCCAGAGCATACTGAAATCTTCAGATGCTACAGATGGAATAGCCATCATTTTTCCGTCGTAGATCACTCTATCCAAGGCAAAACCTTGGGTACTGTCTATAATTCGCTTCATTTCGGGAGAGGCATAATTTTCATACACTTTGGTCAGATCTTCAATTTCTTCGGCTTTCACCATCTCCTCCAGTTGAGCCTGATTTACAATGACTGCATCGGGGAGATCAGAACTAGCTATGGCCAAGTTTATCTTCTGGTCAAAATTTTGTTTGGAGACCTGCCACGCCACATTCATTTCAATATTAAGACGTTCTTTAATCTCTTTCCTCCAGGGATTGTTTTCCAGCGAATTTCCATTCATGGGTTTCAAACTCGGGTCAACGATATAGCCCAGCCGAATCTCGACTGGCTCTGGATACTTGCCAAAGGGACCGGCAATCGTAGTAGAATCCGGCATTCCACCAGATCCATTATGGCGATTCGGAGAATCTGATTGGCCGGAGCAGGCAGATAATAGGGAGGCGGCAAGAATAAGCGGAATAGTTCTTTTTATCATGAAAATACCTCCTAAGATTCCCAAGTATTACTCTCCCCTTGTTTTGTTATCCTTCCGATGAACCTGTCGATATTCACTTGGAAGCATACCCGTTAATTGTCTAAAGGTTCTGCTAAAGTACTTTTCGTCTGCGTAGCCTGTTTGTTCCGCGATCCAGAATATCGTGTTGTTGGTATTCAACAAATACTCTTTTGATTTTTCGATCCGGATTGACCTGGAGTACTCATTGAACGTTTGACCCATCATTTCTTTAAAACACTGGCTAAAATAGCTGCGGCTAATGTTCAGTTCTTGCGACAATTTGGATGCGGTAAGCGGACGACTCACCTCATGCTGCAGCATCAAGACCGCTTTCTTTACGCAATCCACAATCTCCTGGGAATATGAAGTAAACTCGGCTGATTTGCGTATGATTCTTCGAATTTCATCCATCCATTGTTTCACCTGATACCAGGAGTTAATAGAATGAATCATCGGGATTTTCCCCAGATTGGTATTTGCGAATAAGTGATTCCATTCCATTACAAGAGAATAAAACAACCCTGTTAATTGGCTTTTGCGCATTCTTAGCGACTGGATTTGTTCAAGAAATCCTTCATAGCAGCTATCGTTATAGGACCAGGGTGAAGAAAGCCAAATGTCTTTAATCCTATTCAAATCTTCGTCTTTCAGATCCTGGGTGACAGGAAGTTTTTCTTTCATAGAGACATAAAAATAAGGATTGCCCGGTACATATTCATAAAATACTACCTTTTCTATATACTCTGTGACCCATTTCTGAATCTCTTTCCAGGGGAATCCATGAATATGCGATAACGTAAGCAGGATCCCCTCCGGGACCGAAGATACTTTATCCGACAATCTGGTCGATAAATCATTTTCGTTTCCCTTTGGAGCAACCCAAATCCAGTTGTTTCGCTCCAACTCCAATTTGAATTCACCGGATTTAAGCTCAATTTCAAACGGCCAGGCTTGATTGGATTCGCGATCCATGGATACCAGCACATATGCCTCATGAAAGTCTGTATTCTTTTCATCAAAATCAATATTTTTTCGCTCGAGCGTCTTCAGTTCTTTAATACGTCCTGCTATTCGGCCCAATACTTCTTCAAACTGTTCCTTCTCCAATTCCACCTTGGCTATATAATCAATTGCACCTAATCTAAGTGCTTCCTGGATAAAATCAAAATCCTGGTGTAGCGTCAACACCACAATGTGGAGGCTTTGGTACCGTTGTCTGGCAATTCGCATTAACTCTATTCCTGACATGACAGGCATGGCTAAGTCGGTCAATAGCAAATCAACAGGATGCGATTCCAGAAATTCAAGAGCTTTCTCTCCATTATTGGCTTCTCCTATGACCTCCATGTCAAAATCTGCCCAGGGCATCGCGGACATGAGTCCTTTCCGAACAAGTTTATCATCATCTACGATAAGAACTCTGATCATACGTTATTCCTCCCGATCTAGGGGCAGGATCAACAGTACTTTTGTACCGATGTCCATCTCGCTAGTTATCTCCAATTTGGCCCTCTCCCCATACTTTGCTTTTAACATCCGGCGCACATAGTTTATTCCAATCCCCATCCCCACCTTATTTTGCTCTACAGTCTGGCTGTTCAACAATCTTTGTATCGTCTCATCAGACATTCCGGCCCCGTTATCTTGAATACAAATTTGTATATCTTTTTCAAGCTTAACGTCAATTTCAATAAATCCATCGTCATTTAAACCGTGATAGAGCGAATTTTCGACCAGAGGCTGAAGTATAAATCGAGGAACAGGCATTTTAAGCACTTCCTCGTCCGCTTCAATCCGTACGTTAAACTGAAAATCATAACGAATCTGTTGGAGTATCAAATACTGTTTTAAAGCATCCAATTCTTCCTCCATTGTTGAGACTTGCCCAAGCTTCCCCAAATTATAATAAAGTAGCTTGTTTAAAGATTGCACAAGCCGGTCAATCTCATGTTGTCCATTCATCAATGCCAGCCAATGAACCGTATCCAGCGTATTCATCAAGAAGTGCGGATTGATCTGATATAACAGCTTCTCCACTTCGAGGTCTACCCTTTTTTTCTCCTTTTGCTCTACTTCTTTAAATAAGTAGCCTATCTGATCCCGCAATTCCGAAAATTTAATCAACAAAAAATCAAATTCAGGAATTTTCGTATATGCTCTGTGTTTTGCAACCTGTGGATGCTGTGTCATCCATTTAATTTCCGCATGAAATAAATTCAGCGGTCTATACACCATTTTCCAGAGCAGCCAGGCGAGTAATAAGGTTAATGCAAGAAAAAACAAAGCAACAAGCATAATCTGGAACATCCACTGATTCTTCTCATGCTTATAATCCGAATCCGAAATGACGGAAACGACACTCCAACTCTGATTGGACTCCTGTTTGAACCAATGGTACCCGTTATAAGTTCCCTCCAAAGAACCGTTGAATACTGCGGATACGTCATCCCCCTGCTTAAAAACCCCCTGTTCTTCGCTATAAGCGATTTTCCCCTTTCCATTAACAATTAAATGGGAGAGTGTCCCCCCATATTCGTCATAATCCAGGATATTTTGCGTCAATCGAAATCCTGATTCCATATAAACATAAATGTCATCACGTTCAGGCAGCTCCACCTTACGGAGAGCGGAGAAAACAAATTGATTATCGTACTGGCTCATACTAATGTGAGGTCCATAATAGGTAATTCCATAAGATTGGAAAAGTACCGGCATTGAATCGGGAGAAAACTCTTCCTTAATAGGAAAATTTTCGAATTGGACTTCACCGTCATTTTTGAAATAATACAAAGTTAACCCAATATTAGGATTTGTAAAAGTAACTACACTCAGCTCACTCATGAGCTCCTCTCTCGATTCCATGCGTTGAAAAGGATCTTGATCTGGTTGCATTACTTTGTTCAATTGCTTTCCGATCGTCCCCTCGTAAGATAACTGTTGTGTTACATGCTTCAAGTTGGTTATCGAATTCTCCAACGAGTAGGTTACTTGTTTCAGATTGCTTTTTATTCCGTTGTCAATTTTATTGGCGAAAATGGAATCAATCGTATAGTACGATAAAATAAAAATACTTAAAAAAGGCGCGATCGAACTAAATAAAAAAAGCAAAAAGATCCTTCTTTTAAGCGTCATTCTTAATTGCTTCTCCTTCAAGTAATTTTTGGGAAACTTGGGTTCCGACAAATGTGGATGTATTGATTAGGTTTTATAGGATAGTTCACCATATATAATATATTGTTATTACAATGGCGTAAACGTTTACTACAAGAGATCCATCCATCACTTTCCTCCGTTCTGTACTCCCCACGCTGCACTGCGAGAAACACAAAGAAAAGGCTACGATGAATGAGCTCATTCATTGTAGCCTTTCGTTCGAAACAGGGATATAGTGATGTGGAGCCGAACAAGGACTTTTCGTAACCGCCATTAAGTAGAACGCGAATCTTCTAAGACAGAAGACGGTTTAAATGTTCTTCATTAATATTTTCAGTTAATATTCTCTGCATCTTCCCATCGGTGAAGTAAGCGACAGCCGGTACGATGTCTATGCCTAGCTTGCCGGCAAGTCCGGGCGACTTATAGACATCCACCTTGGTTACTCTCAATTGTGCCCCGTGAGCCTGCTCGAACTTCTCGATCAGCGGCAGCAGCTCGCGACACTTCGGTTCCGTAGCATTCCACAGGTAGACAACCGAAGGGTTACCGTGATTTAAAATCTGATTCTCATAAACTTCGCATTCCGAAATATATTTCTCTGCGCCGTAACCGGCAATTGCACCGTCTCCCACCGCCGTAGCGACCTGTTTCAGGAATTTATCGCATACATCGCCTGCGGCCAATACACCGGGTAAATTCGTCTCCATCTTCTCGTTGACGAGCACGTATCCGTTTCGATTCAGCGTGATCGACTCCGCAAATATTTCCGTATTGGGGATATATCCAATGAACAGGAAGCAAGTGTCCACTTTGACCGGCTGCAGCTCACCGGTTTTCAGATTTTTCAGCACGACAGTCTCCAGCCGTTCCTCTCCCTCAAAAGAATCGACCATCGTATTCCACATAAATTCCATCTTGGGATTGTCGAGAGCCTGATTTTTGGCGATTTCATTGCAATCCATTTTGCCATGATCATGCATCACGGACACGATCACTTTATCGGCAAATTTCGTCAGGAACATTCCCTCTTCAATAGCCGCATCCCCGCTGCCGATCACCATCACCGTTTTGCCCGTATTGGCCGCCGCATCACAGGTCGCACAGAAGGAAATCCCTTTATCGTACAAATACTTTTCTTCATTCTTGGCACCGGTCAATCTTGGCTTTCCCCCGCTGGCAATGATCACAACCTTTGATTCATAACGAATCCGGAACGTTTCCACCACCTTCACCTCGTCCGTCAAAGAAACCGCTTTGACATCGGTCATTTTAAAATCCACGCCAAATTTCTTCGCCTGTTTATGGAACAGGCTCATCAATTCCGTCCCTGTCGTCCCCTCGGGAAACCCGGGATAGTTTTCGATCTCGTTCGTATACGTGGCAAGACCGCCAACCAGTGTTTTTTCCAGAATCAGCGTCTTGAGTCTGGCGCGTCCGCAGTAAATTCCCGCCGTTAACCCCGCCGCACCACCGCCGATAATTACGACATCATAGTGCTCTGTTCTCTTCTCCATATGCCCGATCCCCCATCACACTACATAAAAAATTTAGCCAACAATTTGCTGCCGACAAAAGCGCCTACCAGCAGGAACAGCCAGAAAATCCAGCCGGAAAGCGACAGCGAAGAAATCGAAGTAAACAATGCCCCGATATTACAGCCGTTGGCAAGTCTCGCTCCGTAACCCATCAGCAAACCGCCGAGTATGGCTGCAAACACTTGCTTCAACGAACGAATCTTCTTCAGCTTAAATTCCGAAGCAAACAGCGTAGACAGCAAGGCCCCGAGAATAATGCCCAGATTACGAATCGATCCTCCATCGTTCAGAAAGCCTGCAGACAGCGTCTTTTGTGCCTTTTCCGAGCTGAAATACGCCCAGTTGTCCACATTGCCTCCGACGAGTTGATACATCCAGGCACCCCAATCCGCAAAGGCGCTCGTCACCCCCCACCCCTTCGAGAACACAGCAAGGTGGGCTGTTGCAAATACCGCGAGCAGCACGGCTCCGGTTACGTATGTTAACGGTTCTTTCAGCAACTTCTTATAAAAACGGTTAGAGGATATTTTCAACCAGAATGCGTTCACCTGTTAATTCCCCCCATCTTCCTCGTTCCGACATGCTATTTCGTCTTCTCGATCACAATTTCCCATTCGCCATCATCAATTTCTTCAATTTCCACGTTGTGGCCTTGCTTTCTCGCCCATTCCGGAACATTCTTCATCGCACAGCTATGGTCAATCGATACGACCAGCACGTCGCCAACCTTAAGCTCCTCCATCTTTTTCTCCGTTCTCATCAACGGAACCGGACAAGCCTCACCCATGCAATCCAACGTAAACTCTGCCATTTTCATTACCACCTTAACTTAGTATTTTTGTGAATCATTTCACTTTTTTTTCAAAACCAAAGATACCCTTTGTACCCAGGCTTAAGAGAAGCGACCTTCGCCCGCTGAGCTCTCACTCCGCACTGCCCATTTTTTTCTGCTGCCATTTGACAGAAGCAATGTAAAGCAGCAAAATAATTAAAAACTGAACCAGCAAGGCTCCCAACCAGCCAAACACATCAGGTAAAAACACCGCCGGCGCATCCTTTATCACCGCTGTCCGCCACCAGCCCATATCATGCGCTCCCCACAAAGAGCCAATGACAAAGAACACCAGAGAGAGCATCTGCATCGTAAAACCTTCCCCGACCCGCATCAACGTGCCAGAGGCACAGCCGCCGGCAATAACCATCCCGATCCCGAAAATAACGGCGCCGATGACCAATGCCAGGCTGATCTGACCGACATTGTCCATGCCCGGAATACGGTTGCCCGCTGCAAAGGCCGAGTATTTTATCGCCGTGAAGCCAATGGTTGCAAGAGAGCAAGCAATTAATACCGCTCTCGTCACGGATGTGCTCCCCGTAATCCATGGATCCCGCATGGAAGCCGTAAAACAAAACCGCGCTCTTTGCAGCACTACGCCAAACGCAAGCCCGAAAAGTAAATAGACCACCATTTTGTCATTGTATTGATTCAAATAGAAACCAAATCCAATGACGAGAGCCGTAGCCACAAGAGCGATCGGCAGTTGGCTCTTCTTCGGCTTTCTGGGTGCCCGGGCGCGAGTGGATTTCGCTGCGGCACCGGTGTTTTGCTCCATAAATAAACACCTCCAACTTTGAAGTCAATTACTATGTGAAAATAGTAACATGATTATGAGATCTGTGGTTATCTGCATTTTTGATGCTGCATTAGTTTTTTTTATAGCGATTTAATTATTGACGGGTTATGATATACAGTGGTCAAAGGTTGACAAAAGGGGGCGCATTCCAATGAATCTGGAAACGCTTAAATTATTTCTGGATGTTGCCAAGCTCAATAGCATTTCCAAAGCGGCGCAGAGATCGCACATCACGCAGTCCGCGCTAAGCCAACAATTAAAATCCTGGGAAACGACGCTGGGCACCGAGCTGCTGAAGAGAAGCAACAAAGGGGCGCAGCTTACGGAAGCTGGAGAAATTGCCCATAAATACGCGGCACAAATTTGTAAGCTGTATGAAGATATGGCCACCGAAATCGAACAATTCAAGTCTGTCCCATATCAACACCTATCGATTTACGCGGTCCCTGAAGTATGCAACTATGCACTGCCCTGTACTTTATTTGAAGTGAAGAATCACTTCCCCTGCTGCAATATTTCCTTAAACGAAGCGCTCAGCCCTCACGTTGAAGATCATATTTTACTTGAAGAAGGAGACATCGGCTTCATCTCCGGTCCACCCTCCAAGTCAGAGATCGTCTCGCATAAGGTATTTTCCGACCAAGTCATGCTCGTCTCCAGCAGCTCCAAGCCTGCTCCCGATGAGATTCATTTGGAAGAGCTGACCCGATACCCTCTGATCGGATCAACCCAGCTTGGCTGTGTTCAACGCTCGCTGGCGAGAGTCTTGACGGAAAACGTAAAGTTGAACATCCTCTACAACTTGGATTCCATTGAGGCCGTTAAGCTGGCTGCAATCAAAGGGCATGGCGCTGCGTTTCTTCCATATATGTCCATAAAAAAAGAGCTGTATTACAAACAGCTCAAACCGATCCATATTCGCGATCTCCAGGTTTACAATGATATTTATATGGTGAAGAGGCATCATCAAAAATGTAACCGCGATACCAAGCAACTTGTTCAGTTTATTGAGCAGACCTTGATTGATACGTTATGCTAAGATCCCAAGCTCAAGCCTCTATGCTGATCTCCCACACGCCATTCATCACTTCTTCGGCCGAGCAACGCAGCCGGGTCTGATCACAATATTCCGTAATCGATTTTCTCGCACAACTATGGTCTGTAAGCAGCAACACCTTTTCGCCGCGGCAAATCGCTTGATGATGCTTCTTAAGCATCAATACCGGCACCGGACAAACTTCTCCCATACAATCGATTTCGATCATATTTTGACTCACTCCTCACTAGACTCCTTGATAAGTCCAGTATTCAAATACTCCTTAAGCGTTTCAATAAACGTATTCAGCGCTTTGGTCCGGTATACCGAGCTGGTGACGAGGGTAAATTCCCGCTTAAACGGAAGCCCCCCCACTTTGAGCATTCCGATGTATCCGTTCGTCAGCTCCTTAGCAATGGCCCACCCTGACAGCAGACTGATCCCCAAACCGGCCTCAACCGACTCCTTGATCACCTGGGTACTTCCGAATTCCATGATCATTGTCGGAGTAAAATTATGCATTTCAAAGAAATGGTCTGCGGCCTGTCGGGTACCCGAACCTTCTTCCCGAAGAATCCATGTTTCATCCGCTAATTCCGAAAGGTGCAATTCACCGTCCTTTTGTAATAAAGGATGCGACGGTGAAGCAACGATGACCATATGATCCTCCGAAACGACCTCCGAATGCAATTGATGATTGTTGAAAAAACCCTCAATAATCCCAATATCCAATTGATATGAATTCACCAAATCGGTGATTTCTTTCGTGTTGTGAATAATAATGGAGGGTCTGATCAGCGGGTACTCTCTCTTCAGCTTGGCGATAATATGCGGCAAAATATATTCACCAAATGTATAGCTCGCGCCAATAGCAATCGGACCGCTGGCATGGCCCGCCAAATCATCCACTAAATCATGCATTCTTGTATAGAGGGCCAGGATTTCTTTTGCATGGTGGTAGACAATCTCCCCGGCTTTATTCATTCGCACGTGTTTATTGTTCCGCTCCAACAACCTGGCCCCTACCAACCGCTCCAGTGTTCTAATGTGTTGGCTGACGGCCGGCTGTGTCATATGCAGTTCCTCTGCGGCTTTCGTGAAATTTTCTTTTTCCACGACCTTCATGAATACTTCTAAATATTGATCCATCTCGAACACTTCCGCCCATATAAATTCACTTATTATCCCTATTATATATCGTTATTTTTCTTATGAATATGACGGAGGTACACTGGGATTGTGAAATTAATTTGGGGTGATGATATGGAAATCCAATGTGCAAATATGTTAAAAGAGAAAAAACTTCCTGAACCAAAAAAGAAAGCTTCCGCGGGCATGTTGTTTTCAGGGATTGCCTTCACTGTTGTTATTGCCGCAATGGGGTTCGCTTTATCACGGGTTCCCGGATTCGATCATGTTGGCCCGCTGGCCTGCGCGATCGTCATCGCGGTGATTTACCGGCAATTTTTCGGTTATCCGGAGGCATTACGGTCAGGGATTCAATTTTCATCCAAGCGTTTTTTACGTTTTGCGATTATCTTGTATGGTCTGAAATTAAACATAGATACTGTTCTTCACCAGGGTCTTCCCCTGCTTGTTCGTGATATGGCAGTCATCGGATTTGCGATTGTGACAACCGTTTGGCTGGGGAAAGTTCTCAAAGCGGAGCCATCATTAACCTTGCTTCTCGGGGTAGGAACCGGGGTCTGCGGTGCTGCGGCTATTGCCTCCGTATCCCCGATATTGAAAGCTGATGACGAGGACACCGCCATTGGAGTTGGCATTATAGCACTAGTAGGAACCGTTTTTTCAGTCGCTTATACCATTCTTCGGCCGTTTTTGCCGATTTCAGCCATCCATTATGGAATTTGGAGCGGAATCAGCCTTCATGAAATTGCGCATGTCGCACTGGCGGGGGCCCCTGCGGGACAGGATGCACTGGCGATTGCTCTACTGGCCAAATTAGGTCGAGTTCTGCTGCTGATTCCCTTATGCTTCATATTGATCTTTTGGATGAAACGGAAAAATTCCGGAAACAGTAGCGGTACGCGAATTGAATTTCCTTGGTTCCTTATCGGATTTATTCTGATGAGTCTATTTGGCAGTTACTGTTTAGGCAAGTACATTCCTGTTTCCCATGGGCTCATGAACGGCGTATCCAATCTGACGACCTTTATTCTCACAACCGCCATGGTCGGGCTTGGATTAAATGTAAATCTGCGCGACCTCGGTGCAAAAGCTTTTAGACCGCTCATGGCGATGTTAATCACTTCTATCGTGTTATCGGTTGTTACGTTTTTTATTGCTTAAGAAGCGAAATATCCCGGTTTACCTTTAAAGAATAAGCGGATTAGGAACAGAACAAGCTCCTGAATTGCCGCATGGACAATATCAGGAGCTTGTTTATAGTTATGGAGCGCGACCTAACCGTTTGTCTGTACCAACTCCATCATCATTTTTACAATTTCGACGCCATAGGAAGTAACACTCGCCCACGATCCGCCCAAAGCCTCCACCGTAACCGCCTTTCCCTGCAAAGCAGGAAAGTGCCTTGGGTCAGGTGTATCCGATTTCGGATAACCCGGCGCGCCGGCGTACAATGCCAGATGATCAATCTGCGCCTGAACCCCTTCCTCCCAACTGAAAAAGCGCTGATGCGCCGCATGATCCGTGTCGGAACCCCCTTCCTGGTTTTTTAAGCCGGCCGGATTATTAAACGTTTCATCCAAAATGCCTCCAAATTTTCCAAAGCCCGTCTCCTTTGCGGCCTGACAATACACGACCGTCGGATCGACTCCCGCTTTTAAAGCTTCCTCCCAAACAATATCCGCCAAATTTATAAACACATCCGTTGCCCCTTTAGAACTTGCCCATGCTTTAGCTTGCTGGACCGTAGCTCTTGGGGCGGACAAGATGTATGTATCGCCAGCAACGGCCCTTTCCTCGCCGTTATCTTCTACCGACTTCTCGTCATTTTCTTCTGCCGGTTTCTTGGAAGAAAGGGTAACGGTACTGTCTGCGGAGTTCCACGTCATGTCCATTCCGGCAAGTTCACTCACAAATCTTAAAGGGACATACGTTTTTTCCTTTATAATCATTGCGCTGGTATCCATCTGTATCTGCGCTTCATTGACCACAGCCACTTTGTCGCCAATCTTCAAATCGACATGTGTATTGTCCTTCGACAGAACCAATTGTTTCTGCTCCCCGCTTCCCTCCCATTTGACGCCAAAACCCAAGGATTCCGCCATGAATCTTACAGGCACCAGTATCCTGCTATTTTCATCGACATGTGGTTTCGCATCCGAAAATTCGACTTCCGTGCCATCGTATATCAAATGGATATTACGCTCTTCGGTACCGCTGTTTCTATTATTGGAGCCATCAGCATTAGCCGACGTCTCCTTGTCCTTATTCTGCGCAGCCGGTGAATTTGCGGCCTGTGAAGGGACGTCCTTTGAAGGAGCGGTCTGCTTTGCAGTATCGGGGGCCGCGGCTGTCGATCCGTCCAGATTATCAGCCAAACCGTTCAGCTCGGCCATCGTAACAAAAGTGTAGCCTTTAGACCGGTAGTAATCAATAATCTGGGGAAGCGCCTTAACCGTCTTATCCCGCTTTCCTCCCCCGGAATGCATCAGCACGGTGATCTTGTTGCCGGAGCTGGACTTCACCGTTTTGAGAATGCTGGCAACAGAGCTGCCCGCCGCCCAGTCCCGGGTATCGACAGTCCATAGAGCCTGTGCATGTCCCAGTGCCTGAATTTCTCCCTTCACCCGTCCCGATGTCGCCCCATAGGGAGGCCGCATCATGGTCGGGGCGGAGCCGGTAATCTCCCGAATCGCTTTATCCGTCTTTACAATTTCCTGGCGAGCCTTCTCTTTGCCAAGCTTGGTTAGTTCAGAATGGCTCCACGAATGATTTCCTAGAGCATGCCCTTCTTTTACGATGCGTTTCATCACATCGGGATACTGTTTAACCCTATTTCCTACTACAAAAAATGTACCCTTCACTTTGTAATCTCTTAAAATATCAAGCACTTTCCCGGTATATATTTTATCGGGCCCATCATCGAAAGTTAGGGCCACCATTTTATTGGCTTTATTTCCCGATGAGGAAACAGATCCTGCGGCTGCCGAGTAACCGGTTCCGGCTGAAATAAGTAGTAAAACGATCATTACGGTAGTAACAATGAGCCTGAATAGATGATGCCTTTGCTTCATGTAAATTGACCTACTTTCAATATATTAATCTAGTGAACATTTTGCATAACCAGAGTCTTCATGGGTAACGACTGATGAACATAAGAAATGGGCTTCTCCCGACTTGGAGAAAGTTTTCAGGGAACCCGACATATCCGCAAAATGCTCATGTACTGAAAAAGTATAGATTATTTTTTTCCAAAATGATAGAGAAGAACTTGTATACAACTTGTAACTTTTGAAAATAGGGATCAAAGGATGGGAGCGTTAAGGTATACGGAAATGAACCGCAGCAGCATATCCAATATGTACATCTGAACGCGAGCTTTCTATCGAGGTTATTTAAAAAAAGGACGGTATGACCATTACGAAATTATCCTTAACATACAAACCACATTACAGGAACGTTCCCATGTTAAAAAATGAAAAAGCGAGCATTAGCGGAAATCCTCCCACTAACACTCGCTCTTTCTCATCCAATGAAGCTGCTAACCAGCAGATCCGTAAAGTGCGCGGCATGAGCGGCAACGGCATCCAAATTATCATCGAAGCTGTCAGCCGTTACACCGCCATGTCCCGCGATATCCGATACCGCTTTTACAGCTAATACCGGTATTCCATATTGCGCAGCGGCCTGCACTATGCCGAGCCCTTCCATATCCGATACCTTGACGGCAGGGAAGGTTGATTTAACCCTTTCTACCCGCTCCGGTTCACTCATGAAGGAGTCCAAAGTCAATACTAATCCGAAATCAAGAGAATAGGGGAGTTCTGCCGCTGCCGCTACTCTTCTCGCCCGATCCAGCAAAGCTGCATCCAAATCGTATCTGGCCGGCATTTGCGGAACCTGTCCGGGTTCATACCCGAAGCAAGTCGCATCGACATCCCCATAAATGTACTGCGTTGCCACAACGACATGGCCTACGCTCAATCCTGCGCCAAATGCGCCGGCCGATCCGGCATTCAGAATCAGATCCGGCCGATGCCGTTCGATCAACAGCGTGGTTGCGACGGCTGCGTTGACCTTGCCGATGCCGCTTTCTACGAGGATTAGCGGTTTGCCCCGGTACACAGCTTCCTCAATGATAACCTTGCCTACTTGGGTCCTGGCCGTAATTTGCGCCTGATTGCGAAAGGGAGCCATCTCCTCCTCCATCGCCGTAATGATAGCAGTCCGCATGGAGCCTCTCTATTCTTGCAGATAAGAGATCGGCTTATCTACGGGCACCTTGGTGCCGCCGAACTCCTGCTCGATATATTTCTGCGTATCCTCGTTGTGATACAACTCACCTAATTTTAAAATGCCTGGATCATTCTGCTTCTCGGAAGTGGTCGCCAGCACATTGATGCTATTCTTCGTATCTACAGAAACTTCCTCATGGAACAAGGAGTCCTTCAGGACATTCAATCCGCCTTCCAGGGCAATCGTGTTGCCGATCAATACCAGATCGACGTCTTGGATCACCCGCGGGCCGGTCGTATCGTCGATCAGCTTGAACTTCAGATTTTTAGGATTATCGACGATATCGTTAACCGTACCTGTCCCCAAATTAAAATCATCCTTCAGTTTGATCAGACCGGCAGTCTGCAGCAGGCTTAAGCCTCTGGCCGTATTGGCCGGGTTATCCGCCAGGGCGACGAGGGCGCCGTCCGGAACCTCCTTAATATCCTTGATCTTCTGTGAATAGATGCCCATCGGCTCCAGATATGTGGTCGCTGTTGCTACCAGATTGGCGTTGCTTTCTTTATTATAGTTGACGAGATAAGCCCAGGATTGAAAAGCATTCACATCGACTTCGCCTTCCTTGGTAGCGTTATTCAACTCTACGCCGCCATTAATCTCCTTGACTTCAATATTAAGCTTGGCATCCTTGGCCGCCTGGGATTGCGCGATATGCTTCCAAATCTGAGCATCGGAGCCCTGCGAACCAATGACAATCTTCTGGCCATCGCCCGATGATTTGCCGCCGCAGCCCGCGGTCGCCAGTATCAATACCAATCCGAGTGCTAGTCCGCCCCATAGTTTCCCTTTACTGCTCATATGATCCTCTCCCCTTTTGATCTGGATGCTATTTTTCTCCTAATGCATGGTCATACCGCCAGTTACATTGATCGCTTGGCCTGTCATATACGAAGATAACGGACTGGCCAAAAATAGGGCGACGTTGGCAACATCACTGACCTCGGCCGTTCTGCCCAGCGGAATTTGGGAGCAGTCCTCCGCATAGATCTCCTCGGCCGTCATGCCGCGGATTAATCCGCCTTCGACACGCTCCCGATGCTTCATGGGCGTCTCCACAATACCCGGACATATCGCATTGACGAGTATGTTATGCCGCGCCAGTTCAATCGCCATTACCTTGGTCAGTCCAAGCACCGCATGCTTCGATGCGCAATATCCGCCCATAGCCCGATAGCCGTTCTTGCCGGCCTGCGAAGCCATTTGGATAATTCTCCCTGGTCTTCTGGCATCGACCATCGCTTTCGCAAATATTTTCGATACCAGGTATAACCCCGTAGAATTAATGGAGAATACCTTCTCCCAATCCTCCAGCTTGCTGTCAATCACGTAATCCATCGTGGAAATGCCGGCGCAATTCACGACGATGTCCGGAACTCCCGCCTGTTCCAACACCATATTTGACCAGCGATAGATATCCTCCGATCGGGACAAATCCAGTCTGGATTCGAACAACTGCCCGTTAATTTCTTTAAAATCCCCTTCATGAGCGAGATCGGCAGAAATGACCTTGGCCCCACTCTGCAGTAGAATTTGTACGATGCCTTGTCCAATGCCTGAATTGCCCCCGGTGACAACCGCCGTTTGATGCGATAAATCCAAAGTAATCATGGCTGTTACAATACTCTTTCAAAAGGATCCCTGCTGATTCCGGCTTGCAAGACGATCTTCGCGTATTCCTGAGCAGAGAACAGGGAATGGTCCTTGTAATTCCCGCATTCCAGCGCGGAGACAGCCGGAACCTCGGTTGTTTCCAGCACGCGCTTCAGCGTTCTTTCCAAGGCGGACGCGATCTCTTCGGGATCGTGCTCATTCCAGAGAATCAGATAATATCCGGTTCTGCATCCCATCGGAGAAATATCGATGATGCCTTGAATCTCGTCTCTCATATAGGTAGCGAGCAGATGCTCAAGAGTATGAAGTGCCGCCGTCGGAATCGCGTCTTTATTCGGCTGCAGGAAGCGAAGATCATATTTTTGCACAGTGCTGCCTTTTTCATCATGCTCAAGCCCTGCCGCCCTGACGTAAGGAGCCTTTACGATCGTGTGGTCCAATTGAAAGCTTTCTACTTTTGCCATTGTTCTTCAGTCCTTTTTGTAGTGTTGTATGTTTAACCAGTACCCGCCCAGAGGCTAGGGCAGTATACTGCACAAACCGTGGTCATACCCTGATGTCAATGCGTCGTCTTCTTGGTGAAATAATCCCCGATGAATTGGCACACGAACACCAGAATCAAGATCAGAATCGTAGCCACAAGTGTAATATCCGTCTGGAAGCGGTTGTACCCCTTATTGATAGCCAGGCTGCCGAGGCCCCCGGAGCCGATGGCCCCAGCCATCGTGGTCAGTCCGATCAGGTTAATGATCGTCACAGAGGAAGCCCTGATAATCGCGGACAAGCCTTCTTTCAGATATACGCGGAAAATAATCTCAATCGGTCCCGACCCCATAGACTGAGCCGCTTCAATGATCCCGGAATCAACTTCCACCAGCGCATTTTGTATCTGTCGGGCATAGAAAGGTACGATGCCGATGACCAGGGGCACGATCGCGGCATTCATACCGATCGATGTGCCTGTAATAAGTCGGGTAAGCGGCACGACAACAGCGATAAGAATGATGAATGGAATGGATCTGAACAGGTTAATGAATTTCTCCAACACACTATAGACCAGCCTGTTCTCCAGAATGCCTCCCTTGTCCACCACAACAAGGGTGACGCCAAACAAGATCCCAAATAACACGGAAAATAACGAGGTAACGACCACCATATAAATCGTCTCATAGGTGCTTAGCAGGATGTCTTCCCTTAAATTCCAGATGTTAGGGAAATATTTTGTAAAAAACTCACTCATGCCGGATCACCCACCTTTCGATTCTGAAAAAGTCGGGAATTGATAACTTCAACGTCTACCCGAGCCGACTGCAAGTATCGCAAAGCTCCCTCCAGATCACCGGGAGTGCCGGACATCACTACGATCAGATTGCCGATCGGGGTCTGCTGTAAAATCTCCACATTCGCGAATAAAATATTCGTCTTAACTCGGTAACGGGCAGTCAGCTCGGAAATAACCGGTTCACTGGTACTGTCGCCGATATAAGAAATCTTGCACAGCATATCGTTATCCTTCAAATGAAGGAGTGAAGGGTGCGACGTAAGCTTGTCCAGCATCTGCTCGATATGAGTAGCCGTATTAATGAAATCACGGGTCAACGTATTTTGCGGACGGCTAAAGATCGAGACGATATCGCCCTGCTCGACAATCCGCCCGGCTTCCATAACGGCAACCTTATTGCAGATCTCTTTCACAACTTGCATTTCATGCGTAATAATGACTATGGTCAGCCCCAGCGTTCGATTTAATTTCTTCAGCAATTCCAGAATGGATAGCGTCGTTTTCGGGTCCAGGGCGCTGGTCGCTTCATCGCACAGCAATATTTCCGGATCATTCGCCAGCGCTCTGGCTATAGCTACCCTTTGCTTCTGCCCTCCCGACAATTGGGAAGGATAAGCATCCAATTTATCCGACAAGCCTACCAGCTCTAGCAATTGTTTAACCTTCAGGTCCCTTTCGCGCTTGGAGAGCTTGGAACTCTTCAAGGGAAAGTCCACATTGTCATAGATTGTTCTCGAGTTCATCAAATGGAAATGCTGAAAGATCATTCCGATCCGCTTCCTGGCCAAGCGCAGCTCCTTGGGCTGCAAAGCCAGCAAATCCTGCCCATTGACTACTACACTTCCCGCCGAAGGCCGCTGCAGCAGATTAATCACGCGGACCAGCGTGCTCTTCCCCGCCCCACTGTAGCCGACAATTCCGTATACGTCTCCCGCGTCAACCTGCAGACTGACATCCTGGACGGCTGTAACCGATTGTGACCCATTTTCAAAGGTAACTTGAATATTGGATAAAGTAATCATGATGTCCAACCCTTTCTAGACTTCTGTGAACTAAGCCAGCTCCGGAAAATATATTTCTGTCATTTTACATCAGTTTACTCGGAATTACTACTACATTTTTTTAGGAAAACTATACCAAACCGCACTGCCACGCATATTCCAAGTATGCAAAAAAGCCTTGAATTTCCATGCAAGGAAATCCAAGGGCTCGTTCATTCGTTCAATCAGCTTAACTTATCGGTCGTTTAAATCACGTTTTTCATATATTTGAATTATTCGTTTAACTCCGCGATGTCCTTGGCCAACATCTCCTCTGTATATTTACCTTCGCCAAACGCAACCATGCCGCGCAGCGGCAAATATTTCAGCATGGCGAGTGCCATCTCCGGATTGTCCTCCAGCATGGCCTCAAACCCACTGCGTCCGGCGATCTCCTTCGCTTGGGCCGCCGTAGCCGGATTCAGCAGCAAATCACCGATGAGCGTATTTTGAGTTACGGGCGCCTGCTTTAGCGGAACCGTGGATTTAACGGTAACCTTTCGTGTCAAAGCGATGTCCCGCGAGGACGAGCCGACGCGGATCTCAAACTCGCCGGATTCCACATGCCAATCCGCCAAGGCGACGTTGTAATAAGCGAATGCCCGTTTGTCCAGCGTAAACCGGACAGTCTGGACCTCCCCGGGTTGAAGCTCCACCTTGTGGAAGCCCTTCAACTCCTGGAATGGCCGGACAACACTGCTTTTCAAGTCGCGGACATATAACTGCACCACCTCTTTGCCGACGCGACTCCCCGTATTTTTCAGGGTCACCTGGACCTCCAGGGACTCATCATCGTGCAGGGTTGCGCGGTTCAGCTCCATATCCAGAAGTTCAAATGAGGTGTAACTTAGACCGTGTCCGAAGGCAAATAACGGCTTGATCTCTTTTGTATCGTAGTATCTGTATCCCACAAAAGGACCTTCACGGTATTCCACCCTGTCTCCTTCGCCCGGGAAAAACAGGTACGAAGGATTGTCGGACAGCCTGACCGGAAACGTCTCCGCCAGCCTGCCGCTCGGGTTAGCGATGCCGAGCAGCAAATCGGCCACCGCGCCGCCGAACGCTTGCCCGCCCAGGTACCCTTCCAGCACCGCCTTTGTCTTATCGAGCCAGGGCATTTCCACCGGCGCACCGTTGCATAAGACGACGACGAGGTTCGGCTGTCTCGCCGCCACCGCTTCGATTAGCGCCAAATGACTTTCCGGTATGGACAAATGTGTGCGATCATATCCTTCCGACTCGTACCGATCCGGCAAGCCCGCAAACACGACCGCCACTTCCGCGTTCGCGGCCGTTTCCGCCGCCGCCTCGATCAGCGCGGTTTCGATCTCATCCGAATCGATCCGATAACCTTGCGCATAAGCGACGGATCCCGCCGAAGCGAGCCTGCGGATTTCCCCGAGCGGCTCATCCAGCTTCGTCGGATTGACATGCGAGCTGCCGCCGCCCTGATATCTCGGACGAACCGCAAATTCCCCGATGACCGCGAGCGATGTGCCGGACTGCAGCGGTAAAATGCCTTCATTTTTAAGCAGAACCATGCTTTCGCAAGCCATTTGCTTGGCCAGCGCATGATGCGCTTCCAGATCGACGACCGTCTGAGCCTTACGTTCTTGCCCGGCTTTCTGAAGAAACGCGAGCAGGCGTTCCACCGCGCGATCGAGCGTCTCTTCCGGCAAGGTTCCGTTCCTTACGGCCTCGACGATATCCCGATCATGGATCCCGCCGTTCCCCGGCATCTCCAGCTCCATTCCCGCCCGGAGCGCCTTGACGCGATCATTGACCGCTCCCCAATCGGACACGACGAACCCTTCGAACCCCCACTCCTCACGCAAAATACGCGTTAACAGCGTTTCATTTTCGGAGGCGTACTCCCCGTTCACCTTGTTGTAAGCGCACATGACGCTCCAAGGTTGTGCCTGTTTCACAGCTCCTTCGAAGCTGGCCAAATAAATTTCGCGCATCGTTCTCTCGTCCACGATGGCGTCGACGGACATCCGGCGGTGCTCCTGATTATTGGCCGCGAAATGCTTCAGTGAAGTGCCGACGCCTTGGCTTTGGACTCCCTCGATATGGTGGGCCGCCATCTCCGAAGAGAGAAACGGGTCTTCGGAAAAATACTCGAAGTTTCTTCCGCACAGAGGCGAGCGCTTGATATTCGCCCCGGGGCCGAGAAGAACGGCCACATTCGCCGCCTGGCATTCCGTTCCGAGCGCCACGCCTACCCGGTGGATCAGGTCGCGGTTCCACGAAGCGCCCATGCCTGCCGCCGTGGGAAAACATGTTGCCGGAACGCTGTCGTGAAGTCCGAGGTGATCCGAGGTTTCATCCTGTTTTCGCAGCCCGTGCGGCCCGTCCGTTACCATGACCGATGGTACGCCGAGGCGCTCCACGCTTTCGGTATGCCAGAAATCCGCCCCCGAGCAAAGACTTGCTTTCTCCTCAAGCGTCAATTGCTTGATGATTTCCTCAATGCATTGGTTCATCGCTCCATCCTCCATGGCGGCACCCCGAATCGCAAAGGATCGGGATACCTCATTCATTGGCCTAACTGGTCTACCGATCAAAATATCATCGTGTTAAAGGACTCCGGCTCCAGTTCGAAGCCGTACATTTCCGTTCCGTCCGAAATCCGCACGGTTCTCGTTTCCCTAAACGGATTTGACATCACTACGACGCGCTCGCCGCTTGGTGTCACGTAGCTGACCGCGTTGCCGAACCAGTGGCCTTGCTGACCGATCCGCTTTGAGCCCGGCGTCACGAAATGCGAGAAATGTTTCATGACATAATACTCGGGATTAAAAACCGCCCTTAGTTGCTCCTTATCGACCGTAATCATCGAGTTCTGCTCCCACCCCCACGTGCTCCGTCCTTTAGGCTCAAGCACCATGTTCCAATAAACGTACGCGTTTACCCGGTTCGTGAAATAATGTTGGAACAGATTAAATACGTATTTGGCATACTCCCAAGTATTCGTACCGTCGCCGCATTCGTTCTCGGTTTGCATGTACCGCAGTTCCGGGTAGCTCAGCACAGTGCGCTGGATCGCCCATTTTCCGGCCCATTGATAGCCTACGCCCTTAATCTTCAGGATCGCTTAACACCGTATGTGCGTAAGCGTCGTGGTCGGTGACCTTCTTCTTTAGCCATTCGTCCCACGGTTCCGGCGCATTAATGGTCCCCAGCCAGATTTCCGTATCGAGTCCATGCCGTTCAAAGGCCGGTCCTAAATAATCGCGGATATAATCGCGAAGCTGCTCGCCCGTCCAGACACAGGACGGAAACTTCTGATCGGCCACCACTTCGTTCTGGACATGGATCTGGTGAATCGTGATCCCCTCTTCCCTATAGGCCTGCACGAACTTCACGAAATATAGAGCATAGGCTTCCAGATTTTCGTGCTCCCAACGAAGTGTTCCGTAGTTATAAGCTTTCGGGTGCTTCATCCAAGTCGGCGGGCTCCAAGGCGAAGCGAACAGTTTTAGTTCGGGATTTAGCGCCAGGGCTTCCTTGATATAGGGAATCAAGTATTTCCGGTCCCGTTCGATGGAGAAATGCTCCATCGCATAGTCCCCATCCGTTTCATTGTGGCTGTACCACTCCAGGGCGTAGTCACTGGCTCCGATCGGAAGCCGGCAAATGCTGAATTTCTGTTCCCCGCCCGGATGAAACAAGTCGAACAATACCCTTGTTCGCTGCTCCTCGGGAAGTTGACTTAACGCCACAAACCCGAGCTCATTAAAACATCCCCCAAACCCTTCCACGTTTTGATAAACGGCATCCGTTAGCGTCAAATCCGCGGTTCCCCCGTTTGTCAATAAATTAGGCAGACCTTTCTCTTCCCATTGCCGCTCCCTTGTGCTCGATATCCATCGTTTCGGTTGTAACATGAATATCCTCCTCTCCTTATTCAATTAATGCATATGCCTAGCCCTTCACGGCCCCTTCAGCGATTCCTTCCATAATAAACTTTTGGAAAAACGCGTAAATCATCACCACCGGAATCGCCGTGAGCACCAGCGAAGCCAGAATCAGCGACCACTCCTTGTTATACTCCCCGAACAACATGTTGGTGGACAGGATCAACGTATAGTTGTCTACGTCCGTCAGCATCATCAGCGGCAGCAGGAAGTCGTTCCAGATCCACAGAAAGTCGAGAATCGCGATCGTTACGGTGATGGGCAAAAGCAGCGGCAAAATGATCCGGATAAAGGTCTGGAATTCGTTGCAGCCGTCAATTTGTCCGGACTCTTCCAGCTCCCGCGGGATCGACTTGACGAAACCATGATACAGAAAAATGGCCATATTGACGCCAAGCCCGATATAGATCAGCGCCAGTCCGTAAGTGCTGCCCTGCACCTGCATGGTTTTGGCCATCCGGGTGAGCGGAATCATGATCGAATGGAAGGGCACGAGCATCGAGGCCACAAACAGCAGAAAAATAAAATTGCTTAATTTGCCCCGGGTTCGGGACAGCTTATAGCCCGCCAAAGCGGAGCAGAAGACGATTCCTCCGATACCGATCACGGAAACAATCACCGAGTTCAAGGAGCTGTTCAGGAGATTGATTTTTTCGAACGCTTGCGAGTAGTTTTCAAAGTGCAGCTTCGTCGGCAGGGCGACGAACGATTCGAACATTTCCCCTTGAGTCTTAAACGAGTTGACGACCGCCATATAAATGGGAAAACATGTGAACAGGGCGCCCACGGACAAAATCAACCCGATCAAGAGCGAATTGATTCTCTTCATTCTCATGCTTCCACCTCTTTTTTCTTCATGACGTTCATCTGGATCAGGGTAACGAGTAATACGATGGCAAAGAGAATGAGCGATTTCGCGCTGGCGTAACCGTAGCGGAAGTTATTGGAGAAAGCCTCTTCATAGATGTTCATCGTAATCACCTGCGTGCTTCGTCCCGGCCCGCCGCCGGTAAGTCCGTATACGACATCAAACACTTTGAATGCGCCGTTCAGCGTCAGGAAGAAGCAAATGGTCACGGCATGCGTAATCATCGGCAGTATAACGCTTCTTAACGTTTGGAACGAATTGGCCCCATCGATAATGGCCGCTTCCTTCAAGCTCTGAGGCACCCCTTGCAGGGCCGCCAAATAAATAATCATCATGTACCCGACCCCGTTCCACAGCGACACGATCAGGATGGAGTAGAAAGAAAATTTTGGATTGCCCAGCCAGGAATGGTCAAGGAAAGTAATCGCCGCTTTTTCGGCGAGCTGCGGAATCACTTGCGAAAAAACAAAGGTCCACATAAAGGAACTGATAATTAGACTGATCATATTCGGCATAAAAAATATCGTACGGAAAAATCCTTTGCTCCGGGTCCGCGTCTCGATGAGTACGGCAAGAAGCAAAGCGATTACATTTTGCAATACAACCATGAATGCGACATATTTCAGCGTAAATAATAACGCATTAATGAAATCCGGGTCCTCCGTGAGCGCTTCGACGATATTGGCAAATCCGATGAAGCTGTAATTCTGGTTCAAACCGTTCCAGTCCGTAAACGTGTAATACATTCCGCCGAATGTCGGTATGAGCAGAAAGATGGTGTAAATAACGAGTGCCGGGGCCGTAAAAGCCAGCAAAGAGATATACTTCCTGAAGATCCTGGATGACGGCATGTTCTTCCTCCCCCTCCGTTTGTCTATGAATTGAGAAGGAAGGAACTTCTCGTTCCTTCCTCACCGGCAGCCGCGTTACTTGTTGACCTTGTTATACGATTTCCACGCTTTGTCGAGTGCTGTGAGCACATCGTCCTGCGAAATTTGCCCGGCGATGTAGGATTGCAGCGCTTTGCCGGATTCATCTTTAACCGCTTGCGGAATCCGTGGATCTTGATAGGACTTGCCCTCTTTCACATAAACCATCGCATCGTCCACCCAAGGATAGCTGCTGTAGTCGTGTACCGTGGCGACCGGATTAAACTTCAGCGCCTGGAAGAATGCGCTGGAATCCTTGTCGTCCAGAACGTAGTTCACAAAATCGAGGGCAACTTCCTTGTTTTTGCTAGTCTTGGATACGGCCAAGGAGGTAGACGTACTCAAGTTGATCATCGTAGCGTCGGGATTGTCGTTGATCGGCAAAGCCGCTACACCAAAACGGAGGTCGGGATTGGATTTCAAAATCGTCTCCGCAAACCAGGGGCCCTGAACCCACATCGCCGCCTTACCCTGCGCAAACATCGCCGCACCGTCGTCGCCGCCTACCTCGAGGCCGTTTTTGGTACCGTTCGCGTAAACCAAGTCGATGATGTCAAACATCCCTTTCATTTCGGTGAAGGAGCCTTGATCCTGGTTCATCCGCTCGATGAAATCCGGATTTTCCGTATTGACCAGTTGACCTATGGAAAGCGGCAGGAATAATTGCGGAATCCACGCCTCTTTGTCGGATAAAAGAAACGGGGTGATCTTGTTTTGTTTCAGCTTTTCAACGACTGTCTTCATCTCCGACAATGTCGTAGGAGGCGTCAGTCCCTGCTCTTCAAAAATCTGCTTGTTGTACAAATATCCCCAAGACAGTGTCTCGAGCGGAACCGCAACAATTTTTCCGTCTTCGGTCATGACCGAAGGCTTCACGCTATCCAGCAGCTTGCCGACGAACGGTTGATCCGACAAGTCTTCCAGATACCCGGCTTTATAAAATGGAGGGATTTCGTTGACCGCATGGATCGCGAATATGTCGGGTGCGTCGTTGGAAGCCAGTCTGGTTTTTAAAATTTGCGGGGCGGTATCCGCCGGCGGCATTTCCAGTTGAACCGACACATCGATGTTTTTCTCCGCTTTTTCTTTGGCCACGAAGGCATCGATGTACTTGTCATAATGTTCTTTTAGGCGAGGTTGGGCGATAAACATTTTCAAGTTGACGCTTTTCCCGCCGGAGCTTTCGCCCCCTGCCGATTCGTTGTTCGCCGCATGGTTTCCGCCGCCCGCTCCGCAGCCGGCAAGCAAAGAGACGATTAGCGCGGTTCCTGCTAGACCCTTCCAAATTTTCATATAAGATGACCCCCCAGAACGTTGATGTTTGTTTACGCCTTCATTCTAATTTATTTATGAAAGCGCTTCATTGGACGGGATTAGACTTTTCGATTGGATATTTTTAAACCTTGTGAACCTTTTCTCGCCTCTCCCGGCGAAATTCCGAAATGCTTTTTAAACACCCTGTGAAAATAGGACACGTCCTCATACCCGATCATTTCCGCTACTCTCTTGATGGCGACTTCTTCGTCCGATTTCAGCCATTCCATCGCCTTCTCCATTCTTAATTCCACGACATAGTCCGTAACCGTTAAGCCGTATTCCAGCTTAAACGCCTTGCTCAAATACTCTTTGCTGACGAAAAACAGCTTGGCGAGCTGCTCCAAACCGATCGGTTCCGCGTAATGATGATCAAGATACGATTTGACTTCTCCCAAATGCAGTTTATTTTTATATTTCCGCTGTTTGATCAGTTCTTCCAGGGCGTTCACATAACACTCGGATATCAAGCGGACCCCTTCCTGGAAGGAGTTTGGCATATCCGTAAGTTCAGCCGGGCGGTCCGATTCGCCGGCTAACGCGTTCGCCGCGCAGAGTTCTCTCAAGTACAGCAGAGTATCTTTTACCAGATAGCGGATCGTTTCCGGCTTCAACGCGGATTCAAGCTCCGAATCGGATTGCAGTTCATGGCATACTTTCCGGAGTCCCCCGCCATTCAGATCATTAAAGTAAGTCCCCAACCGCTTTTCGTATGCGGCCCATCTCGAAGACATCTCCAAATCGATTCCCTGCCGCTCCGTGCGCTTCCGTAGAGACACGCAACATCTGGCCAACACCGCGTTCAGTTCCTGCGGATCGATCGGCTTCAGCAAATAGTCGACCGCTTTGTAGCGGATCGCCTGCCTGGCGTAGTGGAAATCATCGTACCCGCTTACCACGATGACCTGCTTGTCGGGAAAACGGTCGCTCATCTTCCGCATCAGTTCTACTCCGTCGGAACCCGGCATGCGCATATCGGTAATGATGAGCTCAGGGCTAAGCCGTTCGATCATCCGTATCGCTTCCAAACCGTCCTCCGCCTCCCCCACGACTTCCATGCTGTGTTCGTCCCATCGGCCCAAATTTTTGATAATATTCCGGTTCCACTCTTCATCATCCACTATCAATACTTTGAACATGCTTTAGCCCTCCTTTTGATCGGGAAGATGCAGCGTGACACTGGTGCCTTTGCCCCATACGCTGTCAAGGCTCATTTTGTATTCCGCGCCAAAATACATCTGGATTCGGGAAGCCACATTGATCAGCCCGATGCTCGTTCCCTTGGTCCATACCTGCTCCAGATCCCGGTTCAGCTGCGTTCGCAACCGCTGGAGCTGCGCATTTTCCATCCCTGCCCCATTATCCCGGACCATCAGCCGTATGCCCTCGGACTCGGGGCGGATCGTCACCTCCAGCCGCCACTCTCCGGTCTTATGATCCAGCCCGTGAACAAATGCATTTTCGACGATCGGCTGCAGTGCCAGTTTCGGGATTCGGCAGTCCAGCACATCTCCGTCTATGTTTAGCTCGTAATGGAGCCGCTTGCCGAAGCGCCGCTGTTGGATATTCATATAATGATTCAGATGTTCAAGCTCCGCCCGAAGCGTCGCAAGCGTATCCGGATCCCGTACGATATAACGGAACATTTCACTAAGCGAACGGATGATACCGTAGCTCTCCGCCGGTTTTTGCGAGAAGATCATTCCCCCGATCAACTGCAGCGTATTTTGCAAAAAATGCGGGTTGATTTGCGATTGCAGCGCTTTAAGTTCCGCCGTTTTCTTTTCCAGGCGAATCCGGTACTCGGTATTAATATGGTCTCTGATCCGCTGGGCCATGGTGGCAAAATTGGCTTCCAGGAGCCCGATTTCATCTTTGCGCTTGCTCCGGGGAATCATCTGCTCCTTGGTCAAATCGAGCTTCCGCATCGCCCGGGCCAAACCGATGATGGGTTTGGTCGTTTTCCAGGCAAAATAAAAAGCAAATAAAGCGGAGATGATCGTGGAAATCATCCCGACGATCAAACCATAGTTCATCGTCGCCCGGGCGCTTTCGTTGATCGTGGCGACCGGGATTATTTTTACCAATCTAAGGTCAACGGGATCCAGCGTATTGTAAAAAACGAATTCCCGATCCGTTCTGAATTGGCCCGGCCCGGCATCCTTGGAAGCTTGCAGCTCCGCCGCCACATCAGGAGAGATTTCGCCGTCGCCGTATAGAATGCGGCCGTTCATATCCGTAACGAACACGGACTGCTCCTTTCCTTCGCCAAGTAAACGGATCGTTTGATCGAAATAGGACCAGAGTACCTCCAGGGAGATGTAGCCCAGCTTTTCCTGGTTTTCAAAGCGGTTGATGCTGCGAATCAATCGAAATTTGCCGGGGTCCGATGAATCCGTCTCCACGATAAAATCTTTGTTCTCCCGCAGCAAATCCCGGTAAACGCGCGGTATGCCGCTGATCTCTTCCACTTCGTTTTGCATCGAATTGATCGTAAACAGCGTCCCGGTTTCATGCAGGTACATAACGACGCCGACCAGGTGATTCCCTCCGCTGTAATACACGCTATTCAGTGAATTAAAAACATTCTGCTGAGCGACAAATTGGCTGGCCGGGGTTTCCGCTTCGGGCCGATTCAGATAATTGGCCAACCCCGGACTGATCTGGAGCGAATAGACCAGGTTGTTTAGTCTGGCAAACTGATCACTCAAATAAATCCCCGTCCATTTCATATTGGATAGGTTGGTGCCTATCACTTGCTCTTCCATCGAAGCGCTGCTGTTCTCCGCTGCCAGCGCGGTAACGACGACGACGGGTACGATCGCGATCAATATCATCGTCAGAATCAATTTGTTGCGGATACTCGTTTTGAACGGGTCAATGACCCTCCGCCGCAGTCTGCCAAACATTCGCTTCCCCCCTGTGATGCCGCATATCGCATAAATAGTAGAAAACGCCTCGCGGATGCGGGAGGCGTTTATTTCAATACAAAGCGTCTATGGCTTATTGTTCTTCGATAATGGTAAAGCCCCATGGCTCAAGCTTCAGGGTTTGTCCAGAGCTTACCGTTTGGTCCGAAAGCAGCTCAATTCCCTCACGATGACGATAGTCAAACGAAGCCGGCATTTCAGAATAGTTAAAGTAATATCGGACCGTTTTGCCCAGCCCGTTAACCCCGGATTTCGTGATCAGCGGGAAGCGGATCTCTTGATCCAGTCCCCATAAACCGGCCTTCTTCACGGCATGCTCCAGAATTTTGCCCATAACCGCCTCGCTCGTCATACAGCCGATATACACGGCCTGCCCTTGGCCGTAACCGTTTTGCGTGACCGCGGCATACTTCCCCCAATGCGGATGATCATAATAGGCGAGCACCTCCGCCGTCGATGGGGTGAGCAGTTCCATCCACGTATGCACCTGGTTTTGGTCTTCACCGACCCGGAACGGATCGTCTTTTAACGTCACCCGTTTCGGCTCGACGAACATGTTATACGAAATGCCGCATGCTTGGCCGATGATTCCCGGTTGCCGTTCGGAACGGACCTTGACATTTTGATCCGTGAAGCCGCTCTTAAAAGTATAAACGATATGCCCACCATCATATACAAACCGGTTTAACCGCTCCAAAAGATCATTGGAAGCCGTATAAAGCGCAGGAACGATAAGCAGATCATATTTTTCAAGATGCGGGGTTGCGGGAGACACGAAATCACAGCCGATGTTCATCCGGTACAGCTCATCATACATCATTCTAACGACATCATTATACTTTTTCGTGCTGGAAAAATTAAATTTGAACCACTCCATCGCCGTTAACGAGTCGTTGCTGACCAGAATGGCGACTTTATTCTCTTTTTGAAGGTTCACCAAATGCGGAGACAAACGCGCAAAGTCCCGGCCGATCGTTCGGGCTTCCTCATAAATCGGGTTGGGTTCGAAGTCATGGCTGAGCAAGCCTTTCCAATAGGTTTCGAAGGAATTGTGGATCGAATGCCAGTGCCAATAGGCCACCATATTGGCTCCCGAAGCCAGATGGCTGAACGCCTGCAATCTTAACTGCCCCGGGTACGGGGTCCAGTGGGGAAAGGCCTGCGCTTCCGTCTCGAGCACCAAATAATTCGTTCCTTTGGTGGATCGCGCCACATCCCCGCCGAAGGAAATTTCAATCCCGGTCAGATCGTCCTGTGACGGATGGTAAATGTCCACCCCCGTGATATCGAAAGGACGGGAAGCCTCAAAATGGTCCACATCCGGCTGAATGCCGTAGGAATGTCCCCGCCACTCAAAATCGAAATTTTGCGTAACAAACTGATCCGCCCGCTTGTACTCATTAACGATGGATACTTGCCAGTTCAGGAAATCGGCGACCAGTTTCCGTTGAAATTTGGCAAACTCCGCGCCCAAGCTGCCATTAATCGTCCCGATGATGGACGGGAAGTCCTCCCAACTGTTGATCCGGTTGCTCCAATAGTCTAGCCCAAACGCCTTGTTCAATTCCTCTAGCGTTTTGAATTTGTCCCGAACGTATTTAACAAACAGCAACTGGACATTAGGGCCCGCGGTATGGTAGTGCTTCGTTTCATTATCGGTTTGGTACCCGATCACCGCCGGATGTTCGCTAACCCGGGAGATCAGCTTGCGGATGATGCGCTCCGCATAAAACAAATAGGTCGGGTTCGTGATGTCCATTATTTGCCGTGCCCCATATTTGCCCGGTCCGTTTGCCGTCGTTGCCAACACCTCCGGATGCTCCTTGACCATCCAGGTCGGTACGGCGTAAGTAGGCGTTCCGACAATGACATGAATTCCGGCCCGATGCATCGCATCAAGAACGCGATCTACCGAGGTGAAATCGAATACTCCATTTTGCGGTTCGTGCGTGCTCCAGGTCGATTCGGCGATCCGCACCACGTTAATCCCCGCCTCTTTCATCATGCGGATATCCTCATCCAGCCGATCATAAGGCATATATTCGTCATAATAAGCGACACCGTATAACAGCTTCTCCATATTGACCTCCCTGAGTTTATAGTGACATTCGGCGATCTATCATGTGTAAAAATCATTTTAAAGCAATTGTTTACGCTTTCATAGTATTAGAAAAATCCATCCGCTTCACTGGACAAAATTAAACTCTTGCAGTGGAGTATTTTAAACTACTGCTCTCTTGGCCTCATGATGGGATTTAACTGGAAAAGCTCCATTTATTTTGCGGCTCATTTGCCGATATCCCCATTTAAGTCGAATTAGTGGGCGGTTTTCCAGCTAAACCGCCTCCCCAGCCGTTTAGGCTCCAAATTAACAGGAATAATTCCCTTTAATTTACCCCCGTACATGCAAAAAGCTCCTGATTCATCCACAAGGACAATTCAGGAGCTCTTTCGTTAACATTAGGATGCGGTCGAGAGGACTCGAACCTCCACGGGGGGTTAGCCCACACGGACCTGAACCGTGCGCGTCTGCCAATTCCGCCACGACCGCTTAGTGTCTCTTACAGAAAATCAATTTCCGCAGCGACAAGATTTATAATAGCATGAACTCACAGACATAGTCAACACTTTTATTTCCTCTTTTAATTCGGCAGCGCTTTGGCTAAAATAAGAACATAAGTTCCCATTCAATAAGGATAAGGGGGTTGTCCAAATGGCGGTACCCGGCATTACGGAGGATGAATTGGCATTGATTCGGAGCGTAGTTCTGCTGCGTTTCATCCGCCGGATACTGGATCGGGATGCCCGGATTTTAGAGGAGAGCGGCGTATTGAAGAGCCCGGAGCTCTATACGGAGATCCTTCGCGGCGCCGAGCGGCGCGCTTCTTTGGTACAGCATGAGATTATGGCGGAATTCCAGAAGCGCCGGATCAAATTTCTGCGCCTGACCCAGGATGAACATGGAATCGAAGCCGATTATCTGTGCAGAGGCTACCGGGGGACGATGAAGATGCTCTGGCCCGTCCTCCGCAGTGAAATGGCCTCCCGCATCCGTGCTTATTTGGGTTCCGGCTGCGCGGACGTCTCCGAGACGCCGCTGTCCGAGCCGATCCGTTTATAACAAACCGCTCATAGAAAGAAAGACCCCTGTGTTCCTTAAAGAAACCTCGGGGTCCTAGTTTAACGGAAGAATCCTTAATGCATCGGCGTTTGACCGAGAGCCTCCTGCACGCGAATCACGCCTTGGGACAAAGCGTTTCCCGCCAATGCGGCGGAAGCGACCGCCACCGTTTCCAGCAGTTCTTCCTCTGTCGCTCCCTTGGATCTGGCTTCCTCGGTATGGTAGAACGTGCAAATTTCATTATTCGTGGACAAAGCGATCCCCAGCGCGATCAGTTGCTTGGTTTTGGCGTCCAGCTTGCCGCTTTCAAAACATTCCCCCGTAAACGCATGATACGCCTCGGTTGCCCCGGGAACTGCGGCTCCATAAGTATGAATCTGATCCTTATAGGCTTTTATCTTTTCACTGACGAGTGACATGGCTATTCAGGCATCCTTTCTCAGGGATTTGGCGTGAAATTATCCGGACTACCTTACTACCATGTCCCGCTCCGCCAAAAATATGCTTATATTTCCGGCGAAATCCGGGGCTCCCTGGCCGGACGAATGCTATAGCGCCGGTCAAGCTTGACCACATTCCGGTTGGGTCTGCGAATCAGTACGTGGGTATCGTCCCACGCTACGACAATCCCCCGGATGTCGTTCTCGGGGAGCGCGTCGCGCACGACCCGGACTTTTTCACCCGATAAACGAAACGCATTCAGTTCTTCATCGGAAATCATCGTGTTCACCGTCTTTCTGGAAATAAGTTATCACTCTCATGATAATTAAAAAAAGACTCCGCAGCAATTCACGGAGTCCTTTAACACCATGACCGTCACTTTCCGTCAACGCTCATGATAAAACCACACTATAATCAGCAATCGGATCGGCAGAGCCATCCTCCCATTTCCTTCTAGCGTTGGGCATGCTCCTTGCTGTCGTTCTTCTCGAACCAGAAATCAAGCACTTTCGCCGACATGACACGCTGCTTCACATATCCAACCTGCTGCGGGCTGAATTCCGCTCTCCAGTCAATACCTAGCTCCTCGCATAGCTCGGCGATCGTAAGCAACTGTGACCAAGCGACATAGCGCTTATACCAGAAGAACTGGGGATGCTCAAGCATATAGGGATAAAGGTCGTCAAACTCCGTATGTTTGCAATCCAGGGCACGTTCGAAAGTAACCTTGGCATCGGACAATTTAGTAATAAAGAATTCCGCGTTCACTACAGGATCATTCCCCATTTTATAAGCCTCCTCTCCCTAGTAATCCCCATTATAACGAAAAAAAAGAGGCCTGCAAAGAACTGTTGCAAAATTGGAACGAATTAATTTCTCAGGATGATTCAGGCGTCGGCAAAAACAACTTGGCCGCCCTCCAGCGAAGCGATGCGCACCAGGGATTCCAGGCGGATGCCTTGCTCCCGCAGCGCTTTGGCTCCCGGCTGGAAGCATTTCTCCACCACAATCCCGGCTCCGACCAACTCCGCGCCCGACCGCTCAATGATTTTAACCAGCCCTCTGGCCGCATCCCCGTTCGCGATGATATCGTCGATAAACAAAACACGGTCGTCCGGCGAAATCAGTTCCCGGGAGATCAAAATGTCCGTCACGATTCCTTTCGTGAAGGAAGGGACCCGTTCGCACAGCATGTCCGGCTCGGCGAGCAGCGTCTTTTTGCGGCGCGCAAACAGCAGGGGAACCCCCAATTCATACGCCGTGGCAAAAGCGATCGCAATGCCCGAGGATTCAACCGTAACCACCCGGGTCACGCCCGCGTCCCGGAAGCGCTCGGCAAATTCCCGGCCCATCTCCATCGTCAGTTGCGGGTCGACCTGATGATTCAGCAGCGCATCCAGCTTCAGTACCTGATCGGATACCACCACGCCCTGCTCCACGATTCGTTGTTTCAATTTCTCCATTCCTATTCCTCCCGAACTTGATCCATTTAGGGTTTGAGTCATGTCCCGTCCCCGGACAACATACCTTGTACTATATATAGCACATCGGCCGGGGGGAAAACCATGAAAAATGCCGTCAAAGTTTTGCAAATCGCTTTCACCTATATCGGCACCGTTGTCGGTGCCGGCTTTGCAACCGGCCGGGAAATCCTGCAATTCTTTACCCAGTACGGCAAATGGGGCGCATTGACGATCCTGCTAGCCTCGGCCTTGTTTATTTGGCTGGGAACCAAAATGATGCTGCTGGCCCGCAGTATCCGGGCCGAGTCTTACGAAGATCTGAACCGGAAACTGTTCGGAGACCGGATCGGCCAAATCTTGAGCCTGTTCACCATGATCGTTCTCATCGGGGTGAACAGCGTGATGCTGGCCGGAGCCGGTTCGGTCTTTCAGGAGCATTTCGGGATACACTACCAAATCGGGCTGTGGATCACACTAGCCCTTACGTTCATCCTGCTGGGCAAAGGCATCGACGGGGTGATGAAACTGAACTCCATGGTCGTCCCCATGATGATTACGCTGTCCCTGGCGATCATCTTTAATACGGCGGGATCGCCGGGAGCCTCCCGGTTTCTGACGCTCGGCACCGACCACAGCCTGCTGGCGACCTGGGCCTCTCCCTTAATGTACACGGCCTTCAATCTCTCCATGGCCCAGGCCGTGCTCGTCCCGATCGGCAGCCGGACGGAGAGCCGCCGCGTCATTATTTGGGGCGGCCTGCTTGGCGGGACAGGCGTCGGCTTTATGCTGATGGCCGGACACTTTGCCCTGTCGGCCAATATGCCCGGGATCGTGCAGTTTGAGATCCCCATGGGCAGCATCGCCCAGCAAATGGGGACCGCCATCCAGCTTATTTATCTTGTGCTGATCTTCATGGAAATTTTCAGCACCTTTGTCGCCGACGTCTACGGGGTGACGCTCCAGCTGAGACAGCGGCTGCAACTGCCGCCCCGGCTGATTTCAGCCTGTATTTTGCTGATCTGTTATGTGACAAGCCAGTTCGGCTTCAGCACCCTGCTCTCCATCCTCTATCCGGCGTTCGGGATGTTCAGCCTGCTGTGGGCGGTCATGCTCGCGCTTTACCGGCAGCGCTGATCAAGCCAGCTCCACAAGCTGGACATTTCCCAGATGGGTGCGGACCCCTTCCGCCACATGGGCATGGCAAGTCATGAGGATCAACTGCCTGCTTTCGGAAACTTCCTTGAGGACGGACAAAACCCCGGCCAATCGTCCCGCATCGAAGTTGACGAACAGATCGTCGAGAAGCAGCGGCAAGCTTTCCCGGCCCGAAACGGCCTCCGACAGCGCAAAGCGCATCGCCAGATAAAGCTGTTCCGCCGTTCCGCGGCTCAAATAAGAGCTGGCGACCGGCCCGACATCCCGATGCTCGGCCAGCAATTCCTGGCTCCCCATCTTGACGAGAATGCGGCCGTATACCCCCCCTGTCATTTTCTCAAAATAACGCGAAGCCTGCTGCAGCACTTGCGGCTGCCGCTCTTCCTCATAAATTTTGCGCACCCTTGCGATCAACTCCTGGGAGACGGCCATGACCGCGTACCGGTCGAAAGCCTCCCCCAATGCGGCCTGTTGCTCCGCCAGCTGCTGATTCACGTCGTCTTCCAGCCCCCGCTGTTCCAGCGTCTCCTTCTCCTGAAGCAGACGTCCCCGCCGCTCCAAAAGACGCTGCCTATGCTGCTTGGCCTCTTGAAGCCGCTCCCCGGCTTTCTCGGTCCTTCTTATGAGGGTCTCCTCTTCATGATCCCGCTGCAGCTCTTCAAGCTGTCGGCGCTGTGCCTCATCCATCGTTCCGAACATAACGAGCTCGGCCTGCCTGAGTTCCGCATAAAGCCGCTCCCTTTTGGCGGCCTCGGCCCCGAAGCGCAGGTACATCTCACCATCCTCCGCCCCGCTTTCGTCAAGCAGATGCCGCTCGGCGGCGGCGATCGCTTCCAACCGTGCTTTCCGTCTGCCCAGTTCCTCCTCAAGCGGGTCCAGCCTGTCGGCCAGGCGCTGACGCCGCGCCTCGAGTTCCAGCTGGATATCCAATTCGGCCTTCGCCTGGCGGACGGTGGCGGCCATCGCGCCGGGCGCGGCGGATTCCGTTCCGCGGAGCTCTCCCAACAAGGCGCGGCCATCCCGTTCAAAAGCGTCCGCCTCCAGCTTGGCCGCGGCATGCTTGGCGGACAAAGACTCCAGCCGGGCAAGCCATTCCCGGCCTTGTTCGGCCAGCCGGAACACGTCCATCGCCGCCTCCGGAGACAAATCGCCGGACAGCCGGCGTTCCCGCAGCCAGTCCTCCCATTCGCGGGCCAAGCCGGCGAATTCCGTCTCCTTGCGGGCCAATTCCCGCTGCAAGGCGGACAGTTCATCAAGCTTTCCGGCCGTCTTCAGGCGGGCCTCCGCCGCGGCCGCTTCCAATGCCGCTTGGCGTTGATCCCACAGCTGCCACTGCTCCATCAACCGGCGGAGCAGTCTCTCTTCCTCGTCCCAGCGCTCCGACTCGGCCAAACTGGCCGTCACGCTCCGGCTACCCGCGGCGGTCAGCGGGTGGGCAATCAGCCGCGGCAAGATCTCCCGCAGCCGCAGTTCCTCGGGCGAGGCCGCAGGCTCCGAGAGCAGGCGGCCTCCGCGCCGCCGCTGCCGGGGTTTCCGGCCGCCGGATTCCCGCACGGCCAGAAACAGGTAAGCGTCGATGACGAACAGCACCACGCCGCCAAGCAGGGCGCTCCACACGGAATGCGTCACCATCCACAGCAGGACCGGCAGGAGCATGGTCAACACCCCCGTCCCGTTAAGCATCCGCTGCTGGAAGCGGCGAATATGGGCTTTCGCCGCCGCTTCGGCTTCCGCTGCACGGCGCTGCTCCTGAACGGACGCGGAAACCGCTCTCCAGCGGTCCAGCAGCCCTTGAATTTCGCTCCATAGCCGGCGGACCTCATTCCGGTCTCCGGGCACCAGATCGCTGAACTGACGCCGCCCGGCCTCGGCACCGGCCTGGAGCTGCTCCATGGCCCCGCCATGGGCCGCTTCCAGCGCCGAGGCTTCACGCTCCAGCTGCACCCGCTCATGGTGGAGAAGATCCGCCGCTTTATCGTATTCCTGAAACCGGGCGATAAAGCGCCGGACCGTCTCCCGCTCCCCGACAGTCCCCCCGAAGGCGCGCAGCTCGTCCGCCGTCCAATCCGGGTGGATGCTCCGCAAGGCGTGCGCCAGGCGGCCTTCGATCTGCTCCGCTTCCGACCGGAGCTCCGCCGCTTCCCGGACGCCGCTCTCGTACCGCGCCAGGCGGCCAGCCAGCGAGCGGATGCCGGCTTCTCGCTCCAGCAGCTCACGGTCCGGCCGGACAGCTCCAAGCTCGCTATGCAATACGGCGAGCTTTCTCATAAACTCCGCGGCTTCCAGCTCCAGCCGCGCCTTCTCTTCCTGGAGCCGCTCCCACCGGGACAGCCCTTGCTCCGGGAAAGCGGCGCGCTCCGGCAGCTCGGCCAGCTCCGCCCGGAGCGCTTCCCGCTTCACCCAGTCGGCGCGGGTGGCCGCGGCCTTGTCCAGCCGCAGAGCTTCGGCGCTTCGCCGCTCCAGCTCCGCTTCCCCGGCCTCCAGATCCGCACCAACTTCTTCCAGCTCCTTCAACACTTCGCGGTACCGGGGAAGCAGCGCTTTTGCCGCGGCGGCCTGCCGCTCCAGATGTTCGATAGACTGGGTGATCCCCGCCATCTCCTGATTCCGCCCCCGCGGGCGGTACAGCTTGTCCATCTCTTGGGCCAGCTTCTTTTCCCCACGCAGCACGGCGGCGCCTCCCCCGATGCCCGCGTGAAACAGAAAGCGGCTCATCTCTTCGGACTGCAGCGCGGAAACCTCCTGCAGTTCGCTCAGCGAAATGGCGAACAGCTGGCGGAACATCTCCTTGGACATGCCGCCAAGCAGCTCCCGCTCCAGCTCTTCCTGCGGCAGCTCCCGGAGCTCGCCGTCCGGGCCCGTACGGGTGATGCGCAGACGGTCCCCGCGCCCTGCCGCCGGAGAGCTTCCTTCCCGCGTACGGGCATAGCGCTCGATCGTCCACAAGCTGCCCGCGTTGTCCCGGAGGGTCAGCAAACCGCCGTGCGCTCCGCCGCGGACCGGTTCATAACGCATCGCACCGTACGTCCGTGACGGAATGCCGAACAGCATGGCGCGGACAAAGCCGAGCAAGGTGCTTTTGCCCGCCTCGTTGGGGCCATACAGGACCGTTACCGGTCCTTTTAGCTCGATTTCTTTGTCCTGCAGATGGCCGAAGCCTTGGACTTGCAATTTTTCCAGCCGCATCAGCCGGTCCCTCCCCGCATGTCTTCCTCCACCAGGAGCGATACCGCCAGCGCCTCGGCCCGCTCCAGCAGTTCCTGACGCTCCCTGGGGCCTAGCGATTTCAAAAGTCCTCGAAGATGGCGGTTATCCATCAGCGGGGACAGCGCGGTGTCGATGAGCTCGTCCCGTAGATCATCGCGAGCCAAGGCCCGGTCCGTAAGCCGGAGCAGTTCCCCGAGGAAGCTGTCCTCCCCTGCCAGCCCAGCCCGGTCGATGTCCGGTCCGGTTTTGGCTTTGAAGCCGACCGGCCAAACCACGGAATGAAGCGGCAGCGAAGCGTCCGCTTCCAGCCGCATGGTCTCCCGCCGCTGCAGCTCCGCCAGCAGATCGTGGGCTTCCCTGCCGTTTTGGAGCAGGGCATGCAGCGGGCCCCGCCCGGTAAACGTAAACCGCACGATTCCGGTTTTGCCCGACAAGCCGGCCCGAACTTCCTCCAGCCGTTCCTCCACCCGCTCTTTCCAGATTTCTTCCGTGGCAAGTTCCCCGATCGGAAGCTCAAGCTCCGCCCACCGGACATGATCCAGCTCGCGGAAACCGAGCCTGGCCTCTCCCCTATCGTCCACTTCAACAAGATAGCAGCCTTTCGGGCCCGTCTCTTTGAGGCTGCGGCCCTGCAGATTGCCCGGATAAACGACCCAAGGGGATTCGCTAAGGATTTGGCGTTTATGGATATGCCCGAGCGCCCAGTAATCGTAACCCGACGAGCGCAGGTCCTTGAGCGAGCAGGGAGAATAAGCATCATGCCCCTCCTGCCCGTCCACATTGGCATGCAGGAGACCAATATGGTACAACGGCGAAGCCGGGTCGCGCCGAAAAAGAAGAGCGGTGTTCTCCGTCACCGCCGCCGTTGGATATGAAATGCCGCTGATGACCGCCACGGGTTGCCCGTCCGCCCGGCGTACCGCCGTGGCGGATTCCGGCCGGCTGCCGCCGAATACCGTAACATTTCGCGGCAAAGACAAACGCAGACGGCTGCTGTTTAAAGGATCATGGTTTCCATGGATGACATAAACCGGAATACCCGAACGGGCCAGCTTGTTCCAAGCTTCTTGAAGGCGAAGCTGGGCCCTGAGCGAGGATTCGGAAGCATCGTAGACATCTCCGCTGACGACGACAAAGTCGACGTCGGCGGAAACGGCAAGGTCCACCAGGTCGCCGAGGGCGGCGAAGGTGGACTCTTGAAGGTGGCGGCGCAGCCGGTCCGGCAGCCCGGACATGCCCGCAAACGGGGTGTCCAGGTGCAGGTCGGCGGTATGAATGAATCGAAATGAAGGCATGAGGCTCACTCTTTCATCGGTTGAAATTGCAGGTAAACTTTTTTCAGCTCGTGGACGACCCGGTTTAAGGAATAATGGTTCTTCGCATATTCCGATCCCGAACGGGCCAGTTGATAGCGGTAATCCGGATCGCCGATCACTTTCTCGAGCGCATCGGCCAGCAGAACCGGTTCCTCGGGCGGCACGAGCAGACCGTTCGAACCGTTCTCGATCTGCTCGGCGATCCCCCCAACGTCCGAACCGACAAGCGCCAGCGAGCAAAGCGCGGCCTCGGCGAACACCGAGCCGAACGCCTCCGCGCGTGAAGGCAGGACGAAAATATCAAAGAAAGGCATGAACTCCTCGGGATGCAAGGTATATCCGTAAAAAATCGTCTCGTTATAGATCCCCAGCCGTTGCGCCAATTCCTCCAGTTCCTTGCGGATCGGCCCGTCGCCGATGATATGAAGGACATAAGGCAATCCGCGGTTCTTCAGCTCGGCGCAAGCCTCCAGCAGCGTATCGAGCCCTTTGGCCGGGACGAGCCGGCAGACGGTGACCAGTTGGGCCACCTCATTTTCGTGCGGCACCGGTTTGAACCGTTTCTCATCAAAGCCGTTGGGAATGACGCCGATATTTTGGGGATGGTTGACGTAAGGACTTAAATATTCCCGGAATGACCCGGAGACGGTAAGCATCAGATCGGTCCGGTGCTCCAGCTCCCTATAAAGGGAGGTCAAAAAGCGGTGCTCGAGGCCGTCCGGCTGAATCCGGCCATTCAGAATCAATTCCCGCTCATAACTGGAGTGAATGCTCTGAATCACCGGGGTTTCCGGAAAAACCTCCTTCATCGCCATGCCGACGATCGGATGATGGGCATGGATCAGGTCGAACGGCCGCTGCAAACGCAGTTTCGTCCACCATAGATAGTCCCTGTAGGTCTGCACATATTTTTGCACGATCGGGCTTTCCTCGAATTCATGCCAGTCAAAGGTATGAAACTTCACCGGTTCGCTGCCCTTGCCGCGGATCCGTTTCGGTAAGGAAAACAGCTCCATTTCCCAATGGGGGGGATTAAACCGGTCCTGCAAATAGGGAATCATAGAGGATACGCCTCCGGGCTGTTCCGGAGGAAAGAATAAGGCCTGCAGCAATCTCATAGGGGTTCTCCTTTGCTCTTCTCTTTCTAGTCGCGTATGAACCGCTTGCTACTTCAATTATGCCATAGGCCGGACGGAACATCCATTCCCCTTTTGAGATTAAAAAACAATGTGATAAACTGCTCTAGGAAAATATGTCCCGGCCCGGCTAGTTCTGTTAGGCGGCACTGCCTCCAATTGATATGGTAAAAATTCCTGCAAATCTGCAGGCTTTTATCTCGCGGCGGGCCAAAAAATCAAAATTCCTGCAAATCTGCAAGCTTTTTGAGCAAGACAGCGCTCATTGCCCGGATAAGTTCGAAATTCCTGCACTTTTGCATCTTTTCAAACCTGGGCGTATTGGACCGGCGAAAATTGCTGCAGATTTGCACCTTTTGAAACCTATCCGCTCGACTCCCGGCACAACTCAACACAATTAGCTAACGGATGAACCGGCTATGCCTCAAAAGACGACTAGGGGGATACCGACAGAGATACCTATTGGAAGGAGTGTTAAAAACATGACAGTTTCAGCCCTGCCCGGCGCGTTTCGGGACGCCGTCTTATCGATGCTCGGTCCGGCCAAGGGGGAGGCTTTCCTTCAAAGTTATGCCGCCCCGCGCAGCTACGGGCTGCGCCTCAATACGCTGAAGCTCGGCACCAGCACGGCTGCGGCCGACAAGCTCGCCGGGCTGTTTGCCTTGCGGCCCGTTCCCTGGTGCGAGACGGGCTTTTACTACGAAGAGCGGACCCGCCCGGGCAAACAGGCGCACCATGCCGCCGGATTATATTATATTCAGGAACCCTCGGCCATGTCGGCCGTGGAGCTGCTGGATCCCCAGCCCGGAGAAACCGTGCTGGATCTGGCCGCCGCCCCAGGCGGGAAAACGACGCAGATCGCGGCGAAGATGCGCGGCGAGGGCCTGTTGATCAGCAACGAAATCCACCCGCAGCGTGCGCGGATTCTCGCCGAGAACGTCGAAAGAATGGGAGTTCGCAACGCCATCGTTACCCAGGCCGCTCCCCCGGAGCTTTCCGCGCGGTTTCCGCTCGCGTTCGACCGGATCATGCTGGACGCCCCTTGTTCCGGCGAAGGCATGTTCCGCAAGGATCCCGACGCCATCCGGGAATGGTCGCCGGAGGCGGTGGAGCTGTGCGCCGCCCGGCAATGGGATATTCTGCAGGATGCCGTCGCCATGCTGAAGCCCGGAGGAAGCCTCGCCTATTCCACCTGCACGTTCAACCGCCGGGAGAACGAGGAGACGATCGCCCGGCTGCTCGCGTCCTTCCCCTTTTTGAAGCTGGTGGCCGAGAAGCGGATCTGGCCGCATGTGCAGGAAGGAGAAGGCCACTACGTCGCCCTGCTGGAGCGGGAGCCTTCCGGTCCCGACGACGCGGACGGACAAGCCGGCTCCGGCCGCAAGCGGAAAGACGGCGGGCGCCAAAGCGGCCGCTCGGGTAAAGACGCCGCCGCAACGCGGGAAACCGCGGCCGCCTGGCAGGCTTTCCGCGACTTTGCGGCCGAAGCTCTGCCGGGCCTCCGGGTGGACGGCGAGCCGATCCTGTTCGGGGAGGCGCTGTATTTGCTCCCGCGCAGCGAAGGGCTCGCCCTCACGGCCGGCATGCTGTCCGGGCTGAAGATCCCGCGGGCCGGCCTCGAGCTGGGCGAAGCCCGCAAGGGCAGGTTCGAGCCAGCCCATGCGCTGGCCATGGCCGCGGGCGCCGGCGATGCGGCCCGCGTCGTGACGCTGGACGCGGATACCCCGTCCGCGGCGGCGTTCCTGCACGGGGATACGCTGCCCGTGCAGGATCATCTCCGCGGCTGGTGCCTCGTCACCCTCGCCTGCGGCGGGGAAAGCTTCCCGCTCGGCTGGGGCAAAGCGAGCGGCGGGCAGCTCAAAAACCATCTGCCCAAAGGTCTGCGCCACCCCGGCTAAGTCTAGGCACAGCAAAAAGGACGCGGGCTCCCCAGAGCCCTGCGTCCTCTTTTTCATGAAATCCTCAGGATCAGTCCGCAGTCAGTGCGACTTCCCCGGTCTTCCGGTTATACGTGTACGTCTTTACCCCTTCCTTATCAAACGGGCTGTCATAGCCGATGACCAGAAGCCCGCCTGCCGATTCCTGACCCAGATACTTCAACTCATCCCCGTGATAAGGAACATCGTTGTTCAGCGCGTACTCCAGATCGTCGCCTTTCAATATTTTTTCGGCCAGATTTACTGTCGTCTTATCGTCCAGATTGATCAGCGTCAGCAGGCCCGTCTGGTTCGGCCGGACAACGAGGTAATCCTCGCCCGCTCCCAGCACGGCATAAGTCTCATCCTTGCCTCCCAGAGCAGGGAGATCGTATTTGTGGACCTCTTTCCCTTGCGTATCGTACACGGACAGCGTCTTGCCGTCGGTCAGCAGGAGACGTTCCTCGGATTTGTTGCTTTTCGGATCGTGGACCTGGTAGGCCACAGCGTTCTCTTCATAACGCTGGAAGTACTTCGCCTTCTTCTGGGCGACGATTTTGTTGCCGTGAACAAGGACGCCGTACGCGGCATATTGGACATGAGGTTCGCCATAATTGTCCAGAATTGTCACGACCATGTCCCCCGAGTCGGCGATATACGGGTGGATGGACAAAAATTCCTCGAATTTGCCCTCAACTTTTCCGGCACGAACCGGTTTTTGTTCATAAGGATGGGCGATATAAAGATCCCCGGTGTTTCGGTTCAGCCAAATCACGCAGTTCACTCCGGCCCCTTTAACAAAAGCATTGCTGTGCTTGATGCTCACCGTCCGCTTCGATGCGTTCCATTTCACGTCCGCTCCGGTCGTTTCCGACAGGAAGCGCAGCGGCACATAGATCCGCCCCTCTACGACTCGCGGGGACTCCGACAGGCTCTTGGTTTTTCCGTTCACCGTCGCCTTCTGCGTCCCGTAGTTTAACTGGACCGTGAGTTCGGGGTATGTCATCGTCACGGTTTTCGCGGAACCGTTCCAGAAAACGACGCTGCCGAGCATTTCTCCCAAGTCCCGCAAAGGCAGGAAGACGGTGCCGTTCTTCACGAAAGGAGCCGCATTCGGCTTAAACTCCTCGCCATTCATCGTAATCTCAATCGCGCTTGATTTGGCATCGGATTTGGCCGCGGCCGCCGAGCCGGATGCCGGTACCGACAAAGCCAGCACCGCCGCCAGGACGGCATGAGCGGCGACAACAGGTAGTCGAAACTTACGGAACATTCCAATAACCTCCATTAATTTTATGATAATAAAGCATTTTACACTCCTTTTAGACGCTTCGAACCAGCGTTATGTTCCGCTAACATCTCCCACTTTTTAAAAAATCCGAAGCCGGTATCCCGCGCCTGGGTCCTGTAACTCGTGCGCCGGCTACGAAACGTCTACTTCCTTTAATTAAAAAAGTGCGGGTTGCCAAGGTCATTTGTCCTGACAGCCCGCACTTTTTCCGCTGCGCTCTTGCAAATATTCCATTTTTTTCACTTACGGGAGGTGCCGCTTATTTCACGGACTGACCGAGGCAATATTTCTCCAGCGCCTGCTTGACGCCCTCTTCATTGTTCGATGCGGTAACGGCGTTTGCCGCCGCCTTGACCTCCACCGGCGAATTGTCCATAGCGATTCCGAGACCCGCATAGGTCAGCATGGTCAGATCATTATAATAGTTGCCGATCGCCATCACTTCTTCCGGCTTAAACCCGCGTTTTTCAGCCAGCTTCTGTAATGCGGCCCCCTTGGAAGCTTCCTTATGCATAATGTCGATAAAAAAATCGCCGCTCCGCAAAACATTGAATTCCTGCGGCCATACATTCCAATCGGACTGGACCCGGTCCAGTTCTTCCTTCTTGGCGGTGACGGTCATTTTCACGACCGGTTCGGTGAATTCCGTCCAAGCAGGCAGCTCTAGCGGCTCCATCATAAACAGGCGATACATATCCAGCGCTTCCTTGCCGAGCTCGGACGCCCCAGGCACATACAACTCGAAGGTGGTATTGATGTCATAATGAACACCATGCTCCCGGCAGTAATCGATGTACCTGTCCAGTCCCTTCACATCGAGAGCGAACTCATGCACGATCTCTTCCGTCCGCACATCGACGGTCGCCGCCCCGTTATGGGTAATCACATACCCGCCCAGTCCCATTTTCCGCATAAAAGGGATCGAGTTCACCGGCGCACGCCCGGTGCACAGCACGAACTCGGTCCCCTGCCCGGCAATCCGGCGGATCGTTTCCGCCGTTCCGGGAGTAAGCTCGTGATCGTCGTTCAGCAGCGTTCCGTCGACATCCAGGGCGATCAGTTTGTATTTCTTCTCCATCTCCATGTCTCTCCTCTTCAGGCGGCGCTTACTCCGCCGGTTTATTTTTATAAAAGCGCAGTGCTTCCAGCTCCTCGGCCGTTAGCTCACGGTAAGAACCCTTGGGCAGCGTTTCATCGAGCGAAAGCGGGCCCATGGAGACTCTTTTCAAATAGGTGACTCTGGATCCGACCGCTTCCAGCATCCGCTTCACCTGATGAAACTTGCCCTCCGAAATCGTCAGGGCGATTCTCGTTCGGGGACTGCCATCTTCATAGCTCCCCCGCTCCAAAACCCCCATATGGGCCGGCAGTGTCACATAGCCGTCATCCAACTCCACGCCCTTAGCAAACCGTTCGGCTTCCCGGTCACCGAGAAGGCCTGTACAATCGGCATGGTAGGTCTTCGGCACATGCTTCCTGGGCGATAACAAATCATGGGCCAGTTGCCCGTCGTTGGTCAACAGAAGCAGGCCCTCCGTATCCTTGTCGAGTCTGCCGACCGGAAACGGGGAGAAGACGCGGAATTCCGGCGGCAGTAGATCCAGCACCGTTTTCTCCCGGACGTCTTCTGTCGCCGAAATGACTCCCGGCGGTTTATGAAGCATGATATATACAAACTCCCGATACACGACTCTATCTCCGTCAACCTCAAGTAAATCCGCCTGCGGATTGCACTGCATTCCGCTATCCTTGACAACCGAACCGTTCAAGGCAATTCGGCCCTGCTTCGCCATTTTTTTAAGATCCGAACGGGATCCGTACCCGAGGTTGCCCAGTATTTTATCGATCCGCTGCGTTTTTTTGCCTTCGCTCATCGTTTAGGTCCACCTCCAGCCTGCAGGATATTCGTTTTTTAACAGGCCGTCCAGCCATTTTCCAAAGCCCAGGGAATATCCGTCCACCGTCACCAGAACGAAGCCTTTCGGGCCGGTGTCCGCGTTCCGGCGTATCCGGGATTCCGCGATTTCCAGCGTCTCCCCTTTCAAATACCGCACCGCTTCCCCATCCTCCAGCGACAACTCCAGGACCCTTTGCGCCTCATCGGCTTTCAGCGCGGCAGCCAGCGGATGTCCCGGCTGGAATCTGCCGTTCTTGACCGTACCGACGTACCACCCGGGACGTACGGTTTTTAACCCGTCAAGCCGCTCCTTCGCCACCGGGGAAATATACACATGGCCTCCAAACAGCAGTACTTCCCCGTGCGGCGTTACCGCCAATTGCTCCGACGCAAAGGTGCGCCAGCTGTCCGTCAGCTCCCGCTCGTCCGGGGCTTTTTTGCCCGCATGCCGGGCCGGATCGTTTCGTCCGCGGCGCTGCCGCGAAGCGGGCTCCTTCCCTTGGCTCCGCGCTTCCGCGGGCAAGATGGCCGTCTCCCGATTCGTGGTCAGCGCCTCCTCCTTGTGCTGCAGGACCGCGAGAAAATGCCCCTCTCCTTCGACTCTGTGAGGCCATAATCTTCCGCAGCGGGAGGTAGCTGCCGCCGATGGCCCCGACAGGGCCGGTACGGGCGCGGAGGCCCCTTCGGGCAAGGTCAGCTCTCCTTCCGCCAGCATGGCCAGCCAGTCCGGGCGCCCCGGCAAGAACCCGCCGCCTTCGGGGAGGGGGATCAGTTCGAACTCCGGGTTTTGTTCCAAAAACCCGGCGATCTGCGCCTCGTTCTCTTCCGGCGCAAACGTGCAGGTCGAGTAGACGATCCTGCCTCCCGGAGCCAGCAGCGAGGCGGCTGTCCCCAGAATATCCCGCTGCATGACCGTACATTTGGCGATGGAATGCCGCTCCCACTGCCTTGCCATATCCTCGTCCTTGCGGAACATGCCTTCTCCCGAGCAAGGAGCATCGATAAGAATTTTATTGAAGTAAGCGGGAAACGCCTGCGCGATCCGCTCCGGCGTCTCGTTCAGCACGATGGCGTTCCGCACGCCGTATAGCTCCATATTTTTGGCCAGCGCCTTCGTCCGTTCCGCGCTGATATCATTCGTCACCAGCATCCCTTGTCCGTTCAGCTTGGCGGCGATTTGCGTCGACTTCCCGCCCGGTGCCGCGCACAGATCGAGCACCCGGTCTCCCGGCCGGACTTCCAGGACCTCCGCCGGCGCCATGGCGCTCGGCTCCTGGATATAGTAAAGTCCAGCATGATAATACGGGTGTTTGCCGGGCCGCAGACTTTCATCCACATAGAAGCCGCTGTCGCACCAGGGGATCGGACGCAGCTCGAAGGGAGAAATCTCACGGAACTCCGGAACGCCGATCTTCAGTGTATTGACCCGGATGCCCGCGTAGCGCGGGTTATCGTACGAGGCAAGAAAGTCATTGTATTCATCGCCCAAAAGGGCTTCCATTCGTTTTAAAAATGCAACGGGTAATTGTACCGCCATAATCTACCTTCCGTTTCTTAAGCTGTGTCCATTTCCGGCAAGCCTATTGTAACACAACATAGACAAAATGCAGCCTCTCCCAAAGCAAGGCTGCATTTCGATTTATCCGCCCGAACCGTTCAGCGTATCCCGCTTCCTGCTTTGCTCCCTTGCCTCGTGCTTGGCTCCCCGCTGGGGACCTCGGCGCTGGGGCACATTGGGTTGAAGTCCGGAAGCCGTCCGGCTCACTTCCGTGGAAAGGCGCGGGTCTATGATGACGATATCAAGATCGTAAAAGGGGAACGGCTCCATTTCGTAGGCGTCCAAACAGTTCGCATACTCGGCTGCTTCATCGCGCAGCCGCCCCAGGTCGATGCCGAGGCTGTCTTCGGGGTAAACCTCCAACCGCTCGGCAGCGGAGCGGAGCATTTTCCGCCCTCCCGTCACATTGCCGTTGCGGAAATGGTACAGGCCGACCGCTACCTGAAGCAAGCCTTTATACAGCGGCTCCCGGTCCATCTTGAGCCATAGCTCCTCCAATACTTCATGACATTCGAAGTAATCTCGGTCCCGGTTAAAATACACCAGATACGCGAGGTAGAGCGGGTCATAGCTCATCCCCGGGCTCCTCCACCTTCTTGGAGGCCTTGATCAGCGCTTTGACCTCGGCCAGCAAATCTTTAATCCCTTCCATATCTCTTGTTTCCCATAACCGGTTAAAACGTTCCTGAGCGTCGATCGCCTCGGATACCAGATGGTAAAAATAGAGCTGATGGATCGCCGATAGCAGGAGAGAGACGATGTTGGATTCGTCTTCAAAACTCTTTTGCGCAATCAGGATTTCCTGGCGGATGCTGCTCATCTCGTTATCCAACACATTCGCGGCCTCCGCCGCCTTCTTCAGCCGCTTTCTCATTTCGTCGGGCAGGCTCTCTTTGTATTTATAATTCAGGGAGTGCTCGATCGTAGCCCAGAAATTCATCGCCAGCGTGCGGATCTGAATCTCGGCGAGCACGATTTTTTGGCCGAGCGCCGTTTGAACCGGGTATTCGACGATCATATGGAAACTTCGGTACCCGCTCTCCTTGTAATTCGTAATATAGTCCTTTTCGTACAGCACCCTTAGGTCCTTGCGCATCCGTATATACTCCGCCACCCGGCGGATATCCTCCACAAATTGGCACATAATGCGGATGCCCGCGATATCCTCGATCCCCGTCTCCAGGTCATCCATCGATACGTTCAGCCTCTTGGCTTTATCGAGAATGCTGGAAATTTTCTTCACCCGTCCGGTCACGAATTCAATCGGGGCGTATTCTTCACGTTTTTTCAGCTCGGACCGCATCGTCTTGAATTTGACCTTTAATTCCTCAACCGTCTGTTCGTAAGGAAGCAAAAAAGTTCCCCAATCCCTACTGTCCATGCGTGTGCCTCCTGTCTTCTCTACCGCTCTACCGGTGATCCGCCCCGATCGCTTCGGTAATATGGGCAAATCCGTCCCGTTTCAGCAGTTCCCTTAAACCGCGGTGCAGCTTGCGGTTTATTTCGGGACCTTCGTAAATCAATGCGGTATATATTTCAACCAGACTCGCGCCGGCCCGGATTTTCTCGTAAGCGTCGGCCGCGCTAAAAATGCCGCCGGATCCGATAATCGGCAGCCGTCCTCCGGTTTGACGATAAATATGTGAAACGATTTCGGTCGAACGTTGACGCAGCGGTTTGCCGCTGAGCCCCCCGGTCTCCTTGGCATGAGCGTGGGTCAAACCCTCCCGGGACACCGTGGTGTTCGTGGCGATCACGCCGGAAACTCCGCTTTTTTGGATCGTATCGACCATATAATCCAGTTCCTCAGAACTGACATCCGGCGCTATTTTGACGAGTACCGCTTTTTCGGTTCCATGAATGTTCGCCTGGGCGGCCATCTCTTCCCTGACAGCTCCGAGCAGTTGCGCCAACTCGTTCCCATGCTGCAGGTTGCGCAGATCCGGCGTGTTCGGCGAACTGATATTGACCACGAAAAAATCGGCATACCGGTACAAAACCGAAATACATTTCTTGTAATCGAGATGCGCCTCTTCGTTCGGGGTCACCTTGTTCTTCCCGATGTTGACCGCGATCGGAATCGGCCTTCGCTTGAGCGCCGCCAGCCGCTCGGCCATCTGCTCCGCCCCCCGGTTGTTGAAGCCCATCCGGTTGATCAGCGCCTCCTCCGGCGGAAGCCGGAACAATCGGGGCTGCTCGTTCCCAGGCTGGGGCTTCGGCGTAACCGTGCCCACTTCCATAAAACCGAAGCCGATCGCGGAGAAACCGTCCACCGCGTCGGCATTTTTGTCCAATCCGGCGGCAAGCCCGACAGGTGAAGGAAAATGAACGCCAAACAGCTTCGAGGACAGCTCGCGCGCCTCGGAAATCCCGTACAATCCCCGCATCACCGGGAGCATACCCGGAATTTTTGCCGCTGTATGTAAACCGCCGATCACTAGATGATGGGCTCTTTCCGGATCCAATTTAAAAAATACGGGTTTCCCCAAACGCCGATATAACACTGGTATTCCTCACTCCGATCCACATAGGTTGACAAAAGAAAAACTCCATATCCAGTTTAGCGGTTTCCGGCGCAAAAGAAAAGTTCATCGGGGCCAGAATTGCCTGAACGGGATATGGAATTTTTTTGTGAAAACACTTACAATATACATATATAAACCCATACCATGGAAGGAGAATTATAACGATGTCGACCAAACGCAGACCGCCGACGCTCCAGCAAAAGAAGGATGAGGTCAACAAAAGAGCATTGATCTGGGCAAGCTCGGTCATCGCCGCTTTAATCATCGTCGTCGCGGCCGTTATCATTCTAACGCAAGTTTAGTTTTTAGCCCCTCCCCGCTAGTTCAGCCAATGATATGTACGTTGGGGATTGGTCTGATCCTGGCGGCTGCCCAGTTTAAAACGCTCCTCGGGCACCGATTCCAGCTTCGGAAGAATCCCCTTTCCGATTGTCACCTTTGTCCCTTTCGGAACCAGATCGAACAATTCCTCCACGTCCTTCTTGGTCATCCTCACGCAACCCAAAGATTCGTCCTTGCCGATGCTGTCCGGCTCGTTCGTGCCGTGGATCGCATAGTTCGTCTCCGAAAGCTGCATCCCCCGGCTCCCAAATTCGCCGTTATCCCGTCCGTTCGGATTCATCACCTTATCCGTGATCCGGAACACGCCGTGCGGCGTTCGCTCGCCACCCAAGCCCACTTTATAGCTGCGGAGCATGACATCCCCGCTGACCACGGCCAGGCGATGGTTCGCCGTGTCGACGATCACCTCCAGGGGCTTGGTAAAATAAGGATCCGCCTCGGATAAGGCAGCCGCCTGGTCCTTCGCCGGATGCGCCCCGTCGTCACCTTTCGCCGCTTCCGTTCCCGCTCCCTTCTTCAGGCGCGTCAGCAGCGGCTGGAACGCCTTTTCCATCACCGGGTCGCTTCCCGCGAGCCAATTGTCCGGAAACGCACCTGTCAGGGACTTCAAACTTTCGGGCCAGTGTCCTTCCTTTTCTTTATAATGCCGCATTGCGGAGGAAAGCGCGGCCAGCGATTCCTGGCGCTCGATCCAGGCCAAAGCGCCTTTCCGGAGTCCCGAAGCATCCGGCGGCGTGCACTGACAGGCTTTGGCGTCATAGGATTGAAGGGTCGTTCGTCCGGTGCCGGCTTGACGGGCGACCCCATATACGACGGGCATGTCCTTTGACCATATCGACCACCGGCCGGATTGGACCATCCCGAGGACCGCGGTTTCCCGGCCCGCTGTAGATGTATCGTCCGTCAAAAGTTCGGCCATTGCGGTATGCTTGCGCTTCGGATCGCCAAAGTAAGGCTTGGCCGTATACGATCCGGCTTCACCCGTTTCATCCCCGGCGTTCTTCCCGGATTGGCCCGCCGAAGGATCACTCTCCGGCCGCGCTCCGGGGGGATCCTGCCCGGGGCCGTTCTCCTCCATGCCCGACTGAGCGGCGGGTGCGCTCCCCGGCGCCTGGGCCGAAGGCATCCATAATAATAGCAGCAGCATCAATGCGAGCCCGATTTTGCGCCAGAGCTTCGCCTGCTTCTCCTTGCGCATCGACTCCCGCAGCAGGTTTTCCTGATATTCCTTCCATAAATCAGCCGGAACCTTGCTCGATTCGAACGCCTCGTACACGCTTCCGGCCTGTATGTAACAATAGTGCGCCTTTCCTTCTTGGCCCGATGCCTCATACTCTTTGCCGAGCAAATACCAGGCCATTTTATTTTTCGGGTGGTTCTCCACGTATTTCTTGAGGTAAGCCGAGTTGCTCATCGAAATCCTCCACATGGGCAAAAATGACATTTCTCTTTATTCTTTATCGGCAGAGCCAGCCGGGTTGCTAAGCGGCATCCGAAGGCCACACAAAAATCGCGACTAATTGCCTATAAATACAAAAGACATCCCCTGCCAATGGCACAGGAGATGTCTTTGCTGTTCAATATGCAGCCTGATTAGCCTTCTTTGTTGAAAGGCTCATCCGCAATCTTGATGGAATCGGTCGGGCAGCCGTCACAGGCGTCCTGAAGATCATCGTAAAGGTCATCCGGAATTTCGGTGACACCGCGGTTCCCATCGCTGTTATAAATAACTTCGGCCAAGCCTTCGTCGTCGTAATCGTAAATATCCGGCGCTGTTGCGCCGCATGCGCCGCAAGCGATGCAAGTGTCTTTCTCAACCCAAGTATATTTAGCCATATTATCTGCCTCCTGAATAAACGGTACAAGTCCGGTTCTTAGTTTGTCACCAAGTTCAATATAATATAAATAGAAAGCAATTTCAATTCTCTTTCCGAATAATCCCATCGCAAAAACAGATGATTTCAACGGAGCCTTCGTCTCACGGTTCCTTCGGTTCTCTGAGAAAATCCGTCTGCAGTGAAGTCCCGCGAATTTTGTGATTGCGGATCAGCGCGGAAGGATCGTCGGTCAGCATGCCGGCGGTCAGAACGGCATTTTCGCCGAACTTGTCGCGCAGAAGGTCCATCGTCCTGGTCAGCGATTCCTTCTTCGGTTGCTGCTCATAATTGAACAGGTCGAGTTGAACGGCCGATTCTTCCTTGGCGACCAGATTCTGCAGTGTAATGCCGAGCAGCCGGATCGGCCGCCCTTCATTCCAGTGGCGCCGGTACAGCTCGCACGCTTCCCTGTACACGTCGTCGGCCCGCTCAATGACGGTCTCCAGGCTTTGCGAGCGGGTTATCGTCTTCATGTCCGGCGTGCGGATCGTAATCTGCACCGTTTGGGCCACTAGGTTCTGGCGCCGCAGCCGCCGGGTTACCTGATCGGCCAAATTCAACAGCACGCGCTGCACTTCTTCCATCTGCGTCACGTCCCGCGGCAGTGTCGTCGTGTGCCCGATCGATTTGTTCTTGTCGCGTTCCTCCCGCACCGGAGAATCGTCGATGCCGTTCGCGGCCCGCTTCATCCAGCTTCCCGCCACGCCGAATTTCTCGATCAGAAGCCGTTCGTCGGCGGCCGCCAGATGGCCGATCGTATGAATCCTGAGCCGCTTCAGTTTCTCGGCGGTTTTCCGGCCGATCCCGAACAGCTCGCCGCACGGCTTATCCCAGAGAAGCGCCGGTACGTCGCGGATGCGCAGAACGGTGATCCCCCTCGGCTTTTTCATATCGGAAGCCATCTTGGCCAGCAGTTTGTTCGGCGCGATCCCAATCGAGCAAGGCAGGCCGAGTTCATCCGCCACTCTGGCCTGGATTTCGTGCGCAATGTCGAGCGGGGTCCCGAACTGTTTTGAGCCGGTAATGTCCAAATAGCACTCGTCGATCGAAACGGCCTGAAGCAAAGGCGTGTAGCCATACGCGATATCCATAAACGCCCGGGAATATTTGCGGTACAAATGGAAATCCGGTTTGATCAGAATCAGCTCCGGACATTTCTTCAATCCCTGAGCCACGGTCATCCCTGTGGAAATCCCCCGCTTGCGGGCTTCGTAAGAGCAGGTGACAATAATACCTTTGCGCAGCTCTACACTCCCCGCTACCGCCGTCGGCCGATTTCGGTACTTCTCCGGTTCTTCCGCCTCATGCACCGAACAATAAAAAGCGTTCATATCGATATGCAGCACCACCCTGCCCCGGGCGGGATAGTATTTATCGATACTGCCTGTCACGTTCAATACCGTCCCCTCATTTGTATCTTTCCTGGTTCCAGCATACCCCTTTGTCCGAAGGCAGGTCAACAAGCGTCGGGGGCAAATTCGGAAAATCCGTGTTACATTTCAAAAAGACAAATGCTATAATAAGAAATTAAAATCAGAGCTTGTAATCTGGAGGACATCCATAAGGAGGAACATCCAACATGTCAAAGGCTTTATCTATCTTCGACACCACCCTGCGGGACGGTACCCAAGGCGAGGGCATCAGCCTGTCGGCCGACGATAAGTTGAAGATTGCCAAGAAGCTGGATCAGCTGGGTGTCCATTACATTGAAGGCGGCATCCCCGGCAGCAACAACAAGGACATCGAGTTTTTCAAACGCGTACAGGAACTTAATCTTACGGCAAAAATAACAGCCTTCGGAAGCACCCGGCGCAAGGACAGCCTCGCCGAGCATGACGCGAATCTGAAGCGGATGATCGAATCCGGAGTTCAGGCGGCCACGCTCGTCGGCAAATCGTGGGACTTCCACGTCCACACGGCGCTGCAGACCACGCTCGAAGAGAATCTGGCGATGATCTACGATTCCATCGCCTATTTAAAACGGCAAGGGCTGGAGGTCATTTTTGATGCCGAGCATTTCTTTGACGGCTACAAAAACAACCCCGAATACGCGCTTTCCGTGATGGCCAAAGCGGAGGAAGCCGGCGCCGACTGGCTCGTCATGTGCGATACGAACGGCGGGACCATGCCGCACGAAGTGCATGACATTGTCAGCGTGCTGGCAGGCCGCGTTGCAAAGTCCCGTTTGGGCATTCACACCCATAACGATTGCGAGCTTGCGGTGGCCAATTCGCTCAGCGCGGTGCGGGCCGGCGCGGAGCAAATCCAGGGAACGATGAACGGGTACGGCGAGCGCTGCGGCAACGCCAACCTCTGCTCCATCATTCCGAATTTGCAGCTTAAGCTTGGCTACCAGGTGCTCGAGGAGGACCAACTGAAGCAGTTGACCAATACGGCGCGCTACATCAGCGAAATCGCCAATGTTTACATGCCGGTCAACCAGCCGTATGTCGGCTCAGCGGCCTTCGCTCACAAGGGCGGCATCCATGTCTCGGCGATTCTGCGGGATTCCCGCACTTACGAGCATGTCGCTCCCGAAACGGTGGGCAACCGCCAGCGCGTGCTTGTCTCCGAACTGGCCGGCCAGAGCAATGTTCTCTCCAAAGCGCAGGAGATGGGCATCGCCTTTGATCCCGAGAACGAGAATACGCGCGAGGTCATCGCCAAGATCAAAGACCTGGAGCACCAGGGCTATCAATTCGAAGGCGCCGACGCCTCGCTGGAACTGCTGCTCCGGCAAGCCAATGGCGATCTTAAAGAGCTGTTCGTCTTCGAATCGTTCAAGATGCTGGTCGAGAAATCCGCGGGTAAACCGGTTATTTCGGAAGCTTTCGTCAAATTGAACATCGACGGAACGAGCATCTATACCGCAGCCGAAGGAAACGGACCGGTCAACGCGCTCGATAACGCCCTCCGGAAGGCGCTTATCACTTATTACCCTGCCCTGCAGGAAATACACTTATCCGACTATAAGGTTAGAGTCCTCGACGACAAGGACGCCACGGCATCGAAGGTTCGGGTTCTTATCGAATCCCGGAACTACGAGAACTCCTGGAGCACGGTCGGCGTATCCGGCAACGTGATTGAGGCCAGTTGGGAAGCCCTCGTCGACAGTTTGCGCTACGCGCTGATCGGCCAGACCAAGCGGGAGGATTACACCGAAATCCCCTCGGCTGCACGAGGTTTGGTCAATCACTAACGGGAATTCGGTTGCATCGCATCTGACCTGGTACTGCGCATTTTGATACTTTTTCGTTTCCTGAAGAAGCTGCATGAAGAAGCGGCGTGGCAAGTCGGGGCCGGAGCCTCGCAATTTCCCTAGCCGCCCGCCACATTAGCGGCCTTTTTGGACCCTATTTCGGCCCGATACGGCTCCCGTGGAATATTAGCGGTGAAATGGGGCCTCATTGCCCTGCTGCGGGCCCCGAAATCAGAATTTTCCCGCTTTTTCCCAAAAATAGCGCCGTTTAACGGATTGAATGCCTGCTTAAACACAAAAAAACGTCAGGACTCCCCTTTCATGTTCATGAAGGGAAGTTCTGACATTTTTTATGTTGGTCGGCGTCTACCCCTCCACAAGCTTGCGGATCTTGGCCTCCAGTTCCTCCGCAGGAAGAGTCCCGACGATGACGTCCTGAATTTTTCCGTCCTTATCGATCAGCACGTTCGTCGGAAAGGCGATGCCGTTGTATTTCCGGTAGACCTCTTCTTTCTCATCCAGTAGCACCGGAAACGTATATCCGTATTCCTTCACGAAAGCTTTGGCCTTATCCAGTTTGTCATAAAAGGTGACATTGACCGCCAACACATCCAAGGTATCGCTGTATTTATCCGCCAGCTTGACCAGGTCCGGGGCTTCCTCTTTGCAGGGATCGCACCAGGAGGCCCAAAAGTTGAGGAGCAGCGGCTTATTCCTTTCACCGCCCACTTTGTACGTTTCGCCGTCCAAGCCCGGTAAGGAAAACTCTGGAGCCGCAGTACCCGGCTTTGGGGCATTGGCTGCTACCAACGCGCTAACCGCCTGGTTGTTTCCGGCAACTCCGGCTTCTTCGGCCTCCTGCGATTTCCCGGCGTCCAGGAAAGACAGCCATCCGTTTCCCTGGTTATCGTATACCGCATAGGCCAATAGCAGGATCAGCAGTCCGCCCCAGATCCAACCGTTTTTTCTCATATGGGCAACTTCCTTTATGTTTATGGTATGATACGCCTGTGTGTAACTTTATTTTTTCTATTGTACCCCGTTTTCGTAAAATGTTACAAACCCTGCCTGTTGGCGTTTCTATCTAAAACTTCAAGGAGAAGGAAAAACATGATGTCGCGCCCTTTCGATCCTGACATATCCATACCGCCGACGATTCGCCTCCGCCTCCCCAGCCCGGTTCGCGAACAAATCGCCAAGGACACTTATGCCCGTTTTCCTCACGAGGCTTGCGGCGCCTTGTTTGGCACTTATGCTGCCGGTTTGGTGACGATCGGGAACTACAAACCGCTCGCAAACATGGCTGATAACCCGCACCACGCCTTCCTGATGGAGCCTGAAGAGTGGGTGAAATGCTGTTTTACCCCGGGATTGATCGGGATTTACCACTCGCATCCCACCACCCTGCCCGAGCCCTCTGCCGCGGATTTGGACGAATTGCCTCAATTCGGTTCCCTCTTTTCTCTTTATATGATCGGCTCGCCCGCAACAAAAAAGCCCCCCTCAGATGAGGGCGGCTTCTCATTGAATACCTTTTTGATTGTCAAGAAGAAAGAGTCTTCACAATATGAACTGCGCAAAATAACTACGTTTTGCTAAGAAAGTGATACAGGTCTCCCAGGGTGATAACGCCGCGGTCTCTAAGCTGGCCGATCATAGCTTGCCATAGGGAGGATGTCATTTTGGCGTCCTCCAGCGCATGATGCCGCTGCATGATCGGGATTTCGTAGACGCGAAGCCAGTCGTCGAGCGAAGAAATTTTCCGTTCGGGCGCCAGCTTCTGTGCGATCATCATCGTATCCAGCACCCGGTGCCCCAGATGCGCCTTGGTCGTTTTCCACAATGCCACATCCAGAAACGCCTTGTCATGTGCGCTTCCGTGAGCGATCAGCACGCGGTCGTCCACAAAGGCCATGAATTCCCGCAAAGCCTGCAATAGAGTAGGCGCGCTCTGAACCATTTCCTGGGTAATACCTGTCAGTTCAACAATGCTTTCCGGTACGGAGCAGGCCGGTTTGCAAAGGGAATAATAGACCTCTCCCGACATTTCCTCGCCATCCATCTTCACCGCGCCGAACGACAAGATCTCATCGCCGTAATGATAATGAAAGCCCGTCGTCTCCAAATCAAAAACCGCCGTTTTCAGTTGACTGAGCGGAACGTGAAGCGTCTCCGGCCGGCGCTGTCCCTTGGTCAGTGAACGCACGAAAGCGATTTGCTGCGCACTCGGCGCCCCGAGCATGGAGGCGATCCGGGGGGATATCCCCCCGCCTTTAAGAGCATCCCAAAAACCGCCGTTCCCCTTCATCGGTTCCTTCATAGCCATTTCCTTTCTGCGTATCGCTGCTGCCGTTGCAGGGTGCGGTACATCATCTTCACCGTGCCCAATGCCTCCCGCAGTTCACCGCGAATCTCCTTCTTGCGCAGCCATTCCCCGGGTAAGTATCCCGTTCCCGACAGAACGCCGTTTTCCTCTTTATAGGAAGCCAAAGATCTGAAGCGAAGCGCGGTAAAAAACGCCTTCTGGCTTAATTCCAGCCACCGGAACGGAACAGCCTCAAGCTCATTCAAGTGGTTTAACCGCTCCAAAGTGGAGGAGCCGCCGACGCCATACTCAACCGCAAGGTAGCGGATCGCGTTTACAATTGGTAGATATAGTCCGTACTTTACATCAAAATCTCCTGCATGTTCCCCGTTCTGCTCCGTGATCACTTGGCCGAGCACATTCAAGGCCGCCTTATGGCGAACGGTGTTTCTTAGAACGGCCGCGCCGAGATCCTGTTCCGGCGGGGATTTCCGGTCAAAGACGTCGCCCACCACCCGGCGGAGCTCATCGGATAACGACCTGTCCCCGGCAATGTGGCGCATATCCGCCGCAATCATTAAATACCTCACCTGTTCCCAGCCCAGCTCGCTTCTCCATTGTTCCAACTGCCTGCCCCAGTCCTTGACGGTCCTTCTCCAGAGCGGATTGGAGATCATTACATTTCCCGGGCACGGCGGGTATCCGGACTGCTCCAAAATATGAGAAAGCCGGGGGCCAAAGATATCGAAATAATCTTTGGCCGCCGGATCCCCGCTTTGTCCTATCACAAGCCCGTTATCCTGATCGCTCCAGAGCGTCTGCTCTCCCCGGCCTGCGCTGCCGAAAGCGATAAAGCCATAGGAAGCAGGAGGAGAGCCGAAGCCCTCCTCGACTAACTGCCGCTCGCATATTTCCGCCGCCCGGGACATCACGGCATCGTGCAGTTCGCCGACAAGCCGGTTCCACACCCCGATATTCGTGGTCGTAAAACCTTCATGCAAGCGTAACTGTTCTTCCATTCTTGCCGACCTCAGTTCCTCCGGATCGGAAGCCGACCGGATCGACTGAAGATTCACATGTGTTATGGCCAATTCAAGGCTCATAGGCCGACTTCCTTTCTTTCCCGGATTTCGTTCAACCTATATATGATGTTTCTCTTAAAGGGCCGGATCGCTCTTCACGATCTTCGGTCCGTCCGCCACCGGTTTTGCGCCGGAATCCGTAGGCAAGCCGCCTTGATTTAACAGGTTCATTTGCTCCGGATATCCATAGGTACCGTGTTCGCTAATGTCCAGCCCCATCATTTCTTCTTCTTCCGTTACGCGCAGCCCCATCAGCATTTTCATGCCGCCGAGCAGGATAAAGGACAACGCCAGCACGAAGGCAAATGTTCCGATAACCCCAAGGAGCTGAACGCCCAATTGTCCGAAGCCGCCGCCGTAGAACAATCCCGCCTTCCCCACACCCGTGGTTTCCGCCAATTCGGGTGTAGCGAACAAGCCTGTGGAGATCGCTCCCCAAACCCCTGCAATCCCATGAACGGAGAAGGCGTAGATCGGATCGTCGATTCCGGCCCGCTCAAACCATCTGGCCGTGAAGAAAGTTACCACGCCGGCTACCGCGCCGATGACGATGGAGGCCCAAGCATCGACGAAAGCACAGGAACCGGTAATCGCCACCAGCGCCGCAAGAACGCCGTTCAACATACTAGGAATATCGGATTTGCCCATCACGGCCCAAGAGATCAGCAGTGCAGCTACTGCACCGGCTGCAGCCGCCAGATTCGTCGTCATCAGGACATAACCGAAGAATCCATCGCCCAGCGGAGTCAATGCGCTGCCGGGGTTAAAGCCGAACCAGCCGATCCATAGAATGATGACGCCGAGCACGGTCAACACTTGATTGTGGCCCGGAATACTGTTAGGTTTGCCATCCTTGCTGTATTTGCCCAAACGCGGTTTCAACAGAATGGTCGCCGCGAATGCCGCGGTCGCACCGGTCAAATGCACGACCGTCGAACCGGCGTAGTCTTGCATACCCAGAGAACCAAGCCAGCCGCCGCCCCATACCCAGTGGGCAACGATCGGATACATAATCGTCAGGAACAACACGCCGAACACGATATACACACTCAGTTTCGCACGTTCAGCCATGCCGCCGCAGGCAATAGCCAGCGATACGGCCGCAAAGGCCATTTGGAACAAGAACATCAGATCCAGCGGAACGCCGATTTCGGAAAATACGGAGAACGAACCGATGGCTTCCTGGCCACCATAGAAAAATCCCGTCGTTCCCAAAAAGCTGTTGCCATCGCCAAAAGCGAAGCCGAAGCCGAAGGCCCACCAGACGATTACGGAAATTCCCAATGTCAGAACCGTCTTTCCTGCAACATGCCCGGCATTTTTCATCCGGACCGTTCCCGCTTCCAATAAGGCGAAGCCGGCTTGCATAAAGAACACCAGCATTGCCGCCACAAAGACGAACAGGGATTTCAATCCGATTTCCAGAACCGGCGCGGTCAGTTCTCCTTCAGCCGCAAACGCCGATACCGGGAAGGCGAATACCGCTAACGCCCCCAACAGTCCAAACAGCCATTTCTTTTTCATGAGACCCACTCCTTAATGTCATATTTCCTAACACAATTTAAAATGTTAAGGTGATTATAAGACTAATAATATAAACATGACAATACCTTTTTTGAAAAAAACAGCAAAAGTGCAAATAACCTAACACAAAGTGTAAAAGAAGCGGATATAATGTAATTAAGTAACTGAAAAATATAAAGTATAACGTTTGACTGTATACTTGGGGTGGAGTATCATAATTTATAGTAAGAAGGATATGGCGGCTCCTTCGCCGTATCTGCTCCTTTAAGGATATATATATGAAGAGAGGTGATCCTATTGGAGTCATGAAGCTTTACCGGATCGGGGAATTGGCCAAAGCCGCAGCCATCAGCGAACGAACCATCGATTACTACACCAAGCTTGGCTTGATTGCTCCCGAAAAACGGACGCAAAAAAACTACAGATTATACAGTTCTGAAACCCTGTCACGTTTGGAACGTATTATTCAGATGAAGCAGGAAAAGTACTCTTTGGAGGAAATCCGCGAGAAGCTCCAGCAATGGAGTAAAGTTTCGAGCGAGGAACTTGTTACCGAAAGGCTAAATTCGCTCGAAATTCACATGCAGCAGTTGGAGCGGGAAGTAAAAGAACTTCAACCGCTGATTTCCAATCTGAAGCCGGGCCAAGCGAAGAAGGCATTCTCCCATCTGATGCCGCAGAGCCTCGCCTGCATCGAGGCGTTACGCATAATACTTAACAACGGGCCTTTCAGTTAGAGCGCTTTTTCCTGGACATCCTTGCTTCTATGACATATTTGGAGGAATGACAAATGTATTCTAACGTAATGCTTATTCCTATTTTATTGGCGTTCGGCTTATCCTTATGGGCTCAGTTCCGGGTATCCGGTACCTTTAAAAGATGGGCAAAAGTACCGAATATGTATGGATTAACAGGGCATGACGCTGCCCGGCGCATGCTGGATGCCAACGGATTGTACGATGTTCCGATCGAACCTGTTCGGGGCTCTCTGACCGACCATTACGATCCGATTCACCGGGTTGTTCGGTTGTCGGAACCGGTTTATTATGAAAATTCCATTTCCGCCGTCGCTGTTGCCTGCCACGAAGTGGGGCACGCCATTCAGCACAAGGAGTCATATCCGATGCTCGTCATGCGGCACAGAATGTTTCCCTTCGTGAATTTTGCTTCAGGCATAGCGCCGTTTTTGCTGCTCGCCGGCTTTTTGTTCGGCATGTTCAACCTGATCGGGCTCGGGATTATTTTCTTCTCCGCAGCGGTTCTTTTCCAGTTGGTTACGCTGCCGGTAGAGTTTAATGCCAGCAGCCGGGCACGCAAAGTCATGCTGCAGCAAGGTTTTATTTCTCCGAACGAAGAACAAGGCGTTGCCAAGGTGCTGAACTCCGCCGCCTTGACCTATGTTGCCGCCGCGCTGCTGTCTTTGCTCGAGTTGCTGCGCTACATCCTTTTGTTCGTCGGCAATCGGGAATAATTATTATATACGCAAACAAGCGCAGGAGTCCGGGGCTGTCCCCCGAGCTCCTGCGCTTTTTGCTTTTCTTCTTATATTGTCTGCAAATTAAAAAACCGCCTCATCATTGACTCGGCGGCGTATCGACCTGCAGGCCGAAATATTCCAGCAGAAAGACCCGAAAGGATTGTGCGACCAGCGGCAGCTTCTCGTCCACCCGATGGATCAGTCCAATCGTTCGGGTCACCTTGGGTTCCGAAATCCGCACGCGGCTGGGCTGGAGCGTAAAGCTCTGAAACAGCGCCATTTCCGGCAGCAGACTGACCCCCATCCCTGCGGCCACCAACCCGCGGATCGTATCGGTTTCCTCGCCCTCAAAAGCGATTTTGGGCGTAAACCCGGCCTCCTGGCACGCTTGCCAAACGATAGGCCGCAAGGAATAGCCTTTGCTGAAAAGAATGAACTTATCGTCTTTCAATTGACTCAGTTTAATGCTTTGCTCTCCGGCGAGCGGATGGCTCGGCGGCATGATCGCCACCAAATCCTCGGTCAATACGACATTGCCGACGACCTGATCGTGATTTTCCGGAAATGGCGAGATGAAGGCCAAATCCACTTCTCCGGAAACGACATCCCGGATCAGCGTTGGATAGGTCCCCTGCCTAAACCGGAATTTGACGTTCGGATAAAGCTTGCGAAACTCCGCCACGACGCTGGGAATCATATGAATGCCCAGACTGTTCGGAAATCCGAGCCGGATTTCCCCCTGCTCGGGATCCAGAAACTCATGGACTTCATGGACCGCCCGATCCAAGTCCTTCAGAATGCTCTCCACCCGGCTGCAAAACAGCTGACCGACCGCCGTAAGCTGCAGATTCCTGCCCTTTTGCATAAAAAGATTGACGCCGAGCTCCTGCTCCAACTGGTGGATTTGCCGGCTTACCGCTGACTGGGCGACATGCAGCTCCTCCGCCGCCTGGGTGACATGTTCTTTTCTCGCCACTTTTAGAAAGTATTGCAATTGTCTTAATTCCACGAATCTATCGCTCCATTTCGCTTCGGTTAAGAAAGTCCGCATAAAAGGGCTTACAATCCATGCATCGACGATTTCTAACGAAAGTGGTGATTTACCTCTAATGTACCATGGACGATCCTGCGGGTTCAACGTCGTTTTAACACCCGAATAATAAGGCCATAAAGGAAGAAGCCGCCAAGCAGGCCGCCGAAGTGTGCCATCCAGTTAACCTGGGGAACGATAAGGGAAAACACCACCCCGATGATCAGAAGGCTATACAACGTTTGCCGGGAGCTTTGGTCAATTAAATGTCGCTGCAGTAGGGCGATGTACAAAAACGCGCCATATACCCCGTAAATCGCCCCGGAGGCCCCTACGGACAAATGGTTCTCCATCGATTGCCGGTAGATCTCCAGGCTGATCAGGTTTCCTACGAGACCGCCGCCCAAATAAAGCAGCGCGTATCTCCAGTGTCCCAGCAGGCGTTCCAACGGGGGGGCAAACACTAAGATGGCAAAGCAATTGGAAATCAGATGCGTGAGATCATGGTGAAGAAACATGGAGGCAAAAAGTCTCCATCCCTCGCTGGCGTAAGGCTCCATATTGGTCAGAGCTCCGTACTTCAGTTGGGTCAATGCGTCGCCCGATCCTCCATTGAAGGTGACGAGAAGAAACATAATCACGTTTGCCGCTAAAATCAGACTGGTTACCGGATAATAGCGGAGATAGCTTTTCCAGTTTTCATAGCGAATAAAAATCATCGGAACCTTCCTTTGCACAATCCTGAATTCCTAAATATTGGACAATCTCTTTTTAAAACGACTATAATGAAGACTGAACCCATTATCTCATGTTTAGGAGGAGAAAGAAATGGCACAAGAACGCACAAGCGTGGCAACATTTAAAGGCAATCCCCTTACCTTGGTGGGCCCGGAACTGAAAGTCGGCGACACCGCCCCGGATTTCCGGCTGAATAAGAACCTGCTTGAAGAAGCCACTCTCCAGGACTTTGCCGGCAAGATCAAACTCATCAGTGTCGTCCCCTCCCTGGATACAGGCGTTTGCGACGCGCAAACCCGCCGTTTCAACGAAGAAGCCGCCAGCCTTGGCGATGACGTCGTGATCCTGACCGTTAGCTGCGATCTTCCTTTCGCTCAAGCGCGCTGGTGCGGTGCGGCCGGTGTGGATCGCATCGTGACCTTGTCCGATTACAAAGACAACTCGTTCGGCAAAGCTTACGGGGTTCTGATTAAGGAATTTGCCTTGGATCAGCGCGCCGTCTTCGTGGTGGACAAGGACAATAAAATCCGCTATGTCGAAGTACTGAAAGAAATGTCCGAGCATCCCGACTACGACAAGCCGGTGGCCGCGGTCAAAGAATTGCTGGGTTAAATCTTCATGTAAAATGATGTTCGACCTATATCACTTTGCATAAAGAAGCGAGCAAGGAGGGGAGCCCTCCCTGCTCGCTTCTTCCATATCCGGCTAGGACACTTTATAGGATGACAGTTTCTTATCCAGCATCGAGAATAAATGCAGAATGTTACGGTAATTCGCCCCAAGATCGCCGAATGATCCCCGGGTAGCGGAATAAATATCCACCGCCGTACGCATCGGGCCCGTGGATACAATCGACACTGTTATATCCATGACCCGCCCCAGGCTCGTGCGTTTTTCCAAAGTGATCTCTCCGACCGACGGAACTTCATGCAGCACTTTGTAACCGGGGACTTTCTTCAGCGTGGAGGAGACCTCCTCCCACATTTTGTCCCTGGATAATTGATAATATCTTGTTTTCAATTCAGGCGTTTTCGCACGGTCGCTCGTTCCCTCTTGACTGCGGAAAATACCGACTAATGTTCTCTTGAATGACAACCCGCTCTTCCTCCTTTATCCTACTGACACAGCAAGAATACGATTACATCTATGTATATTCTAACATTGTTGCCGGACAAACAAAAGGGATGGCCCTTCCCCCGATCTGCTTCCCCATAAAAAAAGCACCTCGAAGCTCCATTTCCCAGGAGTTCCAGGCACTTCATTCATTCAACTCAGTTAAAAAAAGAGACCCGCCTATGCCGTCCGGTTACATTGTCTCGAACCTGCATTCGCAGGTGGGTGACCGCAGCGGCATTTTTGAAGTCCCCACATCAACATGGATAGGGCCGTTCAGCCATGACGCAATGTAAGTCTCCCGAGACTTTGTCATTGGTTCAAAACAACATAGAACCGAAACGTACATCGCAGGACGTAAACCTATTATAAAACTTTGTCAGAGAAATGTAAACTCAGCGACTAAGGAAAATTCCTCCATCACCAATCGAGACACGAAGGCGAATCAATCCTTCTCCTTCGCGTCGCCTTCTGACAGCTCCGAAACCGAAGCTTCGGCTTCCGTGGCCGCGTCCCTCTCCTCAGCCTCCCGCATTTTCTCCACCTTCTCCTGAATCTTGTTATACGCGATAAAGAAGTTGTAGAAAGCAACCAGAGCGGTCAGGGTAGCAAAGCCAAACAAAATCAGCCACATAAATCGCAGCGTCAGGAAGGCCAATACCACCACACAAATCACGGTGGAGAGTGCCCGGAAAGGACGAATAATCGTCAGCAGGATGGCATTTTTGATCAGCAAAGTCACCTTCAGATGATAATGCGCCACCAGGGAAAAGAAATTAAACAGCGATATCGAAAGCAATACAAGGAAGATCATCATGACCATGCCAAGCATCTGAAAATTTGTCAATTCCTTCATGTAGAACTCATAATCAATGTACATAATTATGAATAAAAGCGTATAAAAAATGCCGCCAACCATGCTTTGCTTATAGTTCTCTTTGTAGCCGCGGAAATATAACTTGATAATGCCCAAGTCGGATTCCCCCATCACCCATTTGCGCACGACAGTGAAGAGCGCGGCGGTTGCCGGAAAGATTGTAAACGGTGCCAAAACAGCCATAACAAGTAGTGTAAAGTTCTCTGGCGGAGCTTTGGGAACCTGCATCACATACAGGTACCTGGTCATCAGAGCGCCCAAGAAAGGTAAAGAACACAGCACCCACAGCAGATTGCTGCCGGATATCCGCATAATCCACTCCGTAATTTTATAAAACCCGCCCATTAACCCTTTGTATTCCAAGTAAAGTTCTCCCTCCGAAAGTAGTGAATTTGTCTATATAATACTATAGCATGTTTTTACAAAGACTATCCAGCGCCTATTTTGTTCGCCTTGGGCCGCCGTCTAAACCCTTCGGGGTGTCCCTCCATACTATATAAAGAAATTTCAACCATTCCCCATTTATAAGGAGGTTATCACATGTCCGGAGTAGGCGGAGGATATGGAGGTTTGTGGACTTCCACTGGAACGATCCTGGTACTGTTCATTTTGCTGGTGATTGTTAGCCGTACGATTCTGATCTAATATAAGAAAAAGAAAGAGGACGAAACTTGAGATTTCGTCCTCTTTCCCATTTCCGGCAGCGCGGAAACGAATTATTGTTCGAACGAGGAATTGTCCTCGCGTTTGTGCGGTTTGCGGTCTCCGTTATAGTTGGATGAGCGCGGTTTGCGGTCGGAGGAACGGTAGGAATCCCGTCCGCCATCCTTGCCATAGCCGCCCTTGTTGCCATAACCGCCGCGATTTCCGCCGCCGTCACGGTTATCCCGACGGTAGCCTCCGCCGCCGCGGTTCCCGTAACCGGAAGGCTTCCGTCCGCTGGAACGGATGTCCGGATTCCGGCGTTTCACGCGAATCGGTTCCTCCGGCGTAAGTTCAATATTCGCCTTGTCATTCTTCTCGCCGGTAATCAGCTTGAACGCGGCCGCCAGCAGATTTACCGAGTCATATTGCTCCAGCAGCTGGATGGCGATACCCTTGTACTCGTTCAGTTCTCCCGCTTCAACAAGCTCAAGAATCCGCTCAGCCGTAATACGCTGTTTGCCCTCAATCGCCTCCGCGATGCTCGGCAGCGGTTTGCGGGCGATTTTATGGCGGGTGATGCGCTCGATAAAGTGCAGATGGTCAATCTCGCGCGGCGTGACAAACGACCATGCCGCCCCTTCTTTCCCGGCGCGTCCCGTACGGCCGATCCGGTGAACGTAGCTCTCCGGATCCTGAGGCAGGTCGAAGTTGACGACATGCGAAACACCGGATACGTCGAGACCGCGCGCCGCCACGTCCGTAGCCACGAGCACGTCGATGCTGCCGTCGCGGAACTTCCGCATCACGTTGTCGCGCTGATTTTGCGACAAGTCGCCATGAAGCCCGTCCGCGGAATATCCGCGTTTCTGCAGTGCTTCCGATAGCTCATCCACCCGGCGCTTCGTGCGTCCGAAGACGATCGCCAGTTCCGGGGACTCCATGTCGAGCAAACGGGTCAGGGCGTCGAATTTTTGACGCTCATGAACCTCGATATAGGCCTGATCGATGAGCGGAGCGCTAACCTGCTTAGGAATGACGGATACATGCTCCGGATTTTTCAGGAACTGCTGGGCCAGCTTCTGGATATTCGCCGGCATAGTCGCGGAAAATAGCATCGTCTGGCGTTCTTCGGGAACGAGCTTCAAGATCGATTGGATATCATCCATAAAGCCCATGTCCAGCATTTCATCCGCTTCATCCAGGACAACGGTCTGAACGTCGTCGAGTCTGATCGTTTTCCGGTTGATGTGATCAAGAAGCCGGCCCGGCGTACCGATAATGATTTGAGGTTTCTTCTTCAAGGCGCGAATTTGACGGACGATATCCTGGCCGCCGTAAATAGGAAGGGAACGGGTGCCTTTGAAACGGGCCAGCTTGCCGATCTCCTCGGCCACCTGAATAGCGAGTTCACGCGTCGGGGTCATAATGAGAGCCACGATACGCTCTTCTTCTCTCGGGATTTTGTTAATCAGCGGCAGACCAAAGGCTGCGGTCTTCCCTGTACCGGTTTGTGCTTGTCCGATTAAATCGCGGCCGGTCAAGGCAATCGGAATGGATTTGCTCTGAATCGGGGTGGCTTCCTCAAAACCGAGTTCCGTAATAGCTTGTAACACCTTAGGCTCTAAGCCGAAATCTGTAAATGTGTTCAAATTGTTCATACTCCTTCTATATAGTGGACATTCCACAAGCTTGACTGTATTCTTAAGTAGCATTCAAACGTTTATAGACTATCCAATCTTTCCAAAAAATTTACATAGCGGATTGGAATGGAGAACATCAAAGGACGGTAATGACCGTTTAAAATTGGAAATGGATCCCTACTCAAGAATATCTCAAACATTATAGCACAAAACGAAACAAGAATACCAGCAAGCAGGTTGGTATACTTCCAGATTAACGTGAGGTGAAATTTTGTGTTCAAGGAAATCAGGAACACTGTGGTCATTTTGATTGGAGCGGCATTTATCGCCTCCGGTTTCAACTTGTTCCTTGTTCCGCATCATTTGCTCAGCGGCGGCGTCTCGGGCCTTGCCATGTTGACCGGTTATTTTACTCCGCTTAGCATCAGCGTTATGTATTTGGCTTATAACATACCGATCCTGGTAGCCGGGTGGTTCTTACTCGGCAAAAGGTTCGTGGGTTTAAGTATTCTCTCCGTCGCCGGCGTCACTTGGATGATGGAGATGATCCCCGAAAAACCGCTGGCTTCCGACGTATTATTATCGGCCGTTTTCGGCGGGATCCTGGTCGGGATCGGCAGCGGCATTTCCTTCCGTGTTGGCGGTTCCTCCGGGGGATTTGACATTTTGGGCTCTATCGTAACCCGCTCTCGAGATTTTCCGGTGGGGAGCATTCTGGTCGGCCTGAACGCCTTGGTTATTCTGGCGATGGGCTATCTGGAAGGCAACTGGAATCTGGCGTTGGCGTCCATGGTGTCCATATACTTGGTCGGAAAAGTGCTGGATTTAATTTACATCAATCATACCAAGGTTACGTTGTTTATCATTACCGACAGAACCGATGAACTTCTCGAACAACTCCTTTGCCGCCCTCGCGGAGTCACCAAAATCCGGACGGAGGGAGCATTTTCCCATAAGGAAAAAGATATGCTCATGACCGTCACCACCCGCTACGAGTTGGCTGAATTAAGGGAAATCATCAAAAAAACCGATCCCGGCGCGTTCGTAAATATCGTCGAAACCGTCGGCGTTATGGGCTCCTTCCGGAGACGATAAGCTTCGTGCCCCCCCTAGCACGCCGTTCCATTTACCGCGCTTTGTGGTATACTAATAACAAGCGGTTCCTTCGTCAACTCCATACGGTGTCCGATTTACCTCGATTTCACAGGATTTAGGCTTTTCCGATTTAGGAATGATTCCGGCAAAGAATGATTCTTGGTGGAAAGGGTGATGGATGTGGAAGCAGAAACGGTAAAACTGGAACAAATCGTCATGAAGTGGTTCCCGGATATGCTGCCTTTTTTGAATCAAAAGGAACTGAACTCCATGATCATCCTGCGCGATGGTCTGACTATCCTGGAACCGGAAGATGCCATGGAAATTATCCAGTTGAGCATTTGTGAGCATCAAAACAGCGCATATCTACATTGAAATAAACGGTTCTTCCAAGGCCGATTCTTCCGTCAAAGTGCGGGAGAAGCGGTCTTGTTTTTTTCTGGCGTCAACATTTTTCCCAGAGAAATTCATAATTTGCAAGTTTAGTAGAAGAGCTTTACGTTTAAAAATCAAAAGAAACGGGTGCGAAAAATGGTGACAAAGCTGTTCTTTCTGTATGCCCTTCATCGGATATAATCAAAAACGAGCGTAAACTAAGGGAGAGAAAATTATGAATATCATCTGGACACTTTTGCTTCTGGCCTTGGGGACCCATGGGGGAAATCCTCCCGCGGAACAGGCCGAAAGAGGCCAGATTCAGGCTATCCTTCAATCATCCTATCATACTTTCGCGGCAAATCTGGCGCAAGGCAGATGGGAAAATCCTCTGCCCCCGACCGAGGCAGCGATATCGGCTCAGGTGGATGCCCCAAAGGTTAAAGGGATCTATGTCACCGCCTATAGTGCGGGAGGTGAGCGCCTGAACAAACTGATCAACCTGCTGGACAGCACGGAACTGAACGCCATGGTGATCGATATCAAGGACGATGCCGGTTATATCACTTACAAAACCGACAATCCGAACTTGCAGAAACTGGGCAAGCCGCAGCCCTTTATTCGGGATATTGACGGGTTGATGGAGCGGCTGAATAAACACGAGATTTACCCGATCGCCCGCGTCGTCGTGTTCAAGGATACGATCCTGGCGAAAAAAAACCCGGAACTGTCGTTTCGAAAAAGCGATGGCAGCGTTTGGACGAACGGCAACGGAGACGGATTCGTCAACCCGTATAGCAAGGAAGTCTGGGACTATAATATAGAGGTTGCCAAAGAAGCGGCCAAACACGGTTTCAAGGAAATTCAGTTCGACTATGTCCGTTTTCCTGAAGGCTTCGAGAAGCGTGCCGATACTCTAAAATATACGAAAAACGAATTGAGCCGGATCGATACGGTTGCGGCCTTTGTGAAATACGCCCGGGAACAACTGGAGCCGCTCGGCATCAAAGTTTCCGTCGATATTTTTGGGTATGCCGCCTCCGTCCCCGCCGCCGAGGGAATCGGCCAGGATTTCGTTAAAATTTCGGACCAGGTCAATATCATTTGCCCGATGATTTATCCAAGCCATTATACAACCGGCTGGTTTAATGCCAAAGACCCCGATAAGGCGCCATACCAAACGATCAAAGGGGCGGTTGCGGATACGCAGAAGAAACTGGCGGCTCTTGGCGAAGAACAGCCTATTATCCGTCCTTGGATTCAGGATTTCACGGCGAGTTGGCTGGGTAAGGGCCATTATACAAAATACGGAAAGCACGAAGTGCAGGAACAGATCCGCGCCTTGAACGAAATGAACATCGATGAATATCTGTTATGGAATGCCTCCAACCGCTATACTGAAGGCGTTGATTTCTAGATCGGAAATTTGAACGGATCATAACCACAATCCAGGACCCGGGAAATCTCCCCGGGTCCTGATTCAGTGAAATGGAGTCTTGCGAAATGAAAGAAACCCAAAATTTGAAACAAAAATACATACAGTTTCTAAAAATCTTGCTGCCTATTCTGGTGACCCAGGTAACCATGTCGCTGATGACCTTTTTCGATACGACGATGTCGGGCCACGCCAGCCCCGCCGACCTGGCCGGGGCCGCCATCGGATCAAGCATTTGGGTTCCGGTCCAAACCGGACTAAGCGGCATTCTGATGGGGATCACACCGATCGTCTCCCAATTGGTCGGAGGCGGGCAGCAAAACAAGGTCGGATACCATGTGATGCAAGCTCTTTGGCTGGCCGTTGCGGTCAGTCTAGTCGTTCTCATAGCCGGCGGATTGCTGATCTCTCCGATCCTGAACGGGATGCACCTTGAACCAAAGGTCCATCATGTCGCCTTCTATTTCCTTGTAGCCCTGTCAACCGGTATTTTACCTTTATTCGGCTATATCGTCATCCGCTCCTTTATCGATTCGTTGGGCCAAACCCGGGTTTCGATGCTGATCACGCTGGTGTCCCTCCCGTTAAATGTATGCGCCGGTTACGTACTGATTTTCGGCCGTTTCGGCTTTCCGCGCCTCGGGGGCATCGGCTCCGGCATCGCTACCGCTTTTACGTATTGGTGCATTTTTTTGCTTGCGTTGGGGATCGTACACAAAATGCAGCCGTTTGCGGGTTACGGCGTTTTCCGCAAATTCCATGCCATCTCGTTGGCAAAGTGGAAAGAACTGATGAAGATCGGCGTGCCGATCGGCTTTGCCATCTTCTTTGAAACGGCTGTCTTCGCCGCCGTGACGCTGCTGATGAGCCGGTTCGACACCCTGACGATCGCGGCGCATCAGGCCGCCAACAATTTCGCTTCAACGCTGTACATGATCCCGCTCAGCATCTGCCTGGCCTTGACGATCCTCGTCAGTTTCGAAACCGGCGCCAAGCGACTCAAGGATGCCAAGCAATACGGTGTGCTGGGAATCCTTACGGCTGCGTGTCTCTCGCTTTTGACCGCCGTCATACTGATGGTATTCCGCGAAGGTGTCGCCGGTTTATATTCCAGTGAACCGGAAGTCATTGCCTTGATTTCGCATTTTCTGGTTTATGCCATCTTCTTTCAAATCTCCGATGCGATCGCCACGCCGGTGCAAGGGGTGCTGCGCGGCTACAAGGACGTCAATCCGGGCTTTTGGATCACGCTGCTGGCCTTCTGGGTAATCGGGCTTCCGCTGGGCTACGGGCTGGCCAACTTCACGAAACTTGGCCCTTACGGCTACTGGATCGGCCTGATTACCGGACTGGGCGTCGCAGCCATCCTGCTGTTGCGGCGGTTGTTCGTGATCCAAAGGCGGATGGAGCTTAGACTCGGCGCGTAAATCCCCGCATTAACGCATATGCATAAAAAAACGGCTTCCCAAGTCATTCGAATGACAAGGGAAGCCGTTTTTTTATATCCGATCGTTTAAGATGCTGTCAAACTTACTGCGACAGACGCGAAGCCAGTTCATACAGCTCCATGCTGAATTCCTTCTTGGTGGAAACCACCTTCTCGATATCCGTCAGCACCATTTCGCCGCCGATCATGCCGCAGGCCTTGTTCGATTCGCCGGCAATCAGGCTGCGTACGGCAAAGTCGCCCAAGCGGCTGGCCAGATTGCGGTCGAACGGCGTCGGCGATCCGCCGCGCTGAATGTGACCGAGCACGGTCGCCCGAGGCTCTACGGAAGGTTGACGTTTCTTGATCGCCTGAACGACCTCTTCGCCCGTTCCGACACCTTCGGCCACGATCACGATACTGTGTCTCTTGCCGTTGTCGAAGTTCTGTTTCATGCGGTCCGCCACTTCATTCAAATCGAACGGTACTTCCGGAACCAGGATCGTTTCGGCTCCCGCCGCAAGCCCGGCATGGAGGGCGATATCCCCGGAATGACGGCCCATGACCTCAACGACCGAAGCGCGCTCATGGGAGGACATCGTGTCCCGCAGCTTATTCACCGCATCCACCACAATGCCGACGGCCGTGTCGAAACCGATCGTGTAGTCCGTAAACGAAATATCGTTATCGATCGTCCCCGGCAAGCCCATCGTCTTGATGCCCAGCTTGCTCAGCTTCTCGGCGCCTTGGTAGGACCCGTCCCCACCGATAACGACCAAACCGTCGATGCCGCGGTCCCGCAGAATTTGCGCGCCCTTTTGCTGGCCTTCCGGCGTCTTGAACTCCAGACAGCGGGCGGATTGGAGAATCGTGCCCCCGCGTTGGATGATGTCGCCGACGCTGCGGATATCCATGGAGAAGATATCATTGTTTAACAGCCCTTGATAACCGCGCTGGATACCGAACACCTCCAGACCGTAGAACAGGCCGCTGCGAACTACGGCGCGCACCGCCGCGTTCATGCCTTGGGAATCTCCTCCACTGGTGAGGACTGCGATTTTTTTAACTGCTGACATGAATTTTCCTCCTAATTGTTATTAAAGACGCTGCTTGCGAATCCAAAGGCTGTTGGCGAAAAAGAACAACCGCATCAACGGGCTCCTTCTCATCAACTGCCTGGACACGTCCCGGATTTCACGCTGCTCGCTTACTTTCGGATCCGACAGATAAAGCGCAAGTAACCCTTCGATGATCATCCGATGAAAAGAAGAGGCCGGAAGCCGCTTAATGTCCCGGCGGGCTCCCTCAACAATAAGCGCGATCCGCTTCAGCATCGTTTCTTTGTTCTCATAATAGCTGCAAAAGTTCAAATCTCCGCCTACTTCATCCTCCGCCTGGTCAATCAGGTAATCGAGCATAATATGTAATCCGCAAACATGAGGGAAATAGGAGCGCTGGATGATCTCCGCGCTGGCTGCATCCAGATCGGCGTTGCTCGCTGCCAAAAACAGCATAAATACCCCCAACGTGGAACCTGTCGCCGCGGCGAACTCGTTCCAGCGCAAATGAGGCGTCCGCTGCTTGTGCCGCTCCCACCAATGGACCAACGCCTTCTCCCGGCGGTCCGGAGCGATATGCTTGTACACCTGAAGATCGGTATACAATTCTACCAGATCCATGATATACGGCTTCGCCGCCGCATATCCGGGGAGATTGAGAATATTGGAACGGCAGGTTTGCACAAGATGCAGAAGATAGCCCCCATCGTCTCTCTCCTCCCGCAGCGCGTAGTAATCCCGCACTTCCGCGGAAGGATTCACCGCGTCAAGCATGCTCTGATGAAGCAGACGAAAGTCGTGCTCATCCATCGACGTGCTCCGGTCGCACAAATTATCGAGGTAGTCGCTGATCGTTTGAAACGCCACGATTAAGGGGATCAAAACATCGCGCTGAGCCAAATTCGCCGCGGCATACACCGAGCCGCCCTGACAATGAAATTTCTTTGTCGCGATGCTGGCCAGCGCTTGTCTTCTCAGCTCAGGGTCGGGAATCGCCCCCGCTTCCTGTCTCCAGCCATCCAGTTCCTTCCGCACTCCGGGAAGAACGAACTTATAGACTCGGCTCATCAACCGGATCGGTTCTTTCGGAAACTGATTTCGGCTTTGCTCCAGTTCTATCAATGGCCTGCCTCCACTACATCATCAAGTAATGCATGATAAAAATCATACTATATTATAATATGATCCAACTTTTTGCACAAATAAACAAAATCACAAGTGACTTTTGCCGGAAATCGCTGGCTCCTCTTGCGTCGTCCGATACCAAATATGCAAATCGTTGATGATGCTGGCCAGCTCTGCAATTTCTCCGTTCAGCCTGCAGCTGGCCTGAAAATCGCCCTCATCGCTCATTAGCGCCAGCTTGCGTTCGATTTCCCTTTCCAGAGTTTTGACTTTCTCCGGGATCCGCCCACGGGTATCCTCCCAAAATTCAATCATGGCCAGTCGCTCCCCGGGCCTATACTCTTCAAACGGCCGGTCCAACGAAGGAACGTGAATCCCGAGGCGCTCGTCATAGAAAAAGCAGGAACCGTTCATTCTTCATCCCTCCGGAGCATACAAATTTCGCCTTTCGCATATGCCTCATATTATACACAGAACCAGCAAGGTTACTAGACTCTTTTTTTGCGAGTTTATGCTATACTAGGCCTAATCTTCCCATTTTAATTCCTGATCATGAATTTACGAAATGGAGCTTAGCGATAAAATGACCCCCTCCCCGACCTCCCGGCCGGAGCTTCCATGGCTTCGAGCCTTTACATTTACCATATTCGGCACGAGTGTGCTTGTTGCGTCCTACTTTCCTTTATTCTATGCCAAGCTCGGATTCTCCAGCAGCCAAATCGGACTGCTCTACGCCTTGGGCCCGATGATTTCACTCGTAGCGAACCTGTTCTGGAGCATCGCCAGCGACAAGTACCGGACGATCAAAAAAATTATGTTGTTGCTGCTCATCGGGCAGATGGTCATGAGCGCACTGCTTTCGGTGTCGACTCAATTTTCCGTCATTATTGCCGTCATTACGATTTACTACTTTTTCTATTACCCGGCTTTTCCGCTGTCCGATACAATTGCCATCAACGCGGCCAAACGGCATAACAGGCATTTTCTGACCGTACGGATCTTCGGCTCGATCGGCTACGCCTTTTTCGCCCTGTTTATCGGCTATGTCCTGGCCATAATCGGATCTTCCCGGACAATGTGGGTAGCCATCGGGATCGCCGCGATCGCGCTGTTCATCACGTTATTCATCAAGGACCAGGACAGCCCGGTCGCAAAAATGGATATGTCCGGGATCTGGGGCATTTTGAAACAGAAGGAGCTGCTTTGGTTTTTCGGCTGCGTGTTTTCCCTGGCCATCGCCGTGCGGATGAACGATGCTTTCCTGACGGTGACCTTAAACCAGCTCGGCGCCAGTGAAAAATTGATCGGCTGGTCGCAGCTCGCCTCCTCCTTGTCGGAGATCCCGATCTTCATTCTGCTCAGCCTTTACGGTGAAAAAATCAAGGAGCTCCCGCTCCTCGTTTTCGCCAGCCTGATCTTTGCCGCCCGTTTCTTTCTGGTCAGCGCGGCGGATTCGGCCGGGGCGATCATCGCCATCCAACTGATGCACAGCCTTTCCTTCGGGGTGTTTTACGTCACCTCCATCCGGATGTTGACCCGGCTGATCCCCGACCATTACCGCGCGACGGGAATGGCGCTGTTCACCATCGCCTGGTCGAGCGCCTCCGGACTGCTGAGCGGTACGTTCGGCGGCGTCCTCTTCGAGCAGTTCGGGCGGCACAACTTCTACCTCGTCGCCATGGCGTTCGCCTTGCTGGCCGGCATCGGCTTTGCGAGCCGATATTTCTACCGGGGGCCGCGGGTGCGGGCGGCGGGGGAGGGCGTTTCCCGGACGAGCAACACGAAAGCAGAAGAGAAGGCACAGTAACGGCTTCGGAAAGACCAACAGGCTTACTCCCCGGAAGGGAAGTAAGCCTGTTTGCTGCGCTTTCGACTATTAAGGGGATGTTCTCCCGTTAAACCTTCGCTTATACGCCTATGTCCAGTATCAACGCCCGGCAGCGGAATTAAATAACCCCGTACGCTCTGAGGGTCTTCAGATTTTGCACCGTCAACCAGCCGCGCCACTCCTGCTCTCCCGCCGGGCTGACCGCCGGAAAGCTGATATTCCACCCGCCGTCTTCTTGCTGCTCCCCAACCAGCCAGTTCAAATGGAGCGTAATCTCCTCGGACGAAATCAAACGGGAAACATAGGATCCGGGAGCCGGCGCATAATCGAGCACCTTATGAACGTAGCCCTGGGCGTGCGGATCCTTTTCGATGCCTTGGGGTCCCGTAAGCCATTCATCCAGACGCTTGCGGCAATCGGCTCCCCGGCCTTCCGGATCAGGCACATGCTCCAGAAACGCGATCCACTGGGCTGCGTCATGATAATCGCCGGGCAGCGACCGTTCCAGGCTTCGCCATACGTATTCGACGCTAGACCGGAACCAGTCTTCCTCAAAAAAGTCGATTCTCACCCGCTGAGACATTAGCATCCCTAGAATGCTTCCGGTCGGGTTCAACGACGGAACGCCGTCTTTCTCCGTCGTCCACCAAGGCGCGTGCGGATAGGCGTTGACGGCCGTCGTCGCTCGCGGGAAACCCCCGCCCTCCAGCGTCAATTCTTTTAAATACTTTAGAATGCCGTCCATCAGTTCGCTGTTCCAGCCGTTGACTTCCCGTATGACCATCAAGGCGGTTTCCGTCGTCACCGGTTGACTGTCCGGGCAGCGCATATCCGGTTCCAGACCATTTCCAAAGCCGCCATCCCTGTTCTGGTAAGGCCTTAAGGCGCCGAGCACCTGCTCTTTGGTTCCGTTTTCAAAATCATAGGCATACCGCATCCGGTCCAGCAAACGGGCATGGCGGTAAATAAACTCCCCGCCTCGTTCCAATACATCCGTAGTTAATCCGTTCATTAAGAGATCGCCTCCATCGGTTAATGTTGAGGGGCATCCGCGGCCTGGGCATATCTGGCCGCAACGGATTGCGCCCGCTCTCTCAGGGCGATGCGCAACGCGGCGGGCTCCAAGACCTCGGCATCCAGCCCCATTCCATAAAAAAACGAGACCGCCCAATCCCACTCCGAGGCCGGACATGCGAAAGCCAGTTCCCAAACCTCATCGTCCGCCTGCTTGACGAGGTGCCCGATATCGGGATCCTGCTCCGCAAGCAGCGCTCCGCGGTAAGTCAGCCGGGCGGCTACGGGAATCGGAGCCGGGTCCGCGGCAGTTGAGAGGGAAGCGCCGTCGGAGTCTGCCGGCGCATCTGCCGAACGTTTCGCCCGGGCCTCCGCCGCGCTGCCAGACGCCCCCCGCGTCCCAGTGGCCTCCGCCGCTTCCGGAGGCTCCGCCGTGCACACCTCCTCGAACCGGTCCACGCGAAACGTGCGCCGCTCTCCGTGAAGCGGCGATTCGGCCTCGCAGTACCAGAAGCCGTGGGCCGCATAGACGCGGACCGGACGGAGGTGCAGCTCCCGGCGGTACCGCTGGGACCGGTACATTGCCCGGACCCAGCTTCCCTCCGCCGCATGCCGGAACAGGGTGTCCAAGTGCGGCGTCCTGCTCCGGCGGTCCGGCACCTCCAGCCCGATATGCGCGAGCCACGGGGTAACCTCGCCCAGCGTCCCTTCCGGCAGCGCCGAACGGATTTTGTCGGCCGCCGTCCAACGCGCCTGCCGGAGCGGACCATCGCTGTACTTGGCCATCCCGTCCAGCGCCATCAACAAGGTCAGTGCCTCGTCCGAGGTCAACTGCAGCGGTGCCAGACGGTAGCCCTCCATCAGCCGGTAGCCGCCGCCCGGGCCGGAAATGGCATACAGGGGCACCCCCATTTCCGACAGGGCCTGCATGTCCCGCAGCACAGTCCGCTTGGAAACCTCCAGCTTGTCGGCAAGAGACTGGGCTGTCTCCGCTCGCTGCTGCAGCGCCATCATAATCGCCATCATCCGGTCCATCCGCTTCATCTCAATGATTCCCTCCCGGTTTGTTACCAGCTTAACAAAAGATCAGTGACAGCAGCCTGTCACCAATTCTTAATGAAGTTATGTATTTTTTCAGATTACAACAATTATAATCAAGCAGGAGGAGGGCTAACCCCTGTTCTCTTACACTACCGTACATGCCGGGCATATTCAAAAAAAGACACAGCCCATATAGAGCTGTGCCTTTCATTATCGTGCTTGGAACCAAACTTTATAAGTGATCCGGCAGACCGGAATTGAGCTTATAATTTGATTACGTTAGCAGCTTGAGGACCACGGTTGCCGTCGGTGATTTCGAACTCAACAGCTTGGCCTTCTTCTAGAGTTTTGAAACCTTCTCCTTGAATTGCGGAGAAATGAACGAATACGTCTTCGCCGCCTTCAACTTGGATGAAGCCATAGCCTTTTTCTGCGTTAAACCATTTAACTGTACCTTTCAAATGAACAACCTCCTAAAAATAATCGTCATCATTGACGAATACCCATATTATACTCTATGCCCCCACACATTGCAACGTGTCATTTTCGGTGAAGTTTCACGCATATTTATTCTCCAAGGATAGCGGTATCGTTTGCTTTCCTGCATGGCCTGAGGTATCATTTTACATAAAAATATTTCCATGAAATAGGCAGTCTAACCGCCAAAGAACGGAGTCGTTATCATGATCAAAAAACACGAAATATATAAAAAAGACAAATGGAATATGATGACCGTAGAAGTTCAGGGAAAATACATCATACTCCGGGAAATCTCGGACCAGTGGGGCGAGGAATCCCATACGTTTTTGAGCCGTCCCGCGTTAATGCAATGGGCGCAAAACCGTTTCCCTAAAGAGGATTTCACGGATCGGGAAGAAGAATGGCGTGACATCATGAACGCCTTTAAACAGGTTTAATGGCCGGGCCCCGGTAAGACGGGACAGACCGCCCTAAATTGTTTGAATGGAGTCAATACATGGATAATTCCAATCTCTTTATTTTTATTGTCTGCGCTTTTGCGTTGGGCGTCGTGCTGATTTTGAGCAAAAACAATATCCCGCCCCGGTTTAGGCGCGGGTTCGCCTTAACCGCGGTCATCATGATCGCGGCGGCGTTTATTCTGATGATCTACAGTTTATTCACCATGGGCACTTAAATATTAATAACGGCGGCCGGCAGAGGGCATGATAGGGAAATGTCTCTAGAATTAGGGAGGTTCCTGTTTCTATGAAAAAATATCGCCTTCTCTCCCTCCTGCTGGCCGCCAGCCTCACGGCCGCGGGCTTGCCCGGCAGCGCAGCCCCGGCGCAATCGGCGGCAAACGCCTCAGCTTACCCAAACCAAAGGAGGATTCCAATGAGCACATTACCAAAACGTTCCGAAGTAAAAATGGAAAATACCTGGAAACTGGAAGACATGTTTCCCGACCAAAAGGCCTGGGACCAATCTTATGAAGCCTTAAAAGAACTTAAGAAAAAAGCTGCCGACTATGAGGGCAAGCTGGACAGTCCCGAGAAGATCAAAGCCGTTTTCGCTCTGGAGGACGAAATTTCCGAAAGTCTGGAGCGCCTTTATGTCTACGCTCACCTGAATCACGATCAGGACACCACAAACCCTACATACCAGGCGTTGACTCAAAAAGCCAAGAAGCTGAACGTGGAAGTCAGCGAAGCATTATCCTTCATTACGCCGGAAATTTTGTCGCTCCCCGAGAGCGAATTGGATGCGCTGATCAAGAACCCGGATTTGGCCGATTATAAATTCACGCTGCAGGAAATCAAGCGGGAGAAAGCCCATGTCCTAAGCAAAACGGAGGAAGCCCTGCTCGCTCAGGTCGGCAATTTGTCGCAAGCTCCGCAGCATATTTTCGGCATGATCAATAACGCGGACATAAAGTTTCCGAAGATTGAGGACGAAAACGGGAATGAAGTCGAGCTGACCCACGGCAGCTATATTCAATTTTTGGAGAACCCGAACCGTGACGTCCGGCGCCGGGCTTTTAAAGCGGTCTACGAAACCTACGGCAAACAAAAGAACACCATCGCGGCTACGTTGAACGCCAACGTGAACAAGAACATGTTTTACGCCAAGGTACGGAAATATCCTTCCGTTCTGGAAATGTCCCTTTACGGCGACAATATTCCGAAAGAAGTTTATACCAACCTGATCGATACGATTCATGAGAGTCTTCCGCTGCTTCACCGCTATATGAAGCTGCGCAAGAAGCTGCTCGGGGTTGACGAACTTCATATGTACGACCTGTTCGCGCCGCTGGTGGAAGAATATAAATGGGACATCTCCTATGAAGATGCCAAGCACATGGTTGAAGAAGGGTTGAAGCCGCTCGGCGAGAATTATTTGAGCGTGCTGCAGAGCGGTTTTAACAAACGCTGGATCGATGTCTACGAGAACGAAGGCAAACGGACCGGCGCCTACAGTTGGGGCGCATACGGAACTCACCCTTATGTACTGCTGAATCACAAAGACAACCTGAACAGCATGTTCACTCTCGCTCACGAGATGGGGCATGCGCTGCATAGTTATTTTTCCGATGAAGCCTTAAAATACCGGGATGCCCAGTACACCATCTTCCTGGCCGAGGTTGCCTCGACCACGAATGAAGCGCTGTTGATGGATTACCTGCTGAAGCATGCGACCGATCCGAAGCAAAAAATGTACCTGCTCACCTACTATGCGGACCAGTTCCGGACGACCGTGTTCCGTCAAACGATGTTCGCCGAATTCGAGAAGATCATCCACGAGCGGGCCGAGGCCGGTGAATCCTTGACCCCGCAGGAGCTCTCGTCGATCTATTACGATCTCAACGTGAAATATCACGGACCGGAGATGAACGTGGACCGGGACATCGAAATGGAATGGGCCCGGATTCCGCATTTTTACACCAGTTTTTACGTGTACAAATATGCTACGGGCTTCTCCGCGGCCACCAGCTTCTCGAAGCAAATCCTCGAGGAGGGGCAGCCGGCGGTCGATCGCTACCTCGGCTTCCTGAAAAGCGGCGGCAGCGACTTCTCGATCAACATCCTGCGCAAGGCGGGCGTGGATATGTCCTCGCCGGAGCCGATCCGCGAAGCGATGAGCGTATTTGAGGACATTATCGAACAGATGGAGAAGTTGACGAAATAAGAAGTGCATTTTCAGGGAATCCCTTGCTCCTTGCGGGCAGGGGATTTTATACTGTCTAGTAGAAGGAGGTGCATCCTCATGAAAATTCAATGGTCTTTGATCCTGGGTATGGTGTTTGCGCTGATCACGGCTGTCTTTGCCGTAATCAATGTCGATCCCGTGCCGGTCAATCTGCTGTTCGGCTCATTCAGTCTGCCTTTGATTTTGCTGATCTTAGGTTCCACGCTGCTCGGCGGCATCATCGTCGGGGCCTTCGGAATCTATCGCAGTTATCGGCTGCAAAAGGAAATTAAAATCCTCAACGCCAAGCTTGTACATATTCAAGAGGCTACGGGTTATGTTTTTCCCGAGCCCGTGGCCCCTGACGAAAAGCAGGAAGACTCGCCATCCGCTAAAACGGATGGCCCTCAATAATTCATGGAGGTTTACTCATGCAAATTCAACCGAACGAGTCCTATATTCTGGACCTGCTGAAGCGGCTGCTCGATACCCCGAGCCCCAGCGGATTTACCCATGACATCATGAAACTGATCCGCTCGGAAGCGGACAAACTGGGCATCGCCTTCTCCCAAAACGAAAAAGGCGGAGCCTTGTTGAGTCTGAAAGGGAAGGATTCTTCGCGGACGATCGCCTTGAGCGCCCATGTGGACACGCTCGGCGCCATGGTTCGCGCCGTCAATGCCAACGGGACGCTGGCCATTACCTCCGTCGGCGGCTTCATGATGGCGAGCATCGAAAACGAGTACTGTCAAATCCATACGCGCGGAGGAAAGGTTTATACAGGAACGATCCTGACCTCCCACCCTTCCGTGCACGTATACTCCGATGCCCGGGATTTCAAACGGGAAGAGAAAAACATGGAAGTGCGGATCGACGAGCTGGTCGAATCCAGGGAGGACGTCCTGAAGCTGGGGATATCGGTAGGGGATTTCATTTCCTTTGATGCCCGGGCTGTTATTACGCCAAGCGGTTACGTGAAATCACGCCACCTGGACGACAAAGCGAGCGTCGCCGCGCTGTTCGGCCTGCTGGAATCGAGCGTGCGGGAGGGCTGGACGCCGCGGCATGATCTGGTCTTCCTCATTTCCAACTATGAGGAAGTCGGGCACGGCGCCGCTTGGATTCCGGAAGGCGTAAACGAGATGATCGCCGTCGACATGGGCGCCATGGGCGACAACCTTGGCTGCAAGGAGACCGATGTCTCTATTTGCGCCAAAGACTCCTCCGGTCCGTACGATTACGAGATGACCGGAACACTGATCGGGCTGGCCAAGGAGCTGAATATCCCATATGCGGTCGATATTTATCCGCATTACGGATCGGACGCCTCCGCCGCCCTGCGCGGCGGGCACAACATCCGGGCCGCGTTGATCGGCCCCGGCGTTCATGCTTCCCACGCCATGGAAAGAACGCATAAGCAGGCGATCGTCAATACCGCGAAGCTGCTTGCCGCCTATGTGGCCGACTGACCTTAAGCGATGGGGAGCGGCCCTCGGTTCGGCCGCCCTTCTCTTCCTGGCCGTTCTGCTGATGCAATATTGGGGCAGCCGGTTTATTCTCCCGCACCATTACGTCTACCAGGAGACACGGGCGGACAACGGCGTCAAGCTTCATGCGATGGCGGTGTCCCCGGAGCGTGTGGAGCTTCGGGCCGCCGACCGGCCGCTGGGCAGCTACCGCGTGTACGGCATCAATGGCGGCTTCTTTTATCGGGAAGCCGTCTTATCGATTGCCGTGAACGGCGACAAGCCGGTCAGCGGCCCGGCCGGAGCGTACGGCTCCGGCTGGTTTAACGAGAAGTATCCGCGCGGAACGCTCGTCTGGGATGAAGCCGCCGGCGCCTTCTCGGTGCAGGTTGTCTCCTCGGCCGATGAAATCCGGGTGAGGGACCGTAGCCGGTATTTGGCTCAAGGCGGGGTCAGCATGAACCTGGGGGACGAAGCCGGCTGGGAGGCGGCCATGCAGCGGGAGCATTTGCCGAACCCGGACGAGAAGCGGCTCCGCTCCGGTCTCGTTTATCACGGGACGGGGACGCTATGGTTGATCGTCACCCCGGACCTATGCACCGCCGCTGCCTTCCGGGAAGCGGTACAGGAGGAAATCGCCCCCGGCAGCGCCAAGGAAGGCATCTTCCTGGACGGGGACGGATCCGCGCAAATGAACGCGGCAGAGACGAAGCTGTACGGAGATTCCCGGGACTTGCGGCAAATTATTGCGATCAGGTAACTATTGATTTGCTTGTAAGGCCATGTGAAAGGTTCTTCCGATCGCAGCCGATACTCATGATTATTGCTAATTCTTTAATTTGACTATATAACAGCTTTTTGGGCACTGAAGTTGAAGTTGCATCAAACCTGACAGGGTGCTGCCTATTTTGTAACTTGTCGCCTCGGTGTGGCGAGTTGGATCCGGCGTGCCCCATTTCCCTAACCGCCGTCGCATGAGCAGCCTTGCAAGAAAGACGAAAATTGACGCTAACGGTTGCCACAGCCGTTATTTGTCCTGAAAACGCCGATTTCCCATAGCTAACGGCCGCCACGGCGCTTATTTTCGCATAAACAGGCTGTTAAGGCAGTAATCTTGCAAAAAAAATGACATAAAAAGTAAGAAGAATAATTTACAAAAAAAGGAGACCCCAGTTATCGTAGAATTGTACAGAC